>JAUMZP010000001.1 GCA_030528025.1 Candidatus Saccharimonadota bacterium
CGTCATGGGGCTTCCATGACGTGGGTTTGAGTGTTGATTCAATGGTCGGGGTGACTGGACTCAAACCAGCGACCTCGCGGTCCCAAACCGCGCGCGCTATCAACTGCGCCACACCCCGATACGTTTTATATCACACGGGCGACCATTCTTTGCCGGAGCAAAATATGGTCGGGGTGACTGGATTTGAACCAGCGACCTCACCGTCCCGAACGGTGCGCGCTACCAAGCTGCGCCACACCCCGCGATACAAGACTTTGCCATCATACCACACAATATGGTAACCTGTCTACTGTTCTTACCGTCAAAGCCAATGCCGCCCGCAAGCACAAGACCACTCTGCGGCGTTCATCCAAGCAACGTAAACACAACACACGTAAGCACCAACTTTGTGTATCTATAAAACGTATCGCAATATTTAATTATGCCTTGGGTGGTACAATATCTGCTTTAAGTACATCACACGCAGTAGGGTATGCTGTACCGGGCTCAAATGTGTAGACAAGTAATTGACCAAAGGGCATCTCTACTGTACCCATATCTTCCTCAGGGATTCGGTCAAGATACTTCATAAGCGCACGAATCGTGTTGCCATGCGCCACGATCAGTACGGTCTCACCTGCCTGGAGCCGTGGCAAGATCTCTGACTCAAAATACGGAATCGAGCGCTCATACACATCCTTGAGCGTCTCACCCCCAGGTACAGGGTAATCCCAGCCGCGCCGAATACCGTTAAAAGCCTTCTCGCCAATCTCTTCTTTAACTTCCCACTTGTTCTTACCAGTTAGGTCGCCATAATCACGCTCGTTCAGCTCGGAGGCGTGTACTACTGCAGCATCACTTGAGCGAATTGGGTTGTCTGCACCTTCCATCAACGCATCGAGTGTCTCATGTGTCCGTTTGAGCGCCGAGGTATATACCGCATCGATGGTGCGACCACGCAAGAACTCGCCGAGTTGACGCGTATCGCTCTTACCTTTCTCGGTAAGACTTACGTCCGTCCAACCTGTCCATTTACCTTGTAGATTCCATTCGCTTTCGCCGTGCCGGCTGATGATAAGTGTTCCTGTCATGCCTCCATTATACGGCACTATTGGCGCGAGTGCTATATATGCCTACCAATCATTCCGTATTTGAGGTCCCAAAAGCCCCCTCAGGAGGGGGCCGCGACAACGGGGGTTTTCATTTTCGTTTTTGGGTATATCGGGTATTTCAGTGAGTAGTTATTTAGCGAACGAAATCGCCTTGGTACACCGATCCATCGGTGCGAGACAACAGCCAGTAGCGATATGCTGCTCCCTCTGGTGCTGTCTCAAGACTGACACAGCCAGTCTCGCCAGCACCAAGGATTCGGCCATAACTTGGACCATTACCTTGGGTTGGCGCAACCGTAAAGGCTGTCGTGCCAGGTGTGCCGTCGGGGTAGTTTGCATCAGAAACGCAAAACAGTTTCGTCCCATCGTAGTATTGGACAACGGACGTACCGTTGTCATTGGCGGTCGGCCCGAAACTCTCTGCCGACGCTGGTGCTGTATTAAACAGCAAAGATCCCGCCGCCATTGAGCCAACTGCCAATACGCTAAGGATACCTACTTTTTTGAATGTCATGGGAATAGCCCTCCTTACTGTGTAGGTGCGAAACGAAGAACGCAGGGTTACTGCCACCCTCCGCTTCATTAACCGTTGCCGTAATTATATTGTACCATGTGTGTCAGCAAATACAATGCTTGAATCTACAAAATGACCTTTTGTCAATATCCTTGTCTGGCATGAAAATTTTCGCAGTTGATTCATGCTATTTCAACGGTAGTAGCGATCACCTTCCATTCGATGGTATACTAGAAGATATGTACAACTACTCTATCCAAACCATAAAAGCACGACAAATTTTAGACAGCCGCGGCAACCCCACCGTCGAAGCGGACGTCATCCTTGCTGATGGCACGCTAGGCCGAGCGGCCGTCCCGAGCGGGGCAAGCACCGGTGCGGGCGAAGCACTGGAGCTACGCGATGGCGGCAATCAGTGGACCGGCAAAGGAGTAAGCCAGGCAGTTGCCCACGTTAACGACGTTATCGCTCCTGCACTGGTAGGCCACGATGCGAGCGACCAGCAAGCGATTGATGATGCAATGCTTGCTCTTGATGGAACAGATAACAAGTCTAAGCTCGGTGCTAATGCCATCCTCAGCGTTAGCCTGGCTACTGCCAAGGCTGTTGCTAATGCCAAGCAGCAACCACTCTGGCACTACATTGCCGAACAAACTGACAGCACGCCAAGCCTTCCCCTGCCAATGATGAATGTCCTCAACGGTGGTGCGCACGCCGCCTTTGCGACCGATATCCAAGAGTTTATGATCATCTGCAAGGGTGCGACAACCTTTGCAGACACGCTCCGCATGGGCACCGAAATCTTCCACGCTCTTGCCAAAGTCCTCAAAGCACACGACTACCCCACCACTGTCGGCGACGAAGGTGGCTATGCACCACGCGTCCGCCAGGGTAACCGCGAGCCGCTCGCCTTGCTGAGCGAAGCTATTACTAATGCTGGCTACACTGTTGGTACAGATGTCGTCTTTGCAATGGACGCAGCCTCGAGTGAGTTCTACCATGACGGCCGTTATGAGCTGAAGTGTGAAGGCAAGAGCCTGACCAGTAGCGAGATGATCGACTGGCTAGCTGCCCTCGTCGACGAATTCCCAATTGTCAGTATCGAAGATGGCCTGGCCGAGGGCGACTGGGCTGGCTGGCAGCAGCTCCGCCAGCGCCTCGGCGACCACGTCCAGCTAGTGGGTGATGACCTACTCGTCACGAATACAAGCCTCATCCAACAAGCGATTGACCAAGATGCGGCGAATACACTCCTCGTCAAGCCCAACCAAATCGGCTCACTCAGCGAGACAATTCAAGCCGTGCAGCTTGCCCAAAACGCTGGCTGGCGCACCGTGATGAGCCACCGCTCTGGTGAGACTGAGGATACCACAATCAGCCACTTGGCAGTTGGCCTGGGCTGTGGACAGATCAAGACTGGCTCACTTTCGCGCACCGACCGCGTGGCGAAGTATAACGAGCTACTCCGCATTGCCGAAGCAGATGAGAGTCTCACGCTCGCGCAGCCATTTAAGCAATAGTAGCTCACCTTGCCATACAACACTACTTTATGCCACCCACCCTTACTTTGGGTGGGTGGCTTTTAGGTTACGCCTCCATACTAGCCTTTTCAATATTAACTTCTCTGCTCGCGAGTTATTTTTTGATATCGCTATAAGGGATACTGTTATTTAACTATCAACACCAGAGTTAGATTAGTGATTGATCTATCTACTCTATTCTAGAGTAGAGCTACCTAATGGAGTCCATCTGCCAATACTATGCTGGTCATGCTATTGGCGTGCTGCTCCTTGTGCCGTATAATAGACAGAGATGAGGAGTTATTATGCTAGCGATGAATAAAGCAAAACGACAGCCATCTACACCACGTCGTTCGCGTATGCGTTTGCCGCGCATTTCGATACCAAACTGGATATTTGGCACTATCGCAGCCCTCTTTTTGTTGGTGGGAGGGTATCTACTTCTGCTCACTACATCACCGATCATTGCACCGCACTTTACCAAGCCAATTACTGTAGCGACACTCGCCAAGCCTGAAGCCAAAGATAATCGTATTATCATCCCCAAGATCGGCGTTAATATCCCGTACGGTACTAATGGCAAACTCGCCCTCGACCGTGGTGCGTGGTGGCGCTACCCAGACCACGGCAACCCTGAGAAGGGCGGCAACTTCGTCGTGGCAGCCCACCGCTTTAGTATCCAGCCAACGCCTGGTGGCACAGTAGAAAAATCACCATTCTTTCATATCGATAAGCTCGCTCTAGGCGACCAGATTCTCGCCGACTACCAAGGCAAACGCTACAACTACAAAATAACCAAGAAATTTGATGTCAAACCAACCAGTGTTGAGATTGAAGCCCCAACAGAAGACGCCCGCCTAACACTCTACAGCTGCGACTTAGGTGGTGCCAAGACTGGCCGAGTCGTCATCGTTGCCGAGAAGCAGGGCGAGGCTGCATCATAAGCTAGCTTGCATCTACTCATGCTCCTGTCATTTACCTTAAGGAACACATAAAAGCATCTGCTACGTTGATACTGTGAGCTTGGATACTGGAACATATTGTCTCTTTAGATGAGAAAGGCTCATCAAGCATGCAATACTGCACACAAGGGTTTATTACTCGCTCGGTCACCTGGGCATTCTTATCCCATATGATACATCTACAAAACAAAAACCGGCCAATTTGCTTGACCGGCTTATCGTTTACAGGAGATAGATACATCCGCCCCTATTTGGCGAATTCGATCGCCCGTGTCTCGCGGATTACATTGACCTTGATTGTACCAGGGTATTGCATAGTACTCTCAATCTTGGTAGCGATATCTCGCGCAAGCTTGATGGCGCTCAGGTCATCCACTACTTCTGGCCGAACAATGACGCGTACTTCGCGCCCAGCACTAATTGCATAGGCTTTGTCGATACCACGGAAGCTGGTCGCAACATTCTCAAGGTCGCGCATTCGCTCGACGAAGTTCTCGGCGCTCATGTTGCGCGCACCAGGCCGAGCAGCACTGGCTGCATCGCATACTCGCACGACAATTGCCTCGGGTGTTGTGGCTTCAATGTCATCGTGATGAGCTTCAATGGCGTGGCAAATTGCCTCACTCAGGCCTGCCTTGCGGGCCAGCTCTGCCCCAATGTGATGGTGCTTGCCTTCCATCTTGTGCGTCACTGCCTTACCCATATCGTGAAGTAGTGTAGCGATCTTCACAGTACGCACATCTGCCCCAATCTCTGCTGCGATTAGCCCGGCAATCTGGGCCATCTCAGTACTGTGTTTCAAGACGTTTTGGCCGTAGCTCGTCCGGAACTTCAGCTCACCCACAAGGTGGAGCAGCTCCTTTGGAATACCAGCTACGCCAATCTCACGCGCCGCATCTTCACCAGCCCTCACGACTTCTTTGTCAATTTGCTTGTTTGCCTTGGCCACAACCTCTTCGATGCGACCAGGGTGGATCCGCCCGTCTTTCATTAGCATCTCGAGGCTCAGGCGTGCCACTTGGCGACGCACTGGATCAAAGCTGCTGAGGACAATCATCCCTGGCGTGTCGTCCACTAAGATGTCAACACCAGTAGCTCGCTGCAGAGCTTGGATATTGCGCCCTTCTTTACCAATAATGCGACCCTTCATATCGTCGTCGGGCAACTTAATGGCAGTCACCGTGCGCTCGGCCGTCACTTCGCTACTCATGCGCTCCATCGCTGTCACGAGGATCATCTGAGCCTTCTCCTCAGCATCATCCATCGCTTCGCGCTGCAATTTATCAACCAGACCAGTCAGGTCTTGGCGGATATCACGCTCGGTCATATGCATCAGCTTGCTGGCAGCGTCTTGCTTGGTGAGGCCAGCGATTTTCTCGAGCTTAGCCTGCTGCCGGCCCCGAATCTCACGGATCTCATTCTTGAGCTCATCGACTTCTGTCTCGCTCTTGCGGAGCTTCTCGCTGCGGCGATCAAGCTCGTCGAGTTTGCGATCTAAGCTCGCCTCGCGCTCGAGCAAGCGATTCTCTGTCTTTTGCATTGCACGGCGGCGCTCATTCTCGATCCGCAGCGCCTCATCCTTTGCCTTGAGGACGATGTCACCCGCGTGCTGCTTGGCTTGAGCCAATTCTTTGTCAATTGTCCGTTGACCATTGGTAGTTTGCTGACGATCGTAGGCGTACTTGCTACCAAAACCAAGCGCCACGCCAATCGCCGCGAAGAGTACTTCTATCATGGTATTCCTTTCTCCGGATATGTGTTGTTTTTATTACATCAGACTTACGTCAGCCCACACCGGTATTATCAAACATTAAAACTATCTACAGACTAATATATTGTATCGCGTTTTGGCCAATTTGCGCAACTGGCAATATAGCAGTCTATCTATTTACAGAGGTAACAATTTATTACCCTCATGCTTCGCACCAGTTACTTCTTTGGCTGGGTGATATGTGCAGCTGCGCCGTACTGAGGTAAGACAATGTTATCATCCTCGCCATGTGCTAGCCGCTTAAGGCAGGTAGCGCGCCAATCATCACCCGATGCGCCAACTATCGGGATGTGCTGCTCGTGCGCAAGTGTATTAAGCACCGTCAGGCCAATCCGCAGCCCCGTAAAGCTCCCCGGCCCAGGCCGGGCCCCAATACCAGTCATATCTGCTAATGTCTTGCCATGCTCGGCCAAGCGATCACGCAGATAAGCCAGCATATCACGCGCCAGGGTGCGGCCAGCTGGCCACTCATAGCTCGTCTGAGCACCAGTGTCATCTACCAATGTTAGCTCCACGACCATCCCCGCGCTATTCCACAAAATAATCATGCTGAGACCTCCTGGAGAAGCTGGGTCGACACGGTACCACCAGCCTCAATATCTAGCCAGCGGACCGTCTCACTCTGTGCAGTAATGGTGATCGTCAGGTGGTCGGGTGGGACGACATCCGCTACAGCCTGAGCCCACTCGATGATAGTCACTGTGCGAGGCTCAGCAATCGCTTCAGCCAATTCAAGCTGCATTACCCCTGCATCGCCTAAACGATAAAAATCATAATGCGCAAGCTGGATATCATCGCACCCATGATACAACCGACTAATCGTAAAGGTTGGACTCTGGATATCATCGGTAATGGCAAGGCCACGCGCAACCCCCCTAACAAGCGTTGTCTTGCCTGCACCAATATCCCCTACTAGCACAATCACCTCACCACCGCGCAATGCCTGGCCAAGGCGTTGCCCAAGTTGTAACGTATCAGCAAGTGATTGACAGATAACACGCATACTGGCTCTAGTATAGCACAGCCTTACCTCCGTTGATACGAATATCGCTCTATCCTCTAGTCAGCATAAGCATAATGAGCTACAATAAGCGTAAGTACTATGCATATATCTAATTCTACTATCGTCAAACTTCTCGAGCGCAGTGGCGCTGCAACCAGCCAGCAGCTTCAACCACTGGTGAGTGAGGCTGCGTCGTCTAATTTGCGGCTGCAAGATATTGTCTTGCAAAATAACCTCATCGACGAGCGTGCCCTTACCAAGCTCTATGCCACCTACGCCGACATCCCCTACATCGAGCTTGACCCCCGCGACATCCCCTCCGACATCCTCATGCGCATCCCTGAGCGGATTGCCCGCCAGTATAACGCTGTCATCTTCAAGATCGACCCTAATGGGCTCATCCACCTAGCGATGGACGACCCAGATGATGTGCAAGCCGTCAACTTTATCGAGAAGGAAATTGGCACCAACACTCGTGTCTACATTGCGCCGCGCAGTAATATCTTGGAGTGTCTTGAGGGATACCGCGGCGATGTGACGCAGGAGCTCAAGGAAGTGATCGACATCCAGCGCGAGGATGATGGCTCCAACCAAAAAGTGACCGAAGCAGAGGTAGCGGAAGACTCACCAATCGCCCAGACGGTTAATCTGTTGCTAGAGTATGCCATCCGCAGCAACGCCAGCGATATCCACATCGAGCCTCGCGAGCAATTCGTACAGGTACGCTACCGGATTGATGGCGTCCTTAAAGAAGTAAACCGCCTACCCAAGAATGTGCTCGGTGCGCTCGTAAGCCGCATTAAGATCCTCTCCAACCTCAAGATAGACGAACGCCGCATACCACAAGACGGTCGCTTTAAGATCAAAGTTGCAGGCAAGCAGTATGCCCTGCGCGTCAGCACGCTACCCATCGCTGATGGTGAGAAGGTAGTGATGCGTATCCTCGACGAATCGAACCAAGCAGTGACACTCGAGCAGCTCGGCTACTGGGGTCATTCGCTGGCTGTTATTAATCAAGCACTGACCGAGCCCAATGGGATGATCCTCGTGACAGGCCCAACCGGGAGCGGCAAGTCTACCTCACTTTTCTCCGTCCTGTCGATGCTTAATACACCAGAGGTCAATATCTCAACCATTGAGGATCCAGTAGAGTATAAGATCCCCGGTGTCAACCAAACCCAAACCAATAGTAAAGCCGGCATGACTTTCGCCAGTGGTTTGCGCGCTCTGCTGCGCCAAGACCCAAACATTATCATGGTGGGTGAGATCCGCGACGGCGAGACAGCTAATCTTGGCGTCCAAGCTGCCCTAACGGGCCACTTGGTATTTAGTACACTCCACACCAATAACGCCGCCACTTGTTTGCCACGCCTGCTTGATATGGGGATCGAGCCCTTCCTTATCGCCAGTACCGTTAAGGCTGTGGTGGGCCAGCGCCTGGTGCGCCGCCTCTGTATGAACTGCCGCCAGAGTTATGAACCCGACCAAACAGAAGTTGCAGAAATCGTCCGCCTCTTCCACCTTGCACCGGGGCAAAATTTCTATTACATCCATCAACTTGAAGCCCAGGCTATCGTCCAAAAGGTCGGTGGTGAGACACCCTGGGGCACGACAGACACCACCATCGCGGCCCTCTGGCGGCCAAGTCCAAATGGCTGCGATGAGTGTAATCACACCGGCTTCAAGGGTCGGGTGGGTATCTACGAAGTCCTCGGCACTTCGCGCGAAATCCAAAAGATGATCATCGGCGGCAACACCAGCAACGAAATCCAAGACCAAGCCGTCGCCGAAGGGATGACCACCATGCTCACCGATGGATTAATAAAAGCAATCCGCGGCAACACCACCGTAGAAGAAGTGCTCCGCGTCACAAAGGAATAACATGCCACAATTTCGCTACATCGCCATCACGAACAAAAATGACTCCATCAATGGAACGATCGACGCTCCCGATCGTGCCAGCGCCCTAGCCAGCCTGAGCCGTCAAGGCCTGCGACCAATTAGCGCTGAAGAGGTCAAACCAAAACGCGCCAGCTTTGCTCTCTTTGGTAGCAACAAAGTCAAGAGTGAAGACTTGGTGATGTTTACCCGTCAGCTCAGCGCCATGGTGTCGGCTGGTGTGCCGTTGCTGCGCGCCATGGGTTCGCTGCACGACCACACCAGTAGCAAAGCCCTCCAAATGGTAACAGGCGACCTGCTGCGCGATGTCGAGGGCGGTGTGGCACTTGCCGACGCACTCGAAAAGCACCCAGAGACCTTTAATACCGTCTTTATTAACATGGTGCGCGCGGGCGAGGCGGCTGGTATTCTCGATGACATCCTCAAACGCCTAGCCATGCAACAAGAAAAAAATGCCAGTATGCGCAAAAAAATCAAAAGTGCCATGACATACCCTACCGTGCTCATCGTCATCACTATTGCTGCCTTTTTTGGCTTGATGGTCTTTGTTATTCCACAAATCGGTAGCATTGTGCGCGGCCTCGGCGGACCGGACGCCAAGCTACCCGCCATTACCGAGTTTATGCTCGGACTGAGCGCATTTATCATCCAATATGGAATCTTTATCATTGCTGCGCTCGGTGCGGGGATATACTTCTTCCGCCGCTATATCAAGACACCAGCAGGCAAACTCTGGCTCCACACCATCATTCTCAAGATACCAAAAATCAACGATATCATCACCAAGATCGCTGTTGCCCGCTTTGCTCGCACGTTCTCGGCGTTGATGGGTTCGGGAGTAGCAGTGCTCGAATCCCTCCGCGTGACTGCCCGAGCGGTGGGCAACAAAGTCTACGAAAATGCCCTCAATGATGCTGCCGAACAAGTCAAGAATGGGCACAACCTCTCGAGCATCATCGAAAAAAATCCGCTCTTCCCACCCATCGTGGCGCAAATGCTTTCCGTTGGCGAAGAGACTGGCCAGACCGATACCGTACTTGTAAAGGTGGCAGATTATTATGAGGAGGAAGTGGATGTCGCGATCGACGGCATTAGCTCCATCATCGAGCCCGTCATGATCGTCATCATGGGCGGTATGGTCGGGCTCATTGCCGCCTCGGTGATGTTACCAATCTCGAATATGGCAAATCAGATTAAGTAAGACTGGACTCCCTATTCTCCGTCGGCGTTTCAGCCACGCATTAGCTCTTTATCCGATGGTGTGATCTGCCACTGGCCAGCGGCCTGTCTTTTCTGCCATTATCACACCACAAACAACAGTCTACCAATCCATGACAATCCTCATCAAAACGCTAGCGTTTATCATATCGCTTATGCTATAATGACGGAAACGAACGTATCATGGCAAAATTATTTTATCGCGACAAACCAATCATCGGTCTCGACATTAGTCAGACAGGTATCAAAATCATGTCAATTGACCCCAAGCGCTGGCTCGTACTGGGCTATGGTTCGCTCGACCTCGACCCCAAGGAAGTCCAGACGTCCCTCGACAACCCTGATGATTCTTACCTGGCCGAGCGTCTCAGCTCACTCATCAACGAACATCTCATTGGCAACCTTGGTAGCGACCACGTAGTGATTGGTGTGCCAACCAGCCGCACCTACTCGCGCACCTTCATGATCCCAGCTAAAGAAGTAGCACACCTCGATGGCGCTATCCAGGTGGAGGTCGACCAGTACATCCCCTTGCCGCTCGATTCACTTTACGTTGATTATGAAGTGATCGAGCACACCAAAGAGCAACTCAACGTTGTGATGTCGGCTGTGCCCAAGCAGCTGGTCGACGCCTGTTTGCAAGCAGCTGAAGAGGTGGGACTCGTGCCAGTAGTTGTTGAACCTAATATCAACGCTATTGCGCGCGTGCTCGACAGCGCTGATGCTGGCAACCTTCTCACGCTCGTCGTCGATATTGGCCCAGCGAGCACCGATATCGCTGTGCTAGATAAAAGTGCCGTCCGCCTTACTGGTGGGGTGGCAATTGGCGGTAATACCTTCACTATCGATATCTCGAAGCATCTCAACATCACACTCGAGAATGCCCACCAGCTCAAGGTGCTCAATGGTCTCTCACCTGGGCCACGCCAAGCCGGCATCACCGAGGCACTCAAACCAAGCCTTAAGCGCATTAGCACCGAAATTCGCAAGGTGATCCGCTATTATAACGACCGGATTGGTGATGAACGTAAGATCGAGCAAATCGTCATCGTCGGTGGTGGTAGCAATGTACCAGGCATGGGCGACTTCTTCACCAACGACCTCGTCATGCCAGTGCGCGTCGTTAATCCATGGCAAAAGCTTGACTTTGGCAAGCTCCAGCAGCCACAAAAGCAGTTTCGGCCTCGGTATATCAGTGTTGCAGGCCTGGCTAGCCTTAGTAGTGGGGAGATTTGGAAATGATTAATCTATTGCCACCAGCGTATAAAAAGCAGCTCGCTGCGAGCCGCACCAACACCTTGCTGCGCCGCTATGTCGTGCTGCTCTTTGTCTTGGTCTTTGTCGTTTTGGCTGAAATCGGCGGTGTGTACTTCTTCATTGCAACCGAGCGTGGCCGCAACCAAGCTGCCGTAGAACGCAATCACAACAAAACTGCCGAATATGCCACCGTCAAGCGTGAAGCCACTGAGTTCAAAGCTAACCTTACCACCGCCAAAGCCATCCTCGACCAACAGGTCTCGTACACCCGCCTCATCAAGCTTATTGCCGATCGTCTTCCGCCCAACGTTATCATCGAGCAGCTTAATATCGACCCAACAACCTTTGGTACTCCCACCACGCTGAGTATTCGCGCTAAAGGCTACAACGATGCTATTGCTCTACGCAACCGCCTCAATGACTCTGCCATCTTCTCCAGCGTCAGCTTCCAATCCATCACGCTGCAAGACAAAGACGCTGGTAGTTATCCCTACACCTCAACCTACAGTGTCACATTCAAGAAAGGAATCGGCCAACAATGAGCAAAAAATTCACGCTAACGGCGACAAACCTCCGGATTATCCTCGCCGTGTCGCTGGTAGCCATTACTGCAATTGGAGCTGGTGGCTTTGCCCTTGCCTACAACTGGCTTGATGGCTTTGCGGCCGATGCTAGCACTGTTGCCTCGCAAGCTGCCGCCAGTGAGTCTGAGCTGCAAGAGCTCTCTCAGACCGAAAAAATGCTCAAAACGCAGCATCATGCCGTCGAGCGCGCCTCCAAGATCGCTGCCGAAAGTAAAAGCTACCAATATCAAGATCAGATTATCAACGACCTTAACGACTTTGCCCGCAAAGCTGGCATTACTATTTCAGACATCACCTTTGCCGATGACAACGCTAAGAGCGGCTCATCGAGCAGTTCGTCAAGTAGCTCATCAAGCAGTAGTAACAAGACGGGCACATCCCTGCCTGCCATTGCCGGACTCAAAGCGACTACCGCCTCTGTCACCGTCAAGAATCCCGTCGAGTATCGCAAACTTCTCACCTTCATGTATCTCGTCGAGCAAAGCCTGACAAAGATGCGCATAGCCAACGTTGACCTCTCGCGCAGCACCGCTCAGGGCCAACCACCCGATAGTATTACTAGCAACACATTAACCATCGAGGTATATCTCCGATCATGAACAGCGATCTCTCACTCGCCGCGCTCGGGCGCGCCAGTAGCAAATTTCTCCATCGCTACCACATTATTCTCTTTGTTATTATTGCCTTCGGCGGCTTAGCCGTTATTACCTTCCTGCTCAACACCACGATCTCCAAGGCGTCAGAGGCTGCTCCACCCCAGCCCACGAGTGGTGTCGATCAAACGACTGTCAAAAAAATCGAGCAACTCAAAACCGCCAGCGAATCAGACCAAAGCGCCAGCCAACTACCGATTAGCTCGCGTAACCCATTTGTTGAGTAACATTTTGCGCAGCCGCAGTGGAGCTTTTTGCGGCACAATGCTATACTACACATATGATACTGCTCGGATCTGCACTCGCCAACTATCCTGTGATGAGCTTACAAATGGGCGGCAAAGTTGGCAGTCTAGCCCAGCCGCTTGTCGATCCAGCAACCTTAACCATCGTTGCCTACACCGTAGATGGCTCATTTGCTAACGACACAACCATGCTACTTCGCCTCGCTGATGTACGTGAGATGAGTGAACTCGGCATGATCATCGACTCCGTCGACGAACTCATCACCCCCACCGATGTTATCAAGATCCAGCGCCTCTACGAGCTCAAGTTTCACCTTTTGGGCATGACTGTTCAAGACAAGCGCGGGCGACGCCTCGGTAAGATTAGCGACTATACGATCGAGACGGGTAATTTTGTCATCCAGCAGCTCATCGTCCGGCGCTCGTGGCTCCACCGCCTCAATGATGCTGAGCTAGTTATCCATCGGTCACAAATTATCGAGATCAATAACGACGCTATCATCGTCCAGTCGCAGGCTGAGACCAAAAAGCCCGAGCAAAAGGCCACTCAACCGGCCATGAGTAGTGGCGAATACGTCAACCCCTTCCGTAAGCCATCGCAAGCTCGAGAGTCAATTAAGACCGACGAGCGTCGCTAACACAATCAGTATTCATCACCCGCCAAAGCGGCTCGGATATCATCATAGGCAAAGCCTTGGCGCAAAAGATACGCGATAAGCTTTTGCTCATCTGGGTAGCGGGGGCGTTTTTTAGCAATCACCTTAGCTAGCTCGTCTTCATCAGTCCGCCTCGACTGCACTAATGCTTGGTTTATCACCTCTGGTGCAACGCCCTTAGCACGTAGTTCTGCCTTCAACTTGCGGCGCGATACACCCTTACTCTGGTGGCGATTCTCTACCCACCACTGGGCAAATGCCTCATCATCGATATGACCACGCTGCTCAAGACGCGCAAACACCCGCTGCACAACCGCTAGCGAAGCACCAGGCTTCTCAACCAACGTACCAGTTTTGCGTTGTTTATACTTGCGTGGCAGTGTTTTGCGCTGGAGATAGTCACGGATTTCGCGCGCACTGTGCGGCCGCATCAGAGTGTACTCAAGCGCCCGCGCGTAGAGCTTACCAAACTCCCCCTCGCGGCGTAGCTCAGTCAGCTCGGCCTCAGTCAGCATCCGCCCCACCTTCACGCCACAATCCACCACCTGCGCCACATCAAGGCTAAAATCATACGTGCCATCGATAAATACATTCACTCGATCGGCATTCCGCACCTGTGCCGTGAGTGCAGTAATAGTGTAGGTTTTTTCTGTTGGCATATATTTATTATACGCAAGTTTATTTAGTCATGTCACCTAGCTCTCCTCTCTAGAAATGAGCTATGCCAACCCCACTACTAAAATGCTTTGAGATAGATGTTGTATGCTTTATCGATGAAGACAGCTTTATTGGTACGAAAAGCTGATTGATCGCTATTTATTTCCTCGACGTTTTCGCCATTAGAAATAAATTCAATTTTTGCTACTGGTACCATATGCCCAATCAGGACAGCTGGTCGGAGCGTGTGCTCATCTCGAGCGGAGGATACATCAACAACATAAAACGTATTCTCTTGGTCATACCCTCCATTAGCAAGCAATTTATTAGCATTATCATAGGCAAGAAAAGCTCTCATACTATTAATAGGTTCGTATACTATGTATACACCTGCTGGACTAACCTTTCTTAGCTTAAAATCAGATATATCCTTATACCAAAAATTCTTGCACTCATCAAAGAACATACAAATGACGTCATCTCGCGTGAACGCTGGAGTCTTATCAGAGTTCTCTCGCAGTTTATCATCCCACGCTCTCACTCCAAGGCCACTAATTGGGTTATACCACGCATATACACCTTCATCAAAATAACTAGTGATGATATCGCTACTCTCTGTGACAATCACCTCGCGAACCGCATCACCCAAGCACCCCAGCATGATCCCCTTGCCAGTTCTATCAACAATCTCTGCGTTATTACTCATAGACGGCTCCTCATAGTCCATTCGTGGGCAGACCAGCAGCAGCTTATCACCAATCAGCTGAACATAGCGAAAATTAATAAAACGCCGGCCAAGGTCAAGGTGTATTACCTGTTTAACCGCCTCTTTCTCCCAATCAATGACAAATTCAAGAACCGAAAAGACACTATCTACCTTGATTTCTGTAAAACAAGCCCACCCATCTCTCATTGGAATATTGCTCGAGAGCAAAACATAGAGATGATTATCATAGCCAAGCTGCATGCTGCATATTTCTGTCGTCTTGTGCCCGTGCTCTTTGAGTATCTCGCGCAGATTCGCTATGCGCGTTATATCAATCTGCGTCGTGGGAAGCGCATCTAGCACACTACTTTCGTCTTTTAAGTCATCATTGTCAGTCATTTTTTCTCCTCTCTTAAGCAAATCTCTACCAGCTCCGGGAATACTCGCATCTGCATTGCACTGAAGGTAAAATAACCATAGTCGACAAATCGGTGGTAGCGTAGCTTTATTATGAGCTATGAAACTACGCTTCTTCCGCTGCCTTCACTGTCTCACGAACTTTACTATCAATTTCAGCCAAGGTATCGGCGTGCTCTTTGAGATACTCTTTGGTCTTGTCGCGGCCTTGGCCAATTGTCTCGCCACCGTATTTGAAGAAAGCACCAGACTTATCAACAATGCCA
This sequence comes from Candidatus Saccharimonadota bacterium, assembly GCA_030528025.1. Classification (GTDB taxonomy): domain Bacteria; phylum Patescibacteriota; class Saccharimonadia; order Saccharimonadales; family Saccharimonadaceae; genus Saccharimonas. Next base: position 15,420 of record JAUMZP010000001.1, read on the forward strand.
TGCTGCACCGCTAGGTCGAGAATATCCCCCGTCTTGGAAATGCCTTCGTTATACATGATGTCGAATTCAGCAACGCGGAAGGGTGGCGCAATCTTGTTCTTCACAACCTTTACCTTCGTACGGTTACCGCGAATGTCGTCACCCACTTTGATCTGCCCAACTCGGCGGATATCCACCCGCTGCGAGGCATAGAACTTGAGTGCATTACCACCAGTTGTCGTCTCGGGGTTACCAAACATCACGCCGATCTTCATGCGGATCTGGTTGATGAAAATAACAGTTGCTTTGCTCTTGTTGATAATCCCCGTTAGCTTACGCAGTGCTTGGCTCATCAAGCGAGCCTGGAGGCCCATATGCGAATCACCCATATCGCCATCAATTTCGGCTTGGGGTGTCAATGCTGCCACCGAGTCTACGACAATAAGATCAACGGCGTTCGACCGCACCAGCGTCTCCGTAATCTCCAACGCTTGCTCACCATTATCTGGCTGCGACACCAAAAGGTTGTCTGTATCGACGCCAAGCTTCTTGGCATAGCTAGGGTCGAGCGCATGCTCAGCGTCAACAAAGGCCGCTGTGCCACCCTGCTTCTGAATCTCAGCAATAGCGTGCAGCGTCAGCGTCGTCTTACCGCTACTCTCTGGTCCATAAATCTCGATAATGCGCCCCTTAGGATAGCCACCACCCAGCGCAAGATCGAGGCTCAGCGAGCCAGACGGAATCACCGCTACATCTGCCTGATGGAATTCACCAAGCTTCATAATAGCACCATCGCCAAATTGTTTTGTAATCTGATCCATTGCGAGGCCAAGCGCTTTGAGCTTGCCGTCGTCTGTAGTTTGTGTCGTATTCGATTGTTTGGTCATACGTCCCCTCTCCTTCAAGAATTTATTATACCAGAATCTCTTACCGTTGTCCGCGCAGAGATTGGTTTGTATTGATGAAGCCTCGATATCACCGATTTATTTTTATATAACCTCCAGCTCCCATCGCTCTATTGATATGGAGCGCTAAACAGTAACGGGCCTTTTGAAGACATTTTTCGTGATGGACATGCTATAATAATACCATGAAGGCACATAAAGGATTTACCGTTATTGAGCTTATCGTTGTGATCGCTCTCCTTGCAACGGGCAGCTGGCTCTTTTTCAGCGAGAAAATCGCGACCGAAGCGACGCAGCGTGACAACCAGCGCAAGACTGCCATTAACGCGATGTACTATAGCCTGGAAGAAGTGTATTTTGAAAAAAATAACCACTACCCTAACACAATCGATAGCAAGACACTGCGCTCGGTTGACCCATCGCTCTTTACCGATCCAAATGGCCACAAGCTTGGTAGCGCCCAGTCTAGCTACCACTACAGTGGCACCGACTGCACCACCGACAACCAGTGCAAAGGCTACAAACTCACTGCCAACTTAGAGCGCGAGGCAGATTACACCAAGACCAACCGCAATAATACCTAAGTCTCTATTGTGTAGATATGCAAAAACACCAAGCTTTGTCTGCTCGGTGTTTTTTATCATCAACGTCTGCTAGTATTAGTCATCTGCCACTGGCCGGCCGTTCTTGAAGTCCTCTACTGCGTTATTAAGCGTCGCAATTTCTTGCTTGGGGTTGGCTACGAATGAGAAACGATAGGTCGTCTCGTCACCCTCCGTACTGAGGCGAATTGAGCCATAATTAAACATTGCTTGGAGGACACCACGCTGATTGTAACTGGCATCTTCAATATTCATCAGGCTGACCGTTTGCTCGGTGTGTGAAAAAATACTTGTCTGGATCTCCTGAATAACACTCTCATTTGTTAGATAAAACATATTGCGCGTATATACCCAGACCGACACATAGCCACCAAGAACAAAGGCCAAGATGAGCGCTATACACAGCAACATAAATGACCCAGAGGCAGAAGCTGGCAGGTGGAGGAGGTCAAAAATATAATCGTAATTAAACATCAGTGCCAAGACAATGCTTGTCATCAAGGTCGACATAACAATCGCTGGCAGCATACCAATCGGGTGGCGACGCACCACACTAATGATGTATTCTTGCTCACTCAGGTTGAGATCCGGAAAGGCCATGACTGATTCATCATGGCGGCGGCGCACCTCTGATGATATCCGTGGCAGATTCGCTTCTGGGCGCGGCGCATGGTAGTGGGGAGCGCCTTCTTTGCCACTCACATCGTAGAGTGTGCTGCTCGCGCGTGGTGCCGTGGGCGGCTCGGCATAGAGTGGATTACCATCGACATCATAGGCGACGGGCCGTGGTGGATCATTGCGTTGCAATCGTTGTGAATTCATGGGTATATTGTAGCATATCTTCAGCTCATCACCTCATACCTCTTATTCCATTGCGCGGCCAAGATGCTGTCGTGCCCGTGGTGTCACCCGCCGGCCTCGCGGCGTTCGCTCTATAAAACCAATCTGCAGGAGATATGGCTCATAGAAGTCTTCGATCGTCGTTGTCTCATCACCTGTCAGAGCAGCAATTGTCGTCAGACCAACCGGGCTATCGCCATAGGTATCGAGCATCGAGAGTAGCAGGTTGCGGTCAGCTGGGTCGAGGCCAAGCTCGTCGACTTCCAGCAGGGTTAGCGCCTGTGTTGTCGTTGCTACATCAATAATACCATCACCGTTTACGTCCGCGTAGTCACGCACCCGCTTGAGCAAGCGATTAGCAATCCGTGGTGTGAGGCGCGCCCTCGTGGAAAGCAATCGCGATGCCTCTGGCTTGATGCGCGTCTCGAGGATAGTCGCCGCCCGCGTGATAATCTGCGCAATCTCCTCTGGAGTGTAAAATTCCAAACGATAGATATGCCCAAATCGGTCGCGCAGTGGCGCTGCAAGACTCCCCGTCCGTGTCGTCGCGCCAATCACTGTAAAGCGTGGTAGATCAAGCCGGACACTGCGGGCCGCTGGCCCTTTGCCAATGACAATATCGAGTTTAAAATCCTCCATCGCCGAGTATAAAATCTCTTCCACAGCTCGCCCCAAGCGGTGGATCTCGTCGATAAACAACACATCGCCATCATTAAGGTTGGTCAAGATCGATGCTAAGTCGCCCGCTTTCTCGATCGCCGGACCACTGGTGACTCGCAAGCCAGCTCCCATCTCGTTGGCAATCACCGCCGCCATCGTCGTCTTGCCAAGGCCAGGTGGGCCATAGAGCAAGACATGGTCGATCGGCTCACCACGCTTCTTGGCTGCCGCAATTGCCAACTGCAAATTCTTCTTCAGTCGCTCCTGCCCCACATACTCCGCAAAGCGCTGTGGTCGCAGCGTCACCTCAATGCGTTGCTCCTCGCTATCATCCGCGTGGCTACTGGTATCAACAATTCGTTCTATCGCCATAGGTTTATTATATCATTGGTGATGCATGATAAATTATCTATGCGATTTTTTACGAAGATAAACAAAGTACCTTGTATTACTTCCGCTGGTTGCCTTAAGACTGTGGTAAGTTCTCTTGCACCGCAAGGACAATCTTGCCAAACAGCTCCTCGCCCACACGGTGCTCACCACTCTCTAGATGCCGTGGCCACTTTGGATCAGGGAATTCCTCCCCCGCAAAGTGTGTACCGTTAGCATAGCGCGGGTAGAGGTGCCAGTGCACATGGGTCGACTGCCCAGCCTTGACGGCATTGTTCATCAGGCATTCCCAGTTGCACACGTCTGCACCAAAGGCCTGAGTAATTGCGCGCTCCATGCTGCGGATCACTACGTGGAGCTCGCGCCAATCGGTCTCATCGAGCTCGCTAAGTGATGACTTGTGCTCACGTAGCGTCACAAACCCCTTGCCTAGATATAGCTGATTACGATCGAGCACCGCATTCCATCGATCGGTTCGCATGACCACCGCTGGGTCATCAATTGTTTGTTCTGCCACAAATGGGCAGATATCACAGTTTTTCATTTTTATCACCTCCTTCTCTTGCTCTATTGTAGAGGAGAAGATGCTGCTTGTCATTACTGATTATTCTGTCGCTTAAGCCACGGGTTGCTCATTTCCATAATGCGCTTACGGTGAGATTTAAGAGTATCCAATCGTTTTTTGATTTCGTCCTCAGCAATACCAAGTAATTGAAAGTCGTTTTTCAATGACTCCATGTATATTGGGAAGAATTTTGCCTCAAACTTCTGGAAGTTCTCCCATAACATATCTGGATGCTCCTCATGATGGAATGCCTCGGCACCGCGCCAGAATGTCTCCCAATCAGCTGTCATATAGGCCATATCAGCGTGATGGAGTAGCTTCGCCTCGGGTGTATCACGCTGTTGGAGCGCAGGCACCATAATTGTACCCCTAATAGCCCGATCAAGAAAAGCAATCTCGTGATCAGTCAGGCCAATATCATTACTCTTGATATCTTCCTTCATGAGTGCTATTGCATATTCTTCCTTCGTCGGATACTCCTGGGCCTCATCATCGTCAAAACCAGCATCATGCCAGGCCGCCGCTAGGGCAAGGAGGTCTTTTTGCCATGGAGTGGTCACACGCGGATAGCTATCACTGGGCAAAAGTTCTACAAGCTCGCCAACTGCCTCCATCACATCTTTCATGTGCCCAGGGTGGTGGTAAGGTAGCTCAGGATAGCGCTTACTAGCTCGAACTACCGACCCTTCAAAGGCTTTTGTATAATGCTCCTTTGACTGGCTAATCGATTCATGTGCACTATCAACCTGAGAGTTAGGGAATTTATCAAACATAGATGTCCTATTATATGGATAAATTTATCAGTTGTCAACAGAGGTACCTATACACCTCAGCTGTGGGTATTATAACCGACGAATTTTTTTGCCAGTCGGCTTGCCAATCCCACGCAGGTGCGGTAATGTTGTGGCTACAACAACGCCAGCCGCTATACCGCCTGCGAGACGCGTTCGCCCTGGATTACCACGTGCCGCTATAACGGCAAGCGTCGCCGTAGCGATATTAGCGGCTCGTTTGTAGCGACCACCCTTGGTTACCTCACCAGTTTTTGCCAGGTGGTAAGCATTGGCTGCGCCAGTTGCTGCCTGCCCAAGTGCAACGGCGGCAATTCCCGCTCGCGCCTCAGGGTAACGCTTGCCTAGCTCATACATCACGCGCACCACAGCAGCTGTGTCCACCACACCATCAGTTACACGGCGCAGAGGCGTATCGTCAAGAATTTGCCCATCAGCAACATCAGCTGCCATAAAAGCTGCAAGCGCAAGGCCAATTGGCTTGCCGTCACGCGCCTGCCGTGCAATATATTCTACGCCACCATAGCGCAGGGCTGTTAGCCCCACACTCGCCATTTCTGTTAGACGAGACACGTGTTGCACATCCGGTTGCTCTGAATTCTTCTGCTCAGGATTTTTCACACCATGTGCTAGTATCTCATATTTTTTGCATTATTCCTAATCAATGATCAAGGTCAGCAATAATTTCATCTACCGAGTTACACAAGCGAATCGAGGGATGAAAATAAAAGATTGTTGCATGCTTGCGTTGACCCAATAGATAAATTCGTGGTGAACCGGTGGTGGTATTGAGCGCAAGCGCTCCACCCAGCTCAACATACATGCCCTTACCTGCTTTTTCATTATCGGTGCAGATAATGTAGACGTCGCTCTGGGTTACACCATTCATGTCATTTGTGGCACGGCGTGCTGACTCTGCCGCTTGATCGAACTTCGTCTGCTGACCAACCAACATCTTACTGCCACCTTCGTTGCGCGTCCAATCATGAGTAATCTCATGCCCAGCCGCCACCAACGCTGCCTGCACTCGCTGCACTACAGGAATATCACCAATCTGTCCTGACACAAATACTTTTGCCATCCTGTCTCCTCTCTTTATATTGTTATTGCTTCAAAGCCATTGTCACTCGCTGCGCCGTCGGCAAGCTCGTATCAATATGAGCAAGTGCTTTGGTGGCATCTGCCAACGTATAGCCTAGCGCAACCAACGCTTCGAGCGCTTCGTCGTTTGTATCAAGCTCCGCCTGCACAGGTGCGTCGTGAGCAGCATAGTACGTTGGCACGCCCACCTTATCTCGCAGGTCTACTACCACACGCTCAGCAGTCTTTTTGCCCACCCCACTGGCTTTTTGGATAAAGGCCGCATCGGCATTGGCTAAGGCATTACGCACCTGCTCAGCCTCACCAAGGCTGAGGATAGCCAGTGCCGCCTTGGGGCCCACGCCTTGCACAGTGATGAGCAGCTCAAACAGTTTCTTGGCTGCCCGTGACGAAAAGCCAAACAGTTCCTGAGCTTGCTCTCGAATGTGGTGATATGTATAGAGCTTGACTGCCTCACCAAGCTGCATCGCATCATAATCATGTGCTGCGACCGCTATCTCATAGCCAACCCCTTGCACATCAATGATGACACTACCCGCAAATTTCTCATCAACTCGGCCAGCAATATGAGCAATCATCCACGCCTCCTCGGAGTACTAAAAGTTAGTCCTGAAGAAGTTGTTGTTATTGCCACCAGTATTGTTCTGACTATTCTGCCCAGAGCTATCATCATCGCTCGTACCACCAGTACCAGAAGTATCACCACTCGTACCACCAGTGTTACCACTGTTGCCGGTATTATTGCGGCGGCGAGTATTACTGTTGATGGTCGAGCTATTATCGCTGTCGTCGCTTGTGTTACCAGAGCTTCCACTGCTGCTTGATCGACAACTCGCAATGTTCTTTGAGTACCGGCTACTATCAAAGTCCTTCTCATCGATAGCAATGATGCGCTTTCGTTCAACGTCACAGACGCGGATTTGTTGCTTGGTCGTGGAACAGTCTGAGCTGTTTTTTGAGTACTTCGTGCTGTCGAAGTCATCTTCGTAGATAGACTCCATCTTTTTATCACTGAGATTACAGACTTCGATCTTGGTGCGCACAACATTACACTGCTTAGTTGGCAATGCGCCAGTCAGGAAGTATTCTTTGTATGTCCCCTTGGCATTCTCAGTAGTAGCCAGGCCACCGTCGCTCGTACAGACCGAGCGCTGCACGACGCCACTAGGCACAGGGAACTGGGTATTCGACTGGCCCGCCAAGAGCTTCGTCATTGTGTTGCGCCAGATCGGCCCTGCCATATCCGAGCCACCATTTTTCATTGGTGTATTGTCATTATTACCAACCCAAACGCCAACGGCATACTCTGGGTTATAGCCAATCGTCCACGCATCTTTATTATCATTGGTTGTTCCTGTCTTGACGGCCGCAGTATGGCCAGGCACCGTGAGGGTTGAGCCAAACACGCTCGCTCGTGCCGAATTATCGGACAAAATGTTTGAGATCAAGTAGGCCCCGCCTTCGCTAATTGCCCGCTTGCTCGTTGCGTTGGGCCAGCTAACTTTCTTGTTGTATTTGTCGTTAACCTGCTCAATGAGCCCCAGTTCAAATTGCTGCCCTTGGTTGCCAAATGCTGCATAGGCATTAGTCATTTGCGTTAGTGACGCCTCACCGGAGCCAAGTGCGAGAGACAAGCCATTCTTCTCACCTGTTGCTTGAGTAATCGACGAGATACCAAGATTGTTAGCCGTTTGAACCGACTTACTAATACCAAACTTCTTCATAATCTCCACACTTGGGATATTCAGCGACCAGCTAATTGCTCGACGCGTCGTCACACTCCCGTGCCAACGTTTATCAGCGTTGAGCGGCTGGTAGCCACCGCCAAAGTCCGTTGGCTTATCTTGGAAAATTGTCGCTGGTGTAATAACCCCCTCGGCTAGTGCCCCGGCATAGTAGATCGGCTTGAAGCTACTGCCTGGCTGGCGCGGCGTTGTTGCCATATTGACATTACCCCACTGTGGGTTATTGTAGTCGGCACTACCCACTAGTGCACGTACGCGGCCTGTCTTGACGTCTATCACAACACCACTCGCATTCGTCCCACCACGGTTGTTGAGGTATGGAATCTGCTTGGAGACGTTATCGATCAGCATCTGCTGCGTATCCATATTGAGCGTTGTCTTCACCTGATAGCCCGAACGCATTAACTTATCATACGCATTTTTATCGTCCGCACTGTATAGCTTCTGTTTAAGCTGGTTTATAACCATCTGCGCAAAGTGTGGTGCAATCGACTTAACGGTATTTGCCGTCGATGCATACGAGAGCTGCTGCGCATACGCTGCGTCTTTTTGCTCATTAGTGATGGCACCCACATCAACCATGCGGCCGAGCACTGTCTTTTGACGCTGCTTGGCCTTTTCTGGGCTGCCGCTGATTGGCGAGTAGGCGGTTGGTGCTGGCAGCACACCAACGAGCATAGCACTCTCAGCCAATGTGAGATCCTTCGGCGCTTTACCAAAGTAAATCTTGGCTGCCTCTTCGATGCCGAATGAGTCTTCGCCATAATACACAGAGTTGAGATACATCTCGAGGATTTGGTCCTTCGTATAGTTCTGCTCGATCGCGAGCGCTACGAACAGCTCTTGATATTTACGCATAAAGGTCTGTTCGCTTGTGAGGACGGTGTTCTTGGCGAGTTGCTGCGTAATGGTCGAGCCACCACCATGGCGCTGGAAGGCTGCCCGGAAGATACCGATTAGACTAAACCCAGGGTGTTTATAGAAGTCTTTGTCCTCACTAGCCAGTAGCGCATTTTTCATACTGTCTGAGATGTCAGCTAGTTTCACCATATTGCGGTGCTGGGCTCGCCCCACACTATAGAGTGGCTTGTTGTTGACATCATTGAGGACAATACCAGTGTTGTTGCGGTTCATCAGCCGTTCTTGATCGGAGATATCACGTGCATAATATAGGTATGTCAAGATCGGCACAATCAGCAAGAAGAGCAAAAACGGCGTCAGGATCACCATCGCCTTCTTCTTTTTGCTCATATTCCAAAACCACAAGAAATGTTTATGCTCGCGTCTTCGGCGCGGTGGCTTCGACTGGCGAACTTCTCCAAAGTTGGCATATCTGCCCATCCGAGCTGGTTGTTGTCTTCCTCGCGGTAGTTGCATAGTTTAATTATACCATCGTTCTGGCGCAATGTGCTGAAAACACCAATCTTAGCGCTTTTCTCTTTCTCATCTCTGATAGAGCACAAGCGTAAGCTTTTTTACAATCTGGTTTCTGACTTTGTCAGTGTAGCTGCGTCCAACAGCAGCTCACTATCTCTGCCGCGTCATAAATGCTGCCATAATCGCTGCCGCGAGGGCGTCTGCACAGTCGTCTGGCTTGGGTACCTTCTGAAGGCCTAGTTGGAGCCGTACCATCTCTTGCACTTGCTTTTTATCTGCTTTGCCATAGCCAGTGATTGTCTGCTTGATCTGGAGTGGTGTATATTCCTCAATCCGCAGCCCTGCCCGCTGGCCAGTCAGTAGCACTACGCCACGTGCTTCGGCTACGCTCATAGCGGTAGTTATATTGCGGGCAAAGAAGAGCTTCTCGATCGCCATCATTGTCGGCTGTGTCTCTGCAATAATACTCGTGAGACCATCGAATATCTCACCAAGGCGCTCTGGTATTGGAGTATGTGCTGGCGTTGTAATGACACCAGCTGTGACGAGTTGTGTTACGCCACCATGAGCGTCGATGACGCCAAAGCCAAGGATACCAGTGCCCGGGTCTATACCAATAATTCGCATGGTGCTAGTATAGCTGAATCTGAGAACTTCTGCTATATACCGCTATGGTATAGCTAATGAGACTCTAACCTTTGTGCACCATCCGGCGCAACCACTGGCCAATCTCACTACGCCACTCCCAGCCAGCATAGCCCACTGCCACGATAGCTACTCCACCAATCATCCACCAGACAATCTCTGTCTGTCCATTATTACTACCCGGCTCAACAGCGTAGCCTGCGGCTGGTATTTTGCTAGTCTTGCTCGTCGATTTGCGGCAGCGATTGGTCGATGGATTACGCTCCCAGCCTGGCTTGCAGGGCGTCAGCTGGCGACTATTTGCTGCGCCAAGCTTTTTGCAGCGGCCGGTCGCTGGGTTGCGATAGTACCCTGCTTTACATACAGCAGCTGGTGCCTTGCCGCCAGCGAGCGCTCGGCAGCGCCCTGTGGCAGGATTGCGATACTGCCCCGCCTTGCACGCAGCCAATTGCTGGCCAGTGGCAGATACTGCGCGGCAACGGCCCGTTGCGGGGTTACGCTCTTGGCCTGGTTTACAGATAGTTAACTTTTGAGCATGAGAAGTACTACGCGCCACCTTTGCATTGCCGGCTCTTTGGCTTGATTGTTTCTCACTGCTGTTGATTTTCCGACAACGATTTGTTGCGGGGTTGCGTTCTTGGCCAGTGGGGCAAGGTTTGCCCGATGGCTGATGAGGTGAGGCTGGTGTATCAGTGATGATATTATCGGCTTGGTCGGGGCTTGGTGTTGTCCATTGCCACGTGCCAGTTTGCGAATTGTATGCCCAAGACTTGCCCTGGTGCGCAGCCTGCCCTGCACCGCTATATGCATCAATGCGCGGCGAAAAGCTCACTAAGCCATACTGGTCCTCAAACCATAGTGTACCACTGCGCAGTATTGCAAGCTCCGCACCATTTGCCTGAGCACGAATCGTCAGCACCTGGCCTGGCGCAATAGTCCCCGCAAGAGACGAGGTATTTCGCACAGTACTATTGCTGCCAGGTGTACCACTACGCAAACGATAGGCAGCAAGGTCGATTGGCTGGTCGCCGGTATTTTTGATCTTGACATATTTTTGGCAATTGTCTGGTGCTGTGTCGCAGGTGTGTGGATGAGGCAAGACCTCAAGAATTTGCAAAGGTGGCTCGCCTGGCGCTTCGTACGGCGCAGTTACCTCAGCTTCACCAGATCGTGCTCGAAAGTCCTTGGCAAATATCCCAGTCCGCGCCGCTGCCGTCCAGCGTGCACGCTCCCAGACGAGTGCACCTGCAAGCTCGTCTACAGCTGCACTTGCTTTGTCAATGGTCGCACCCGATCGCTCCAGCGTCACATCATACCGCGTGACTTGCTCGCCATCTGGCACACTTGGGCAACCCTGGAGCTGTGCGCCATCTGTTGGGGCCACTGCTGGATGGTAGTAGCGCACCGACGACTGGGGTGGTGCATATCCTTGTAGATTGACGCGACACGTGTAGTCGGTGTGGTTTGTGCTAGCACTGACAACAAGTGTGACATCACTAAGCGGTACAAACTGACGTGCAGTATTGTGCAGCTCAACTGCACTCACCGTGCGCCGGTCTGTTGTGTGGAGCGCCCCGATCATCAATGCATCGTGTTCAGTATGAGCAGCAAGGTGCGCTACAGGCTGTGCTGCTGGAAACTTGCTGCTAGCAGTATCATCACGCGCCGCTGCCCGTTCAAATAAAAAATCGCCGATGGCGGCGACTGGGGTGGCAAAATAAGCAGTGGAAGAATCAGCACCAAGCGCAGAAGCTCCGGCTATTCCTGGTATCATCATGGTTACGGCAAGCCCATATGCAATAATTCGCCGGGCATAATTCCGCATAGTTTGCATTTTGTTTTTCCTCCTCGCCACGATTATGCGCAAAGCAACCATCTCGGTCAAGCACAAGCACATTATTTTGTTGGTCACGCAAATTAATACGGTGGTCGGATTTTGTTCTCTGCCACACAATAATAGCGAGAAATAGGGATTAAGATTTTATAATGCGGATCTTCAAGCTTTCAAACAGATACAACAAAAAACAGGCCGTCTCGCCTGCTAATTGATCAATGGAGGGCCCAGTGAGGCTCGAACTCACGACACCCTGCTTAAAAGGCAGGTGCTCTAACCTGCTGAGCTATGGGCCCGTAGACTCTGCGAGTATAGCACTGGTCGTGGTAGACTGTCAAGCGGAGCAAATACTGGATTCATCATCACTCTTCCAAAATTCGTCTTTTTCCTCCGTGAGAGATTATATCTCGCTACCTCACCCAGTAAGATATAAAAATCTCTTGCTAAACACAAAAGATTCAATAATTTCACCCTAAGAAAACAAATTACATAAAAATTTTAGCCTCCCTGATAAACCCTGCAGAAAGCAGAATAAACAGCATAAAACTGACAGAAAGGCCGCGATTCAGATGCAATAAATTGACACATCAGCAACACAATAGTTTAATGATAACCAATGACGTGGTGGCAACGGCGAATTCACCCAACATGGCAGCTCACAATGTGCTGCGGCGGCATCGTTGGTGGAGTAGCACTAGCCCAGTGGTGGCCGTATGCTGCGTGGTGGTGGCTTGTTGTAGCTGGTGGCGGAATTGCCTATGCACTACGCAAGAGCCAGCGGTGGTGCCTTATTATCATATTGATTGCTGGGCTTATGGTCGGCCTAGTGCGCGGTGGGAGTGACCAGCAACAACAGCGCTCCTACGCGGCATCGTTTGCGCACGTAGCAACAATCACTGGGCAGGTGCAGGATGACCCTGATACAAATCAACGCAATCAACTCGTCGTGAGGCTGAGCGCTATCCGCCTGAATGGCCGCTCATTGCCTGGCACAGTATGGGTGAGTCTGCACGGCAACCCTGCAGTCCATCGCAGCGACTGGCTAGTTGTGCAAGGTAAGCTCAAGCCTGGCTTTGGCAACTTTGCCGCTGTTGTGCAGCGCGCCCATGTGGAGCGTATTGTCCAGCCACAACCTGGTGATGTCGCCCTGCAGGTGCGCGATTGGTTTGCTGAGCACATTCGCCGCGCAGTTCACGAGCCAGCGGCTAGCCTTGGCAGTGGCTACGTCCTTGGCCAAAAGCGCGCCCTGCCACATGATATCCAAGGAGCAATGCGCACTACTGGCCTCACCCATATCGTTGTGGCAAGCGGATACAACCTCACGATCCTCGTCCGCCTCGCTCGGCGCTTGTTTGCTAAGGTGTCGCGCTACCTCGCAGTGCTTACCAGTGTGAGTCTCGTCCTTGGCTTTGTTGCCATCACTGGCCTAAGCCCAAGCATGACGCGCGCTGGTCTTGTGGCTGGGCTCAGCATTTGGGCTTGGGCGTATGGTCATGCGTTTCACCCCATTACACTACTGGCAGTAGCAAGTGCCGCCACAGTGCTATGGAACCCAAGCTATGTCTGGGGAGATATTGGCTGGCAGCTAAGCTTTGCGTCCTTCGCTGGAGTGATGATCCTTGCACCGCTGTTGCAGCGCTATTTCTTCGGTCCAGCAGAGCCATCGATCGGTCGCCAAGTCTTGGGTGAGACAGTCTCTGCACAGCTTGCTACACTACCAATTAGCCTCGCAGTATTTGGGCAATTATCGCTTGTGGCGCTGCCAGCCAATCTACTCATTGTGCCATGGGTGCCGCTGGCGATGCTTCTCACGTGCATTGCTGGGGTTGGGGCGCTTGTGTGGCCAGCCGCGGCAGCAGTGTTTGGTGCACCAGCACAATGGCTGCTCGATGCAATGCTGTGGGTTGTCCAGCAATGTGCCGCCTCTCCCTGGGCGCAGCTCGATTTTGCGCTACCCTGGTGGGGTGTGGCGCTGTGGTATAGTGGGCTCATTGGCCTCTGCTGGTGGCTCTGGCAAGCAACTGGCTACTCGCTGCGCGATGCCTCGCTCGTAGAATAGCAACCGCCCAATATGCTACAATGAGTGAAAGATAGAACAATCAAGGAGAACCTATGTCTGGACACAGTAAATGGGCCACGACCCATCGCCAAAAGGCCGTGGTTGATGCAAAGCGCGGCGCAGCCTTTACCAAGCTTGGCAATATGATTGCCATTGCAGCCCGTGGTGGCACCGATCCAACAACCAACTCAAGCCTCGCATTGGCCATCGAGAAGGCTCGGGCGGCTAACATGCCCAACGCCAACATCCAGCGGGCAATCGACCGCATTAACGATAAAAATGCTGCCGCACTCGAAGAGGCAGTCTATGAGGGCTACGGCCCAGGTGGTGTTGGTATCATTATCGAGACAGCAACCGACAACAAGAATCGCACCTACCCAGAGGTCCGCACTGCTCTCACCAAGAATGGCGGTACCATGGCAGATAGCGGTAGTGTGATGTTTCAATTTGCGCGCAAGGGTGTAATCCGCGTAGCAGCCAGTAGTGAAGAAGCGCTCCTTACTGTGCTTGATGCTGGAGCTGAGGATGCAACAGAAGAAGATGGCGGCCTCACCGTCTACACCGACAAAAAGGAGCTCGCCAAAGTTCGCGAAGCCTTGCTCGCAGCTGGCATGACTGTTGAAGATGCAGAGCTCCAGTATGTGCCCAATAACACTGTTGCTATTGAGGACGACGAAACCGCCCGCAAGCTTACCAAAATTATCGATGCACTTGAAGCACTTGATGATGTGACAAATGTTGCAACGAACGCGGCGTAATATCCACTAGAGCTATACACGAATCACAACACTAAAAACGGCCCTTTATCATGAGGGTTGTTTTGCTAGGCACATCAACGTATATATTCACACTTATCGAGTGACACGCGTAAGAGGGATATCTATCACTTTCACTTTTTCTTATGTGGTTTTGCGCTCTTTGTGCGAGCCACGAGTGTGTCAACAAGTGCATATGCAAACCCTATTGTTACAACCATTGCATGAGACCTATCCAGCGCTGCTACAGCCATCTTGCCTGTCTCATCAACTGGCGGTACGAGACTACTCAGCGCACCAAACAGTACATACGTTGCCACAACACCAAATATCAGTGAGCCACTAATACGCCACCAGCGCTGACTCACCACTGAGCCACAGCACACCAATATTACAGCTGGTAGCACCGCCAGCACAATCGTCACCACTGCAAGCAAGGCAGATCGGTCAATGCCTATACCAACCCCAGCAGCATACGGCACGACATCTGCCGCCCACAGCTGTGTCATTACCATACCAACCGCCAGACCCATTACTGGTAGCCCAAAATGCCGCTTCGCTACATATACCAAACCAGCCGAAACCACAGCCGTACCAACAAGCAATCCAAGCAACATCATGCCACCATTATACCATGACATCGATTCAACATAAGCGTTATGAGAAGCGCCAGTACGTTTGGATAGTTATGCCCCAACGCGATCCTTCTTGTGCTGCCGCTTTGCATTGCGCTCAATATATTCAATGATTGGTTTGGCTACATTGCGCCGCGTAATTTTCTCTATCCCAAATCCTGGGCTCGCATTGACCTCAAGCACTAGCGGCCCACGACTCGAGCGCATAAAGTCAACACCCGCTACTGTCAGACCCATCGCCTTAGCTGCCCGCAAACACATACGACGCTCGGTATCCGTCAAGCGGATCGGCGTTCCTTCACCTCCCTTATGGAGGTTGGAGCGAAAGTCGTCATCTAGGCTCTGGCGCTTCATACTCGCCACTACACGACTCCCTACCACAAAGGCGCGGATGTCCACTCCAGCCGACTCACGAATAAATTCCTGCAACAGGATATTTGTCCCATCCTCGTTGGTGAGGTACAATGCCTGAAGCACTGACTTTGCTGCCTTCTTCGTCTCCGCTAGCACCACACCATTGCCATGAGTACCACGAGCGAGTTTGATGATGACTGGCGTACCACCAAGTTCGTTAAGGAGATCGTCTATATCGGCCGAGTTGCGGCTAAACACTGTCTTAGGAATAGCTACTCCACCTCGGGCTAGCAGCTGTGTCGAACGCAGTTTATCGCGTGCCCGGGTAATCGCAATCGAGCGATTAACAAAAAGCGTGCGTGGATACGCCATTTCTAACTGGCGTGCTACTGCTGTGCCGTAGCGAGTCATGTAGCTTGCAATGCGCGGAATTATTGCATCGTACTGATCAATTGCTTCACCATCATACATCACCGTTGGGTTCTTCTCATCAATCGTCACATAACATTTGCGGTATTTAATCACTCTCACACTATGTCCACGCCTCTCCGCCTCTTCCTTGAGGCGAAGCGTTGAGTAGTTCACATTGCCGTTACTGAGTATTGCGATTTTCACTCCATACCTCGTACTATTATTTTATCGATTTTGCTTATTATATGCTCTCTGTCTCTATTGTAGTCCATTTTGGCGTAGTTCTTGACGATTACTACTTTCGGCCTTCTTATCAATATCACCCTCTGCAACATGAACGATGAATTTATTACGCAAAATATTTCTTCCAATCAGCATTGGGTAGATCTGCCCTGATCTGTCTGCTAGTGTAACTTTTGCTTTCACTCGCCTTCCTGCCAAACTTACATTAATGACAACCTGATACCGCAGTTCCTCATAACCATTCGAACTCCGAACAGAGCGCATGGAATACTCAGAAAAATGCAACTCCTCACCAGTATACACTGGGGAGCCTTCACCAAATAGTTTGCAATAGAGGCCTGTCTTATCAACTCGAATATCGCTTGCCCATATAGACGAGACTGTTGCCCCTGTATCTATCCGAGCTTTAAATTTTTCGTTAACAAGATCAGGCAAAGCAACCTTTTCAACTCGGCCAATCATAACTATCTTTTTGCCGATAGGATGCGCCGTTTTTTCAATAGCATGAAATAGTTTTCGTGCAACATTCCGAGGTTTGCCTTCTGTTGGAAATTGGTGCATTCGTATCTCTGGAGATGCCATCACTCTTACGACATAGCTATCATTTCCATCGCCACTAATGTTATCCGTCACAATATCAATACCAGCAATACCAAGAAAACATGCTGATGCCGCTTGAATTGCTATGTTTTTGAGTTCATCAGACACATAACTCGTGACATCAACTACTTCACCACCCCTACTCAGATTCAATGTATCTAAAACCTCAACAGCACGACCTTTCTCGGGAACTTGTTGCAAAAAGTAAGCACCTTTATGTCTCGACACATCTTCAATGTTTATTTTCGCTACTAAACTAGCGTGTCTATTGCCATGCTTTGGGCAATTGTTATTTTTTTTACTTATCAAGGTTCGTATTGTTGATACTCCATCTCCAACAATATATGGTGGTCGACGATATGCTACTGCAATGACTTTTTTATTTAACACCAAGAAGCGATATTCTTGCCCAAAAACCATTTGCTGAACAATTATATCAGGTTGTCCACCACTATTCTGATATACATGGTGTATTGCACGAAGCAAACTTTCTTCGTCACTAGCGTTAACAAGAACACTATTACTGTAGTTTACAGTAGCAGATTTGACAACAAGACGCTCATAGGACTCTAACATTTTTCGAAGTGTATCATCAATTACCACATCTTCGGGTCTATTTATTTTCAATGGATATGTATCTGGTATTTGTATATGCGCTTGGTGTAATATGTTATTCGTCCAGATCCTGTCCTCATTCACCTGGACTGCATATGAAGGGTTTAGTGCAGTATTAAGATTATAAAAGTAAAGCTCTTTGCCGTCCTTTTCACAGCGCACCACATGTGATGTTGCTAAACGACCTGGAACTGTTGTGACCTGGTACCCTTTTCGGAGTGCCTCCTTCATTAGTAATCGAGAAGTCATGCCATACCGTGACAGGTCTGCTTTTTTGATACTATTCTTGCTTTCTTGCTCCATATTCATAGCGATACATTTATTTACTTCGAACTATTTTCAATTATACCAATAATATTTCTTGATTCTCTCATAAGCGTACCCTCCTCATTCATAACACGAAAATTAGTAAATATAGACGCTAATCGAGACCCTGGCTCAATAGACCTCTCGCTCCTTGTATAATCCTGTACAAAAACCTGTTTTGCAGAAGAAGACCTATCGAATGACATTATATCGTCTATGGATTGCATCTTTTCATTATATAATCCCGACCGAGGGCTGTCAGCAACACCTGTCTCACTGTCTCGTTGATGGAGAACCATCAGCGCGCAATCATTATAGTCATTGCTGTATGAACTGTCTTCAATAGTATAATCAGCATTCGTTAGTTCTAAGATATGAAGAAGATAGAAGGGGATATGCTTTTTTGCATTATAGCTCATTGCAAGAAGCGGTGTTGCACCCGTAATGCGCGCATTAACTTCGATAGTATACACTGCATCATCCGTCACCAAAGAATCAACACCAAAAATACCACGATACCCTCTGTCGTATAATTCCTGGCCTATGACGCGCGCATTTTTCGTTAGTTGACTACTCTGCCATGTGTGTTGATCATCTGCTAATATTTCAATACCACAAAACTTCTCAGCACCAGGAATACTTGTATTTGATAAATTCGGGTCTGCAATAATCTGCCGCTGCACTGGCCCTATGAAGACCCCGTAGCGCGTTACAACGCCCTGTACCGACCAATCACGTCCATCAGCAATGTAGTCTGATACAACTACTTCACCAACCAAACCATTGCTATTCTGCATTGTGTTTATTGCGGAACAAAATGAGTCGAAGCTATCGACAATAAACGACCCCTTCCCTCCACCAAGTGTAGCATCCTGCAAAACAATCTTACTGCGTCCATTACAGAGATTAGAAAAATATTCCTCATCCGATAACATTTCTCGCCAAGGGTATATTTTATGTGATGGAATGTTGCAAAGACGCTCTGCAAAAATACGCCGAAACCACGATTTATTCTCAAACTTCTGAGCCAACACGTACATATCGTTGCTAGGCAAAAATTGCAAACTGCTTTGTTTTAATCGCTCAGGAATTACGAAAGGTTTATACGTAAAAATACGGTACTCAGGTAAATGAGTTATTATCATGTCTTGGAATATTGGATCTTGCAAAAGAGCCTGTGTAGTCAGTTCACCTATATAAGGTTTCTCACACTGATCGCGCACATAAGCGAGACTATTCATGTGCTCTACATTCTGGCTGCGCATATTCCAGCCAGCTAGTGAAGCAATTTTGTAATTATCAAACCACTGCTCAGGTCCAATTCTTGCCCATGGTTGTATACTAACGCCTGCTATCTTTAAACTTTTATCGTATTGAATTTTCATTGCTTGTATTTAGTCTAAGTACTATGTGATTCGAGTATGACTCTCTGGTGCTTCTTCGAAGTATTAATTTTACCAGCTAGTAATAAACTCAGCTGCAAATCATCACCACAAATTTTCTCTAGATATCCCCATACTTCTTTTGAGCCATTGTAATAGCAGAGATCCTTAAAGAGGGGCAGATCATCAGTACCCCGATAAATACGCATTGTTGTGTTTGCTGCCCATTGCTTAGCTTTGTCAATCTGGACTTGTGTTGGTGCTTGATCAGGCTTGAGGCTCTCGAGAAGTTTGAGACGCCACTTCACATCGTAAGCACCTTTGAAGTCCTTGTTGTCAAAATAGGCAAGTCCAGCAGTAATATAGTGATCTATGCCAGCTTCTTGATATTCTCCTTCAAGGGCGTGCTCCATTGCTTTCCTAAGCCCTTCTTGCGTATCATTAAAACCAGCTAAACCTTGTGTTAGCGGCCCAAGGTTTGTCGAACCACCAGTCATTCGCGTTAAGACATGCACACCTATTTCATGTACAACTAGCCGTTTTACTTCATTAACAGACATAGCTTCTCGGTCTTGGGGTATTCTGATATGTCTTGTGTCTGGATCAATATTAATTGATTTTGCCTCTGTCACCTCAACCTTCCAATCCATATCTTTCTCGACATCTCTCGTCTCGGTATTGTCCCAGTCTGTTACAGCTTGTGCATCCTGAATATCGCCTGTCTGTCTACCTTCTTCAACCTCTTTGGATGACGCAAGGAACTCCTCAGTCAAGATATTCCGAAAGATATCTTGAAGGTGTGTCGGCTGGATTTTTATAACCGTCTCATCGTGTGATTCTATTTGAAATTCTGATTTATGCGCTTCTACATAGCTATCAACATATCGAAGCATATTGTCATACAATCCATGAACAACTTCGTTCATCCATCTCATGGTCTCAGTAGATGGACGAAATCGATCTTGTACACGTGTACCATCTAGTGCATTTTCTGGAAGAAGATTCCGAAGCTCCTGAAAGATTATCTTGGCACTTTGACTACGCTTTTTATGAAAGATGTTGGCAATTTTTTCGCCGAGTAATGACTCATATATTGTTTTAACTGGCTCACCATAGAGCGTAATATTTATCTCCATAAAACGCTGTGCTGCTACTTCTCTTGCTATGGGGTCTGTTGTTGCTGCTTTATAATCCCTCATCGCTACTATCAAGTTCGCCTCTTGCTTGCGAGCCTCAATCGCCTGGAGATAGACTGTCCTCTCTGGCTCTGACATAGACTCAGCCATATATATCAGCGTTTCCGCAGTATCTTGCATGGTTGTATAATCTTCGCCGGAATACTCCGCAATGGCCGGATACTTTTGCTGAAAAGACGTGGTACTACCTATAATCAGACTATTAATTGCTGCTTCTTTGCTTTCTTGATCGGGAACAAGTGATTCAATGACTTTCGGTGATCGCTCAACAAGCTCCTGGTACTTTCCTCGGAACGCTTCAGGATCTATATCGACAGAGCTATTCTGGCTACGCCGAGCTTCTTTCACCTGTATATCATGATATGGAAGTGGTCTATCCTCGGGAGTATAGCTCGTTATCATAGTGAGGCTATTTTAGCAATAAACCACCGTATAAATCAAGACTCTTTCTCTTATATTTGCAGAGCACTGTGACGCAAAACCAAGTTATGCCATCGAATCTGAAATAATCTAGCAAAGTTACACCACCCAGCAAACAGGTTAGAATCAAACTCCTCACCACAAGTAGTTTAATTCTACACCAGTACCCACCTGGAGTTACAACCCAAATATCCCCTTCCGCCCTAACGTGTCATTAAACTCGCGAAGGATTTCCTTCTGGCGGCGATTTAGTTTGGTTGGGGTGTCAACCACTACTGTCACGATATGGGGCCCACGCTTGTCGCTTCGCATGTGTGGCACGCCATGGCCAGATAACTTGAAGTCTGTGCCCGATTGCGTACCAGCTGGCACCTTCATTGTAATCGTCCCATCGACTGTCTTAACGTCGAGCTCGGCACCAAGCGCTGCATCTGCCATACCAATATGCTCCTCACTCAGGATTACATCACCTTCGCGGCTAAACGTCTTGTGTGGATTGACTCGCACCTGCACATAGAGGTCGCCCTTGCTGCCACCACCTACAGCTTCGCCACGACCACGGAGACGAATCGTCGAGCCATTATCAATACCGGCGGGGATCTTGACGGTAATCGTCTGCTCGCGGCGCTGCACACCGCTACCCTGGCAGACTGTACAGGCCTTCTCAGGAATCTGCCCACGGCCTTGGCATGTCTCACACGTTACCGCCTGCTGAATGGGGCCAAACATTGTGTTCATCGTCCGCACGCGCTGGCCAGTGCCTTTACAATCTGGACAACTCTTAAGGCTTGAGCCAGGTTCGACGGTGCTACCGTGGCAATGCTCGCATTCGTCGTCAAGCGTTAGTGCAAGAGCGACTTCTTTGCCAAAGATCGCTTCTTCAAATTCGAGCGTCACACTCGTCTCAACATCACGACCGCGTGATGGACCTTGGCTTGCACTGCCGCCAGCAGCGCCACCAAAGAACTGACCAAAGATATCTCCTAGGCCACCATCACCAAAATCAAAGTGGATATTCTGCCCTTGGCCAAAGTCGCCAAAGCCAGCGAATGGGTTACCGCCGCCACTACCGCTGGCAGCGCCACCAACGCCCGCATGGCCAAATTGGTCATACCGCTGGCGCTTTTGCTTGTCCTTGAGGATTTCATACGCTTCATTAATTTCTTTGAATTTCTCTTCACTCCCACCCGCTTTATCTGGGTGGTACTTCACTGCCAATTTGCGGAATGCCCGCTTGATGTCATCATCGCTGGCGCTTTTGGCAACACCAAGCACCTCATAATAATCTCGCTTCGCCATATCTGTCTTAGTATAGCCAATTAGCACTCTAATTGCAAGAGTGCTAACAGGTCATTCCTTATATTTCGGTGATAATCGATATATAGTCGTGTTTCGTAATGATAAGATGGTCGAGCAACTGGATACCAAGCAGCTTACCTGCCTCGGCAAGGCGCTGCGTTGTCTCTCGGTCAGCCTGGCTTGCGATAAGTTGCCCACTAGGATGATTATGCGCCACAATAATCCCTGCTGCTCGGTCGGCAATCGCATCCGTAAAGACTTCTCGTGGGTGCACCAAGCTAGCAGTTAGTGTGCCAATAGTAATCGTGCGTTTAGCAATCAAGCGATGTGCTCCATCGAGCGTTAAACAGACAAAATGCTCCTGCCGTTTGTCGCGAATATCGGTAAGTTGCTCTGCTGCTTTGCTCGGCTCATCAATAATAGGCTGGTCACTTTTGAGCAGATAGCGCTGTGCAAGCTCAAAATTCGCGAGAATCACTGTCACCTTAGCCGCACCAAGGCCAGTTATCTTGGAGAGCTCCTCATGAGTTAGGTCACCTCCATGTGTGCGCAAGGCTTTAAGCACACAGCGCGCAATTTTACCAACGTCAGCTTGTGCATTACCGCTGCCGATAATTGCCATAAGGAGCTCGAGGTCACTTAGGCGAGCCGCTCCATCTCGCGCAAGTTTCTCCCGCGGGCGGTCACTTGGTCGTCTGTCACGCATTCGCATTAGCATCATCTCCCTTCACGCTACATCTTTTATAGTATACCGGAACATTATGCAAACACCAATTACGTATTGTCGTTGTGTGGCATAGATGCGATTCCCGCTCTCAAGATACAGACTGGAGTCACTTCAGACTCTATCACCTGTTTTATAGCCAAACCACTGCCTTACCATCGAGTGTGTGCACTATATGGCCAGTTTTATTATCGATAATGTGCGTTTTGGTGGAGCTATCAGCAGTGCTTTTTTGCTCAATGGCGGTGTACTGATCGTTTGGTGATACAGTAATGTTCGTTGTATACGCCGGAGGTGTTGTCTGATGAATCACTCGTTTGGCTGGGTAGGTGAGTATTGTTTGACGCTGCAATATATGCTGTTGATTAACACTCGTTATCTCCATACTATAGCCACTGCGGGTGTGTAAGAATGCAGCTAATGATATAACGTTGTTTCCTTGTTGGTGAGTAATGGACGATTTTTTGCTATTTTCTAGGTTGAGTGCAAAATACCCATCCCCCGTTTTCATCATGATAATATTCTTGCCATCATATGATACATCACCAAGCACTGCTGCCTGGCCAAGTGGCTGCATAGCATGCTTGCCAGTCGGGTCAATAAGTAGTACATCATCACCGCGAGTTCGCGCCACAACTGCCGCACCACGTGATACTGGGCGCCAATCATACACTGGTAATGGCTGCGCATTAAGGCCAAATATAGTGTGATGGCGCTGCGCTGCAATATCATGCACGATGAGATTGGTGGTCTTTTCTTTGCTGCCTGCCTTTGCAAAGAGATATCCCACCGTTCCATTATCCATCGCTCGCAGGCGAGACACCGTACCCTTACCAGGCAACGATAACGGCGACACAGCACCAGTCTTTATATCAACCTGATGCAATTCACTGGTTGTTGCATCATTCATTGTATGGACAATGATACGAGAGTCTACTACTGCATAGTTGATAATTCGCGTCGCTTGGTAAAGTATCTTCTCATGCTTTGTTGCCAGATTCATTTGCACGATAGCATCCGTCGCTTGTGCGACGTAGAACTCTGTTTTTGTCTCTGCAGCATTGCGGTGCTTGAGATAATAGAGCTGTGCTGGTGGTGTATCAAAGTGGTAACTGGCTGCTGAGAGCTGCTGTGTATAGGCGTTGACTACCTGATTGATCGCCACGTGATACTGCGAGTTACTTTGCAAACGATGCCGGAACTGAATCGTCACAGTTGCGTTGTTTGTTGTAACAGTAAAGTCTGCGCGCGGCGAGATTCGTATTGCACGAGCTTCAACTGGCTTAACTGGCTGATTAAACTGCAATTGCACTGTCTGGTAGCCTATATTTGGGTCATCTGCCATCACTGCATGACGCAAGCGTGGGCCCTGTTGATAGCTCAGGACCGTGAGTACACTTAGTGTAATTAATAATCCAATCGCAACAAGCGAAAATCGCCATCGCTGACGTACCCACCGCCAGCTTTTAGTATTCATAGGGCTCCTTTGGCTGGGTGGTTGACGTAACCGAATGCGGTATAATGACAATCGGCTGCTGACGATGTTGCTGTGGATGCGCGGCAAAGTCACCCGTTACTGTTACCCAACTATTGGGCTGGTAGTGCTCACGCCACCCAGGTGCATAGACTGGCACGCCAACCGCCTGTGCATCGACTACACAACACGTCACGACAAATCGAGATACATAAAAAATCTGCGAATCCGCTGTATCTGGCGTGACGAACCCTGTCAAGTTGACTGTTTTGCCACGATAAAATGCGCTATCATGCGTTTGCGCGAGTAACCCTGCCCATTCTTTAATCGTGAGGTGCGAATAATCTCGCTGAGCAAAGATAGATGCTTGCGATAGCTTGTCTGTAGATAGCCGAGTTACCGCCCCTTTGTTGATACCACGCTGCGTGGCAGTTGTTGTCGTTAGTGCTGTCGGTGGGACAAATAGTGCCATACCTGCAACTATACATACCATCACACACGCAGCAACGCGACGCCACCAAATGAAGTGTGTCTGCTGGTGGGCACGTGATTGCGTAATAACACTCGCACTCGCCATCACAAGAGCTACCACTGCCATACCAGCCGTAAAGACGACATACCGCTGATGAATATAGAGTGTCAAACGACCAGTCGCAGCTAGCCACAGCGTCGCCACAGCAATGACAAAAAGGAGTATTATACCTTGTTGCTGTGCAACTCGGGACAAGAATAGCCTAAAACGCATAATTTACCACCAATCCCAATGTTATTGACGCCAGTCCAACGAGTGCACTCACCTGAAACAGCACACTTGGCCGATATGTCGTGCGCAGCAAGCTCAGCATCTTAATATCGATCATTGGGCCAAAGGTCAAGAAACTCACAAGCGCCCCGGTCATAAAGGTCTGGCGAAATGCCAAGGCAAAGAATGCATCAACATTAGAGCAAATTGAGACAATAAACGCCAGTGCCACCATTGCAATCACCGACCATACTGGTTGACTCCCCAGCGACACCAACACTTCGCGCGACACCAACACTTGCACAAGACCTGCTAACCCTGCACCAACTACCAAGGCTGGCAGCATCGCCTGCACCTCACGTCGAAATATCGCAAGGCTTGCCACTCGCTTGTTCTGCTGCACATGATCTGCCTGGCACGAAGCAACAAACGTATTGGTCAATAACTCCTCCGCCGGGCGACGCGCATAGATCCAGCCAACAAGATTAGCAATAGCGAAGCCACCAAGCACTCGCGCCCAGAGAATGGTCATATCGCCAGCGAATGCTTGCTGCGTTGTGATGATTGTCACTGGGTTGAGGATTGGTGCAGCAAGCAAAAACACGAGAGACTCACTAGGCGTGAGCCCTTTTGCTAACAGGCCGCGAGCTAAGGGGACATTGCCACACTCACAGACTGGCAGCGCAATACCAAGGAGCGACAAACAAGCTCGACGCAATAATGGTTGCTGCGGCAGATAGGCAAGCAAGCGCTCAGCCGGCAGCCACACCTGCACTATAATTGCAATGCAGATCCCTAGCATGACGAATGGCAGCGCCTCGATCATCACGCTCAAACTCAGCGTTATCCAGTCTTGCAATCGATCAGGTAGCGACCACTGCCCTGTTTGTGCCAATACAAGGCGAAGTACAGCTAGCCCAACGAGCACCCCAGCCACTACCGCAACGCGGCGCCACCGCTTTGCCAACCAACGAATCATTTTCATGCTTCTATTATACCGGGAAGGGCGAGGTCGGCAATACGGCTATAAGGTTTTTCTTGCTCTCGCTGCCAGCGGCGACGCACATCGATAATAGACATCTGGGCTAATGCGTCAATAGGGATGCCCTGCATATAGGCAATGACGCGCGCTGCGTACTCAGGATGTGGGTAGGCAGCGGCACGCTTTGGGCTGCGCCCCACCTTAAGTCCATCAAGCACACCACGCATCCGCTTCCAAAATGAATAATAATCGAGTTTTGCTTTAACCTGCCAATGCTGAGTATCCTCTATAACAAAGCCCTCGATCGGTACACCGTCATACAAATAGTCAAGCCCCTGCACCTGCTCATACCACGTCGCAAACTCCTCCCACGTCTGGAGCGTCGCCGCAAGCCGCTTGGTTTCCATGCCAAACATAGCCGCAAATCGCTCACGCTCAACTTGGTCAACTGCGGCAAATTTCGCCTGGCGATGCACTATATCGAGCAAAACAATCCGGTCTTGTGCATACTCGATAATGTGTGGATCCTCTGTCGGGAGTATCACCTCGCAGACCAAACAAACATTGTGCTCGGCAAGATACTGACGGATCGCATCAACATGCTTACCATAGCGCTGCAAAAATAAGCGACGAAACCATCCAGCAAAATCGCTCTCTGTCGTTGTTTTCGACGCGAAGACGAGGTCACCTAGTGTTGCATCATAGCCCACCAAGCCAAGATAGCCATTCTCTTTCACCCAGGCACGCACTGGAAAGACAAGCTGATCTTTGAGCGCAGCAAATTCAGTTTCTCGTCGCTCACCAATATTGAAGAATTTATCATAGGCACGAATCACAATCTCATTTGTGAGCGTATTCATAAATAGTCCACGGGCTCGCACTGTTTGTGCTGTCCATTTTTTGTCATAAAACACCTTTGGTTTAAAGTGGAATGAGCTAATGTTACCCGGCAGTGATCGCTCGCTAATCAGTTTATTGGTGCGTAGACTATGGATGAGCGGTGCATTTTCTGGATGGAGGATACCTTCAGCCGATTGGTTGCTTATCTCAACGACCGACCAGTCCTTCTCGACAAGCTGTGCAACTCGTAGTGTGCCACCAAACTCCACTTTGCCCTCGAGATTAAAGCACCGCTGATTATACTGCGCTGGATAATTCTGAGCGTTGCGATGACCATGTACTTGATAGACATTATCAGAGGTGTGAGCAACAAAAGAATCGTCAATAACACCAACTTGATCATAGCGCCCCACACCACGAATATACTGCTGGCTGGCTAGCAGCAGAGGATTCTCTGGTAAATTACTCACTCCTGCAT
The DNA here is from genome assembly GCA_030528025.1 of Candidatus Saccharimonadota bacterium. Lineage (GTDB taxonomy): Bacteria > Patescibacteriota > Saccharimonadia > Saccharimonadales > Saccharimonadaceae > Saccharimonas. The sequence continues at coordinate 42,369 of JAUMZP010000001.1, forward strand.
GACTCACAAATACTTGCCGATCATGCCATGTGTAGTAGAGGCAATCTTGCATGGAGTTCATCAAGCGACTAACAGCACGCTTATCTATATTGGCACGCTCTAGCTGCGCTCGAGTTCGACCATTAAACTCTCGCGCTCTTATCGGCTGGTGAGTAAGCCACTGCCAAATATAGCCATCATGGTTACCCTCAATAAATGTCACATTTGGCTTGTCGACAAAATTATCACACACATACTGCAGCACTTCTGCATTCTCTGTGCCACGATCAAGTAGATCTCCCGTAAAGATATAATAATCGTGCTCGGTATAGGGATGCTGTTCAAAATATTCACGCAGCGGCGTATAGCATCCTTGGATATCACCAATGTGATGAATGTGCTCATACTGACTCAAATTAATCGGTTGCCGATATGACGCTATAAGCTCTTTTACTGCCGCTGGCTGTATGACGGTGTATTGTTTTGGTATGGTACACGTGGAGAGACGAGCGTGCATTTTCTCGAGAACTACATCATCGACTATCTTATGTGGCGCACGCTGACGATTGCGCTCTAGGCAGACCGCAAGCGGTACATCCGCAAAGTCTATGACGTACAGCTTATAACGATGCTTCTGTGCAAGCTGTGCATACTGCTGAAAGTACGAGCTCGTTGTATGTGTTGCATCAACCACAATGAGCTCACCACGAGCCATACGCATATCAAGCAACTCGTGAAGCTGCTGCCACACCCGTCGATCATCCTGATATGGCATAACGATGCGCCCTGCATCATTCATCACTGGGCTGCTATACGCTAGGCGCAGAGTATCGGGAGATAGTGTATATGGGCCAAGTCCAGCAGATTGCAAAAAGGTGCTTTTACCAGATCCAGGAATTCCACGTGTAATAAAAAGATGTCGCATATTTTCTCCTTTCTGTAGCGTTGTTTTCAAGATTTCGCTTAACTATATGTAACTCAAGTAATTTACTCTTGTTTTTATATTATATCATCATCTGTTAGAAAAGGCTTTTACCTCATTAGGGTATATAGCAATTTATCTTATTTTATGAATAATATTTATTAATAGTTCATTGCAAAATACCCCGTTAGGGTATTTTGCAATGAACATAGAGTAGTACATATTCTATTTTACAATGTCTTTCGTATCAGACTTCGCTTATCCCATTTTGTTCTTACCTCGGTTCGCGCTACAATATAGCTATGTTCTATAAGGTGGAAGAGACAGATGCTCAAGTGTATTCAGGTGTTGAAAGTGATACAACACCTACAAAACCTCGCGGCTTTTTTTATACATGGCTCTGCCTTATTATTACTAGTCTACTAATCTGCTCACTTTGGTATGGCCAACAATCACAAGAATCATCACACATCACACATATACCACCATCAACAACGCACACTTATACACTATCTTCTCATGGTGCTATTCGCTCACGCATCATCAAGCATCAATCGGCATCACATCAAACAATCGTTACCTATCCACAAACAGGCATTGCCAATATAGACAAAACGGTTGCCACGATCATCGATAGTGCAATTCCATCTCAACAAACACCTTCAGCTACTATAGCAGCTCGAAGCAACACTATTACCTATCGCATTATTCACCAAGATGACACGACGATTTCTCTCGCTGTGTTTATCCGTACTACTATACCTCATGCTCTGCCAACCAACACGGTTCACTATTGGACATTCGATAAAATGAGCGGCCAGCCGATTACATCGTCTGCCCTCGTTGATACATCAATCGCAGGGATAAATGAGATTGTTATTGCTCTACGTAAACAGGTACAGCAGCACTACCCGCATGCAGAGCCGGTAAAAGTAGTGGGAGTCATTACTCCAGAATCTATCACGAACTTTTTAGTACACGACCGAAAAACAATTGGCTTTCTCTTCGATAAACGCTCGCTTGGTATTGGTGTAGATGGAATCATTAGCCTGAAATTGCCAATCAAGCAGCTCAGCCATTTTGTCCAAAACCCAACCACCAAGAAGCTTTTTGATATTCCACCGTCAGCATTATCATCAACAACCGACTGCATGCGTCATCGCTGTATTGCACTCACCTTCGACGATGGGCCTGGGTTATACACGCAAACACTACTCGAGCATCTTGATCGCTATCATGCTAAGGCAACCTTCTTTGTGGTGGGGCGAAATGTTGCACCGTATAGTATCGCGCTCCAGCAAACAGTTCAGCGCAAACACCAAGTAGGCAACCACACGTGGAATCATCCACTCCTTTCTAAGCGAGACGAAGCTGTTATCCGCCAAGAGATTGAGAGTACAAACAGCGCCGTTGCTGCAGCTACTGGCGTGACGCCAACAATGGTCCGTCCACCATATGGTGGCATGAATGACAAGGTGCGTGCGCAGCTCCAGCAGCTTACTATGCCAGCCATTATGTGGTCAATCGATACACGTGATTGGGCCGATCACGATGCAGCAATTGTCTGCAGCCGCGCCGTTGCCAATGCTGCACCTGGTGCGATTATTCTCATGCACGATATCCACAAAACCAGCGTCGATGCCGTGCCATGCATCCTCGATGCATTGCAAAAGCAAGGGTACAGATTTGTCACGGTCAAGAACCTATTTGGCCATCCGCTCAGCGCTGGCGAGTCATACTCTCAATATAAGCAGTAGAGGGTCTTTTATAAACTGCTCATGCTACCATTTCACCGTGTAATCCTCTACACTAATGCTATGGAACGTTCACCTCTATCTCATCAAATACCCGTCTCTGAAATTCGTGATGTCGAGCAGCGGCTTGACGTCCTGCAGCTTCCTGAGGCGAAGCTGCTGGTCGGCGAAGATATCAAAGCCTCACCAGAGTCACAAGGGGCAGACGAAACAGCCAATCAGCGCGCAGAATATCAACGAACTGTCTGCTGCTAGCATTTCGTCTCTCGGTATTTGAATTTTGCGACTCGAGTGCAATATACGCTTTAATAAAATAAGACCGATTTTCATCGGTCTTTATCATGCATCGTGGCTCCGGAGACTGGGCTCGAACCAGCGACCTAATCGTTAACAGCGACCCGCTCTACCACTGAGCTACTCCGGATTACTCTGTAAGTATACCGGTTGAAGGGGTGGTTCGTCAAGAGTCACGCCGCAAAATAAGCATTTTATGCTATGGCTGGCTACGGAATTGTTCGATCCGCTTAGTTAGCTCAGCGATATTGTTCCAACTACTGCCATCTGTCATGATGGCAAGTACATATTTGCCGTTTGAGTCATAGACAATCGCTGCGTCGTGCAGGAGACCATTCAAGAATCCAACCTTATTTGCCACCGTGCCATTCGTACCAGCAGGGATACCCTTGCGATACACATTAGCCTTGAGTGCAGAGAGGAACCGGTCGCGGTTGGCACTACTAAAGTTCTGCCCCGCATCAAGCATTACCATAAAGCGTGCAAGGTCATTTGCTGTGGTGTATGGCCCGCCAGACTTGGCAAAGGTCGTATCTTTGAAGCCAATGTCATTGGCATCCTTTGTCACAACATCATAGCCAATAACTTTGAGGTAATTTTCTGCACATGGGTTATCGCTTTGGCTAATCATTTTGTTGAAGCAAACTTGGTTGTCTTCCCAACGCCAGCCTGCCAACTGCTCGCGCCGAAGCACGCTATAGCCAACAAATAGTTTGTATGTACTGGCAGTAACAAATTGCTTATTGCCATTGTAGCTTGCATTGCGCTTCTTGCCATCAATTTCTAAGAATGAGACACCATACATCCCGGGGTGGTCCTCAGCATAGTGTTTGAGAAGAGCGTTGAGCCCGTCTTCGGTCGAGCTATAATTGCGGTCATATTCTACCTTGGCTGGCACCGTCTTCGTCACTGCGGCTGGCTGTGGGCGTGTTTGATTAATAAACTCCGAGAGCTGCTGCGCAGTTGCGTCAATATCCAGCGTGCGCCCTGGTTTGCCATCTGTACGTGACGTTTCGGTGAGATCGTACGTGGCAACTTTCGTGGTACCTGGGTCAATATTCACCTTTGGCGTGACATGCTTTGTGAGATAGCCAGAGGCCTGCGATGCACTAATACTTGCTACTAATGTCTTGTCCTTTGGCTGAGTAACAACCCATTGAATAACTTCATTCGCTGGCAATGTCACTATCTCGTCGTTTACTTTAAGGGCAACGCCTTTGCCGATAACCTTCGTAATTTTTTGCTCAAGAGCCTTCGCTGTATCAGTTGTAATAGCCGGGGCGATGCCGCGCATTGGGATCTCAACGGTCGTGCCCTGTACAAGACGTGGGCTAATCGCACCAATGCTATGCGATACCGCATCACGCTGACACTCACCACCACGCCGCGCTTGATTCACCACCAGCTTGCCATGTTCGACTTTCAGGCTCGCATCGACTGGTGCACGCTTACAGACTGGCATGATCGTCTGAGTAATATATTGCTCAGTACGCGTCGTAGTCGTTAATTTTGGCGAGCTTGGCACATCTGGCTGCCACCAGAACGACGACAACGGCATAATTCGCCACAGCAAGGGATACTGCGCCTGCGCAAGCCGGTCGGTGTTGTCTACTGTAATAGCGAGTTGCTCAATCGTCGGCGAAGCGATGGTTGTGCCATCACCCACTAGCTTTACGGAATGTTCTTGGTACGCCTGATTAAGCGTATCTGTGGCTTCTGACATTGTCTGCCAGCCAAGCGACACACCGTCGATCCGTGCATTTGGCAGCAATCGATCACTCGGGTACACCAGCTGGAATAGCACATTGAGACCAAGAATAATACCGATGGTGATATATGTTTTGCGCCGTGTCCAGCGAATACGCAGCACTGGCACACGCCAATCGGCAAAACGAAGTTTTTCAGCAATAGTTGCCTTGCGGCGTCGGGGGTACGGACGCTGCGTGCGCGGAGGAGTGTACATCATGTAGATATTATATCATCTATGATGATTGGTCGCTTTGCAAAATTTCTAGTGCGCGCTGCAAAACCGCAATATCATCAGCGGCATTGTCCTGCTGCTCTAATGCACTTATTTTTGCACGAATCACCTGCTCGACTGGCGCTACCACCACATCCGCAGCATTCTGAGTGGGTGGTACCACTTGCAAGCTACGCGCCGAGTTATCCTTTTTGACCAAAAATCCACGAACAATCAGGCCGTTGACATGCGCTGCCACCGTACTGACCGACTTGTAATCAAAGGCGCGCATAATTTCGCGGTAGCTTGGGCCGTAGCCATTACTCTTGATAAATGTGTCTATAAACGTCAATAATTCACGTTGTTTTCGCGTTGGGCTTGTCATAATCCATCCTCCGTTATCGCTAGTGCTGCCAGCCCCCACCAGAGCATCGACACAGTGTCGTCAACAAAAACTGGTAAGAACAATCCTATCACAGTTAAGCCGATTCCGCCAGCAAAACTACCGAAAGCCAGCCAATATGACCGGCGATGCCATAATTTTACCAGTACACCAGTGGTTAATGCAACTAATAATAGTAATCCAATCCAGCCAATTTCGTGAGCAACGAACAAATAGTGGTTTTCAATGATTAGGCTCTGCCCATTGCCAAGAAGTGATGCCGAGCCAGTACTTCCTACACCAGTGCCAATCGGTTGCTGCAAGGCGCGCCCTAGGCCAGCTTGCAACGAAGTGATTCGGTCGCTGTCGGATGTTTGGGTCGGGCCATGCGTTGGGTCGTTATGCAAGATAACATTATCAATAAAGTGTGGATCCATAGTGTAGCCAATACTGCCAACAATCACCCCGCAGCCAAGTACTGCGCCAGCACCCCACAACACGATACGCCGAGATGCCTGCGACTGCCATGCCCTGACAATCGCAACAATGCCAACGCCAACCGCCACCGCGAGCAACGCACTTCGTGAATAGCTCTGCCACACGGCAAATGCCGCTAGCAGTGCCATACCACCAAGCACCCAACGCCTCATATGCGAGATACGCCGCCATTGCAATGCGCTATACGCCACGATAAGTGTCAGGACAGTACTTGCATATGCCCCAAGTGGGTTTGGCCCACGCAGCGTGCTATTAATGCGGACATAAGCACTGTTGGAGTCAACTGTTTGGTAAGGCTCGATCGTCGTTGGCCCGTAGCCAAGCGGTACAAGCACATCACGCGGCAGGACAAGCTGCGCTGCTGCAAAGCCAATCACGATGACTGCACCCGCACCAAGCATACGCAGTAACCAGCGTCGATACTGCGGATAATTACTCACAAACACATAGACCGCCGCACCAAGCGCCACAAAACGCAGATCAATCAACAAACCTGATAGCAATGCCAAACCAGACGTTGGCACAAGCAGCGCCACCACGCCGTGCCACAGTGCAAAGGCGAGCGCAAGCTGAATAATGCGATCACTCAGCCAACGCTGCCACTGTCGACGTAGCGTCACGTCGATAACAACAAGAAGCAAAACAATGAGAAGCAAAACTTCCTTCCATGCCTTGACAAAGAGCGCATAATCTGGCCAATGAGCACCCACCCATACCGTCAGCAGTGCATGGATAGCCAGTCCGAAAAATATCGTACACAAAAACCAAGCCGGTATCTTTTCTCGCAATAACCGCTTCATCTCTTTCTAGTGTAGCAAACTTTCAGTAAAAAGTGTTATAGTAACAGTTGTTATGCCGTCAAAAAATACGAAATTTTATAGTCTCATTCTCATCGGCCTCGATTTTGTTGTGCTGATGGCGGTGTTTTTCATCGCATATTATGTCCGCACGCAAATCGATCACCGTGATTTGCTCTATACTGTCTATGCCAGCGACTACTTACTCGGCTTCGTCGTCATTGCACCAGTGTGGATTATTCTCTATGCCTCGCTTGGGCTCTATAGCGCGAGCGTCTATAGCCGGCGACTCGTCGAATGGGGGCGACTGCTGCTTGGGACATTTATGGGTATTCTGCTCGTGATTGGCTGGGAGTATGGCACACGAATGTACATCTTTCCGGCTCGTTTGGTAGCAATGTATGTCTTTCTTGGTTCGTTTTTGGCGATCGGCACAGTGCGCGAATTGTTTCGCCTGACGCGAAGTTGGCTCTTCCAGTACAACCATGGCGTGAACCGTGTGATGGTAATTGGGACATCGCTGGCAACGCGGGACATCGCTGAGTCGATCTCGACCACCTACAAGTCAGGTTTTCGTGTTGTGGCAATGGCTGGCCCCAAGCGCTTTGTGCCACCTGGACTCGATGTTGTTCATTTTGCATCACTCGACCCTGCCCTTGCGCAGATCAAAGAGCTCAAGATCGACACCATTATCCAAACCAACCTCTACGAAAACGAAGAAAAGAATCAAAAAGTGCTTGGTGCCGCACAGGTCAACCATATCCAATACAACTTCATCCCTGGCGAGCCAGAATTTTATACTGGCAAAAACACCATCGATGTTTTTCTTGGCTACCCAATGATTACCGTTAGTCAAACACCACTTATTGGCTGGGGAGAAATCGCAAAGCGGATTTTCGACACAATTATTTCTGGCATACTGCTCATTGTCCTTGCCCCGCTTTTTGTACTCCTTATCATTATGCAAAAGATTTTTAACCCTGGGCCAGCATTTTATATCTCAAAGCGCCTCAGTCGCTACTCCGAGCCAATCCAGCTCATCAAGTTCCGTAGTATGGGTGCACAATATGGCAAGCAAGATGCGGCTGATGAATTCCGTGCAATGGGTCGCGACGACCTGGCTGAAGAGTATGAAAAAAATCGCAAGGTCGAACACGACCCACGCATCACTCGCTTTGGCAATTTTTTGCGGGCAACATCACTCGACGAATTACCCCAGATTTTCAACGTCTTTCGTGGTGATTTGAGCTTGGTTGGGCCGCGGCCAATTCTACCCCAAGAAGTGAAGTTTAGTTCAGCCCGCACGGCACTCTTACACAGCGTGAAGTCAGGGGTGACAGGCTTATGGCAGGTATCTGGGCGCTCAAACCTGAGCTTCGATGAGCGGATCGAGCTTGAGCTATTTTATGCCCAAAACTGGAGCTTCTGGCTGGATATCAAGATTCTATTCAAGACGATTGGTGTAGTGTTACGCAAGACAGGTGCAAAATAGCACATGACACTATGTCATTGTGAGGCCCGTGTAAGAGAGTAACCTCGATAGGTATCCTCTAGTTAAGTCACAAACTATTCTACTGTATCATCTGGTCACGCACTACCTTGCGTAGCTTGGTTAGAAATAGCGTCTTGTCAAAACGCTGTGCGGTGCGGCGCAAGACCGTTGGGTCAAAGGTTCGTTTCTCGGCTTGCTCAATAGCTTTAGCAACGCTGATACTTGTCTGCCTGTCAAATAGCACACCCATTTCGGGTGACGTCACGATATCTGTCGTCCCACCACGTGCCAGGCCAATCACGGGTGCGCCAGCCGCTAGCGCTTCAACACTGACAATCCCAAAGTCCTCCTCTGCTGGATAGACAAAACCACGCGCTGTTGTAATAGCCTTCTCATATTCGGCATCGCTCGCATCGCCGAAGCGATTGGTGCGGAACTCAACTGTTGGACCAGCCAGGTCAACGAGCCTACTGTGCGCGGGACCATTACCAAAGACGATCAGCTTCTTGCCAAGCTTCGTCGCTGCTGTGACTGCCAAGTCGTACCGCTTGTATGGCAACTGCCGGCCAATCGTCACATAATGATCACCCCGCTTGGCAGCAGGCGTAAACCGGTTTATATCTACTGGTGGATGAATAACTATACTATTTCGATTGTAATATTTTTTAATGCGCTGTTGCGTCTCGGTAGAGTTTGCCAAGAAAACATCAACTTGCCGGGCCGCTTGGAGGTCTAGCTTGCGCTGGTGTGGTACCATGAGCGGCATAAGTGTGCGAATGAGTGGATTAAGATTACCATAGCCTGGGTCGCGCCGATACTCGTTGTAGTGGCTCCAGTAGTATCGTGGTGGTGTGTGACAATAGTTGATAATAACCTGATCGGGCCGTGTCTTTCTCACTTGATGACCGTGCATGTACGAGCTAGTGAGGATGATATCAAACTCACGCAAATCAAGTCGCCGCATCGCTTTGACAGCTAGCGTTGGAAACAGCTTATAATACGTGCGCACCTTGCGCGGGATTTTTTGCAAAAATGACGGTCGAACATCAAGCTCAGCAAAGGCTGGCATTTTATCCTCATTATACATTGCGGTATAGATCGGCGCATCCGGAAAAGCTTCGTGCATAGCCAACACGACATTCTCGGCACCACCCATTGTTGTCAAGAAGTCGCAGACAATGGCAATTTTGGGTTGTTTACTCATAGTATCAGTGTAGCGCAAAGGAGAGATTTTACCTATACCTTACTCCACCGTCACGCTCTTGGCAAGATTGCGCGGCTGGTCGACATCGTGCCCCCGCTCTACTGCCATATAGTAAGCAAAAAGCTGTGATATAACATTAAATAAAATTGGCGTGAGGTGCTGCAGCTTAGTTGCAACGCGCACCACTGTCTCGGCAGGTACGCGTTTATCCGTATCGGTAATAACAATTGCATGAGCACCACGTGCATTCATCTCGATCAGATTACTCTGCGATTTTTCGTACAGCCAGTTGTCCTGCAAATAACACACTTCGAAAAAATGATCGTCGATCAGGGCAATTGGCCCATGCTTGAGCTCGCCTGCTGCATAAGCCTCAGCATGAATATAGCTTACTTCCTTAAGCTTAAGTGCGCCCTCAAGTGCAGCTGGGTAGAGTGTATCGCGACCAATATAAAGCGCATGATTATAGTGAGCATAATTATGTGCGATATCTTTGACGCTATCAGCTTGCTTAGCCAGCGTCTTTTTAATCTCGGCTGGTAGCATCTCAAGCTCATTGATAAACTCACCTATCAGTTGCGGGTTTGTCCCCTTGGCTGCTGCGAGCATAAGGCCAAAGATCGTCATTGCTGCCACTTGCGAAGTAAAGGCCTTGGTGCTGGCCACACTGATCTCTGCCCCCACGTGTACATATACTCCACCGTCAACTTCGCGTGCAATCGTGCTCCCCACTGCATTGACGACACCAAGGCACGTCACACCCCGTCGCTTGAGTTCCGTCAGGCAGGCCAATGTATCGGCCGTCTCACCACTCTGGCTCACAATGAGCGCAACGGTATGCTCGGGGATGTTATATGCTCGGTAGCGCAGCTCACTAGCAATCTCTACACTCACTGTTACATCATCAGTCAGTTGCTCAATAAAATAACTAGCCTGCATCCCCGCAAAATACGCTGTGCCACAGCCCACAATCATCACATGCTTGATCTGTCGCAATTCAGCATCACTTAAGCCTATACCGCCTAGCCGGGCATAGCGCTGCGCGGCAATCACTCGCCCAGCCAGCGTTGCCGCAAGGCTGGTCGGTTGCTCAAATATTTCTTTGAGGAGGAAGTGGTCGTACCCCTGTTTTTGAATAGCTTGCAAATCCATCTCTAGTGTCTCTACTTGCACATCGACCACTTGTGAATCAGTCGTTTGAAGCTCGAGACCAGTGCGGGTGCAGCGCCCTACTTCGCCATCGTGCAGATAGACCACTTGGTTGGTATACCCCACCAAGGCCGATGCATCACTGGCAATGTACGTTTCGCCATCACCAAGCCCAACAATGAGCGGACTACCCTTGCGTGCCACAATAATCTCATTAGGGTCATTCGCTTGAACCACTGCTAAGCCATACGTGCCTACCACCATTTTGAGCGCACCTCGCACTGCCGCCAAGAGGTCTGGTGCTTGCTTGTGTAGATAGTCGATGAGCGCCGTCAATACTTCAGTATCAGTATCACTCTTAAATTCATACTCATGCGCTGCAAGCATCGTCTTGAGCGCCTGATAGTTCTCGATAATGCCATTATGTACAACGTAGATCTGCCCCACCTGATGCGGATGAGCGTTGCGTTTGCTGGGTGCCCCATGGGTTGCCCAGCGAGTGTGACCAATGCCAACCGTATCAGTCGTCTTGTGGCGAGCTGTGAGCTCATTCAGCGCAGCCACCTTGCCTTTTGTTCGGAGTAACGTTGGCGCAGCATCCTTGTCGAGTGTAACAATACCAGCACTATCATATCCGCGATATTCAAGCCGCTTGAGCTCCGTCAGCAGTACACCCTGCGCTGGTCGCGTTCCGATATATCCAACTATTCCACACATAGATTTTTCCTTTCCTCTTGTATTATGGCGCTTTGGTCTTTGCCTTCTAGTGTACTCTCATTTTTAAATAATTTTGCAAGAATGTAAAAATTACAATGATTTTTCTCTGTTAGATTGTGTTGGTGTTTTTACATCAATAGTATTTTACCTATAAAAGATAGAGAAAAACGACAGAAAAAGCAAGGACGAATGCAGTGCTTATTTTCAGCAATAGTTAAGCTGATACACTCATACTTATAGACAAAGAATAATACGATATGTTCGACATTTTTTCGACGAAGAGGTATACTAGGTGATATGAGTAGAGAAACGATTTTAGTCACTGGTGGCGCTGGGTATATTGGCAGCCACACCATTATTGAGCTTATTGCGGCAGGATTTGACGTCGTCGTTATTGACAACCTTGCCAATGCGAGCCATGAAAGCCTGCAGCGCGTCGAAACAATTACCGGCACAACTATCCCCTTTGTCGAGGCTGATGTGCGCGACCGATCGGCACTCGATGCGATTTTTACCAAGCATGATATCAGTGCTGTGATTCACTTTGCTGGACTCAAGGCAGTTGGTGAGTCGGTTGAGAAACCGCTGGAATACTATGACTGCAATCTTAGCTCAACCCTCACCCTCTTAGCTGCAATGCGACAACATGGGGTGTATCGACTTGTTTTCTCGAGCTCTGCGACGGTCTATGGCACACCAGAGTCATTACCACTCACTGAATCATCACGCACTGGCACCGGTATTACTAATCCATACGGTTGGACGAAATATATGATCGAGCAGATCATTCGTGACTATTGTACGGTACACCCCGATTTCCAAGCGACCATCTTGCGCTACTTCAACCCGATTGGTGCGCATATATCAGGTATGATTGGCGAAGATCCAAATGGTATCCCTAATAATCTCCTGCCCTATGTTGCACAAGTTGCAGTTGGAAAATTGCAGAGCGTTGGTGTATTTGGTGATGACTACGACACGCCTGACGGTACTGGTGTACGCGACTATATTCACGTTGTCGACCTCGCTAAAGGGCATGTCGCCGCTCTATCGCACATGCAGCCTGGTGAGCATACCTATAACCTTGGTACTGGCCATGGCACTTCTGTTTTGGAGATCATTAGTGCCTTTGGTAAAGCGTGCAAACATGACATTCCATACGAGATAAAACCACGCCGAGCTGGTGATATTGCAGCTTGCTATGCCGACTGTAGTAAGGCACAGCAAGAGCTTGGTTGGCAAGCAGAATTGTCTATCGAACAAGCTTGTGAAGACTCCTGGCGATGGCAGTCTCACAATCCAAATGGTTATAAGAATTAAAATTTAGATAATACCCCATGAGGGTATTTTGCAATGAACAAAATATTTATTATATTCAAAATGAATATAATATTTGTTCATACAATAATTTTATTATTCAAAACGTAGGCTTCTTGCTATGTACTTTTGCGTCTCTGAGTAATAAATGTATACAAACTATTGTTGCCTGCAAAGTTAATTTATAGAAATAATAAACAGCCCAATATCTATGGGCTGTTTTGTTACTGCAAAAATAGCAAGGTCCAGTTTAGACGCCTACTATTCTTGGCCAGTTGCTTTATTGATACGGGTTGAGGAATCTGGTTTACCTTCGCCAGCGTCGAAGCGCATTTCTATATTGTACTTTTTACACACTTCTGCTTCAGGAATAGCTTTTTCCGTGTCACGATCACCGCCGTTGGCAAAAATAAGTTGGTCGCCAGGGTATTGGCCAGCAACCATCTCGAGTGATTTGATTTGTGTGGGATCTTCGTCGATCGATAGAATCACTTGGTCAACACCTTTGAGGGCACGCATGAGGCGCAGGCGATTGCTTTCGTTGAGGATAATTTTGCCTTTTTTCAGCAACTGCTGCTTGTCGTTGTTGACAATAACAATAAGTTTGTCGCCCATTGCGGCAGCTGCTTCGATCATATCGATATGCCCACCATGGAGCGGGTTAAAATAACCACTGACAATTACTACTCGCATTTATTATTATCTCCTTGTTGTTTATCGTTAGAAAGCTTCTGTTGCTATATTATACCATTACTCTTGTATATCTCGACACCATCCCCTATTTCACGCTATAATACAGTTATGACAAAACTGCTTATCACCGGTGGTGCGGGGTTCATTGGCTCGAACTTCGTGCATTATACCGTTCATCACAAGCCGGAATATGAAATCACTGTCGTCGATAAGATGACATATGCTGCGAACCCGCACAACCTTGATGGAGTGCGCGAGCAGATTACCTTCGTGCAGGGCGATATTTGCGATGCCGAACTGATGGATCGCTTGATTGCCGAGACGGATATCGTTGTCCACTTTGCGGCGGAGAGTCATAACGATAACTCACTGCGCGACCCAAAGCCTTTCCTCGATACCAACGTGTATGGTACGTACACTATTTTGCAAGCAGTGCGTAACCACAACAAGCGCCTCCATCACATTAGCACCGATGAAGTGTTTGGCGATCTAGCACTGGACGATCCAAACCGCTTTACTGAGGAGACACCATACAACCCATCTAGCCCCTACTCGAGCACTAAGGCGTCGAGCGACATGCTGGTGCGCGCCTGGATTCGCAGCTTTGGTGTGAAGGCGACGATTAGCAACTGCTCCAACAACTACGGCCCCCGCCAGCACATCGAGAAATTTATCCCGCGGCAAATCACTAACATCCTGAGCGACATCAAACCAAAGCTCTATGGCACGGGCGAGCAGGTACGCGATTGGATCCATGTCGATGACCATAACTCAGCGGTACATTTGATTCTCGAAAAAGGCACGCTGGGCGACACCTACATCATTGGTGCAGATAATGACCACGTCAATAACAAAGCGGTGATTGAGATGATCTGCGACTTAATGGGCAAAGGTAAGGACTGGTACGAGCATGTCAATGATCGCCCTGGCCACGACATGCGCTATGCGATGGACTCGAGCAAGCTGCGCCGCGAGCTTGGCTGGCAACCACAATATACCGACCAAGATGGCATGGCTAACGGCCTACGTCAAACCATTGAGTGGTATACTACCAACCGCGACTGGTGGCAAGCCCAAAAAGCCGCTGTAGAAGCAACCTACACTAAGCAAGGACAATAAGCCAATGCCTGACACCCCCAGCAAAACTCGCGTGAGTAGCAAGATCACCTACCAAAACCCCTGGATCACCATCCACGAAGACCAAACACGCGACCGCGCAGGTAACCTGGGAGTATACGGCTATATGGAGTCGCGAAACTCGTGTATGGTCGTCGCTGTCGACGAGCATGAGCGAATCTACCTGGTGCGCGGCTTCCGTTATCCGTCACAGAGTTTTGGCTGGGAATTGCCTGGTGGCGGTGGTGACGGCGAAGATCTGCTCACCGCCTCCAAGCGTGAGCTAGAGGAAGAGACTGGTATTGTTGCCCAGTCGTGGGAGAAGCTCGGTGAAGCATATGTATGCAACGGCCTAATGACAGAGAAAATGGCGGTGTGCTTGGCACGAGACCTGTCTTTCGGCGGCAACAAAGAACAATCGGATGAAGTATTCAGCGATATGCGGTTCTTCACTCATGAGGAGATTAACCAACTTATTACCCAAGGCGATATTAACGACTGCCAGACACTAGCTGGCCTCCATTATTATCATATATGGCGAAAGGAGAACGCATGAATTTCGACCCATCAAGCTATAACGACCTTACCATGACTGAATCGCCAATTCCAGGGCTATTCGTCATTAAACTGCCTGTCCATGGTGACAACCGTGGGTGGTTCAAAGAAAATTACCAAAAGGAGAAGATGGAAGCGCTGGGGCTACCTGCCTTTACCATTGTACAAAACAATATCAGCTTTAATGACAAAGCTGGTGCAACACGTGGGCTACACGCCGAGCCCTGGAACAAGTTCATTAGTACCGCCAATGGCCGCGTGTTCGGTGCATGGTGTGATGTGCGCCAAGGCTCAACCTTTGGCCGCACATTCTCTGTAGAAATTAATCCTGGCACAGCGGTATTCGTACCCAAGGGCGTGGCAAATGGTTACCAGACACTGGACGATAATGTGGCATATACCTACCTGGTTGACGCCCACTGGTCGCCAGATGCGCAGTATACCTTTGTCAATCTCTTTGACCCAGCGCTCGATATTGCGTGGCCACTTGGCAAAGATAAGGCGATCATCTCACACAAAGATGCTGCGCACCCACTCCTGCGCGACGTACAGCCAATGGAATTATAAAAAGAAAGGAAGCGTGCATGACAGATTACACCTCTACCCTCATCATTGGTGCCAACGGGCAATTGGCCAAAGCAATGCAGCAGCAATACCCTAGTGCTCGGGCGGTTGGGCATAATGACCTTAACCTCTGTGACACAGCAGCTATTGCAACCTTCGACTGGTCCGGTATTAAGACAATCATCAACACTGCTGCTTATACCAATGTTGACGGCGCAGAAACATCGGAGGGCCGCGCAGCAGCCTGGCGCATCAATGCCCAAGCGGTGGGACAGCTTGCTCGTATCTGCTCCGAGCGAGACATTACCTTGGTTCATGTATCGAGCGATTATGTTTTTGATGGTGAGACAGCACCACATACCGAAGATGAGCTATTTAGCCCCTTAAGTGTCTATGGTGCATCCAAAGCAGCAGGCGACATTGCCGCAAGCACCACACCACGGCACTATATTGTCCGCACCAGCTGGGTGATCGGCGATGGTAAAAATTTCGTGACAACGATGCTCGGCTTGGCCGCAAAAAATATCGCACCAACAGTGGTAGCAGACCAAATCGGCCGCCTGAGCTTCACTCCAGAAATTGCGCGGGCGATTGACCACCTGGTAGAGAACAAGGTACCATACGGTACCTACAATGTAACAAATAGTGGTCCACTGGTAAGCTGGGCAGACATCACGCGGCAGATCTTTGCCTTGGCAGGGCGTGATGACTTACCAGTAACAGATACAACCACCGCCGAGTATTTTGCTAATAAGCCCGGTGTCGCACCACGACCGCTCAATAGTGACCTCGGCCTTGATAAACTCCATGCGACTGGCTTTGTCAGCCAAGACTGGCGCGAGGCACTACGCGAATATGTCGCTCAAAATATTCACTAGCGAACGTTATCATCTAGCAAAATTCTATAAAAATAAATATACTCTTTAAAATACAGAATCCCTGCCATGTGACGAGAGATTCTATATTTAAGCTAGTATACTACTGTGTGCTATGCTTCTCTATCTTTATTGCTAAAATGAAAGTAGAGTATATTAGACCAGCGTATATTATTGATCTGATCGAGGATTTGTGTGTCACCCAAGGAAATCTGCTGATTAACAAAGTAACTGTAGACCTGGGCGACTCCAGAGTCATCTTCATCATTTCTGATTCCTTCGCATAAATCACGGTTTTCTGCTATCATACCTGCTTCGCCGTCCGCCAATAATGAATAGAGTTCGCCCGCCTCAAGCAAAAAATACTGCTGAACATTTTTCTCGTTGCGCAAAAAAGCGAGTGTCTCAGCAACCATCTGATCGTCAATATGTTCCTTTATATTAGCAAAGAACATTTCGAGTCGATCTACACCACGTTTATAATCAGCAATGAGAGCAAGTGGTAGTGTCTTGCCTCTCTCTTCAATACTATTAAATAATATCGAATCAACTATCTCTGTTTTAGCACTCAACAGAATTTCGTATACAATTGGCATACCCCAGTTGTATTCAGATATATCAACTATTCGGGCTTTGTCAATATCATCATCTGTATATGGTTTTCGGTCAATTGAATACAAGTATGCACGATTTGCCATATGGGTTCCTTTTGATCTTTAGCTTTTATTGTGTACACAATAATATACTAATGGTGATGTATCAACAAGTCTCTTTGATAGTCCCACTGTGGGTAGAATCTCTCCAATGTCATATTCGCATCATGTTTTGGGATATGGTACTATTAACTATATCTGTTATGATAAGTGTATAGTTTCAAAAAAGGAGTTTTACGTATGAAAGGTATTATTTTGGCAGGTGGTTCGGGCTCGCGCCTGTGGCCGATTACTAAAGCAATTAGCAAACAGCTGATGCCCATCTATGATAAGCCAATGATCTATTACCCTCTCACCACGCTGATGCAAGCAGGGATTCGCGACATTCTCATCATCACGACCCCAGCTGACCAAGCAGGCTTCCAGCGCTTGCTTGGTGATGGTGCGCAGTGGGGTATCAATCTGCAATATGCCATTCAGCCCAGCCCCGATGGCTTGGCGCAGGCATTTATCATTGGTGAGGAATTTATTGGTAACGACAAGGTGGCGCTCGTCTTGGGTGACAATATCTTCTATGGCGCAGCGCTCGATGACTCACTGCGCTCCTGTACCGACCCAGATGGTGGTGTGGTTTTCGCTTACAAAGTATCTGACCCAGAGCGGTATGGCGTTGTAGCCTTTGACGATAACAATCATGCGGTGTCGATTGAAGAAAAGCCCGCCCAGCCTAAGTCGAACTTCGCAGTGGTAGGACTCTATTTCTACGACAATGATGTAGTAGAAATTGCGAAGAATGTCCAGCCAAGCGACCGTGGTGAGTTAGAAATTACCTCTGTGAACGCTGAGTATCTGCGTCGCGGCAAACTGAAGGTCCAGACACTAGACAACGGCGATGTATGGCTTGATACTGGGACGATTAGTAGCCTGACCGATGCTGAGGACTTTGTGCGCGTTGTACAGAATCGCACCGGCCAAGTCGTTGGCAGCCCCGAAAAGACTGCGCACATCAACGGTTGGATTACCGACGAGCAGCTTGCCGAACTCGCTGCACCGTTAAAAAAATCAGGCTACGGAAATTACCTCTCGGCGTAGTATAATAATACCAATATGAAAACGAATACCAAGACAGTGTGCGTGATCGTCCCAGCCTACAACGAAGCGACGGTCATCAAGGACGTGATCAAACAATCCAAGCGAGTCTTTGCTAAAGCCAAGGCAGCTGGCTACACGATCGACGTTGTGCTGGTAAATGATGGGTCGAAGGACGACACACTTACCCAAGCCAAAAAAGGCGGTGCCATTACGATCGATCATATCCTTAACTCTGGTGCGGGCGGTGCAACTTTAACTGGTCTATCGTATGCTCGGCAGCATGGATATGATATTGCCGCTACGATGGATGCCGATGGTCAGCACGCGCCAGAGGATGTGTTGGCAGGCATCACGCAGATCGATGAGCGCCAAGCTGATTTACTTATCGGTAGTCGTCTCATTGACAGCACCGGTATGTCCAAGACAAAAGTGCTCGGCAATAAAGGCTTGAGTCTTATTACCAAATTCTTATTTGGCATTAATGTGACAGATTCACAGTCTGGCCTACGTATCTATTCGCGCCGCGCCATTGATGACCTTGATTGGAAGTCAACCGGTTACGAATTTTGCTCGGAAATGATCTGGCGTGCCAAGCAAGCGGGGATGACAATTGGTGAATACCCCGTCAAGGCAATCTACACCGACTACTCCCGTGCTAAAGGCCAAAACAACTGGAATGCCATCAATATCGTCAAACGCTTATTCAAACAACGCTTAACGGAGCTCTTCGAATGAGATACTTTGCCCTTGTCTTGCTCAATGTGCCAATTATTCTCTTGGCGCTCGTCAATATCATCACCCAATATAAATTACGCAAGATCACTATCACTCGTCTGCGCCACCAGGTGGTGATGTGGCTGGTGGTGATGGCAGTGCTACTGAGCTGCTTCCCGCTGTATAATATTTCGATTGGCCACTCACCGTTTGATTCGTCGGAGTTGAGCTTGTTTGATATTGTCCAAACAACAGCGATCGTGTTACTCTTCTACATCGTCAACACGCAGCGCCAACGGATCGACCAAAACGAACGCCGCGTGCGCGACCTTCATCAAGAATTATCTATTAGACTCTCAGCTCATGACAAAAAATAAATCACTCGATATCGTCATCCCCTATTGGGGCGAATTCACTCTCCTCAAAGAAGCGGTTGACTCTGTTTTGGCTCAGACGAGCGACGACTGGCACCTAACCATTCTTGACGACCACTACCCATCGACTGAAGCACGCGATTATTACACAAAGCTCGCCGACCCACGCATCACCTATATCCGGCACAAGAAAAACCTCGGCATTACCAAAAACTTCAACTTTGCCGTCCAGCACGTAACGGCACCACACTGTATGATTGTGGGGTGTGATGATCGGCTCTTGCCGGAGTGTGTAGCAGTGGCACTGCAGACAATTGGTGAGGCAGATTTTTATCAGACAGGAGTGCAAGTGATTAATGATAAGGGGCAGCTATATCTCCCATTAGTCGACCGCGTTAAGCGATTTTTGCAACCTCATAAATCAGGGCTTTACTCAGGCGAAAAACTCGCAACATCCCTGAGTCATGGCGACTGGCTCTACTTCCCATCGATCGTCTGGAAGACAGCGATGCTCAAGCGGTATTCCTTTGATGCAACGTATACTATACTAGAAGATCTTGTCTTGGTATTTGATTTTATTCTTGACGGAGCGGTACTTGCTTTTGATCAGACTGAGACATTCCAATACCGGCGCTTTGCCCAGTCGCTCTCAAGCAAAGAAAAGTCAAAGGATGGCGTGCGCTTTGCAGAAGAAAATGCAGTATATAATAGCTATGCTCAGCGCTTCGCATCGGTTGGCTGGCATAAAGCTGCTCGGGCAGCGCGGCTCCATATTACATCGCGCATTCATCAGTTGTTGTCGTAGTAATGCAATTTTACTATCCTCTCACCTCAATAAAAATAGAGGTTATTTCGTGAGTAAATTAGTGTCTCTTTGCTCTTGTATTACTGCATAATAAAACTTGAGAATGACATTCATTAGTAGCAATTCGCTTATTATTTTCTCTATTAGCTCATTCCAGTTTCATTATAGATGAGATGATAGACGCGAAAATTATTTTTCACTTTTATAAAATATTTTTATATTGAGAAATTTTAGAATAAAGCGCTATCTTAAGCAATGTATGACAGTAAGAGTGCAAAAATTGACACTATTCTACATCAAGAAATATTACCCTTTGCCACGCACGACAAAACCGGCTCGATTTATTTCCTTGAGCCGGTTTATTTTATCATATACGCTATCTTACGTTTGCTTCAGTAGTCTCGGTTTTCTCTTTATCAACCTCGGCAAACTTACGCTCCACCGCCATGATGTATAGCTGCATAAAGATTGGGCGAGGTAAGATATCATACAGGTACCATACCAGTGTTTTCTTAGCATGCGGAAGCTCGGTATTCTTCCACGGAGTGAGTGCAAAGTACTTTTGCCACAGCAGTCGGTTGGGGTGCTTGTTGCCAACTTCCCATGGTTTACCCTGAATGCCATAGAGCGAGTGAATAATCTTGGGACTGTAGTAGTTGGTCATAATCTCGTCGTAACTATAGAAATACGGCTGCTTAAGATTATTAATGCGCAGCAGATCTTGCGGCCGATAAGCATAAAACGCGCTAGAGAAATTATAGGCGATATCGAGCGTCTTAATCTGTCCTCGGAACATAACATTGCAGAGATCTTGATCAGCAATGACATAGTCGCTTTTCTTCGACAGGTGCTCTATCACTTGACTTGATATATCATCTTTGAGCCATTTTTTGTGATTGATAAGCATGATGCCACAGTTGTAGTAACCATCGGTGGGCTGAAGGCCAATCGTTGCTTTGTGCTGATTAGTGAGAGTATCATAGGCCAGTGCCATAATATTTTTTTCAAAATCAAGCTCTAGCAAACCATCAAGCGAGCTGGTAATGATCGTGTGCGGATTGAGATAGAGTACACGATCGGTCTTGATATCAAGATCGGCTAGCGCCAGCATCTTGAGCCACGTCACATACACGCCATGCCACGGCTTAACGCCTAGCTTCTGTAACTTCTTGTGGTACGCGTTGGGATTGATGAATGTCAAATAGGCATTGGGGTATTTTTCAACCAACTTTTTGAGGCGATCTTTGCTTTGCTTGCTTAGCTTATACCCACAATAAAAAATATGAATCTCATCGAGTGTCTTGTTGTTCTCAAGCAGTGATGCGATCGAAATCGCACTGACCACTGCATAGTTATCGTCACTTTGATACAAGACATTTAAGATTTTCTTTTTGACTCTGGGCATGGCCTGCCTCTCTCCTTTATTCCACCGCTGCTATGTTTTTTACGTAGTTTTCCAGTAATGGCTGATAGCTCTCACTGATGAATCCGGTGTTGTGCAGCTTCGACAAATTCATATCGCTATACATTGGTCGAGGTGCAAACGGAATCTTATCTTTACTATACTCTTGTGTTGACACTTTTACAACCCTATCGCGATCGTGCCCTGCATATTCGAAGATATCTTCGGCAAGCTCTGCCCACGACTTGATCGGCCCGGAGTTAGAGACATGATACAAACCATACTCAGCTTTGGTGTCTATCAAATGCTTGGTGGCACGCGCAATCTCCGACGCAAAGGTTGGCCGACCATATTGATCATCCACAACCTTGGGATTAATGCGCATGTCAGCCAGGCGCTTCATCGTCCGCGGGAAGTTGTGCCCATCGCCAATTACCCACGAAACACGCAGCACATAATGACGTGGCGCAAGGCTCACCAATAGATCCCCTGCTGCCTTGACATCACCATAGACCGACAGTGGTGAGAGTGACTCATCCTCACCATGGTTTTTGTTCGTCCCATCAAAGACATAGTCGGATGAGTAGTGCACCAGCGTAATATCATGCTCCAGCGCTACCTTGACAAGGTTGCGCGGGCCAACGGCATTAACCTGCCACGCTTTGGTACGACCTTCACGCGTTTCGGATCCATCGGCATTAACGAACGCCGCCGCGTTGATAATGACATCCACACCCGACCAATCATACCCAAACACCTGCTCTTCATCAGCAATGTCGAGCTGCTGATGACCTAGCGCTGTCGCCTTTGGATATACCTCCTGGAGTGCCCGCCCCACTTGGCCATTACAACCCAATATAACAATCCCCTTGCTCATATACCCTCCTTTGTTTCCGCTATTATAGCACAGTTAGCGTAAGCTTTTTGAAATATATGAAATCGTATGGTCGATGTGAGACAAAAAATATACTAGAAAGCCATTCTACTACTGTTAAAAACTCATATAAATTTCTCAACCACCCGAGGATATCACTGTAATCAATTTCACCGAGTAGTGAGCCAGAAAAATTTGAATCTCATAGCCTCTCTTTCTTAGCACTAGATAGAACCCCACTTTCTCATCGCCCCACCAGATAGAGTGTACAATCAATTGTAATGATCGGTTTCATCCCAGTATAAGAGGCTGATATCCGTAGACTCAACCCTTTTGTTAATTCGTCGGAGGGAGTGCGGAGAGGCAGGAATCATCCACTCACACTACGCAGCCATAGAGCGCAGCTGCCGGCGATAAACCACCACGAGCAGTGCCGCTTGAATGATGCCTGCCACCATAAAACACAGCACACTGCCCAGCATCGCATAGTGCTGCACCA
Organism: Candidatus Saccharimonadota bacterium; assembly: GCA_030528025.1. GTDB lineage: Bacteria > Patescibacteriota > Saccharimonadia > Saccharimonadales > Saccharimonadaceae > Saccharimonas. The sequence goes on from JAUMZP010000001.1 coordinate 65,050, forward strand.
CACTATATGACATGACTGTGAGTACGATATTACTTAGCAAAAGTATATAGAACTGCCCCTTAAATTCGCGTAGCACGGTAAGGATGTTGATATAAATCGATACCAGCGCATTAGCCACTGCTCCCACTACCATAATGAGTAGCTCGGTGCGGTAATCAGTAATACGCGCATTAAAAATGAGAGTAAGAAGCGGTGCCCCAACCAGCCACGTAGCAATCAGTGTCAGCGCACTAATACCCAAAACGATAAGGATAATCTTGCTCACCAAGGCGTGGAATTTAAGACGCTTTTGCTGATGATAGAGCTCTGACAGCTGCACAATATTGGGCTGAATAATGAAGGTAATAAATAGCGAGAGCAAGGTAATGGGCATAGCCATAATACCAAAATAAGCGATCTCGTGCGTGTGGAATATATCGAGGAAATAGCGCGGGATATTAAGCGAAAACATCGTCAAAAATGTGGTAAGGAACACTGGTGTGCAGCGCCGCATGATCATACCAACATGGCGTAGCTTAGGCACGAGATGATCGATATGAAGCTGAATAGATTCATATCGCTGTACCTGTTGCCAATCATACAACACAAGCATGAGGGCATTGACTATCACAATTGCTATTACCCCCCACAGCACACTGTGCACAAGCATATCGACGAGCAAAAACACTCCAAAACCACCCACTGCCTTAATAGTAAGCGAATAGCCAACGACGTAGAGCCTGTGGTGGATTTGCATCACGCCATAGAGTGCATCAGCCACTGCCTCCAGCGCCTTGAAGAGTACGAGCGCAATGATGATACTCGACTTAACGACATCATAGTGATTTGCCGCACAAAACAGCACCGCACCCACTATCATCACGATCGACGTCACGAGCTTAACGGCAAGGTAGCTGCTACTGCTAAACTCTTTGCGCACATCCGACACCTGATAAGTACGCCCACCCCACAAACCAATCGCCCAGAACACTACCGAGAGCGACAGCGCAAAGGAAAAAATTCCCGAGTCAGCAATGCCATTAAGCCGCGTAATAAGCAGCAGGAGCGCTGGCGAGATGGCACTTTGCAAAAAGGAGCCGATGGAGTTCCAGATATAATTTTTAGATTGCATAATCTTATTTAGTATACCACTGGTTGATTATTTCTCACGATTTAGACCATAATTTGCTCTGTTGTGATTTGTGCTCTATAATCAGGCGTGTTATGAAGAAATATTGGGCATCATTCGAATCATTTATTGCACGGCCAGAGCGAGTCTTTCTTTCGCTGTGTTTATTGTTTGGCTTATTGTCGGCGTTTTTTGTGCCGCAGCTATCGGTGAGTGATGAGAATATGCACTATTTGCGGGCGTATGCGCTGGCTGACGGGCGTCTCGAGTCCAAGCGCTGCACCTACCCAGCGGATGTTAATGGCCGAGCATCATCGGTGTATCATGGCAATATCAGTGCTGATTATTCGCGCCCTATTGATCGATCGAATCTCAAGACAAGCAAGTGCAACAGTGCCGTGGGTTACGCACCCATTATGCATGCGCCGCAAACGCTTGGTGTTTTTATTGCTAATCTCTTCAATGGGTCGACGGGCTTGACGATTCTCTTTGGGCGGATTGCAAACTTACTGTTCTATGCGCTGAGTGTATTTTTCATTATCAAGTGGGTGCGAATTGGTAAGTGGGTTTTTGCAGTAGTGGGGTTGTTACCACTAATGGTTCATCTCGCCGCCTCACTCTCGAGCGACGTCATGACGAATGTGGCGATATTCCTCATTACTGCCATGACACTCAATCTCTACACCCAAGAAGCACCGATCCGCCGCAAGCAAGTTGCTGGCCTCTTAGCTATAGCAGCGCTGCTGGCACTGACCAAGGCGGTAAATGGTTTACTGCTCTTCCCGCTGCTGTTTTTACCAAAGCGACTCTTCATCCCAAACACCAAGCTATCCAAGCTACCATCACTTTTCAAGAAGCTCCCCTTCAACCTGCACAAGTGGGTGCTGATCGCGGGCGCTGGCATCGTGTCACTAGCGGCACTGCTCATCTGGCAAAAGATCTATGATGGTGCGCTCCTTTCATCTGGCGCAGCCGATAATCCACTGCATCACAACCCTCTTGGGTTTATCCGTATCCTCTTTAATACCTACATCAATCCAAACATTGGCTACACCGATATCGTAGTACGTGGTAGTGTGGGCGACTTCTCAAGCTTCAAATATCACCTGCCGCTCTTTGTTTTGATTCCACTCTTTCTGCTGGTCTTTCTTGCACTCATCAAGCGTGATAAGGCTGAGGAACAAGCACTAGCACCAGCTGCTGGTCGATTAGCCGCGGCCAACCTCACTACTGTTGCCGTCTTTATTGCAGCGGTTTCATATGCGATGTACACCGCCTGGGCGCTACTACCAATTCGCTTTGGTGCTGGTGCATACTACGCCGATGGAGTGCAGGGGCGTTACTTTACGGCGCTACTCGTGCTCCTCATCCCCTGTGGGGTGTGGCTACGCAAGTATATTTGGTTCCATGCTACCTCGGCTAAGGTGTTTCACGCCCTTATATTCTTTGGCTGCGGGGCAATTTTGCTGTACTATACCTTTGGCACCTATTGGGCTTACCACGCGCCGATACCAGTACCACCGGTGGCATAAGAGAAGATTTCGGTGCTAGCACTGGGATATTGACATTTGTAGGGAATATTACTCTTTGTGGTGTCTTGAATGAGAGAGTGATATAAACAGAGCGATACGAGAATTGGTAAGGTTCTGATATACCATTGAGAAGATAGGATTATATAAGGATTTTTTGATATTCCATCTTCCACCTTCCCCTTTCATTTCGCTTATGCTATAGTGACATAGAACACTAATAGCACAAGCATTATGAAATTATTACATACTCTATCCAAAAAACGTCTCACGCTCATCATTAGTAGTGGCATTGCGCTCGTCGCCACTGGTGGTTATGGTGCCTATATCGCAACGCGCCCCGTCTCGCTGCCACCCCTGTCAGATGAGCCAACGCCAACCCAAAGACAAACACAGCACAAGACCGATGCCGCCACGAAAGAATCATTTCTAGACAACAACACAAACCATGACACGAATACTACCAAAGACACCTCGCAGCAGCGCACCACCCAGGCTCAGCCCGCGCCAGTCCCAACGTCAGCGAAGCATATTGAGCTCTCTGCTGAGCAGTCAGGTGAAACGGTCGTTGTGACTACTAAGCTGAAAGAACAAGGCTTTTCCTCTGGTCAGTGCGTGCTGACGATCACTAGTAGCGAGCAGCGCTCTGAGCAGCACGCTGCCATCATCTACCAACCAGAATATTCCACCTGTGCTGGCTTCTCTGTGCCCGCCCGATCATTACCCAAAGGTACGTGGCATATCTCTCTCGCTGTCACGCCGCTTGATGGCAAGGCACTCACGAAGACACTTGATAAGGAGATTCGCTAGATGATGACTCAATCATGCTCCGCCGCCCACCCCTTCTCGACATATTGGCGATATATCCTTGCTAGTGTTTTGTGTGTGAGTTTATTTGCTGCAACTGTCCTCTCCTATCCAGCCCAAGCAGTAACGGCAGCCGATTGGCGAGCAGGCAATATCGTTGATGATTTACTCTTTACCAATAGCGACGATATGTCGGTGGCAGATATTCAGGCGTTTCTCAATAGCCTCAACCCACAATGCGACACCTATGGCCGGCAGCCTGCTGCCGAACACGGCCGGCGCGATATCAGCCGAGCACAGTATGCCGCCGCTCGAGGTTGGCATGGGCCACCATATGTCTGCCTCAAGGACTATTATGAAGTACCTAAATACACACCGGGCAATTACATCCCTGCCAATAACTTCGGTGGAGTGATTCCCGCTGGAGCAGTCAGCGCCGCGCAGATTATCTACGATGCCGCTAAGCAGAATAATCTTAATCCCAAAGTCCTGCTGGTAAAGATCGCCACCGAATCGGCTGGGCCGCTCACCTCTGACACTTGGCCCCTCCAAAACCAATACACCTATGCCATGGGCTCGCACTGCCCCGATAGTGGCCCGGGTGGTAGTGCCAATTGCGATCGCAACTATGCTGGCTTCTCGATGCAAGTTGCCTCAGGAGCACAGCTCATCCGCTGGTATCTGGATAGTATGCAGCAACCGTGGTGGTCGTATAAAAAGCCGTTTGCGACCAATCATATCCTATGGAATGTGGTGCAGCGAGGCTGCGGCGCTGGCGATGTATATATCGAGAGCAAGGCCACAGCGGCACTCTATACCTACACACCCTACCAACCCAATCAAGCAGCCCTGGCTAATATGTATGGCTTAGGCGATCATTGCAGCGCCTATGGCAACCGCAACTTCTGGCGAGTGTGGAACGACTGGTTTGGCTCGACCCAGTATAGCCGGCCACTCATTAGCTTCCGATCGCACAGCAGCTACATCGGCTGGACAGGGGTAATTCATAACCGCGGCATTACAGGCGTCACTGGCCAAAGCAAGGCAATGCAAGCTCTCACGATCGATGGTGAGGTAACTTATGCCTCATACAGCAACGAGCGTGGTTGGCAGCCCACTGTGCAGGGTAGTATGCAATCGGGTACAACAGGGCTTGGCCGGCCAATCACTGCCGTCAAGATCCAGCCAACTGGTACTCTCGCCCAGGCGTACGACATCTACTATCGCACCCATGTGAGTTACATTGGCTGGATGGGCTGGGCCAAGAATGGTGAAGTAGCTGGTGCAACTGGCGGAGCTAACAATGCTATCGAAGCGATCGAAATAAAGCTTGTGCGTAAAAGAACGCCTGCGCCTGAGTCATCTGGAGCAGCATATAAAAATATCGCAACACATGGCGACTCATCACCCCTTAGACTCTCACTCAGCTCACATGTCGGTATGGTTGGCTGGCAGCCAGAAGTACGCGATGAGATGATGAGCGGTACCACTGGCCAAAGCCGCCGCATCGAAGCAATCAAAGCATCGCTCCACAACACAACGGGCCTGCCAGGCAACATCCAATATTCATCACACGTTAGCTACGTCGGCTGGCAAGATTGGAAACAAGCAGGCGACGTATCCGGCACCACAGGGCAGTTCCGCTCCATTGAGGCAGTCCGCTTCTTACTTACTGGCAAACTTGCCACTGCATACGATATCTGGTACCGAGGTTACTCGCAATACGTCGGCTGGATGGGCTGGGCTAAGAATGGCCAACCAGCTGGTTCGACCGGTGCCTACCGACAGCTCGAAGCACTAGAGGTGCGCCTTGTGCCGAAACATACACTCAGCTTGCCTAGCGGTGCCTTTTATAACCCAACCAATACTGCCGTGCCCGATCTCTACCAACTGAGCTACGCTGCCCACGTAGGATACATCGGCTGGATGCCCGATGTATCGCACCCCATTATGGCTGGCACTACTGGCAAATCACGCTACCTCGAGGCAATCCGCCTCGGCAAAGCCGTATCGCTGCGCGATGGTTCACCTATTGCCATCCAGTGCGAAGCAAAAACTGCTGGCCAGTGGTTCCCACCAATCACTCTCTCACCATCGCAGCCCTGTGGAACGACTGGCCAGAGTAAAGCGCTCGAAGCCTTCAAGCTTAGCCTCAGTCCCGCCGACGCCGCTCGCTACGATATTTATTACAACACTCACCTCTCCTGGGTAGGTTGGCAAGGCTGGAAAAAGAATAGCGAAATAGCTGGCGACCGGTCCGGCTCACATGTCGAAGCAGTGATGATTAAGCTCGTCGAGAAGAGTGAGTGATTGTAAGACCCACTCTAGCTAGCTCGTCGTAATGTCATACTCTCTACACGTCATCTCGTGATCACGCAAAAATTTTCTTGCAGATTTTGGATACACGTTTGCCACAGGATCGCCCGGGTCAATTGGCCCTACTGTATAAAAAGGGTCGCCCGGCCTCCAGTGCCGCTCTTTCCACCAGGATTTTATTCTCTTAGCGATTGCTGCGATAGAGATTTCTTGGGGCGAATTCGCCACTGAAGCTGCTGTCATCTCACTACTCGTTGATGGTGTGTGTTCCGCTTGGCTCTGGTTTTCTTGATAGGGTTCATATGTTTGGTTGGGCTTCTCTCTCATAGTACTTCCTATTTTTATACCACAATATCACTATAATAAAACAATTATGGGCTATTCGTAAATTGCCGCCACTTTCTCCTCAATATTCTTCCACTGATAGTCGTTGGCAGTTTGGCGGCCACCAGCGATGAGCTTGTCACGCAGCGCTTTGTCCGCTACCAGACGCTCTACAGCCGCTACACCAGCCGCTATATCACCCTGCTGGTAGAGGAGGCAGTTCTCACCATCCTTGAGGTATTCGACATTACCGCCATTGGGTACCACTACTGCAAGACCACCAGTTGCCATCATCTCGAGTGGTGGGTAGGAGAAGCTCTCGAGGATGCTTGTTTTGATGAGAATATCACAGCTGGCGTATACTTCGCCAACCTTCTCGGGCGCAATGCGATTGTAGAATGTATCGACGCGGTACCAGTCCTTCGGCTCTTTACGGTACGACAAGTATGAAATTTCATACTTCGCAGGGTCGAGTTGGTTGATGATGCGGAAGGCTTCGTCGGTGTTCTTATACTCGCTCTTACTATCACCCTCAACGAGGATTTTTATCTTACGACCACTGTCAAAATCGCGCTCGCGGTATGGATAATACTCGATATCGATGCCGTTCGAGACATACTTCGCATCCTTGCCAAACATATCTTTGAGCCACTTCTGGCACCAGAGCGACATTGTTACATAGCGCACACCCGACTGGTCGCAGTACGATGCGTTAGCCGCGAAGCGTGGCCCACCTGTGCCGGGGATATAAAAATCAGTCTCGAAGTTCTGGACGAAGTAGAGCCGATTGCGTACATTGGGGTGCTTTTTAATAATCTCTACCGTTGACCACAGCGTCGCCACTTGCGTGTCGAAGAAGGCCTCTATCTTCGTCTTGTGCGCCGTAATAACATTAAAACCTGGCAATTCAGAACGGTATTGGTAAGTCTTTTTGGCCTGCTTAAGGGCATGTTTGCTTACTGAATCGATCAGCGTTACATCCCAGCCCGCCTTGCGGAGAATGTCAGCGTGTTTGACGGCAACGATCACTCCACCCGAGATATCCGTCGAAGGCAAAACAAAGCCAATATTGCGCGCTAAGCGCTTCCGTATAAACGATGCAAGCGTGTAACCAGTGTAGACCGTCGAATAATCATTGGCGGCAATCTTGTGTGCATTTTCACCCAGCTGAGTGCGCAGTGTTTTGTCGGTAATGAGGCGATCGAGCGCTGCATACCAATCATTATCCGCGCCAACTAAGAGGCCCGTCTCGCCGTCCTTCACTTGCTCGGCAAAGGCCCCCACCTGACTCGCCACCGTCGGTACCTTGACGAGGCCAGCCTCAAGCCATTTGTTTTCAGACTTCGCACGGTTAAAGATTGTATCGACCAGTGGTGCAAGAATAATATCGCAGTCCACCATCACCTTAGGTAGCTCCCGCCAATCGACAAAGCCTGACGTCATCACCCGCTCTTTATATGGTTCAAGCGCGGCCGGTACATCGAGAATACCAGCAATCTTGAGGTGGAGCTGCGGATACGCATCGAACAGCCGAATCAAGTCTGGGATCACCAGCTCAAAGTCCTCATTGTGCGTAATACTCCCACTAAAGTACCCAATGATCAGCTTATTCTCATCCTTCTTGATAACACCATCCTTAAGGTCTTCCAGTGCCATATTAGACGTCTTGATCATCTCATCAGAGGCAGCATTGCGGTTAATCAGTACATCACCGGTGGTGTACTTTTGTAGCTCATCGCACAGTTGCGTTGTAGTCGTCACAACGTGATCACAAAGCTTAAGTGTCTCGCGCATGCGGTTCACCCCATCGTCATAGAGCTGCTTGTCGGCCTGGTTCATCTGCTGGACGTATTTGATACCGTCGGTGTATGTTTGATCAATGACAAGATCATCGATATCGAAGAAGCAGGTCTTGTTGAAGAATTTTGCTTGCTTGATAAATTCCCGCACCGTCTCTGTCACTGGGCAACGAAAGAAGACGAAGCCACGATAATACTTGAGATCATCCAGCGAGAGTCGATCATAAAACACACTCTCCACCGTTAGCCCCTGCGACATCAACTGCTCCATTTGGTGTGCCACGCGGTAGCGCTCAGGGTGCGGTAAAGTGCAGCCGTTGATAAAGAGGATATCTTTGTAATACTTCTGTTTACGCTCGGGGAATTTACGATAGTAGGCATACTTCGTGGCGCGCTTACCAAAGCCAATCATTCCATCGTCTTTGATAATCTTCATGCTTTTCTTGGCGGCTTTGTGTACTTTACTGATCATACGTCCTCCTCTGGCGTTACGTGCGGGTTATATAGTGTGTTGTATCCTTTACCACAGAGTGCAGCAGTTATCTGAGCACTGGTAAGCGGTGTATTTGGCGCAAGGGTGGCAAGTTTGGTACGCGCCACCACCACTGTTGGTGCGTCGATAATACCAAGATTATAGCGGGCTGTCAAGTAGATATGTTTGGTAAATGAGCGCCGACTGAGCTGCCGAAGCAGATCCACCACCGATGGTTGCAAAATCGACGACAAATTTGCAATCACCTGCTGCTCATTAGTAATACGCGGTATCACTGCACCGATCATTGGGCGAGCGGCATCGGCAGCGAGGTGCTGCAGCGTAGCAGCGGGCAGTGCATTATGCTGCGTCAGGCATATCATCTCGGCAGTGGTTATCTCAAGCAGCTGACCAACAGTGGTCGACTCATCAAACGATGCGGTGTCAGTGCTGTATGTTTTGCCTAAAATATAGCTCATCTGCCACTGAGCGCCATACTGCGGGTCGCGCTCTACCTGGGTCTGTACCTGGCGAGCAGCGCTGTCTGCCTCGAGAGCGCGGCGCTGCGCATCGATGACGTAAGGCTTAGCATCAAGGTCTTTCGCTGTAGAGGCTTGGTGAACACGCCAATAGTAGAGGATCTGCGGCACATGAGCAATCTGCTCGGGCTGCAAAGCTCGTGTCAGGCGCAAGAACAACTCCCAATCCTGCGTGCCATTATACGACCCATTTTCACCGCCGACCTCTGTGAGTAACTTGCGCGACATGACAGCAAAGTGTGTAATGTAATTCACCGCGCGCAAAAAATCTGCGTTCCAGTCGGGCTTAAAGAACGGCTGATACGGCTGGCCATGTTCATCCATCTTCGTCTCATCGGTATAGACAAACTGCGCACCAGTGCGGTCGATCGCGGCCGCAACCCACAGAAGTGCATCAGGATGGAGAGTATCATCATGGTCAAGCAGCGCAATGTATTCGCCCGTAGCCTGTGCAATGCCATAGTTGGTCGCACCAGCAATGTGACGATTCTTGTCCAAAAAGAATGGCTTGAGCTGCGGTATGTCCTCGGCTAAGTCACGGATCGCCTGACGAGTAGTCTCATTAGTCGAGGCATCGTCAACGAGGATGAGTTCCCAATGTGGGTACGACTGCACCACCACCGACTGTACCATCTCTCGCAGGAATGGAATCGGCGTATTATACGTCGGTACAATGATGGAGATAAGCGGTTGCTCAGTAAGTGAGGCAAGTGCTGGCGGCTGCTCAGTATGCTGACGCTGCCATGTATCGTAGATGCGACGCTGGCGAGCATCAAGATAGACTCGATACGGCGCTAAGAGGTAACGTACCGCGCGGTAGAGATGGCGATTGGCTTTGATAAGGTGCGTCAGATGATGTAATATATACGACATTTCTCCCTATTTCCAGGTATGCTTGAGCTTGGTAACACCACCCCACCGGCCATGATCATAATCACGTTGCACTGAGAAGTGCGGCCCCTCCTCAGTAAAGGCGATCGTCTTCGTGTCGTCCGCCCCCATCAAGCCAGCCTTGATGAAATAACTCCCCTCGTTGAGGTTGAGCTGCACAGTGTAAGTCGCGCGATTCTTGTCAGCAATCTTCACCTTTTCTTGGTAGGTGTTCGGGCCATAAACATACTCACCATTCTCGCGGAAGATTGCGACACCAACGTGCTTGACCCCTGTTTGCTGCCACTCTAACTCCACCGTCATAGTTTCGTTATACTCATACACTGTCTGTTCGTTACCATCACTGCCGCGCAGCGTGATATCGAAGTCATCTGATATTTGCTCGTCTAGCCCTTCTGACTCGTTGTAGCTCTTTATATTGCTCCGGCTATAGGCGGCGGCGATGCGGTATGGCTTGCCAATCATCTTCACCTTCCCATCCTCGATAAACACTGCCTTGTTGCAAAAGCGCTCCACCGCCGACATGTCGTGCGTGACGAGGATAACAGTGCGCTTTTCGCGCTTAAGCTTATCGAAGTAAGCATAGCATTTCTTTTGAAAGGCTTCATCCCCTACCGCCAAGACTTCGTCTAGCAGTAAGATATCGGCATGGGCACGGATGGCGATAGAGAAAGCCAGGCGTACCTGCATCCCACTGGAATAATTCTTGAGCCGCTCCTCCATAAAGTCACCCAGCTCGGCAAAGTCGACAATTTTATCATACATTGCCTCCATCTCGTCATGACTAAAGCCCAGCAATGCACCGTTGAGAAAGACATTCTCGCGGCCAGTTAGCTCTGGGTTAAAGCCAACACCCAGCTCGATAAACGGCACCAGCGAGCCACCCACTTCGACACTTCCGCTATTGGGGGTGTAGATACCAGCGATTGTCTTGAGTAGCGTACTCTTACCTGAGCCATTGCGCCCGACAATACCAAAGAAATCTCCCTCGTTAATGGTAAAATCGATATCTTTAAGCGGAGTAAAGACCCTATACCCTTTGCGCCCCTTGAGGAGATTAATGAGCTTTTGCTTGATGCCCGAACTTGCCTCTAGCGGGATCTTGAAGGACTTCGTGAGGTTATTGATAACAACGATTGGTTGCGCCATCTAGATACTCTCCGCAAAATACTGTTGGTTGCGCCGGAAATAAAACACCGCCAACAAAATGATAATGATAATCGAAATAAATGGAATGAGCACCCACGGGAAGGAAACAAGATCGTAGAGCTGGATAGTCTGGGGTGTTACGAGCACTTGGCGGACGTCTTGGATGATCTGGGCTGCTGGGTTGAGCATGAGATATGGCGCAGCAGCTGGCATGCGCTCCATTACCATCTGCAAAGGATAAATAACCGGCGTGGCATAGAAGGCAGCCTGCATAAAGATCTCCCATAGGTAGCCAATATCGCGGTATTTCACATTGATCGTCGCAAGGAAAAATGCCACCGCTAGGGAGAGTACATAAAGCTCGAGGATGAGTGGAATAACCAACAATCCCTCAAGCGACCACTGTACGCCATTAACCAAACAAAAACCTAAAATCACCACCATGTTGATGGCAAGGTTAATAAAGGCCGAGATCGTACCTGAGATAACGATAATGTACTTGGGAAAGTTGATCTTGCGAATAAGGTCGCCGCGCGAGACGATCGACTGCAGCCCCTGCACTGTCGCCTCACTAAAGAAGTTCCATAGCACAATTCCCACTAAAAGATACGCTGGATAGTGCTCGACTTGTTTACTAAGGCCGAGGAATTTATCGAACACGATATACAAAATAATAAACAAAAATATCGGCTTGAGGATTGACCACAAATAACCCAGCACCGATCCCTGGTAGCGTAGCTTGAAGTCCGTTACGACCAACTCGCGCAGCAAGATGCGGTTTTTTCGTTGCAAAAGATTTGTTACTTTCATAGTTTCTCTGGCCATTATATAATATGACCGTGGTAAAAAACAATCTTGCAATCATAGTTCTTAACTGGAACGGCGCCGATGATGCTCTAGAATGCATCGATTCGTTGGCGCAGCAGACGCTAGTGCCAACCATTATTGTCGTCGATAACGACTCGCATGATGACTCGGTGGCACGCTTCCGCTCATATCAAGCTAAGCACCCTGCGCTCAGTCTCGTCATTATTGAGAACCAGCGCAACCTCGGCTTCGCTGGTGGTATTAATACAGGCCTGCGCTATGCACAGAAGCAGCAATTTCGCTTTGTTGGCGTGCTTAACCCCGACGCAGTTGCTAACACACACTGGTGCCAAGCCCTAGTGGACGAGCTGCGAGCTCATCCGCACTGTGGCATTGCCACTGGGCTACTCGCTCGTCGCGATGGGACAACCATCGATAGCTCGGGCGATTTCTACACCACCTGGGGTTTGCCTGGCCCGCGCCACCGTGATGAGCCAATTAGCCATGCACCAACAGAGGCCGGAGCAGTGTTTGGTGCAACGGGTGGTGGAGCAGTGTATCGCACGGCACTGTTCGACACTGTTGACCTTTTTGACGAAGCATTCTTCATGTACTACGAAGATGTCGACCTCAGTTTTCGCACGCAGCTGGCAGGCTGGACGGTGCGCTTCACGCCGCACGCCGTCGCATACCACAAGGTTGGTGCCAGCAGTAGCAAAGTTCCAGGGCTCGCGGTATACAACACCTTTAAGAACTTACCGCTTATTTTTATCAAGAATGTACCAGGACGGCTGTTTTGGTCGATTGGAGCGCGCTTTTGCCTCACCTATTGGCTGGTATTCTTTAGTGCACTGCGCCATGGCAATGGTTGGCCAGCACTACGTGGTATGCTCGCTTCTGTTATTCGCCAGCCAGCGGCCTATCGGCAGCGCTTTACTATCCAGCGGCAGCGCAACGTATCGGTCGATTATATCCGTAGTATTATTCACAACGGACCACTACCCAACCAAACAGGTCTACTCAAATTCCGGAAGTTTTTTACTGGTAAATAGCTCGGCTTGAGATGACAGGTCAGCACTAAAGAAGCGAATTTTAAAGACCGGCTTTCATATGAAAGTAACATACCATACTCTACTAGTGCACAATTAACCTGCGTCTTATCACCCCTGTTGCGCATGTAATTATTTTGCATATTCGCCATCTATGCGTACAATAATACCTATGCGTCTTCTTGAATACCAAGCCAAGCAATGCTTGGCCGAGGCTGGTGTGGCAGTACCGCAGAGTGATGTTGTACAATCTGCAACAGTAGTGCCCACCGCCCCTATCGTCCTCAAATCACAAGTTCCGATCGGTGGCCGCGGCAAGGCAGGTGGTGTGGTGATTGTCCGCGAGCAATCCGCTGTTACACCAACCATTCAGCATCTCTTTGCTCTCGATATCGGTGGCTACACCCCCACAAAGCTTCTTGCCGAGGAAGTTCTCTCCATCGCCCGCGAATGTTACATTTCGTTTACTATTAACCGTGAGCAATCATCCATCGAGCTACTCGCCCACACGAGTGGTGGCATTGATGTGGAAGAACACAATCGTGCAGCGTTCTTTCGCCAGGCCATTGCACTGCAAACAGTTCATACTGTAGCCGAAGCACTAGTGGAGTATTTGTCTCTGCCAGAGCAGGCCTTTGCGCTTGAGGATATGGTGGCAAATTGTTTGCGTTGCTTTATTGACAACGATTGTCTATTACTCGAGATTAACCCACTCGTTGTGACGACAGATGGCCAGCTCATCGCTGGTGATGCAAAAATGACGATCGACGACGCGGCGCTGTTTCGCCACCCGCAGTGGCACGAAGCAGCCTTGGAGGATCATAATTTCGTCACGCTCGACCATAATGGGACGGTTGCGACGATTGCCAACGGTGCAGGCCTGGCAATGGCAACCATCGATGCGGTGACTGCCCGCGGTGTGCAGCCAGCTAATTTTCTTGATATTGGTGGCACGGCAACTCCAGAGAAAATCCTGGCTAGCTTTAAGCAGATTACCCGCTTCCCTGCCGTGGCACTCATCATTATTAATATCTTTGGTGGTATTGTGCGCTGCGACGACGTAGCGGCGGCCATTATTAGTGCCAAGCAGCAGCTACCTGACCTCCCACCACTCGCTGTCCGCCTGACGGGTAACCATGAGGCCGAAGCTAAGGCGCTCCTTGCCCGCGAACATATTCCACTCTACGATAATCTCTCTCACATTCTGGAGGAGGCTGTATGATGATCCCTGATATCTTTCGTGGTAAGCATGTTATTGTCCAGGGTATAACTGGCAAACATGGCTCATTTCATACCGAGCGTATGTTGGCAAGTAGTACACATATCGTTGGTGGCACATCACCCAACCAATCGGTTACAGAGGTACACGGCGTATCTGTCTTCCGAACGATTCGCGAAATTCAGGCGCAGCAGCCTGTCGATATTTCCGTCATTTTTGTGCCAGCAGCCTATGCCAAAGCAGCGATTATGGAAGCAATTGATGCAGAGGTGCCACTCATTATTTGTATCACCGAGGGCGTGCCTGTCCACGATATGTTGCATATAAAACAACGCCTGGCAACCAGTTCTTCGATTTTGATCGGCCCCAACTGCCCTGGCGTTCTCATCCCCGGCGTGCACAACCTCGGCATCATCCCTGCCACGCTCGCCACGCCAGGCCACACTGCCATCGTTAGCCGCAGTGGCACGCTCACCTACGAAGCAATGAGTCTTCTCGCTCAGGCGGGTATTGGCCAGCGCTATGTGATTGGGATTGGCGGCGATATGATTGGCGGCAGCAGCTTTATTGATTGCTTGCAGTTGTTTGAACAGGATGTGGCGGTAGAGCAGATTGTGCTGATCGGTGAAATTGGTGGCACGAGCGAGATTGCCGCGGCGGATTATATTAAGCGTCATATAAGCAAACCGGTCTATGCTTACATTGCGGGCCACAGTGCACCATCTGGAGTACAGATGGGCCATGCTGGGGCGATCCTTGGCACAAATGAGCTGGAGTCGGCCCAGGCCAAGACAGCACGGCTCGAGGCCAGTGGCGCAGTGGTGGCATCGTCCATCCAGTCGCTCATCGCGCTCATACCAACCAATAAGTGATACAATAAGGCTACGATGAAAACAATCACCATTCTTATTCCTGCCTACAACGAAGCAGCTGTTTTACCACAGCTGTTTGCCCGGCTCGAGACGCTGCAGCACAGTGTCGATCGCCGCCGCTACCAGTTCGAATTCTTATTTATTAATGATGGCAGCCAGGATCACACACTCGAACTCATCCAGATCGAGCAGCAGCACAACCCTGCTATTGCCTACCTCAATCTCTCGCGCAACTTTGGTAAAGAAGCTGCTATGCTCGCTGGTTTCGACCACGCCGCGGGTGATGCTGTCGTGGTAATTGATGCCGACTTGCAAGACCCACCAGAGCTGATCCCGCAGATGATTGGGCTGTGGGAACAGGGGTATGATGATGTGTATGCGCGGCGCCGAAGCCGCTCAGGCGAGACTTGGCTCAAGAAAAAAACTGCCGCTTGGTACTACCGCCTCCTCCAGAGTACGACGCATATTCCTGTCCAGATCGACACGGGTGACTTCCGCTTACTGAGCAAGCGCTGCGTCACTGCTATTACCCAGCTGCGCGAATCTCAGCGCAATACCAAAGCGATCTTTAGTTGGGTGGGTTACAAAAAGAAGGAGATTCTCTATGACCGCGACCCACGGGCTGCTGGCACCATCAAGCAAAACCCCCGCACGCTCATTAACCTGGCCATTGACGGCATCACGAGCTTTACGACCGCGCCACTGCGTATCTCGGCCGTGCTGGGCTTCCTTATCGCCTTCTTGGCCTCAATCTATATCCTCTATCTACTCATCCGACCACTGTTTGGTGTGCCAACTGGTGCAGGCTATTCATCGCTCATGGCAGTGATTCTCTTCCTTGGTGGAGTGCAGCTGCTGAGTTTGGGAGTTATTGGCGAGTACATCGCCCGGATTTTTAGCGAAACGAAGCAGCGCCCACCCTATCTCGTTGAGGAGCATCGTGAGGCTCGTCATCGCAAATAACAGAGGTAAGCTGCTGCGGTTTGCGCTTGTTGGCGGGATTAATACAGCGATCGATATTGGCTTGCTATTTGGACTCACCACACTTGGCCTACCAAAGCTCGCGGCCAATACAGTATCAACAGGCGCGGCCTTTATTTTTAGCTTTTTTGCTAATAAGTCGTACACATTTCGCGCTCAGGGTGATGTGCGCCGGCAACTGATCTTGTTTGTTGTTATCACTCTGGCGGGCTTGTGGGGGCTGCAAAATGTGGTTATTTTCTGCGCTTCGCCTATCCTGGCCTCTATTATTCATGCCGAGTCACTTGTGTTGTTGCTCGCAAAAATCATTGCCACTGGTGCATCGCTGGTGTGGAATTATTGTTTGTATGATCGTATTGTTTTTCGAACAACGGAGAGATGAGACTTTTACTTAAAATAAGCTCTAACGATGCATTATGGCTACACTATGCTGTATTCGATCCTCAAAAATACCGTATATTGAATCAATTCAGCCTCATCGCACCAAGAATATCCCAATTAGATAAATTATAAGTAGTTGCTTGTTTGATGACCCGCTTATTCAGAGGTCACAAGCTCAATTCAATATCCACTTATAATCACTATTGGCGCTGATAATCATCCACCACCCGCACAATATCATCCTCTGTTGATGGGTGCGCTGGGTCGGTGTGTTGCCAGAGCTCAGCAATGATCGTTGGGTGCTGAGCATCACCGCAAGCACGGTGGCGCTCCCCTGCCGCCAGCCTTACGATATCACCCGCCTGAGCTGGTGTTGGCTGAGGTGGTAGATCGTCGCTCATACTGCAATAATACGCGCCAGTGGTGAGAAAACACCACAACTCCGCCCGCCGATGATGATATTGCCAGCTGAGGCGTGCGCCTGGCTGGACAAAAAGAATCTTAAGACTGAGCGATACATGAGCATTGTCCTTAATTATTACATCCGATGCCGCAAAGAAATCCGCCGCAAACTGCCCTGCCTGCGCCGGGT
Source organism: Candidatus Saccharimonadota bacterium (assembly GCA_030528025.1). Taxonomy (GTDB): domain Bacteria; phylum Patescibacteriota; class Saccharimonadia; order Saccharimonadales; family Saccharimonadaceae; genus Saccharimonas. The sequence goes on from JAUMZP010000001.1 coordinate 81,885, forward strand.
CAATACAGATAAACCCGCCCCAGGGCCGCTGGCTGTCTATCCCAGTGATGTGGTAGCCCGCCTGGTGAAGAATATATTCTATCTGTACCAGATTCGTCTGGGCTGCTATGTGTTGTGGTAGTTTCATCATATTACTCGTAATATGGGTATTATAGCACTTTTATATAAGAATTTAGATTATCATTACCCGCCTTGACATACCTTTGTCCATCTGGCGCTTTCGGTGCAGGGGCTGTATACTAGAAAGTATGAGTTTTCATATTGCAATCGACGCCCGCGTGATCAATTCTGGCACGGGCACATATGTCGTGAAGCTGCTTGAGCAGCTGGAGCGGCTTGATACGACCAACCGCTATAGCATCCTCGTTCCTACTAAGGACCGCGACTACTGGCAACCACACAACCCTAACTTCACCATCCGCACGGTCGACTTTGCTAATTATTCGCTGGCAGAGCAGCTAGGCTTTCGCCGCTATCTGGATGAGCTGAAGCCCGACTTAGTGCACTTTTGCATGCCGCAGCAACCGGTCTTTTACAGAGGTAATCACGTCACAACAGTGCACGATATGACCCTTCTCAAGACGTATAATTCCGATAAAAATTGGCTGGTGTTTCATCTCAAACAATTGGTAGGGCGCTGGGTGTTTCGGCGGATTGCCCGCACCAGTGAGCATATCATCACTATTTCTCAGACAACCAAGCAGGAATACCAGGACTTTACTAAGATCCCCGATGGCAAAATCTCGGTCATCTACGAGGCAGGCGAGGTGCATCCTGGGCAGCTCACGCCGTATATCGACCTTCCCTTCAAGCGGTTTATTATCTACGTTGGGCAGCAGCCTGATTATAAAAATCTGCGCCGCCTCGCGGCCGCACACCAGCAGCTGCTGAGTCACTGGCCAGACCTTGGCCTGGTCTTTGTGGGGCGAATAAATGAAGACACCAAGCGCAACCAAGCCTACTACCAGCAGCAAGGCTATCGCAATATTCACTTCACTGGGTTTATCCCCGACGGGCAGCGCGATTGGCTGCTTAACAAAGCTGAGGCATACGTCTTTCCATCACTAATGGAGGGGTTTGGCCTACCGCCACTCGAGACGATGGCGTATGGCACGACCCCTGTTATATCGAGCAATACCTCGTGTATGCCCGAGATTTTGGGCGATGCTGCCGAGTACTTCGATCCACTCGATGTTGATGCCATTGCTAGTGCAATTGACCGCGTCCTCAGCCAGCCAGCTCGCCGTCGCGAGCTCATCGTCAAAGGCAAAGCCCAAGCTGCCCGCTACTCGTGGGAGCGCTGCGGCAAGGAAACGTTAGCGGTGTATGAGCGAGCACTGCGGCAATCAGAATCGTAAAGTCTCATTCACCTTAGTATGAGTCTATTCTCTCTTGCCTTATATGTGTAATGTCATTTTATGATAATACTCTATCTCTGCTCCGTGTCGCGTTCTATTAAAAACAGTGGAGTGGGCACAAGAATTAGCACGCGGCTACGAAGTAGCTATTTGATATTATTATTGCAAAAATAACCGGCCATCACTGACCGGTTATAAAATATATCATAGCGTAGCTTTTACTCAGCCTCTTCCAGCTGAATGATCACATGGCGCTCGCGGCCTTCGCCTTCGGAGATGGTCGTGATACCAGCTGCGTCGGCAGCAACTTGGTGAACGATGCGTCGATCGGCTGGGTTGAGGTGGGCGGTGTAGGGCTCACCAGTTGCACGCACGCGCTCGATCCAGCCCCTGGCTTTGTCGGCAATCTTTTCCTCGTGCTGCTTTTTATAATCGGCAATATCAACACTCACGCGCACTACTGCGGCATTTTGCGCCCGCAGCGCCGACGAGACGATATATTGCAATGCCCGTAGTGTCTCTGCCCCGCGGCCAATCAAGATACTATTGATGTCCGACGACTCTACCCGAAGTGTCATCACCTCGCCATCGTCATCACCCGATACCGCAATATTTTCGCCAAAAAATGAGATGATGTTCTGGAGATATTCTCGGGCAAATGTTACTGATTGGTATCGATCCATCGGGTTCTCCTCCTCTGTTATTCTTTGGCTTTGATGCGTGTGATGTTGGCTTCTGTAGCCGCTTTGGCGCGCTTTTTCGTCGACTTTTTCTTGGCAGGCGTTGTAATATCTACTTCATCAGCAATTGCTTCAAGCTCTTGCTTGTCTTTGCCGAGGAGATATGACTGCTGCACCACCGCTACTAGGTTAGATGCCGTGTAGTAGAGCGCCAATGCCCCTGGCAAGCCCATCATGATTATAAACATCATCACTGGCATAAACTTCGCCATATTGCGCATCATTGCGGCGTTCATCTCGGCGGGGTCAGCCTCTTTGCCAGCGGCCGTCTCCTTCATGATGTCGCGGAAACGCTTAGTGCTCTTGCCAGTTGGCATAGTTTGCTTAGTCATCACATACTGAGTGAGAGCTGAGATGATTGCGAGAGCGAGAAGCGGCCAGACAATACCATCCTTGCCAAGCGCTACCTTAGTGAGGTCGATAAAGCCGAGCATGGTGTGGTTGAACTGCTCGGGGTGATTGATAATGGTCTTGATGGCATCGATATTCTTGAGCGGCTCGTAGATGTAGCGCGCCACTTGGTCGCGGTGAAGCGAGATAATCATGATCACCTGGTAGAGGCCGATAAAGATCGGAATCTGAATAAAGAGTAGTAGAATCGAGCGAAATGGCTTGATACCGTACTTCTTATACAGTTCCATCTGCTGCATCGCTTCTACTTGACGGTTGCCATTAGCCGCTTTCTTGATCTTAGCCAGCTCAGGCTGCATCTTGCGCATCTGTTTGCTCTGGTGGAGCTGCCGCTTAAGTAGTGGATAGAGCAAGAAGCGGATGATAACTGTGAAGAGAATCACCGCTACGCCAAAGTCACCACCAGGGATGATACTATAGATGAGCAAAAGTGCATTAAAAATGGGCTGTAAAATTATTGTCTCAAACATATTGACTCCGATTACTGCATTTATTGTATCATAGGTGGCCACGGAAGATGAATTGTGGCGAAGTATTTTTTAAAAGTCAACCAGTGATACGTCCGAAATACTCCTAATAATGTAGTGTACAAGAGCTTTCTCAATCTTAGAAAATAACACTCACCAAGCTTGCAATTCATCTTAATAATGAATCAAAAATAATCTCGTGTAGAATATTTTGAGTTTTGTATACCACAGTATATTTAAAAATTCTCGACATTACTTTGAGTCAAATTGATATGCAAAAGATAACACAAAAAGACTCAGTCGTCACAAATTATTATTCTTGCTTATCCGCATCATCACCCGGCGTTATCCTACCAGGGCAAATGCCAGCTCGCACAAGCAGATTTGTCACTACCAACGCAAGCTCATCGTGCGGCGTGGTAAGTACTTCGCTTGAGGTAATGATCAGCGCAACATCGTACACTCCTGTAAAGTGCGGTATGTGCTGGCGCAGAATCTCGTAGATACGGCGGCGAATGCGGTTGCGCCCTACTGCAGATTTGTGCACCTTTTTGCTCACCACGACGGCAATTCGCGGCATACGCCGGCGGCGATTGGCAACGTACTTGACGGTCAGCAAGCGTGATCGCTCGGCACTCGCATGGCGATACAAATAGCGTAGCCCGCCATAGCCATGAAACCGATATCGTTGCTGTAACATAGCTGTATTATAGCAAATCTACTCACAGGCCGAGATAAAATAACCCACCAAGCAGTGGGTTATTTTCGTCATTTTGCTATCATCTCACTACGAGAGTGCGAGGCGAGCGCGGCCCTTGGCGCGGCGGCGCTTGAGCACATTGCGGCCTGCCTTGGTAGCAATCCGTGCCCGAAACCCGTGCGTCCGAGCGCGATGACGAGTGTGTGGTTGGTAAGTTCGTTTTGGCATATCATTGCTATTATACGCGATTGCCCGAGATCTTTCAACTTTTCACCCATTTAGTGGATTTTTACCTCCAAGTAGCCTCTGTCATAAGCATAGCCAAATTGTTTATCCACATTTGTTCGCGAGTTATCCACACTTTAACAGAGGTACTGTATTTTTGTGGAAAAACTTCACCCCTGTTGCTCTTCTTGTACTCGACCCGTTGTTGTATTTCTCACGGTTGTGGAAAAGTCGGTTTTTTCTTATACTAAAAGGAGTCATTGTATAACAAACAAGGAGCAGCAAAAGCCAGTGTACCACAGCCTGTGGAAGAGTGTTTTGGGTGAGATTGAAGTGTCGATACCAAGCGGTATTTTTTCGACGTGGTTTGCTAATACCGAGATGCTCAGCAACAAAGACGGGGTGATTACCATTGGCGTAGCGAATATTTTTGCGATTCGCCAGTTTGAGGTGCGCTACGATAGCATTGTCAAAGAAGCGCTGCAGCACAGTGGTATTGAAGTGTCGCGTATCGCTTATGTGGTAAACAAACACGGCAAAAAACGCACCGTCATTAGCCGCGAAACCACTGGCCAGCCAGCCGATCGCGTCGAGGAGCGAGCAGCAGCACTCATTAGTAAGCCAACTACTCCTTCACACTCTAGTTCTCCGACACCAGCAACCAGCCTCAACGCGCGCTATACCTTCCAGAATTTCATCGTCGGCTCGAGTAATGACCTCGCCTACACCGCCTGCCAAGCAGTCGCACATAGCCCTGGTACGAAGTATAATCCCCTCTTCATCTACGGTGGCGTTGGCCTCGGTAAAACGCACCTCATCCAAGCGGTGGGCAACGAGATCCTCGCGCGAGACCCAAGCAAAAAGGTCGCCTACCTAAGCTCTGAGACGTTTGTCAAAGAATTTATCGAGTCGATCCGCTTCAAAAAGGCTGGTTTTTCTGACCGGTACCGCAATGTTGATGTACTGATCGTCGACGATATGCAATTCATTGCCGGGCGTGAGAAGACTCAAGAGGAGTTCTTTCACACCTTCAATGCCCTCCATCAGGCTAATAAGCAGATTATCATCGGTAGCGACAAACCACCGCACAGCATCCCTACCCTGACGGAGCGCTTGCGCAGTCGCTTTGAATGGGGGATGGCAATCGATATCCAGATGCCAGACTTTGAGACGCGCTGCGCGATCGTCGAGACCAAAGCGAGCTTCGCTGGCGTGACACTTGAGCGTGACACTGTGGAATACCTGGCTAAGAACGTCAAGACAAATATCCGCGAGCTCGAGGGCGCACTTAATCAGCTTCTTGCTTATGCTGAGATGCGTGGCGTAGCTCCTGACATAATGACAGCGGAGGGTTTGCTTGGTAACGTCCGGCGCAGTCGCCCCCAGCACCTTACTGCCAAGCAGATTATCGACAAGACTGCCCGCCACTTTCAGATCGATAGCAAAGAAATCTGTAGTGCTAAGCGGGCTAAGCATATCGTCGTGCCACGACAAATTGCCATGTACTTGCTGCGCAGCGAGCTCCACATGAGCTTTCCACAAATTGCCAATGAGCTGGGCCGCAAAGACCATACGACCGCCATCCATTCGGTCGAAAAAATCGAAAAATCCATTAAGCTCGACTACCTCATCCGTGAGCAGGTCGCTGATATCCGGGACAAGCTCTATGCCTAAGCCATGTGTTTTTTTCGCAGCATCTGTGGAAAAGCCGTGCACAGCTGGTCGTATAACCCGCGGACAGCTCGTGGGTAGTCATCCACAGCATCAAAAGCACACCATACGAAAGCCTTACTGGCTGGTGGATAACCCCTACTTCTCCCCGATTTATCCACGCCAGCGATCGCAGCGTTTTACACAAGTAGTGGGCAGATCATACCTCTGTTATTCATCATGGTTTCCACAGTATCCACAGCACCTATTACTATATCAACCAGATAAAAAGAAAGGATTGTCGATATGAAACTGTCTGTCACACAAGAAAATCTTACACGAGCACTCGGGGTTGTCGGGCGAGTTGCGAGCAACCGAGCTGGCCTGCCGATCTTAAATAATATATTATTCCGCACCGAAGGTAATCGCCTTCTTCTCGCTGCGACGAACCTAGAGATTGCCGCCACTTACTATATTGGTGCAAAGGTAGAGACACCGGGGGTAATTACCCTGCCGGCTAAACTTGTGAGCGAATTTGTAGCGAATTTGCCGAAGGGGCCGATCGAGCTTGAGACCAATGGTACGCGTATGACACTAACGTCTGGTGGGTACACCTCGACGATTAATGGCGTAGTAGCAGATGACTTTCCGGAGCTACCGACGATTGATGAAGAACAATCAGTACGCTATAGCATTACTGCTACGGACTTCAAGCAGGCAGCAGCGCAAACCTTGGTTACGTGTAGTAATGATACGACTCGGCCTGTCCTGACTGGTGTGTATTGGCATACAGTGGATGGTGTGCTGTATATGGCGGCGACGGATGGCTATCGCCTGGCTGAGCGGCGTTTGATGGTGAGCCAGAGTCAGATTGAGGCCATTGTGCCAGCGAGTAGCTTACAGGAGGCGTTGCGTTCGCTCAGTGACGGCACGGAAGAAGTGGAGGTGCTCTTTGATGAGACGCAGGTGCGCTTTCGGTTAGAAGAAGTGGAGATTACCAGCCGCCTAATCGATGGTACCTACCCAAATTATCGGCAACTCATCCCTGCTCAGTCCGAGACAAATGTGACGCTGGCAGCGGGCAATTTCTCGCGCGTAGTAAAGGTGGCAGGGCTCTTTGCGCGTGAGTCTGGCGGCAGTGTCACACTCACCGCCGACCATAATGCGCAGAAATTGCGGATCCACTCTGTTGCATCTGAGCTGGGCGAAAATACCTCCGAAGCGGAAGCTGAGGTGTCGAGTGATGGGCAGATCACGCTCAATTCGCGGTACATTAGTGATGCACTAGGTGTTCTCGATGGCGAGACGATCACCTTCCGCTTTAGTGGCAAGCTCTCGCCTTGCGTCTTGACAATCGCTCAGCCCGAGCCAAACTATATTCATATTATTATGCCACTGAAGAGCTAGCGATGAAGATAACGCGGCTAGCAGTGCAGCATGTGCGGATTCATACGCTCAAGACACTTAACCTTGAACCGGGAACGACGCTGATTTCTGGCCCAAATGGCTCTGGCAAAACATCGCTCATTGAGGCAATTCATATTGCGCTGCGTGGTACTTCCTTTCGCGGTAGTGATGAAGCAGTCTGCCAGCATGAACAAAAAAGTTATACAATTGATCTCGCGACGGATGAGCAGCATTACCGCGTCCAGTACGATCGTCGATATGAGACGAAGCGCAAGCGTTTTATTGTCGACGGTACAACCTATGGTCGCCTTCCTTATGGTAAAAAATATCCAATTGTTCTCTTCGAGCCAGATACATTGCGGATTATCACTGGCTCGCCGCAGCGCCGGCGTGATTTTCTCGATACACTCATCCAGCAATATGATGCACACTATAGCCATGAGCTGAGCCGCTACCACCGAGCACTGCAACAGCGAAATAAACTACTGAAAGACCCTGCTCTTAGCGATGCGGCACTTTTCTCGTGGAATCTTATTTTGAGTCAGTATGGTGCGTCGATCATTACTAAGCGTCAGCGTGTGCTGCGTTATCTTAATGCAAAAAGTAGTGCTACATACCAAAGTATTGCGGGCGTGGCGGATAGCATCGCGCTACTCTACTCAGAGGAGCGCAGCGTGACCGCGCAGCAGCTTCTCGCTGAGTATGAGCAAAAAACAGCATATGATACAGCGGTCGGCGCGACGAGCGTTGGTCCGCACCGGCATGATATAACCGTGCTGTTTCGAGGTAATCCGGCTGCCAAGACTGCATCGCGGGGTGAAATTCGCACCATTGTGCTTGCTCTTAAATTTCTTGAGGCGGTCTACATCCAGCAGCAAACAGGCCAAGCACCACTTATCCTGCTCGACGATGTCTTTGGTGAGCTCGACCAGCAACGCCAGCAGCGTCTCCTTAGCGAGTTCGTCGATAACCAGATTGTGATGACGAGTGCAGTGGGATAGGTTTTTCACCTTATATATCAGTGTACATATAACACCACGATGGGTTGTTGCCGCCACACGGGACAACACGCTTCTTTTCTAGTTCCTCGGCAGTGGGATATATTTTGCCATTGATTTTTATGTCGTATTTATCAATATCTTTATCGTGTTTTTTAAGATAGCTCAGTGCTTGGTCGACCTGTGATTGACTTAACTTGTCTGTTGTAACAATACATACACCAAGCCGATTTGATCGGTCGGTCGTGCGGTATGGGTTGCAGGTAACAATATAAAACCAACGAGAATAGTAAGGTAGTTTATTAATAAGAGGGCTCTCTTGAGATATCTTTGCTCCTCCTTGCGTTGCTTCGTGGCCGCCGATTGCTTCGCGGATGTCGTTGTATTTTTCCCTCTTCGCTTCCCTCTTTGCTTCCTCAGTTAGCGGCTTCATGGCAAAGAATAGCTTCTTTTCTTCGCCTTGTTTGAGGCCTAGCTTGACCTGGTGGTCGGCAAAGCCTTTAGCTCGGAATGTGTATGTGTACGACCCACTCTTCACGGCGTGCTTTGCCCGCGTTGTTATCTTTTGGTCTTTGATTGTGCCATACGAGACAGTGAGGTTATCGGGGATGGCATAGACGAGGATAGTGCTGTCGTATTTGAGATTATCAACAAAGCGATATACCGTAAAGGCAATCATGCCAACGGCAAGCAGGGAAAATAGTGCGATAATTTGGTTACGTTTTTGATTGAGCATTTCCATTGACTGTCCTCGCTAATACAACACCCGAGTTTCCAAGCATCCACTCGATTGTTCCTTGTTTGATATAAGATGGGACGTGTTGGTATTGGGAAGCTTGTGCACCAACAAACCCGTTACCAAGATCACCTAAGTAAAATAGTGTATGGCCATTAAAGACCAAAATATCACCAGGCTGTAGGTCACTCATACTCGGAGATTCTTTGGTGTAGTATTTCTCGGGATGGCTAAGGACGTAAGGTCGCTGATTAACCGTCCCAGATGGTGGGTAATTTGGATCTGCCCCACTCATGCGCATCACCGTTGAAATGTATTTGCCGCAGTCTGTGTAGTCACCACCCGCTTCTGGATTATACTGCTGGCGAGCATTTCGGTACTCTTCTTTTTCACCACCATTACCGACTCGACGTCCATCCTCCCAGGCAAGACTCTTGGCTGTTTCGACGATTGATCCACCAGCAGCACTCTTGCTACCGTTTGCGGTGCAGCCTGTGGCTGACGCATTTTGGGTGTTGGCGCCATTATTATTACCACCTTCGACTTGGATTTGGGATGAAGGTGGAGATAGGTTCTCTTCCTTGACAATTCGCTCGATCTTGTCAATGTATTCGGTGACAGTCGAGACATACTGGCTATCGGTGGCATAGCCAGCATTTTTGATCTCTTGGAGATATTTCCGTGGGTCGCCGGGGTATTTGAGGGCTTCGCTATAGCGTGAGTTGCTAGTAATGAACTCGCCATAGCCAAGCCAGCCAGCTTCGACGGTGGGGTATTTGCGAAAGCCATCAACGATTGTTGTCCGACCAGAGGAGTACTCTTCCTCAGTCTCCATATCGATCACCTCGCCCGACCAGTTCCCGCCAGCCTTGATACCGTGGAAGTTATTTGCTTTGACGGTAAGTCCAGATTTGCCATAGCCAGACTCAATAACTCCCTGGGCGAGGACTGTTTCGTATGGTGTGCCGTATTTTTTGTTCGTTTCGACAGCCATCTTGACATATTTGCGGACGAAGTCTTTGAGGTCTTCTGCTCCAGTAGCGCTACTGCCATCGCTACTGCTGGTGCTGCTGGTAGAGCAGGTTGCTGCGTCGGGGTCGAAATGCTCGATATTGTTGCCAGAAAAAAACCTTGCATCTAGAGCCGAAGCAGGAGTTGATATGAGAGAGAACACTATTGCAAAAACAAGAGAACTTATTCGATAAATAGTGGTGCAGCGAGAAAAGAGTGTTGTCGATGGCGAAAAAAGAGACAGAAAGCTAAGTAATCGTTGGCTGATGTGTATTTGGCAGCGAGTGATAAAAATACAAAGAGAATAGAAACACTGGGCAAAAACTACATAAGCCAACCGCATGATCATGATGACCCCCCAACACGTCGAGCATACTCCCAGTGCCACGCCTCTGGTTTGCTACCATTTGGTTCTGCCCATTCGGGATGGACATAGCCATACTTATGAGCGTTAGCTTTGAGCCAATTGTAGGTAGAAGAACCAAAGTCTCCCACGCTAATATCTGCAGCAAGCCCCCAGCCGTGGTTGGAGCTACACGGCGGCGCTGGCTTGGCTAAACCACCTTGGTAGAGTGGATCACCTGGTGTTGCATATGCGATTTGCCGTTGGCAGTCTCGGTATGCCTCGTTAATACCAAAATCGGAACCAGTTTCTGCTTTGTATGCTTTGTTCATTTCTTCCATAGCAGCGGCGGCTTGCTTGTGCATCCTCTCGCCGGACGAAAATGACAGAGCTACCAAGTCACCTTCTGCTAGCTCGCCGTTTTTAAGGCCATTCCATGTTGATATAGAATCGCCACCTTCTGCAGCAGGCTGAGCTTGGTTGAATTCTGGCTCACCGACTGCCGGGCCGCTGGGGGTGCTACTGCTAGATTGGCTTGCACCACCTCCGCCAGAGATTGGTTCATTGTCCATAGTGTCGACGACGCGTTGATCGATTGTGAAGAGTGCCGCATTGACTTTTTCTTCAGAGTCAAACTTGCAATAATCAGTATCGACACCGTTCTCGCCATCAGTACCCTTACCGCACTTCTCTTGCCATTCTTTGAGCGTGCCACCCGTTGCCTCACCTGTTTCTTCATTGTATTGCCCAGTAAGAGATTGGGCGACGTCGTCAGGATCTTTATCAAGATTGAGTGCACCATATGATATATTACAGAATGGCCCAGCAGCGACGTCTTTGGGGATGTTTGGGTCATCGCACGCTTGCCAAATCTTTTTCATACGATCTGTTTCGGTGTTGGCGCTCACTTTGTTGCCAAAGAGGGCCGGTACGATATTCTTAGGGAGAGACACAAGATTATAAACAAAGCTACTAAGATTAGAAAAGCTGCCCATATAGGGAATGAATGAACTGTAGAGACTTCCCATAAAGGTATACGGCGACGTTGCGTCAAATGGGCTCCGCTCAACGCGTTGCTCGGCGGCATAGGCAAGGTTGAGACGAGCTGTTTCTCGTTCGTAGGCAATTGTTTGGTCAACATTGAGCATACCATTACCGCCCGCCGCTGCTGCTTCGGAGAACATATTTACTGCACCGCTCGTTAGGGCGTCTCCAGCATCCTCGCCAACAGTAGCGCTGCTCACTAGGGTGCCTGCCATAGAATTTATGAGCTTACTGAGAATTGGCGCAAACACAGCAGAAATAACAGGAGCAGCTAAGTTTGAGACCAACTCACCGACGACACTTGTCCATCCGCCGACGACACTCATGAGAAGCTGTCCACCGGTGCTATTAATGAGCTTACAGGATGTCTTCAGCGCGCTAATGTTAGCACCAAGGGCATTAGCAACGCCACTCATCTTCCGGGCCCAGCCACCACCAGGGACATATTCCGTCCAGTTGGAGGTGTCAGTTGGGGCTATTTCTTTCATGAGTCCATATTTAAGACCCATTCCGTCGGTTGCGGCTTTTTTGGTTACGTTGCCAGATTTGTTGACGAGTACGGTAGTCAGAATCGTCCCAAGCACAGCAACAGCCATATAATCTGTCGAGCCAGCCTTAATATTATCGGCCATCGTAAAGAACATCATAGCATAGCTAATGACTTGCGTCATTTGAATGAGGCGAATTGTCTTGCTGATAGATTGGGCACCATCTTGCACCATACAGAGGCCACCAGCAATCATGGCGATGATATTACCAGTTTTGCCGACACCGTTTTTGATAATATTGGCTGCTGCTTCCTTACTAACAGACTTTGTTGCCCCTTCGGCTCCTTCGTTCACCGCTTCTTTAGCGGCTTTGCCAACATCGGTGTCTTCAGTAATCTTTTCTTTGCCTTCATCGTCATTTTCCTTGGCCTCGTATTTGCCTTTCATTTCTTGGCCTTTGGTATTTTTGTCGATGTTTTCGCGGACTTCTTTCTCGCTTTTGGCACCAGCGAGCTTGTTTTTCTTGGTAAGAGAGAATTTTTTTATAACGCCATTGTTAAATACTTTATCGAAGAAAGCCACCCAACGTGGTGCATATGCGCGGTGCATAATTGCTCTGAACTCGGGCTTTTCATAATATAACTTTTTGAAATCTTTGGCGCTAATTGTCTCCTGAGTGCCGTTAGGATAGGTGACACGTAGATTTTCAATTTTTTCACCAATTGTGGATTTTTTTAGATCAAACTCGTCGGAAGCTTTAACGACATTACCTTCTTTATCGAGGGCTTCAACGTTATTTTTTTCGAACTGTTTCAGCAGCCGATTCGAGACGCGATTATAGCGGCATCGTACATTCACAACCGAACAAATGCCATCAGTTGCGGTGTTTTGAATGCGCTTAAACAGCACCTTATTAGCACGCCGCTCGAAGCTGGTATTTTGTGAGTTCCAGTGGTTGGTGAGATTTTCTTTGATATGAAGCAAAAGTAGGCTCGGCCCACCAAAAAATGAGAGCATTGAGCCACCACCAAGCAAAATAGCGCCAAGGATGCCCATTGGCCCGCCCTTCTTAGAGAAGATAGCACTCCGCGCCTTAGCAAAGCGAGATTTGGGCTCAGAGGGTTTACTGTCTGGTGGAACTACCTTATTGAACCAGTTGTTATCGCTCCAGTTGCTTCCTGGCGCGCCCTCCTGGCCTCGGACGGAGTTGGCGTAGTCGCTGCTGCCAGCGTTGCTGCGTGACGATGAGCCACTCCCGCTATTCTCGCGAGATTGGAGGTCTTGGGCGGTGTTGGATTGGCTATAATCACCTCGGCCAGCGAAGGTATCGTTGCTCCAGTGCGTATTCCCCGGATTATGCCGGTCGAGGTCGGGTTTTTGCTGGGAGGGGACGGGGGTAGGCATAATGAACTACGACCTCACTGGCTGCTGGTATAAGCTGTTATTGGCCACCGGGTTAGTGGTGATGAATTGCGTCTCGGTCTCGCTGGCGAAGATGCGGATATGGACATGGTTTTGCCCAGCAAAGAAGAGTCCATCGCCCACAGGGAAGTTAGACAGGCGCTTACGCTCCTCCTCGGTGAGCTTGAAGACCTCTGCCAGCACATCTACTGCACTGGTCGATTGCTTGAGCAAAAGCTGGAGTGAGCTGTTTGCTACAATAGCTCGGCCCTTCTCGCTCCCCATAAAGTCCTCTACGTCCTGCGTGATGGTTGTCAGACCAAGAGAGTACTTACGAGCTCGCTTGGCTAGGCTATGGAGAAACTCTGCTGAGTCTTCGTACTTCATCAGCTGCCAGGCCTCATCGACGATCAGCATCCGTCTGCGCTGTACGGTGCGAGCGATATTCCAGATGTGGCTCAGCACAATATACATTGCTACTGGCCGCAGGTCGTCCTCGAGGTCGCGGATGTTAAACACCACCATGCTGTTATTAATATCAACATTACTTTGCTGGCTAAAGATACCAGCAAAGGTGCCTGTGGTGTATTTGCGCAGGCGCTGGGCTAGTGACGGCCCTGCTCCACCCATATGGAGAAGGGTGTCATAGAGGTCGATGATCGTCGGTGGCTGAGAATTATGTGTTAGTGGGTCGCTGGTAATACCAGCTCGAGCGTAGGTATCAATGAGTGCTTGGTCGAGATCGGCCTCTTCAGCTGGGCTGAGCAAGGCAATCTGTTGCCCACCTACCAACGTGCCACCCAACATGAGCTTGAAGAGCCGCTGCAGGGTGATGAGATTAGCGCGCAGGGCGTCGGTTGCTTCGTCGCTGTCGATTACTCGGGGGAGGTCGAAGGGGTTAATTCGCGTATCGCTACTGAGGCTGAGGCGAATATAACTGCCGCCGACTGCATCGGCTAGTTTCTGATACTCATTCTCAGGGTCGATAACAAGGATGTCGGTGCCAAGCATCATACTGCGCAGCGCCTCGAGCTTAACGGTGAAGGATTTACCAGCACCGGACTTTGCAAAGACGACCATATTTGCATTCTCAAGGCTAAAGCGGTCGAAAATGACCAGCCCTTGGTTGTGCTGGTTGACACCATAGAGAATACCCTCGCCGTCACTAAGGTCGGCACTGGTAAAGGGAAAGCTCGTGCTCACCGCGCCAGTGTTCATGTTGCGGCGGACTTGCAGCTGGTCGGTCATTTGGGGGATGGTACTATTGAGGCCTTGCTCTTGCTGGTTGCTGGCGGTCTTACTGTAGACCATATTCTGGCCAAAGACCGTCTCGATGACGTGCTGGATGAAGCTCAATTCCTCGAGGCTATCGGCATAAAGCGTGACGTAGAGTCCAAAGCGGAAGAAGCGTTCGGCCCCAAGCTGTAGCTGGTCGCGCAGCTCCTCGGCATCAGCCAGAGCAGCTTCGCGGGCTGGGTCACGCACCTTACCCTTTTCGGAGTTAAGCGCCATATCGGCCTCAAGCTGCGTCACCTTCTTGCGGAGGTTGTTGAGGACGATTTCTGTCTCGACAGGGTAAATAAACATGCTAATATCGAGCACTTGGTCGATGTTGATTAATCCTGACAGCCAGCCTGTGTAGAGCTCACGTGGGTAGCCATAGATGTAGAGTGTGCGGCCATACTTGGTACCGATGCGGAAGTATGTGCTGTGAATCTCGAGACTGCTGGGAGCGATTAAGTCGCGCAGCGTCGTCATCCCCTTGATAAAGGCTTCTTCTACCTCTGCTTGCTCGCGCTCGCGCTGCTGGGCAGCAATGTCGATTGGATCGGGTCGTCGTGCCATTAAAAATCTCCTTTGTGATATGCTGTCGAGGTTGGGACGGCTCCCTCGCCTTTGCGGACGAAGGTGGAAGTCACGTTATTAAAGTCGCCCAGCGGCTCGCGCACTGCCGTGTCGGGGTTATACATGTTGTAATAGAGAGTGCCGAGCTCCTTAGTCTTGAGCTGGACTGCCCGCACACCAATCTGCATCAAGCCGTTGAGGATGGTGTCAGCCCGGTTGCGGATCTCCTCGCGAGCTCGCTCGTAGGTTTCTTTGCTGATCTTCGTCACAGTGTTGGTGTTCTTGGGGGCGAAGAGCTTGGTGAAGAACCCTTTACCCTGGTCGATAATCGTCCCCTCCCCTGCTGGGTAATACGGGATGACGACGTAGAAGCTCTTGTCCATGATATTGGCGTTTTGCGAGAGGTCGTCGATGAAGTTGATATAGTCCTCCATTAGCACGCTCAATAGCATGTTGTCCTGGGTGCGCTGGATGGCAACGAGCTTATCCAAATACGGGCCAATATCCACTCGCTGCGAGCGAATACAGATCTGCACCGGGAAGTACAGTGCATTGAGAAAGTTCTGGTAGCTATACTCTACCCCCTCGCGCTCACGAGCGCTCATCAGGTCGAAGTTAATCGACTCACAGGCGATGACGGCGCGAAAGCTACCATCACCCATGATAATCATATCATCACGCAGTTCCGAGAGGAGGAGGCTATTCTGAGTTGTAGCGGGCTTGGGTGGAGCCTTTTTCTTGGTGTCTTGGGTGGGCTGGTCATTCATGCCGCCCTGCACAGCTGGTGGCTGAGCCGGTGCTTGCACTGCGGGGTAATTACTCTGCGGTGGAGCGGGATACTGCGGATAATTAGCTGGTACCTGGCCCGCTGGCGCAGCGCCCTGGCCTTGACTATAGCCAAACTGGCTGGGTGGCCCAGCTGGTGGTTGTTGATTGTTGGGTGAATTTGGTGACACCACTCTCCTTCTTATTTCTTAGCGCAAAGGGATGACAATCTCATCATCGTCATCATCCTGACTGGCCTGCTCTTGATGTTGAATCCGGTTGGCTTCATTGGCAATGGCAGCAACGGACAAATCAGAGTTGCTGGCTAGTCTAATTATATCAGGCGAGACGGTGTTTGTGCTAGTGTTTGGCGGTATATTGTTGCGTTGCTGGGTAAGCTGCTCCTCACGCAGGCGTTCCTCGCGGGTGGGGGTCGTTTTGGCGTAATAACTGGGGTCGAGCGGCTGGATAACCGACTGGTGAATACTGGGGTATGGGTTGTAGCGCACGGCCATATCGATAACATTTTTATCATCAGCCAGTGCCGAGCGATCCCGGTAGGATACTGCGGCTGGGGTGGGTGCAGGAGTCGGCGTAGGCTGAGCTGGCGCGACAGGTGGTTGCTGAGGAGGATATGGTGTAGGTGCGTGTGGGTAATTGGGAGTTTGCGCTGCTTGAGTGGGTTGCTCTGCAGGTGCTGGAGTGAATGATGGCTGAGTGTTGGCAGGAGGTGGTGCTTCAGCTGATGGGTAGCTAGGTGTAGTTGTAGTGCGTGCAGCGGACTTTTGGGGTGGCACAAGCGGCACGGCATCAGTAGTAGGAGCAGCGTGTTGGCGAAGGTTGGCATAGATTGCTTCAAAGGATGGTGCTTCTTCTGGCTTGGGCTCTGGCGCAGCTTCTGCTGTAGGTTCAGGTGGTGTATAGGGCTTGCTCAGGGCATCGGGCAAGACCGAATCGTGTGGAATAACGGCGGGCAGTGCCATTGGCAGAGACTGGAGTGAGTCACGCTCTCGCGGCATAGGCTGTGGCTCGGCAGCAGGTGTTTCGTCATGCGGCATGTTACCCACTGGTGAAATCTCGTATACCTCGGTAGATTGCTGAGGTGGGTATGGGTTTGGTTGGTTTTGGTAAGCGCTAGTGTCGGGTGAAGGAGCTTGCTGATGTGACGATGAAGTACGATTCTCCGGGAAGCTCGTGGACGAATACGACACTGCCGGGGGCTGAGGCTCTGGTGCTGAGTATGGTGGCTCAGGCATACGAGGCTGAGGTGGCGATACTGGCGCAAAGCCAGCATCACCAACTGGTGGCTGATATGGTGGTGTAGCCTGTGGTGGGGTGTTTGGAGTTGCTTGTGGCGCTGTGTGGTATAGCTGCTGCTGAGCTTGAGCTTGTGGCCATGCCGGCTGATACGGCACGGGAGCTTGCTGGAGCAGTTGCCCGTCAGCTACAGCGGGCAGTGCGGCTGGTGGAGCTTGCATGCGCTCGATGGCTGCTCGGCGCCGGGCTTGATTGGATTGCTCGATGCGCTGCGTCATCGCTCGCGCCTCGCTGCTGTTGTCATCAAACATATCCGAGGTCTGCTGCGCCTCGAAATAGACGTCACTAATCATCGAACCCTGTGCATCGGGCACGTGGGTGTGACGAATGGACCAGCCATGAGTATCGGCCAGTTGCGACAGATACGCTAGGCGACGCTCGGCTTCATCTTGGCTGAGATTTTTCGTCCGCTCAATCTCTACCTTCTCGGGTACCGTAATCTCGATCAACGAGTTGATACCATCAGGCTGCCACATGCGCCGGCGTGGCTTGGTGTAGAACGACACCACCGCCGCGAGGTAAACCTCCATTGGCTGATCCTTACGCAGTGGCAAGGCTAATGCACCAAACAGCAGAATAATCGGCACTGGAATGACCGCCAGTGGCAAAAACACCTGTGATAATCCCCACGCCAACGCAATCCCTGTCACCGCAACCAGCAGATAAATAAACTGGCGAAAGCTAAACGGCCCAAGAATCTTATCCTCTGCCTCTACGTCCTGTGCAACCTTATATCTCGACATAGTTTATGTATCTATTATAGCATGAGGGAATAGATAAGACTTTACTAGTCTCGTTTTGCATTATCGCTCATAACGCGAAAGTGCTTAGTCGGGTCTTGGCTCCACTCTCTAGCTCTAGATGCACGTCGATAGATCGCCTCATTACTCTGCATTTTTGCGTTGTAGAGTTGAGATTGTAGTGCTGCGTCAATTGCTAGGCCAGTAGCTTGCCTTGCCTCCATAAGCTGATCTTCGCTGATGCCACTAATACTGTCACTATTAAGAACTTCCATCATGTCCTTGAAGGCTGGCTCGTCCATATCGGCCATCTTGGGTGCGTTGTATTTCCCACCTAGAGCGCCTTCCACAACAGCTTGTTCATAATTAAATTTGCCCGCGCGTAACTGGTCTGCGGCTTTCCCGGTCCACCATGGGTTCTTGGCAGCGGCAGGAGATCGCGAGAGCGCGTCAGCGACAACTGCACGATCGCCAGAACCTAGATTATCATTAACGTGTTTTGATAGTGCACGTAGCTGATTTGAGTTAGCATTTTTGGCAGCATCTGTAACAATGTATCGCCTGTCGAAAGCAGAAAAACTCTTGGCATCTATGACATCTCCTTTCTCTATACTGCCGTCTTTATTCTTTTTGTAACCTTGAATTTTTCCACCCATTGCAAGAGTAAAGATGTCATTACGTGAAAGAGCCTGTTCCTTTCCGTCCTTATCTAGATATCGGTAATTTTCGAAGAATGACTCTGAGAGTTTCATCTCCTCCTCGGCTTGTTGGTCGACAAGGCGCGATGCATAGTTTTGGGCGCGACGCACTGATCTACCAGCTGATCCCGGAAGTTTACGAGCATGCTTATTAATTCCTCGCATAGCTCCGCTTTGTAACCTCCTAACAGGATTCCAACCCTTATATGTACCAGCTTGAGTTTGCGCGTGTGCTAATTCTTTAGCGCGTTCTCGTTCTGCCATAAATCGCCCGTAGACAGATTTATCTAGCCCAGACTGTAACTTCTTCTCAGTAGCTTTGCCAGCCAAGTTGCCCCACTTATCAGCAATATTTGCTAGCCCCATCATTGAAGTCATGAGGCTTGTTAAGCGAGAAACTAAGAGGAGTGGTGTAAAAGTAAGGGCAGCAGCAATGATCTGTAATAGGACTTCTGAGTCACCCTTCATGCCATTAATGACTGTTGCCCCCAGATTGCATGCACCATAGAGTAAACCAATTGCTGGATAGAGAAAGAGGAGTGTCTTGAAGAAGCCCCACCACTTCTTAAACAACCCTTCGGTACTTGGTAATAGTAGTGCTACAAAAGCAAGCGGCGATAGAATAATAGTAAAGATAACCAACGCTTGCCGTGCGCCAAGAAGGAATACTGTAACAGTTGCAGTAACAACGACAAAAACAAGGCCAGAAATAAGAGAACCTAACACAAAGAAAGCTGTAGCAGTACCTAGAATAGTAGCAGCAGCACCCGTCCACCAGTTTCCTTTCGTTGCCCAGCCACCTTCTGGGCCGCTCCCGCCACCACCAAGTGAAGTAATGAAATTGAATGACGATGACCCAATAATATTAGAGATATCAACAAGAATACTACATATATAGAAAGATATATTGACGAGGATAATAGTCATAAGAAGCTTAGGTAGAAGCTTCTTAATGCCGTAGTTGCTAATACCAAGACCACTAACCTGTGAGTAGATGATTATTAAGAAAACAATAATAAAGACAATATTGGCAATGTCTCGAATGCGCGACCAATAGTAGAATGCAGAATCGGGGCCACGATCTGTGAGTATGATGGAATTGACTTCAAGCAACTTTACCAAAATATCTGCAGAATCGTCTGAGATATCGGCAAGGAGATTAACAACGGGGCAGATGAACCAGCCAACACCATCTATAGCGCAGCGTGATTTGGATTCTTCTTCCTTATCTTCACTACCACCAGCTGTTTGAGCAGGCTGTTCGCCTGTTCCAGCATCGGCGTTGCCACCTGTGTTGGCTTTATTTTTCTCAGCTTCTTTAACTGCAGCCTGTGCTTGTTCTGTAACTTTTTTTGATTTATCTATACAAGTTTGTTTATCTTCTTCATCTTTAGTACCGCCACGATCTCTCTGTACCTTCTTGTTGGGGCCTTTATATTTCGCTATAACTTGCTGTACTGTATCGTTATTGCCATCTTTTCCAATTTTGCTATAAGATATGTAGCCATCTGCGGCTTTATCGGCAAGCGTAGTTTGCGAGCTATTAAACTCTGTTCGATTTTTCTCGTCCGTAACAGAGCATGTACTAACAAAGTCGCTGTAGTAATATGAATATAATTCACCTGGTGATAAATAACTAGAAGGATCATCGCCTTGTATACCGAGCTTTTTGCGAATTGCTCTATTTGCTCCTGCTTGCCTACCGTTGGTCGGCTCCCATTGGTTTTTGCCATCATTTTTTTTGTATTCAGCTGCGGTCAGAAAATCCTCAGCACTTGAAAAACCCCACTTGGGTATGCCTTCGTTATAAATATCTGTACAAGACATCTTCTTGTTTTGGACTGTGCGCTCACGGCTAAATCCGGAGCCCCCAAGAGAGTTACCTGAAACATCCTTATAACTAATTTTGTCAATTCCATCAAAACATCCTGGATCGGTACTATTACTATCTCCATCCTGACCTATATATAAAATCCACGCTCGGACCTTATCATCATGTGTATCAGCATGCGCCTTTTGGTCTATAAACACGCTAGAACTAAGTACAAGAATAATAGCTAATGGAAAGAGTGAAAAGCGTTTCAGCTTAGATATAAGAGAGTTAGTCATACACTACATATAATACACAAAAAGGAATAAGAAAACCAGCTAAATAACATCAAGTAGTGGATGATATTTAGCTGGTTTGGCTTATGTGAGGCTTTATTGTTGTTCGATATCGTTGAGGGGTGCAGTAATGTTTGGCTTGATAGCACGAGCTTCGTAGCCGCTTTCATCTGTTAGGTAAAAATAAGACATCCGAGGGAATGGGTGTACTGTGAAGCGGCCTGTTTTTCGATCCTCTTTGGTTATTTGCCTTTGGCGCTCAATAACAGCATAGTATGATTTTTTATCCTTCTCCTTATCCTTCTCTTCATCTCCTACCTCTTGTACCTCGCAGTATGATGCCGAATATACCTGAATTTGATTAGTTTCTTTGCCATCATTAATCGGGAATGGGTCTTCGTATGGTGCCATTTGGGCGTATTTTGTAACACGGAGGACGATGCGATCTTCTTCTTTTGGTTTTTTGCCTTTTATGTGATCTTCATAAGCGGCTTCAACAAGACGTCCATAATAGCCATGCGGCGTTACCTGCGGTTGGTTGCCATCTTTTGCGTCAGAACCACGAACAATATTAGAGTGTGGAACATCTATATAATCTGCCAAACACCGCAGGACTGGCCATGCGTCGACTTCTCTACCGTCTGCATCTGTAAACAAAGCATTCGATTGAGCATCATTACAGAGATCACGGAAAAGTCGATCGACATTATCAAACCACGCAATTGCCAACTCTTTTGATTGGTCTGCACGTGATTCGGTAAGAATTTTCATAACATCGGAGTCAAGGTTGTTACCAAAGAAGGTTTTGCATGTGAGCCCTTTGTCATAATCATTTAAGGTGTTCCACTTGTTAGAATCGAATTCGCTGAGATTTGCGAAGTTATACGACCGGAGGGGTTTGGCCCGCTCACTACTTGGTGTGCCGGGCTCTACTGGCTCTTGGGTAGGTGACGGAGTTTCTGTTGCAGTGGCAGATGAAGTTGCTTCTGGGCTTGAGCTTGGAGATTCTGATGGAGAAGGTGAGAGTGTCTCTGAGGTTATATTATTCTCAGCGGAACCACGACCAACAAAATATGCTATACCTGCTGCGGCAGCAGCACCAACACCAAGAATGCCAAAAAGAGTTCGTCGGTCAACGACTTTTTCTCGTTTGCTATCTTCATGAGGGACTGTATTGCCTAACGCTTCAGGCTCGCTAGCGTCTGCCGGATAACCATTGTATTTGTCTGTCATAAGCTTCAATCCTCCCCAATACAGGATTAGTGGTTATGTGTGCTATTATTATGCGCACTTGCGTTTCATGCTACCATTGTTTGCGTGGCAGGTCAAATAATTTTTGGCCTCTGTTAAGGAAAATGAACGGCGAATACGCACAGAGGTTGGCATAGAAATATGTTCGAACGATATTTTTTGGTAAAAAATGAGAGATATTTTATATATATTGCATAATGGATGAAATATGATGGCTCGGATGTGATAAGTTAGCCCTCATCTATGCAGATATGATGATGCTCCCGTCCCTATTATTAAAAAATATAGCCACACAGATTCACAATATACCCAATAAATACTCTGATAAGCTACATAATTTACATTAATAAACTACCACATATCCGAATCACCTATACATATTGCCACCCCACCCTATATCCGCTATAATACAGAGGTACGGAGAGGTGCAAGAGTGGTTGAATTGGCACGCCTGGAACGCGTGTGTGGCGGCAACGTCACCCAGGGTTCGAATCCCTGTCTCTCCGCCATATCAGCGCCAGGTGGCACGCTGCCATAGAAGTGCGCTGCTGATTCGTCTTTTGGCATGATGCGTGGCTATACTGCATATTTTTGTGCAGATTGGGCTTGCAGAAATGTTTTTTGACAGTTTATACTAAAGGATAATTATGGTACGATCTTCTACACCAGTTATAGAACTCCGAGGCCTTACCAAGCAGTATGGTCTGGGCGACGCTGCCCAAAACGCCTTGGACAACGTCGACCTGCGAGTCGAAAAAGGCGAATTCATCGTCATCATGGGCCCCAGTGGCTGCGGTAAGACGACATTGCTCAATATTATGGGTTTGCTCGACCGCGCCGACAGCGGCGAGTATTTTCTTGATGGGACATCGGTCGCGACACTGAGCAAGCGTCAACACGCCCGGATTCGTTCGCGGCAGATTGGCATTGTCTTCCAGAGTTTTAACCTGATTAATCGCCTAACGGTGCTTGAGAATGTTGCCCTTCCCCTGAGCTATCGTGGAGGGATGCGCCGCGTCAAACGCCTGGAGCAGGCCAGTGCGGTGTTGAAGAATTTTCATCTCCAAGAGCGCGAATATTACATGCCATGGCAGCTCAGTGGTGGGCAGGTGCAGCGCGTGGCGATTGCTCGCGCCCTGGTAAATCACCCATCGATTATCCTCGCTGATGAGCCAACGGGTAACCTCGATAGCCGCTCGAGCCATATTATTATGGAAGAACTGGCTCAACTACACCGTCGGGGTAATACCATCATTATGGTGACGCACAACCCAAACCTCACGAGTTACGCCAGCCGCGTGATTAAGATGCTTGATGGGCAGATTGCCAGTGATGAGCAGATGCGCACCACTGCCGCTACGCCAACACCAGTGGCCCGCAAGCCACGAGTTCGCCGGGCAGCACCTGTTGGCAAGGCTGCGCCGACGATTGCGCAGGGCACGGCGTCGGCCGCTCAGTCAGCTACGCCAGTCAAGGCAATTGCTCGCGGTCGGCCAGCGAAGGCCCCCGCACTAGCAACAGTGGCACCAACAGTAGTCGACTACGAAGATCCGCATACCCAAGATGGTCCGACTATTGAGCCTATGCCAGTTGCTCCACCAGAAGTGCCGCCAGCCTTGCCCGCTGCACAACAAACGACTTCGGCTACCCCAGTTCAGTCTCAGTATGCAGCAATGCAACCTCAACTAGCTGCGCCGCAACCAACGAGCCAACCTGCAGCACCAGGAGCTCATATTGCAGCCCAGCCATCATCCACACCGTCTGCTGTATCGGCTGCTCAGCCAGCTGTGGCCACACCAGCCCAGCAGCCCACTCCACCATCGTCTGCTCACCAATCTAGTACAAAGGAGCCCCAGGCATGATAATCATTGATCATTTCGAAAATGCAAGCAGTAGCTTCCGGCGCAATCGCGGCCGTAATTTACTGGCGACGCTGGGTGTGGCGATTGGTGTGGGTAGCATCGTGGCGATCTTGGCGCTGAGTGGCGGCCTGCATAATATTATTTCTCAACAGGTGTCTGAGCTCAATAATAACCTCATAGTGGTGCGCCCTGGCGTGCAAGACAAGAGCTTCTCGTCGCTGGCGAGCTCGGTTGCACAGTATAATTACAATACCAGTACCATCACCGAGTCCGACGTCGAGGCAGTGCGCAAGATGCCACATATCCGCGCCGTAGCACCAATGATGACTTCTGAGAACAAGCTCAAGGGAGATGGTCGAGAAGCTAATGCGACTGTTGTGGCGACCTCGCCAGAGCTTGCTATTACGAGCCAGCTCGCACTGCGCGATGGTGATTTCCTTGAGGGTGGCACACACGACGCTAAGCCGGCGGTGCTTGGCCCAAAGCTGTCGGTGCAGCTGTTTGGCACAGAGCAGTCGATTGGCCAGACGTTTAAAATCCGCGGCAAGGAATTTATTGTTGTGGGAGTGATGCGCGGTGTAGAAAAGCCACTAAATTATAACAATGTCGATTTCGACAACTCAGCTATCATCACTACTGAGGCAGGTAAGAAAATCCACAATGGCCATACACAGATTCAGCAGATTAACATCCAGGCTGATGCATCGCAGCAGGTTGGGCAGATTGCTCAGCAAGTTAAGGACAAGATTACGCAAAATCACCAAGGGGAAGAAGACTTTACTGTGGCAACGGGCGATGCGATTAGCCAACCAACCAACCGGCTCTTCACAGCACTAACCCAGGTGTTGACACTGATTGCAGCCATCTCGCTGGTGGTTGGTGGTATTGGTATCATGAATATCATGCTAGTGAGCGTGGTAGAGCGCACGCGCGAAGTGGGTATCCGCAAAGCGGTTGGTGCGACTGATGGTAATATCATCACGCAGTTTGTTATTGAGGCGCTGGCGATAAGCTTGCTTGGTGGTATCCTGGGCTACATCCTGGGCTACATAGTGGCGCTGAGCTTTAGCGTCTGGCTGTCCTTCCCGCCAGCACTGGAGTGGCAGACGGCGGTGATGGCAATTGGCCTCGCACTGGCGGTTGGCCTCACCTTTGGTCTCTACCCAGCTATTCGTGCCGCGCGCAAGAACACAATCGAGTCGCTGCGGCAGTACCACTAAACAAGATAGTTTACTTTGATATAGAACCCGCCCAGAATGTGGCGGGTTTTTTGTGTGGGCTATAGTACTTCTGCCCTGCTCTACTCAAATTATAGAAATTATAGAGTTTTGCGAATATGAAGCTTGGAATTTCAAGATATACCGCCCTTCCCCTGCTTCACGCCATTCAACACACCAAGGTAGCAGCTGGCAAATTCCGCTAGAATCATGCCGTGTAATATTTGCTCGATCTCTGTCTCGCCAGCAAGCAAAATAGACTTTGCATGGGGTCTGCGGCCACTGAGGCGGCGATCGAGCGCTGCCATGCGCTGCTGGGTAGCGGCGTCATTCTCACTCGCGAGGTCGAAAAGCGTAAATGGCTTATCTACCGGATGGCTCAGCCAGCCATGAGCACCAGCGTGCTCTGCCTCGATGAGGGTGGTAGAAAAGGCTACATTGTGCGCCTGCTCCTGCCAACACCACTGCCACCACTGAGCCACTGGCGCGAGCACCCCACTACCACAAAACACCGCCGTCTTGCCCGCTGCTTGGCGTGCGAGCTGCTTGGCGAGGTTATAGGTGGTCGACACAGTAGCGCCCCACTGCTGCAGTGCGTCGCTCACATGGGCTGCGCTATGTATAGCATCCACCACATCACTATCCAGCAGGTGGTAAGCCGCCAGCAGCCCACCAAGCGTTGTGATCATGCGCTGCCGATCTACCTGCCCTTTTCTACGAGCAATTGGCACAGTAGTAGCTGCAGGGTACTCAGCCGCGGCAGCGTCATGAGTGAGCAGAACGGCCGAAGCGGAATGCTGCTGTGCATAGCGCAGTATATTTTTCACTTGGTAAGGTGAGATGCCAGCCTCGATAATAATCACCAAGCTGTGTGCATCCACAAATGGTGGCACTGCTGCTGCCTCGCAGCACAGTACAGGCACAGTCATATAAGGCTGCACGAGCTGCTGAGCAACGAGAGAAAGCACTGCACCACCATCCGTCGCTATAATAACAATATTATGAATATCATGCTGGGGTGATATGTGTGAGAGCTGATTTGTTACCTCTGTTGGCAGCGCCGTATGTTTCCATAATGTTGCAATGTGATGCAGGGCAGCTTCGGCACCGCGTTGACGCAATATGGTCTGGTCATCAAGCATAATCGTCTCCTTCTGCTTGCAAGAGTATACCCTCCCATGATACATTAATTAGCAGAGAATCATAAGCATATTTGGAGACAGGTGGGAACCATGAATATCAGCACTACATCACAATCAATTACCGACGATCAAGAGCTTGCCAAGGTGCTTGCTGGGATCGGCCCGCAGGTAGGCACAGCAGCGTCGCAGCGGTCGCAGGCGATGATGTCGGGGCAAGGTGCTGGCCGTTCATCACTCTCGGGTATGTCGGGCAATATGGGATCGTCGGTGCCAGTTATGTCCTCGCAGCAGCAACCATCGCAGCCTGCACCTAGTGGTGAAGCGCTCAATGGCGTTAAACAATCGGCGATCAAAGAGCTGCGCCCACTGGTGGATAAGCTCAACGTTAGCCCGGATGAGAAGTTCGATACCTATTTGCTTTTGATCCGCTCGACGGATGACAAGAGTTTGATTGACCCAGCGTACCAAATTGCCAAATCCATCCGCGACGAAACCCGCCGCGCCCAAGCGCTGCTCGATATCATCAAAGAGATTGATTATTTGTCGCAGCGGTAACGATTAATCTTATAGTAAGGGGCAAAAATCCATCAACGTGATGGATTTTTACGTGTATTTTGTTCTCATAATTATCGACATATTATGTAATATATGATAATATAACTGCATGCATCACGAACTTGGATTAACAAACAACTCATCAGATATCGAAACTGCCCCGTATCATGGGGAGAATGAATTAAAAGAAGGCGTTTTAGAGGCGCTTGAGAAATCATGTCAGACGATTCGCGAGTTCCAGCAAGAGCAATATGCTGAGCTTATAAAGCTTATCAACAGTGAAGCTCTAAAGTTAGCACGAATGCAATTTCCTGAGAACATGAGAGAGCTCAGCGCTACAATGCGTAACAAGAAGGCGCCTGAGCAAGCACGAGAGAATGCACGAGCGCAGGTGCGAGAAATTGTTGATTTCATGAAGCGAGTCATTATGAATGAAATTAACGTGAGGAATGTTGATGATCCCCCTATCGAAAATGCTCGAAATATTGTCAATGGCGTGATAGAAGACTATGGCGTCAACAGGAATAATCCTCAGGCTGTACTTGAGGCACTTGGTGTATTGAGAATTGATGAAGAGGGAAAGAAATCATATCGTTATCCAGGTGAGCCGTTAATGCCCCAACAGACTACCGCTGCTTATAGTGCGTACAAGAAGGCAGTTGATGAGCACGAAGCAGCAGGAGAATCGTTTAGGCAAGACAAAGGTGATGATAATAGGAGAAATAACCTCATTAAGGCAGATATGGCTCGTCGGTATGCGCACATTGCGGTTGCTCGAGACTTTAAAAGAATATTTGGCTTAAACCATCCTGATGGGACATCTTATACAGAGAAAGATTATCGGGAGCTAGTAGCAGAAATGCTTGTAACAGATCGCCAAAACGAACAATAAAGCCGTACTTTCTATACTAACCCTAGTTATAGTAGATATAGAAACTCGTCACTCTTGTGACGAGTTTTTGCTAAGTATATATAATAAATTTACATTTAAACAACAATTATTAGTTACCCAAGCATAATGATAAGAAAACCAAGAATTAGGAAGTTTTCTGAGTAGATGAAGAGTGTTTTGCTGGGCGGGATATAGACTTTTTTCTACGTTTATTATTCTCTTTTGTGCACTTGCTCTTGCCTCGTGCTGGCTTCTTCTTCGATGCTTGCCGCTCGTGGATAGCGTTTCGTACCTCTGTTATTTCGTCCCAAGGGTGGGTTCCGTCGGCCCGTTCGATGGTTTTTTCGTGGCCTTTGCCCAGGAAGACGACGGTGTCTCGGGTGGTGCGAGCACGGCGAATAGCAAAGCGGATGGCCTCAGCGCGGTCGTGGATGAGAAAGAGGTCGGTGTCTTGGGTTTTGCCAGCAGCTTCTGCGCCTTTGGCGATTTGGGTGAGGATGTGTTGCCCATCGACGTCACGGTCGTCTTCTTCGGTGAGAATAAGCTCGTCGGCGATGCGTCCTGCGATCTTGCCTTGGATGGCTCGCTTGGACTCATCGCGCCGGCCAGCTGAGCCAAACAGGACGACCAGCTTGCCTTTCGTGCTCGCTCGCACACTACCGAGGAGCCGCTCAAAGGCGTCGGGTGTGTGAGCAAAATCGACAATAACGGAGAATGGCTGCCCAGCATCCACGACTGTCATGCGGCCATCCACCCCAGTGAGTGCAGCTAGGCCGTGTTCGATCTGCGCCCGGCTTAAGCCCACCTCGTGCCCCACTGCTACTGCGGCTAGGCTGTTGGCAATGTTGAACTCACCCGGCATATTGATGGTGATGTGGTGCATCTCCCCCATTAGCCACACATCGTAGCGGCTACCCGAGGCGGTTTGGGTGATGTTAGTCGCCCGGATGTTGCCGTTAGCGATGCCGTAGCATAGGCTGCGGGGCACGGCTTGCTCGAAGACTGCTGCTGATGGGTCATCCGCATTGATAATGCCAACCCGCCGCGCCAGCTTGAAGAGACGCATTTTGGCGGCGCGGTAGCGCTCAAATGTCTTATGATAATCTAAGTGTTCGTGTGTGACGTTGGTCATAACGGCGATGTCTATTGGAATGCCAAAGATGCGATGCTGCGCCAATGCATGGCTCGTTACCTCTAGCACCACCCACTGCACATTATGCCGCCGAAATTCCGCCAAACGCTGCTGCAACAGGGGTGCAGATACGGTGGTCATGTGCTCGGTTTGTGATGTGATGTCGTCGTTCACTCCATATGCCACTGTCGTCATTAGGCCGACATTATAGCCTGCTTCGACCAGCATGCGGTGGATCATAAAGCATGTGGTAGTCTTGCCGTTCGTTCCCGTTACGCCAATGACGTGCATGCCCTGGGCTGGAAAACCTTGGTTAGTCGCTGCTGCAGTGGCTTCAAGCAGCCGATAACCTGGTTCCAGCGCAGCCAGCACGCTAGGTGGGAGAGTATTCTTGAGTGTTTGTTTTAGAGAAAATGCCATGGTATATATTATACCACTTTTGGTAATATTTAAAACCATGAGGGGCATGATTTTTGAACAAAGCAAACTTGGGAGAAAGAGTGCAGAATTTCTCTTATTTCAGCCGTAGTGTTTCGTCATTTTATCTGATGAAGTGGCGAAATTTGTCGTTGTACTGGTAGAATTCTCTCGTATTAGCACGAGTGATTACATATTCTCGTAGAATGTTAACTTGAGTATCGCATGAGACGGAAAAGGAGAAATTGAGAGTGAGCCTACCATTGAGGCTCAAACTCATGCAATTTGATTTTTTATCATCATACTACTCTCTCATCTTTCCTGCTCTGCTATTCTGCTATAATAACCTCATGAAGATTCTTGGGATTGAGAGCAGCTGCGATGAGACAGCGGCTGCGGTGGTGGCTGATGGGCGGCGTCTGCTGAGTAGTGTCGTGCACTCGCAGATAGATATCCATGCCCAGTATGGAGGCGTGGTGCCAGAAGTAGCAGCGCGGAGCCATATTGAGATGATTACCCCGGTGATTGACCGCGCATTGGCCGAGGCAGCGTGCAGCTGGGATGAGATTGATGGCATTGCTGTGACGTATGCACCTGGGCTGGTAGGGTCACTATTGGTCGGGACGCTGGCAGCGCGGACGCTCGCAATTGTGCACAAGAAGCCGCTCTACGCGATTCATCATGTGGAAGCGCATGTCTATGCTAACTTTGTGGTGGAGGACGGCCGGCCAAAGCCCGAGCCAGCCCTAGCGCTCCCTGCTGTGCAGCCGAGCTTCCCTATGCTGGCGCTCATTGTCTCTGGTGGGCATAGTCAATTGGTGCTGTTTCGGGCGCATGGTAACTATACACTACTTGGTCAAACACAGGATGATGCTGTGGGCGAAGCCTTCGACAAGGTAGCGAAGATCATTGGTTTGCCCTACCCTGGCGGCCCGGCCATTGCTGCTGCCGCTACGCACGGTGACCCGCAGCATTACGCGTTACCTAAGGCGCGGATGCATGGCCAGTACGATTTCTCTTTTTCGGGCCTTAAAACAGCCGTGCTGCGCCGAATGCAAGCCGAGGTAGGCAAAGATACCTCTTTTCCTTCGCACGAGCTTCCAGCGCTTGTTACGCCGCAGCAGCGCTATGATATGGCGGCGAGCTTCCAGCGTGTGGCGATAGAGACGTTAGTCGATAAGACGGTGCTGGCTTATGAATACTATGCGCCACGCTCCGTCGTGATTGCTGGTGGTGTGGCGGCCAACCAAGAACTTCGCCGCCAGCTGCGCATTGCCCTGCCCTGCTCTATTAGCTACGCACCAATGGCCTTTTGCACAGACAATGCAGTGATGATCGCCGCCCTCGGCTACTACTACGCCCAGGCTGGCCACACAGTCGACCCATACCTGCTCGAAGTGCAGCCGAGTTTGTCGATGCGCGAAGCGGTGTGGGGTGGCCACGAAGCACAGTAGATATGTTTTGATGATATTCGAGATGATGATACCAGCGTGTAATTACGCGTAGCAGAGTGTCATTTGCATGTTGGCACAGAGTAGTTGTTGACGTTTGGATAAGTTGGTCTCTACCGACCAACCATACTACGCACCGCACGCATACAGCGAACCACCTGATATATGAATGGCCGAGCGATATATTCATAGCAGCCAGCGCGTTCCTCCAGCTGGCCGCCAAAGCCTTTCTTGAAGTGATATACCCCCTCTTGCTCGGGGAAGCCATTGAAGTTTCCGCTTGTGCCGTAGAAGTTATAGCGCTGAGCGCCAAGGCTGATGGCACGGCGCATTGCTGCGTATTGCAGGGCGTATGAGCCAGAGAACTTGGCATGTTGATCGTCCGACCCACTGAGAAAATACACCACCTCGTTATCGCTCGTGTGCATGAATATGGCGGCGGCCAGCGGTAGGACATCGCCGCTAGCTACCTGGCATAGCGCTTGATAATCTGCTAGACGTTTGGATACCGCGGTGAGCTGATTGTCGAGCTCCTTCACCTGCCCTTGCCTGTCTGGCTCGGTCGCTAGCGCATCGCGCTCGGCTTGCAGCGTATCGTGCTGGCCGCTGAGGCGGGCTTGGTAGCCAGCAAGGTCGAGCTCGGCAATCAGGAACCACGCCTGCTTGCGGTGAAAGGCGCGGAACAATTGCTGATAAAATTCCTCGCTGCGTCCTGAGAAGCCACGCCGCGTACCAGTATCAATCAATAACTTCGCAAACGGGGCGAGGTCATCCACTGCAGTAATCTCGCGTACCGCCACCCCATACTTGGTGGCTGCCTTGATGCAGTTGCGTGTCTTGGCATCGAAGCTTTTGAGTAGTGCTGCGTCGTCGTGATAGGGCGAGAGATCTTTGGTAAAGAACCAGCGCACGTAGCGCGCGTTGTGATCGGTCTGCTGCGGGGGAATAGCGCGAAAGCTTGCCTTTTCTAATTGTTGCAATGCCTTGGCCGTGCCTGCTACTTCGAGAAGCTGAGTAGGGTCACTTCCCTGCCGTAGGATGAGTGGCGGCTGAAGTCGAAGTAAAATACCTTTATGTGCTTTGACATATTTCTTAAGTTCTGTCAATAATATACTGAGCACTGCTGAGTTGTGATAATCCACGAGCGGCCCTTGCAAACATTCAAACTCGCTATAGCCCAAGGTGCGCCACTCGTACAATACAGCAGTAGCCACCAAGCGCTCACCCTCAGCAAACAGCCCCAGATAATGTGGCTGCCAGCCCAGCTGTGCCACTCGCTTGGCATTAGCGGCTGATTGGACGAAGCTCCCTAGCGGATGCTGCGCCACAAATTGTTCGAGTGTGGATGGTTTAATAGGTTTGAGCTGCATAATAATAGCGCTAGTATAGCATTTTTGAGTGGTGAGAGGAAGAGAGTGATAGTGATGAGTAACACACGATTGGCTATAATGAAGGAGTTTAGAGAGATATTACCTTGCATTAGACTCATCATTTTGTCCAAGTATACATGAAATTGTTTTTGCAATAATCATCAGTGAAAATCCGCCACAAAGTTGCTATACTAATGTTATGAAACATTTTTTACAGACTGAGGCATGGGAGGCCTTTCAACAAGCGCAGCAGCGCCATACGGTGCGGCGAGTAGACAAAGGGTGGCAGTATTATGGCATCATTGAGCACGGTCGGCTCAACCATCGGTTGTATGTACCCTATGGGCCCGAAGCAGATAATGATGCAGCCCAGGAAGCTGCACTCAAGGATATTATTGCCACTGGGCGGCAATATGGTGCAGATTTCGTGCGGGTCGACCCCCGAACGACACGACTTGAGCAGTTGCAAAATCTTGGCTTTCGCAAGGCAAAAAGTCTCCAGCCAGATCGAACGATTATTAATGATGTAACGATGGATCACGATGCGATCCTGGCTAATGCCAAGCAAGCAGTGCGTTACACGTGGCGCAAAAATCAGAAGGCAGGTGTGCGGTTCCATACCAGTTACGAGCCAGCAGATATCGAGATCTTTCTTGATATGATTCACGATGTTGCCAAGCGTACTGGCATGCAGCCGCATAGCGATGTCTACTTTCGCCAAATGGCAGAAGTGCTTTTTCCACGTAAGGCAGCTGGCTTGATGTATGCCACGCTAGAAGATAAGCCAGTTGCTAGCCTGATATTCTTTAGTGACGGCACGACGATGGCCTATGCCCACGCTGCGTCCTACACCGCTCAACGCAACCTCAGCCCAGCTACAGCACTAGTGGTGTCTGCCCTCTTCTATGCGCACGATACCGGACACAAATTCTTTGACTTTTACGGCGTTGCACCAGACGATGTGCCGAAGGATCACCCTTGGGCGGGCTTCACGCACTTTAAGAAGTCGTTTGGGGGTACGCCAGTGGATTATATCGGCACCTGGGAGAAACCTCTCCACCCACTGCGCTACCGGCTGTATCACCTCTACCAAGCGCTGTATCAACATGTGCGTAGTCTGCGCCAAGCATCGTATCGTCGCTCGCATAAGTAGTAGCTGGTGGAGTCACTCAGAGAAAGACGCTCTAGTGGGGCGTCTTTTTATATTATCTTTCCCCTCTCCCCCTACTGATGTGACTTTAGATGGAAAACAATATGAGATCCATATGCTGACGTGGGGCTATAGAGCCTGATAAAGTTTCACACATTATTCACGTGAAATGAGGATATGTATGATGAGTAATTGGGCTATCACTTCCCTGTTGCAATTTAATTTTGGTTGTAATTATGATAAAAACACACTGTCTTTATTCTTGATTTATTATTCATACATCCCTTTTGCATTGTATGAAGCGCGTTAATGGATGCAGCATGATGGTATATGGGCAGACATTTGCAGTACAAAGACTTCTGTTGTTTCTCTGGTAAGTCTGCCCATTCCCCTATGCTCTACTGGATGAGATAGTAAAATTGTAATTGCTTTAGTCACAGGCCGTCACACATCACACCTTCCACGTGGAAACTACACGATAGGAAACTATGAGAACAAGTGACTACTCGATAGTGACTAATTTGCAAAACGAGACATCTATCATATCACCGCTGTCAGCTACGTCATAGCCTTATCACTAACCCCTGTCACCTCTGCCGTTGAGCTGTCAAACGTGCTATACTAGGTAGCTGAAGTTGCACCAAAAAATCGGCCTGGCAGATGCTGCACACATATTTTTCACGTGAAGCATCGACCGCGCTGTTTTCGTGTGAAAAGTATCAATAATCTGTAAGGAAGCCACCGCCATGAAACTTGCCAAGACCTACAACCCTAACGAATACGAGCCAAATATCTACGCCATGTGGGAGAGTGCTGGGGTATTTCGACCAAGAGGGGAGGGCACACCGTATAGCATCGTGATGCCGCCACCCAATGCTAATGGCAACCTGCACGTCGGGCATGCGCTAGGCTCAGCCCTGCAAGATATCTTAGTGCGTTACCACCGGATGAAAGGTGATGACGCGGTGTTTATCCCCGGGGCAGACCATGCTGGCTTTGAGACGTGGGTGGTGTATGAGCGCGAGCTAGAGAAGCAGGGCAAGACGCGCTTCGACTATTCGCGCGATGAACTATATACACAGGTGTGGAACTTTGTCGATCAAAAGCGGGGTGATATGGAGCTCCAGCTGCGCGCTCTTGGTGTTGGGGCCGACTGGGAAGATATAGTCTTTACACTTGACCCTAAGGTGGTGGAGACGGTCTACAGTACCTTCAACAAGCTGTGGCAGGATGGGCTGATCTACCGCGGTGAGCGGATTGTCAACTACTGTACCAAGCACCAGACCAGCTTTGCTGATATCGAGGTAGTGCACAAGACGGAGAAGTCTAAGCTGTGGCGTATTGCGTATCCACTACTCGATCATATTGGTGAAATTATCGTTGCTACGACACGGCCCGAGACGCTACTGGGCGATACCGCCATCGCTGTTAACCCGGCAGATGAGCGCTACAAGAAGTTGATTGGCACCAAGGCGCTGCTCCCACTGGTGGGGCGCGAGATCCCGATTATTGCTGACGAATATGTCGATGCGTCATATGGCACTGGTGCGGTTAAGATCACGCCGGCTCACGACCCAAATGATTTCGAGATGGGGCAGCGACATGGGCTGCCGGTGGAGCAGGTGATTGGTTTTGACGGGCGAATGACGAATGTTCCCGCACCATTTGATGGTCTCACCACGACGGAGGCACGCCAACGGGTGCTGGAAGCACTGGAGCGCGAAGAGCTGCGCCGTGGTGAGGAAGAGCTGGAGCACTCGGTCGGGCATTGCTACAAGTGCGATACTGTCATTGAGCCGATGGTGAAAGAGCAGTGGTTTATCTCCATGCGGCCATTGGCGGATGCGGCGATTGCTGCTATTGAGCGCGGTGATGTGACCTTCACTCCCGCCAATAAAGGTGAGGTGGTCATCAAATACCTGCGCGAGATCAAAGACTGGAATGTTAGTCGGCAGATCCCATGGGGGATACCCATTCCGGCCTTCCAGAGTACGACCAACCCAAGCGACTGGATCTTCAACACAAATGTCAACGAAGAAGAAATAGTTGTAAATGGCACAACATACCGCAGAGAAGAAGATACACTTGATACCTGGTTTAGCAGTGGGCAGTGGCCATTCATCACTACCGACTATTTGCAAGATGGACCGCTGGCGAAATTCTATCCCAACGCAGTAATGGAGACGGCGGGAGATATCCTCTTCTTCTGGGTGGCGCGGATGATGATGCTTGGCCTGTACTGCACGGGGCAGGTGCCATTCCGTCATGTGTATCTCCATGGGCTAGTGCTGGATGAGCATGGGCAGAAGATGAGCAAAAGTAAGGGCAATGTGATCAACCCAATGGAGGCGATCAGCCAGTACGGTTCAGACGCACTGCGCATGGGGATTATCGCTAGCCGCTCAGCCGCTCAGCCGCAAGCCTTTAATACCGGCAAGGTGGTGGCAGCGCGCAATTTCTGTAATAAACTGTGGAACATCGCTCGCTTCATTGAGGCGCAAGTGGGGGATACGCAGCCGGTGCACGTATCGACGCCGCAATCGATGGTTGATCATTGGATCATCCGCCAGCTGAGCAGGGCAGGGGAAGAGATGGAGCAGCAGCTAGCG
Organism: Candidatus Saccharimonadota bacterium; assembly: GCA_030528025.1. Classification (GTDB taxonomy): domain Bacteria; phylum Patescibacteriota; class Saccharimonadia; order Saccharimonadales; family Saccharimonadaceae; genus Saccharimonas. Next base: position 117,383 of record JAUMZP010000001.1, read on the forward strand.
CAGTATCGTTTTGCTGAGGCGGCAGAGACACTCTATCATACGGTGTGGGATGATGTAGCCGATTGGTATATTGAGGCAGCTAAGGTGGAGCAGCACGCTGACATGCTGGTGTGGGTGCTCGATACCTGCCTGCGCTTGGCTCACCCATTTGCACCGTTTGTAACGGAGACGATTTGGCAAAGCCTGAGCTGGCATACTGGTCTCCTGACGGCAGCGCGCTATCCGCAGGCTGAGGAATATAACGAGTTGCAAGCGGCTGAGTTTGGCCGGCTCAAGCGGCTCGTGACTGAAGCGCGCTACGTAACGAGTGAGTTGCCAGGCAACGAGCGCTACACGATGCTCTATATGGATGACGCGCTCGTAGCGGATAATGCCGAGCTGGTGCGGCGCTTGGCTGGTTTGGCGGCAGTGGAACATACCGATGTAGCACGAGGGTTACGCCTGGCCGCTAGTGGCCGCGATGCCTGGCTCGACGTAAGCGACGAGACACTCTATGAGCACCAGACGAACCTCGAGAAACGTTTAGTTGCAGCGCGCAATGACGTCGCCAAGCTAGAGGCACGCCTAGCAAACGAACGTTACACCAGTCAAGCACCCGCTCATTTGGTGGAAGAGTCACGCCAGCAGCTAGCAAACAAGCAGGCGTTGATCGAGCGGCTGGTGAAGGAATTGCAGGTGATCGAATAGCAGTACTGCAAATTTAATAACTTGTGCTAATAGAGAAGGCTACCGTCAATGTGAGATGGTAACCTTTTTGATGGGTAGAGATAATGAAGTGTGTTGATTTAACCTCTTGCGCTTTAAATGATAAACAGGGTACTTAGTAGAGAAAGGAAGCGCGAGCACAGACAAAGGGATTATTGTGATGACGAGCTAGAATGGCTTGAAGCTAAAAAACATCACCACATCACAAATCTGTTTCTGTCGTTCTTTTTCTGAGGTCTTGTGGCGAGTAATATTTACGAGAGTGTTCATCGCATGGATTTATATAAGCATACATATGCTGCGACAAATAGCTTTCATATCTCATCAGGTGAGATGATAGGGAAGAGAGTTAATGAAGAAAAGAAGGGTATTCCTATATCTACACAAAACATACTTGACAGAAAAGAAATATCCTGCTACCATGAATATGAACAAAAATAGAACTAATAATAGTCACCAATACACACAATGAAACACAAACACCACACTACTTCATACAAAACCATTCTCGCGCAGGCGGCCGTAGCGGTCTTTAGCCTAGCGACTGCACTGGGGGTGTTCTTACACGATGGGCAATTTGATAAGATGACCACTGCGCTTCTTACGCTCGAGCCTGCTGTGCTGCGAAGCCGTGGGCTGCAAGGCTCGGCAGAGCCCGATAAGCTAACAACTGATCCACACGTCCATCCGCATCATGCGTCGCTTGGGTATAAGGTGGCGCATCACGGGCAGCATGACACGCCGAGTGTGCCACCGCGCGATGATGAATATAGATACCTGGCGCACAAGCAGCGGGGAGCACGTCACGCCTTTGATAATCAGTTCTTGCCGATTGTTGGTTAGTTATTGATGGTGGTATGGATGAGCAGCGGTAATCTGCTGCGCCCGGTAGAGCTGCTCGGCCAAGATGAGTCGCACCAGCTGATGTGGAAACACCAGGCGAGACAGCGACCACACAAGGTTGGCGCGCTCCATCACTGCTTCTGTCACGCCGTACGCTCCACCAATGATAAGTACGAGTGATTTGCCTTGCGCCATTGGCTGATGAAGGCTGCGCGAGAGGGTAGGTGAGTCGAGTATTGTGCCGCGCTCATCCAGTAGTACAACGTATGCTTGGGGCGAAAGTGCCCGAAGAATCTGCTGCGACTCCTCACGGCGTGCCGCATCGTTACTGTGCGAGCTAGTGGGGAGAAGCTTCCACTGCAGCTGCCAGGCGCGAGTCATACGCTGCTCATAGCGTGCTATGCCATCGACTAGCCAGGGCTCGTGCCGCTTGCCAATGGCGATGATGGTGATCATGCGCTGGCGTCTTCACTACTGTTAGATACTGCTGTAGCAAGACGCTGGGCGGTGGTAGATAGGTGAGTATCGCTAGTGTCGGTTGGATAGCCATGATGGAGCTGTAGCACCTCGCGGTCATACAGCGGCACGAGATGAATGTGAGCGTGTGGCACATCGAAGCCTTCTACCACAACGCCAACCCGCTCAGGCTGGAGCGTCACCTCTATTGCGTGGGCAATCTGCTGTGCCACCGTCCAGAGGTGTTGATATACTTCAGTCGGGAGTGCCCACAGCGAGTCAATCTGCTGTTTCGGCACGACCAGCACATGGCCATCACTCAGTGGGTTGATATCGAGGAAGGCTATTGTGTGCTCATCCTCATACACCGTATGGCTTGGTATTTCACCTTTGATAATCCTAGTAAAAATAGAATCCTGCATAGCTTTAGTATACGCGAAGGTGGGGCAAGAGCTCAAGGATATCCACTGCGCGATATTTCCGTTCGGCATCACATCTGTTATAATGAGAGCAGACCACGTGGAGAGGTGCAGGAGTGGTTGAACTGGCCGCTCTCGAAAAGCGGTAAGCCGCAAGGCTTCGAGGGTTCGAATCCCTCTCTCTCCGCCATGTTTCTGATACTGGTAATCTGCAGGCTGATGATGCTTGTAGATTTTTTATTACGAAAAACATGTGATTACTTTTGTACGCCGTGCTTACACTCTTTCTGTTTTTTTGCAAACTCGAGCAAGAGTAACAAAAAGCGCACACCGCGATGGTGTGCGCATATGTTTGTGTGAGAAGAGAGCCAAGTATTATTGGCTAGGTAGTTGAAGCACCGGTGTTGCTGCTATTGGTCGTCGTGTTGATGTTACCACCAGGGATGATAGTGTTGATGACGAAGTTTACCGCCGCATAGGCTAGCAGCGCCACCACAACACCGACCAGAGCGTACATAATAGTATTCTTCGCGCCTTGCACCTGCGATGAATTACCGCCAGAGATGACATAACGAATACCACCGAAGATGATCATAATGACCGCGATAGCACCAACGAGGAACAGCATGATGTTGCTTACCCGTGTGAAGATACCGGCGTCACCAAAGAGATCGGCAGGCTGGTCTTTGCCTCGTGAGCGGCTGGCACCATCTGATACACCGCCGATTGCAGCGCTGGGTGGTGCAGCAGCAATTATCCCACCCCCGATGAGGGCAAGAGCACTGATAGATAGTAGACATTTTTTTAGCATAATAAACTTAGCTCCTTTTACTTTGTAATTATACGATATGGCGTTTTTTTTGTCGAGAGGAAAGCGGTGAAAATTCTCAGCTTGTGGTACTGCGGTGACTCGCTTCCTTCATCTCGTTTGCCAGTGACGTCTTGAAAACTTGCTAGTATGACGCTGTTTTGAGCCCACGTGGCAAATTGGCGTTCTAGAGAGACACTCGATTGAATTCTTATTTACATTACTTGATAAAAGGAAGGGGAATGCAAGATAATATATGGCTCACAACACTGCGGCAAAGCAGGGATAAAATTGCACGTCACAAATGGCTAGCGCAATTGCCTGACCTATGCTACAATAGCCAGTGCACGTTGGTGCACAGTCCGACACTCTGGAGGAGTACCCAAGTGGCTGAAGGGGACGGTTTGCTAAATCGTTAGTGTGGGGAGACCTGCAGCGGGAGTTCGAATCTCCCCTCCTCCGCCAGGATTGTTAGAGCTATTGGCTATCAGCTTGGTATGTATGACGAAAACTGTCGAGTAGTAGCATATATAACTCAGTAATGACAAGCTAAATGAGACGAATGCTGAGGTTGCTTAGCGATCTATAGTTTTAGCATAAAATCAGCACAAAGGCTAGGTGAACGAATCATTGTAGATATTACAATGATATTTTTATTTGTGCCAAAAACAATGACATAGACGACGATAGCAATATATGCGAAGTATAGAATATATTAAGAGCTCTATCTGAGGTATGATCTATATATGTACGTAACAAGCACACGACAGGTGAGAGAGGCGAAGTATGGGTATTGAGCGAGGCGTACACCACAGGATTGACCAGTTATGCGGGTTATGGTTAATTGACCAGCGCGGCCATTATGATAGAATAGTTTTTGTAACGTAAATCTAACGCCAACCGACAAGGGGAGGAAAGAGCAGTGAAGATTAGACGTCAAAAACGTGGGATCGTCATGCGCATCGCATCGGTTGTGGCTGTGAGTGGGCTCGCTATAGGCGGGCTTTTTTATGGCCTCAATTCGGTGAACGCAGCCGGTCTGAATAAAAACTATAATTATATCAAGGCAAATTACGCTGTGCCGAATGCCAACGTCGCCTGGGTGTCGCCCAACGGGGATGACAACAAAGGTAACGGAAGCGAGTTAGCACCGTACAAGAGCTTTGGTCGTGCCGTGACGAAGATTGGCGACGGCGGAACGGTGGTGGCAAAGAGTGGTATCTACCGTGAGCCGCACTTCTTTGTGACGAAGAAGAATGTCACTATGCAGGCAGCACCAAACGCTGAGGTGTGGCTGAAGGGTAGCGACGTTGTGACCAACTGGTCGCGCGAAGGCAATATGTGGAAGGCCACTGGCAACTTCCAGAACTTCTGCCATGTCTGTACGACCAACATCAAGCCAGAAGTTGAAGGTATGGCTGCCTACCCAGAGCAGGTCTTTATTAACGACAAGCCACTGACGCAGGTCGGGAGCAAGGCTGAGGTCGGCCCAGGCAAGTTCTATGTGGAAGACGCCACCCAGACAACGCGTAGTGGTGGGCACTTCAACCCAGGCCGGCAAGACACCGTAAGCTATTACCTAGGTTCTGACCCAACGGCTGGCACAACGGAGATCTCACAGCGCACCCGTGCCTTTACCACAACAGGTGAGAACTTCAAGCTGCAGGGTATTAATATTGCACAATACGCACCAAACCAAACCTGGGGCTTTAAAGACCCACAGCTAGACGACAAGGCTGGGCCAATCGCCATCTCCATCAACGGGAAGAATTCGCTGGTGCAAGATGTGATCGTGGCGCAGAACTCGAACTCGGGACTATTCCTCGACAAAGCATCGGGCAGTGTAGTGAAGAACAGCCAATTCCTCGATAACGGGGGTAATGGTGCTGGCGCAAACCGCATTGAGAATGCCGTATTTGAGAACAACACCTTTAGCAACAATAATGCCGCTGGTTTCGAAACCAATGGTAGCTACTGTACCTCGTGGTGTGGTATGGCCGATGTGAAGGTAACTCACGCCGAGAACTTCACCTTCCGCAACAATGTGGTGGACTACTCGAAGTCTGGCTCGACCAACTCCGACATCGCTGTGGCCAAGCGTCACCAGCTGCCAGGTTTCTGGTGTGACGAAGGGTGTATCAACACCAACATCGTCAACAACTACTTTACTAACGTCCAGATGGCGATCTTCTACGAGGTGTCGCACACTGGTATCATCGCCTCGAACATTATTGAGGGTTCGGGCTCTGGTATCTTAGTGTCGGGTAGTAGTAAGACGAAGATCTATAACAACTCTATCTCACGCACCGCCTACCCAATCCGCGTCCGTGAGGACACCCGCAGCAAGGGTTGTAATGCCTACCAAGGTAGCACCTGTACTGCACCAGAGAGCTGGTCGCAGGCCAAGGGCCTGAGCTGGGACACAACGGGCACAGAGATGTACAACAACATCATCTCATCGCGTGCCGCAACTGCCAAGGATGGTGACAGCCCATACTGGGCATATGGTGTCCGCACCAAGGGTGGTGCCAACATTGGCGGGCCAAAGGTTGGCACAAACGAGATGTTTGCTGGCCTAGATTACAACGTCTACTACCGCAACGATACCAATGTCGACAAGACCGTCTTTACTTGGGACTTGGCTCAGACGGACGCACCAATCGACGTTCTCTTTAGCAAGACATCAGACATTGCTAAGGATGGCCGGGTCAGCAAGGCGATTGATGGCCTAGAGCGCAACTCGCTCGACCAAACTGGCTCACGCAGCGCTAACCCATTCTTCACCAGCGAAGCTGCGAACAACAACGACTACAACAAGAGTAACTACACCATTAAGGCTGGAAGTCCAGCTGCCAACAGCGGTAAGGAACTGCCTGCTGACGTCGCGAAGGCAATCGACCCAAGTGGCGCAACTGTGAAAGCTGGCACCAAGGTGAACCGCGGTGCATTGGTCAATGCCAACATGACTGGTGGCGAGCCAAACGTCAGCAGCAAGAGTAGTAGTACTCCACAACAAAATAACGCCAACGGCGCAACCACCAACGGGCAAGCAAACCCAAAAGCGCCGGGCATGGGCAGCGCCAGTAAAGCTGACACTGCTCATGCAGCCCAAACCGCTGAGGCCGACACCAAGAGCGACAACAGCGTTGTGTCGGTCCCAGACGCTCGCCTCAAGGAGGCAATCAACAAGCGCCTGTCTGAGACCCTTGGCGCACGCCGTAATGCCTCACAGGATGTGACAGCAGGTGAGATGCAAAAGCTGACTGGCTTGTCGCTCATCCTGCCAGGCGATGCAGCGGACAACCGCAAAGCTGCCGACCTAACTGGCCTCGAGGCAGCAACGAACCTCGACTGGCTGGCAATTGACGGCAATAAAGTGAAGAGCCTTGCACCGCTCGCCAAGCTAACCAAGCTGACTTCGTTGACCGCTCATTCCAACCAGATCGAGTCGCTTGACCCAATCGCTGGCCTGGCAAACCTCAAGCTTGTGATGGTCTCGGGCAATCCAATTGCCTCCACTAAGCCACTTGCCAAGCTTGCGCACCTTAAGCGGGTCTCGCTCTCGGGTAAAGATGGCTTTGTGCTAGACGTTGCCGACGTTGCAGCTAGCAAGGGTAGCCTGGAGTCGCTCTCACTCTACGACTATAGCCGCAAGACCACACTGGCCAACGGCAGCCAACTGGCGGCATTTAGCAGCCTCAAGAAGCTTCGCCTCACTGGTGTCAAGCTAAGTACTGCCAATAGCGCCTCCATTGACACACTCAAACTCGAAAAGCGCCGCATTGACTAGGTTCCTCCCCATCAGCCAAGTCTGGTAGCGTACACAAAAAGCCGAGCAGAACCGCTCGGCTTTTTTGATGGCAAAACTATGACGAGAACCAGATTATCTCACAAATGTATTGCTATAAAGGCATGGTGTTTGGGTGGGGGATCAGCAAACGGCGTGGTATGGAAGGTTTATTTCATAGCGTAGAGTACATTTAGCGTATGTATAAAGAAAGTAAGCCTTATAAGTCGTAAAACGCTCGAGAAGGCCAGTAGAAAGCGCAGAGGAGCTTTCTACAAGGGAGATAAATAGAACGAAAAGGTTCTGCGGTAGTAATCGAAGCTTACAGAGCTGTTTAAGAGAGATAGGCCTATATATGCTATAATAGACAAGGCAAAACAAAGGAATGTAATAAGGAGCATCCAAGTATGAAAGAAAAGCATATGCAAACCCTCGGATGGGTCGCAACAGCAATGTCGGTGATGATGTATGTGTCATACATTCCACAAATCGCGGGTAACATGAATGGGCATAAAGGTGATTTCCTTCAGCCAGCAGTCGCAGCAGTGAACTGTACGTTGTGGGTTATCTATGGCCTATGTAAAGAGAAGCGTGACCTGCCGCTGGTTGCAGCTAACTTGCCTGGGGTTATCTTTGGCTTGATTGCAGCGACGACGGCACTTATGTAATAGCTACTTAAGCTTTCTAGTGCAATACAATACACCAAATGAGCGTCTCTCCATGGTGTGTAGAGACGCTCATTTGCAACTAGAGTGAGATGGGTGGGGTAATACTAACTGGTTGTGCTGTGTTCGCTAGAATCAGGCTGCACGGAATCGGCTTTTTCTGCGAATACTCTGTCAATACGGTCATAATATCTGGGTTCCTTCGTCTCTGCGATAAGCATAAGCTGGTCCTTGAGTAGCTCTGGCGTTGTTGGATATACCAATGGAATGTTGACAAATAGGTAGGAGCTGCTATTCGGCAAGCCATATGCAACATGGTCAGTGACTGGGCTGATTACATTAACGCGTTGTTGTGCCCAACCATCCGCTTATATTTCTCTAATTTTCGTGCCGATCGGCGTTCGCGAGCCTCTGTAATTAGTTCTGTTACTCGTGAAGCTAGTGTCCCAATAGCACGTGCACCTTTAGGTGTTGGGGGGGGTGATTTCGCCAGTAGGCTCGAGCTGGCTTGATTGTGGAGAAAATTGTTCATGCATGTTCATGCATAGTGCGTTCATTATACTATATGTTGGCGATATGTGCCCATTAATACACAACGTCGCACGACGCTGCAGTGCGACCTTGTTGCAAGCCAACCCGCAAGAAAACTGGGACAACCAACTGGACTGCCCCATCAACAACACCGTCTGCAACGACGAAGCGCTCACCAGTGGTGGTGAGCGCTTCGCATCTTCATCAACCAACCCAGACCGTGTTACTCATGACCTAGGTTTGGGTAAGGCTATCGTGGTACACCCGGCGCGATTCGAACGCACGACCTTTGGCTCCGCAAGCCAACGCTCTATCCAGCTGAGCTACGAGTGCATACCTGGGAAACAAATGTTGCCCAGACCAAACTATAAGGTGCACTGGATAATACCAGATCGCTTATTATTGTAGCACAGAGGTGCGCCGAGGGCAAGACGCCGTGGCTAAAACTACTACTGCAACCGCAGGTAAATAATTAGCCGCTCAAGCAAATCGGGCTTGCGCTCGCTCATGGGTAGGTGAGAGGCGATGAGATCAACCAGCTGCTCGCCCACATCCTCGGGGAAGTACATGACGATGGGCATAGCGAAGCGTTTGCGTGGAATGAGTGTAATCCAGTTTTGCGTGGGCTTGGCAGTAACGCTAAAGGAGCGAAAGGTGTCGTATGAGTAGGTACGCTGGCCTACCACCACCTCGGCGTGGCTGGCGCTATAATTCAGCAAGGCAGCCGGTCGCTGCAGTGAGACGATCAACGCCACAGCCATGATGGGGATAAGCAGCGCGAAGGTGTACGACTTAAACAAAAAGATTGAAATCGCGAAGAGTACCACTACAACCACACCAAAGATCACATACCAGCCACGAGGGCGAGTGGTGTCATTTACCTCACGCTCTTGCCAGATGAGGAGCGGCTCGGTGGGGTCGGGGAAGGGCGAAACCTGCGACGAATTGCTATTGGCCTCACTCGGCCCACGACGAATCTCGAGCGGCGGGTTGGGCTCATCAGCGGCCTGCGTATCGGCACGAGCGGTGCGCAACGGGTCGGCTGCATCTGAAGCTGATGACTGATCGAATTGCGATGGCTGCATATGTTTAGTATAGCATAGAACATTAGCGAAAGACGATGGTTTGTAGTGGGGAATACACCGATATAACCTAGCCGACAACAGAAGAATCTATTGTAAATCTAGAAGATCTCCGTTGTTCAATAGCTTTTAGTTGTTTTTCTAGATCATCAATTATAGGAATAACTTTAAACTGCAGATCAAGAATTGCTTGATGTTCTTCCTTATCACCTGCAGCTATGGCCTTAGATTCGCGCTTTGCTAAATAGGCAAGTACCTTTCGATGGTAATACAGCTTGGTGGATAACTTCTCAAATAGAGATTGTTCTTTATTCAACCTACCCAGTAACCTACTGACTAGATTTTGATCTTTAATATTTTTAGGGCTAATCCCCTGTAAACCAGCAAAGAATTCATCAGAAATTGGGATTTCTATAGGGGTGCCTTCATAGCTCTCGTCGTTTGTTATTACTTTTCTATATCTTGGGCGTTTTTCTCCGCTTGGTTCTTCTTGATGGGTTGCTGCTGTATCGAGTGTATCCATCGGCATGGCGTCGCACGCGGCAGACCCAATACCAGAAATTGCATTTATTTGCGTTTCTTCATCTTCATTGCGTTCTGGGGAAGGGGTTGATTCAACAGAGGTTTGCTCTGGAGTGTGGGATTGTTGAGGGTGCTCAAATGTAGACATTGTACGGTAACCTATGTTGTATAATTTGAATTTATAGTATACAACGAAGCCAAAATATGCAATAGCTTTGCGTAGCTCTATAGCAGTGGTCGTATCGCATAAAGCAAAATCCCTCGGCAGCACACTTGCTACCGAGGGTTCGAGTAAGCCCAACATGGCGGAGAGAGTGGGATTCGAACCCACGGTAGGGGGTGCCTACGCCGGTTTTCAAGACCGGTACCTTCAACCACTCGGTCATCTCTCCAGTCTCGCTTATTATAGCATGAGGTGGAGCAGGGCAAAAGATGAGGGTTGTTTTTCATCGATATACTACGGAAAGGCTACCGCCAAAATAGCCTGTTATACAAATGGCTGATGAGCCACCACCACAGCAATAACCTGCCGTGCACCAGCAGTGCGGAGGCAGCGTGCGGCATAGCGAATCGTCGCTCCCGTTGTAGAAATATCATCAATAAGGCAATAGGTGACTTCTGAAGAAAGCGCGCGAGAGCAGGTGAATGCTTGGCGAGCTTGCCGCTGGCGCTTGGCACGGTTGCTCCCCAGCTGCACACTGTGCTGAGCGCGCGTGAGGATTGGCTGGCACGGTAGGCCACGCAGCCGGGCAAAGGCTTGGGCCAGCAACCGGCAGTGGTCATACCCACGCTGGCGCTGGTGAGCCGGAATGGTTGGGATGGGCACGATGATGGTACTTGCTGGTAGCGGCAGTGTGACGGCGTCGAGTAAGTCTGCAAGCGTGTGCTGAGCCGCTTGGGCACGCTCAAACTTATAGCGGTCGATCAATCGCTCTAGCACACCCTCACGCTGCAGAGCACACCAGGCAGCCGCATAGGGCAGCGAGCAGGTTTGGCATTGGCCAGACAGGGTAGGCTGGCCACATTCGAGACAGCGGTAGAGGGGGTCGCGAATGATGTCGTTTTTACAATTATCACAGAGTAGTGTCCCAACGATGTTGCAACCACAACAGGTATGCGGAGCAAGGAGGTTGGCAAGGTAGGTCGGTATTGTGATTTTTACACTCATGAGGCCTCTCCGGTTGATTATACGCCATCGATTAGCTATAATAAATCCAGACTGTTGTCGAAATGGTAATTTGTGCATTAGCAAAAGAAAGTATGTGGAGGAAATTATGGCCCGGAGTCAAGATGATGATCTTTTGATCGGTGATGAGCTTGCGGCAGCATTTTTGGAGGGTGATGACTCGCTCGCGCCAGCTGCACCAACTCACCAGCCAATGAATCACGCCCAAGCAAACCCAATGCCTGCCCAGAGCCAGCAGAGCCAAACTTCGCCGTGGGGCGAAGAGCCTGCCCAGAGCGAGGAAGACTACACTGGCCAACTGGCAGTCGATGTGTACGAGACCGAGACACAGCTCGTAGTAAAGGCCCGCACCGCTGGGGTGAATCGCGAGGAGCTGGATGTGAAGATTAATGACGGACTTTTGACGATCGTTGGCACCCTGAGCAGTGGTGACGACACCGTGGCTACCAAATGGCACAACCAAGAGTGCTACTGGGGTGAGTTTAGCCGTACGCTGGAGCTGCCTGTAACGGTACGCGAAGACGAGACAACTGCCGTGCTGAAGGATGGCGTGCTGACCATCACCTTTGAGAAGGTCAAGCAAGAGCAGGCTAAGAAGATCCCGATCCTGTAGAGAAGGGAAAATGAGCTTTGAGATGATGACCCCGCTGATGCGGGGTCGTTTTGTGCTGCGGGTAGTTAGTAGGTAGTATGAGTCTTGAGGCTCTTCGTAGCGTCCTAATCTTATATGTTTTCTATTTCGTTTAGTAGAACGTGAATATTGGTGGCAGAAGGGTGTTATTTAGTATCAGCACTGAGAGACTAGCGTTCTAGAGAAAGTTCCTGTAATAACGGGAGGAGAGTGGGGGTAGTGAGAAAGAGGTGAGGAGAAGAGAAGAGGAGGTATGAGAGGCCAAACTGCTTGATGGCTAGTTTATGAGCCGAGCAAGAAAGTGTGGTTCATGAGAGATGCGACAGTAGAGAAGTGTAATGGTGGCATATAGGTTAAAGATGATAAGAGAAAGTGAGAAGCTTTTTAGTGCCAATCAGGCAGCGTTAGCGGCATATTACAAAAATTCTGAGCGCATTGGCTGAGTCGAGCGTAGCGTGATAATTATTCGGTCAGATGTGGAACAAGAGCTTCAGTACTGTTCAAAGAATAACTAATATAAGATACCTGTAGCAGAAATAAACCCCTACATACGCGTTGATAAGCATATTCTTAACAAAAAGTACCACCCTGCGAGAGGGTGGTATAAGAGAGCCAATAAAGAAAGGTGGTTGTGTTATTGCCCTTGGTTGGCACCGATGTTGACGACGACAAAGTTGACGAGTGCGTAGGCGATGATCGCAACGACAAGACCAACGATGGCGTACATGATGGTGTTCTTGGCACCAGTGACGGCATTTGAGTCACCATTTGATACGGTGTAGCGCACACCGCCGATCACGATCATGATAACGGCGACCGCACCAACGATGAAGAGAATCACGTTAACGATCGTTTGAAAAATACCAGTCCCATCAGTACAGCCTTCTTTTTCGCTACCAAAGAGACAACTTACTTGGTCGTTCCCCTTAGCAGAGCCAACCCCCTTCCTGAGGCCAAGGCCACTATCGGATGCAGCTGCTGCCCCCACGTGTGGTGCTACCAGCCCAGCAACACCTGCAGCCAGCATTGGTACAGCGAGGAGTGTAAGTATAGCTTTTTTGATATTGATTTTCATTGTCATATCCTTTCTATTGGCGTTAGTACTGTATTGTACTACCTGTACTATCTATATATACCAAAAATTTGCTAAAATGTTAAGAGCTAACGGAGAAAATTACCGAAAAAGAGCCTATTTTATTGCAGAATGCAAGCGAAGTAGGTGATAGTGGTGGTTAAACGTAATTATATTGGGCGGTTGGGGTAGATTGGCTGCCGCCACTCACGAGGTTATCAACGACAAAGTTGACTATGGCATAAGCAAGAATAGCTACAACAAGGCCAACAATAGCGTAGAGAATGGTATTTTTGGCACCCTGGATGCCGTTTGAGTCGCCATTGGATGTAGTGTAGCGAATACCACCGATGACGATCATGATGACAGAGATGGCGCCGAGAGCAAAGAGCATGATGTCGATGATGCTTTTGATAGCTGAGCCAATGGTTATTTGGTTGCTGTCTCCACCAGCACCCTTGATGCCTTCCTTAACCTTTTCCTTTGCCGTAGTGCTTGCTGCAAAGGTGTTGATGGATGATGGCGCTGCAGCGCTGATCGATGGAGCAACAGCACCAGCTACAATAGTGGAGCAGATGCTTGCGCTGAGAAGTATTTTTGTAAAGGTATTCATGATGGTTATATCTCCCTTATGTTATCGATATTCTATCAGTAATCCAATTTACTATACCATAGGCAAGTATAGCAATGACAAGACCTGTTACTGCATAGAGGATAGTGTTGCGAGCAGCCTTAACTTTCTGTGGGTCGCCACCAGCTAGTGTAAAACGAAAGCCCGCATAGACAATCATAAGAGCGGAGACGCCACCAAGAACAACGAGGGCGATGTTAATACCACGTGTGACGATTACCATCGGAGTGAGAGCACCACCTTGTGAACTTGAGGTGACGGCGTGACAGGCGTCATTGCCATCGCCGTCGGTGGCTTTGTCACATGCGTCATCTTGCGAGAGGTTGCCGCTGAGATCGACACGTGCATGAACAGGTGGAGAATAGACAAGAGTAACACTAAACAGAAGTGCTACACCGACAAGACAAAGAATCCGCTGGAGAGATAGCTTCATTAAAAAACTCCATTTAGAACAGTATTAGTAATGACAAAAGCGAGAAGAACAACAGCAAGGCCAACGATGGCACCAAGTAGCGTATTCTTGGCACGACTTACCTGGCCTGGATCGTCTTGCGACACGGTGTACATAAAGCCCGCTATGATAATGACAATAACCGCAATTACCCCAGCCCAAATATAAGCAGTGTTAAGGACATTTTGAAGAATGCTTGAGTTATCCGCGGAGCTTTGGTATTTGATATCTTGCGCACTAACACCTTTGAGGACTGAGAATATACGCCACATTTAGATAACCCCCGCTACCATATCAACAATTGCTGCTGCAGAGATCGCAATAACGAGACCGATAAGTGCGTCGCGGATCGTGTTCTTTGCCTTGGCCATTGCATCAGGGCTGCCCGAGCTCACCATATACATATAGCCGCCTTTGATAATAAACCCAACAGCAACATAGGCAACGATAACCATTGCAGCCTGGAGAATATTGAGGGCAATTGTAAGGATCATCGTCTGGATGTCGGTTGTCTGGATTGAGCTGCAATCGCTCGAGTCTTGGAGGCCACGATACCAGGCGGGCATACCAAGGAAATTTGGCGGGGAACAGGGTGCATCGGCATGAACAGGTGTAGCTGGTGCCAGAACAGAAAGAATAGCGATGACACTCATGCCATATCCTAGCAAACGGCGAATCATCGGAGGATTCCTCCTGGTACAAGGAAGTTGAGTGCAATACCCATCACTGCGTATGCCAAAATACCAATGACAACATTGGTGATAACTGTCTTAGCTTGGGCTGTTTTATTAGCGTCACCGCTAGCGGTTGAGTAGAGAATACCAGCGTAAATAAGCGCGCCAACTGCTGCAATGCCAACACCGACATTCATGATTCTGAGAAAACCGACAAGTAGACTAGATATATTTTCTTCACTATCCTTATTAGCTTGAGCGTTACTATCAGTATCTGAGTATTCGGTCCTTGAACATTTGACTCCGGTAAAATCAAGGACACCACAGCCATCGCCTGCCGCCATCACCTGTGCTGGCACGGCAACGCCGCCGGCAAAAATTGCCAGCATTGCACCGAAGCCCAAGATCAATCGCTTATATTTCATGATACTATTCCTACGCTGTAGTGTATACGATATGAGCGGTGTTGTAAAGACTGGGGTGGGGTGCGGACAGAGTAGGAGCGAAGGGTTGAATGGTGACATTGGCATCGTGGCGCATAAAACTTGGGCTGCAAGGTCAATATTTTCTGAGTTAGGTTGCTTTTGTTGCTGGGTTGCTTTATGAGATGATGAGATAAATAGTGATAGTTTTTAGCTCTGCACAGGGGTAGGACTATTCGCCAATAGCAGCCTGTATAACGCTAGAAGGGGTTGCGCAATAGATACGGCTTGACATGCAGGTAGCAAAAACTTGACCACTGTGCGATATTATGCTAATATCGAACAAGACATGAACAGAGCGTGGCGAGTGTTTGCGCGGGCGAGGAGTTGTCTGCGGCAATATACGGGGTGGCTGGCACTACTAGTGGCAGTGCTGTTCGGGCTTGCGCTTGCTACTCCTACGCCAGTGCATGCTGCTGAGACGGCGCAGCGCCAGGGCGAGAACCTCATCTTTCGTCATAATACCTTCAAGCCGCATCGGGCTAGCGACAAAGATCTAACCGCTCGTGGCTTACCTGCTGGTGTGCACTTCTATGAGTATGAGCCGACGACCAACCGGCGCCAGACCATCATCTTCCCAGCTGGTAGCGACCCACTACGTGCCAAGGAAGCGACGTATGTGGAATATATCTTTGTTGAGCCAGATACGTACAACAAGATGGATGATGCTATCGCTATCTCTGTTTCGGGGCAGCAGGAGGCCGCGCCGCAAAACAACGGTGGCCAGAACAACCAAAATAACCAAAATAACGGTGGTCAAGCTGAGCAAAACACTGGTAATAATCAGAACAACGCCAACGGCCAAAATGGTGGGAATAACGGCCAAGCGGCAAATAATAACAATAACAACCAACCCCAAGACAAACCCGCCGAGCAAACAGATAAAGATGATGGTGCCACGACCAGTTGTAGTGGCACAGCGCTGGGAAGCATTGGCTGGATTGTCTGCCCGGTGAGTAACTTCATGGCGTGGATTACCGACCAGCTCTACCAGCAGGTGGCGCAGTATTTGGCGGTGCAGCCACTCCAATCTGGTAGTGATGGCACACTCTTTCGCTTTTGGGCGATCATGCGCGACTTGGCTAATATTGCCTTTATCATCGTCTCGCTCATCGTAATTTATTCGCAAGTTACTAGTGTTGGTATTAGCAATTATGGCATCAAGAAGATGTTTCCGCGCCTTGTCGTGTCAATTATCGTCGTTAATATGTCGTTTTGGCTATGTGCGGCAGCGATTGATATTTCAAACATACTGGGCTTTCAGCTGCAGCAGCTGTTTGTCAATATTGCCTCAACGGTCAATGGGGCGGATTATAACACGCTTAACAAAATTACGTGGCCTAATATCATGAGTGCTCTGCTGACAGGTAGCGCTGGTGCAGTGGGTGCGGTGGTGGGAGTGAGTGCACTGGTGGGTGCGACCGATGGAGCACTGGCGATGGCTATTCCGCTGCTGGTAGGTGTTCTGCTGGCGGTTATCATCGCTGCGGTTATCATCGCGGCGCGTCAGGCGCTCATCACGATTCTTGTTATCATCTCGCCCTTTGCCTTTTTATTACATGTACTGCCTAGTACAGAGAAGTATTTTGATAAGTGGAAGGATCTCTTTATGACGATGATGCTGATGTTTCCGCTGATGTCGATATTGTTTGGTGGATCGCGCCTGGCAGGGGTGGCTATCTTGACCAATGGCAAGGATGCGAATAATCTCAACCTCATCATCCTTGGCCTGGCAGTGCAGGTGGTGCCACTGGTGCTAACGCCCTTTGTGGTGCGGATGAGCGGCTCGCTGCTGGGGCGGCTGGGCGCAATCATGAATGACCCGCGGCGTGGTATTGTCGACCGGACGCGGACTTGGGCGCAGCAGAGGGCAGACCTGCGCAAGTCGCGCGTGCTTGCTGGCGATGCGCAGCGCAACTGGCTGGGTAATGCGGCGCGGCGGCGGGCCCTGAAGAAGCGCGCTATTCAGCAGCGAACCGATGCTTATACCAAGCGCTTTGAAACAATGGCCGACTTATCAGCGGTGGGGCGGAGCAATGATGAATATAACCGCTACACCGACCTGCGCGCCAAGGAGGGAGAAGCGCGGCGCGACCGAGCCTGGAATACTCGCCTCTTGCACGATGATGAGCTCAAGCAGCGAGCGCTCAATACCCAGCTCACCTCTGATGAGGCCAAGAATGCTGCCCACAAGCTTGATGCGCTCTACGATGAGTTGAAGCTTGGTGGTGAGGTGCCGGCTGGCCTGAGTCATGGCCTGGGGCGGCGCGCTTATGCAGCGGCCGAGGTGGGTGCGCTAACGGAGATCCGCAGTGCGATGGCGCAGCGCGAAGTGCGGGTGAAGATCGACCGTGAACTCTTGGCTGATGGGGTAGTGGCCAATGCCGATGGTGTGGTACTGCGCGATGGCGATGGTGTTGCTCTGCGCCGCCGAATGGTCGATGGCCAGACGCTGCAAGACTACGCCACAGGGGTAGGGCATAAGAACTTGATGGTAGCAGGCCAGACGGCGCGGCTGCGCAAGGAGTTTGGTGAGCATGTTGCGGCCGAAGACCAGCTGATGCGCCACTTTAAGCTCAATAGCAGCCAATGGCAAGCTATGGCCGCTACGGGCGATACCGCCATCACCCTCACCGATGCCAGCGGCAACCAGCACACGTTCCGGGCAGATAATGAGTATGTCAAGGAGGCGGCTATCGAGCACCAGTTCCGAGCTGGCTCGGCTGGCCAAAAGCGCGAGATTATCCGCGAGACTGGCCGCGAGATCGAATACGTGGCAGATGATGGCACAGTGCAGGTGCGTCAGGGGTACAACTACGATGCTCGCGCAACTGTCTCGGCTGAGGCGGTGGCCTCTGGGGTGGCGGGTGCGGTGCCATTTGTTAATGACGTGACATATGATGCGATCTTGCGTGGCGAATACAACGGCACAGCTGCTGAGAAGATGCACTCGCTGCGTCAGGTCTTTGAGGGACGGCTCAAGGCAGAAAACTTCGCAGGGGCAAATGATGGCGCGCTAGAACTGATCTATAGTATCCCCGACTTGCCCGACTACCAGCAGATCAAAGACTCGTATCTTCGCACCCTCTCGCCCGAGAAGCGGGCTGCTATCGAGCCGACTTTCGATCAAGCCTATGCTGAGCGTCACCAAGCCCTTCGTCACGATGCTTACCGCATCCTCAATACCCCAGAGCTTCGTCGCAATACCAATGCCGCCAACCGTGCTGTGTATGAGCGGTATGCAGAGCAGCCACATAGGTAGAATACATAAAACACTCCGCAGAGTATACGGAGTGATGATTACAGTAGTGAGGTTTAGGCTTCTTTTTGTGTTTTTTGGGCTTTTTCTAGGTAATGCCGAGATTTTCTATCGGCATAGAAGCCTGCAGCAACCATCGCTCCACCGATGGCTACTCCAGTAGTGCCTTTCATGGCTTGGTCGAATGAATCTTGGTATCGTTGCGAATCGAGGTTGGCAACATCTGTTGGGTCAACTGTCTCTGTTTCATTTGGTGTAACTACTGTAATATGTGAAAAAATTGACGATGACTCATCTGGCTCCCAACGCGCACCATAGCCAGTAGATAGCCTGATTCCTGCTAGGGCAACTGCCCCAAGGCTACCAATAAGGACACTAGTTCCAAACATTTTTTCAATTCTCCCGAGCCATGATGATTCTTCTGCTCTAGTAAGAAGAGAGTCGATGTGCGCTTGATCGATTATTCTCTGGTTTGGTTGATCTGATTCGTCAACTGCAGCCTCTGGGCTTGCAGGTGTCTCGAAGCGGGCGGTTGGTGGAGTATATGGGTAGCTTGTCGTCCGGGTGGTAGGGAAGATAGCGGTTGGGCTGTCATCGCCTTTAGTGTGTTTAGTATCGGCGAGGGTTGATGTGGGCAGCTCGGTTGCGAGGTCAGCTGGGTAGGCCTCATATGGTGCTGCATTCGCTCTTATGTCAGGCATTGTTTTCTCCTTGTGATTACTAGAAGTTATTGTGTGCTATGCCCATATATTACGAGCTGATGACATAGTTTGTCAAGCTAATAAGATCTGAAGCCTCTAACCATTACTCTCATAATTTTAGTCTGGGTGAGGTGTGGTGGCCCAATACAGAAACTAATACTCTTATCCTCCACACCCAAAACCCACCGGCCAAGCGGTGGGTTATAAAGCAAGAAACAGGGGTAATAGGCTGCTACTTGCGGGTAAAGATCTCGCGCAGGCTGAGCTTGCGGCTGTACTCGAGCGCGCCAAAGCGGAAGAGACGTACACCCATCATGATGGCAATGGCGGCACAGACGGTCAAGATGCTAATGCTAATGGCAGCATCTGTCGCACTCAGGTTGCCAATCGCATTGCGCAGCATGAGTGGGATGGGCGAGGTGAGTGGGAAGTAGGTGATGATCTTGCTTGGCAGCGCGTCTGGTGTGGAGACGAGCATAGCGGCGGCATAGAGCGGCGCAAAGAGCAGGATCATGATGGTGGCAAAGAAGCTCCCGGCTTCCTTAGCGGTTGGCACAGCAGCGCCGATTGCCACCAGCATACCGGTGAAGAAGAGGAAGCTTGCAGCAAAGGCAAGGAAGCCGACTCCAATCCGCACGGGGTCGACTGCAATGTGCGAGAGGTCGACATCGGGTAGCTGCAGCTGGTCTTTGAAGAAGATGTAGGCGATGAGTACTGGCAAAATAACGAGCAACCCCTGAATAAACGCCAGAACGATGAGCGAGATAATCTTGCCGATGATGAGTGTGCGAGCGTGCACTGTGGTGAGGATCATCTCGATGACACGGTTTTCCTTCTCCTCTGTTGTGCTGGTGAGCATTTGGTTGCCGAAGAAGCTAATGAGGAAGTAGAACAGCACCAAGAAAACTCCCGGTAGGATCATCTCATTGATGGCGTTGTATTCTTTGCCGTTTTTGTAGACGGTGTTTTTGGTATTGACCTTGTCTTGGATAACCATGCGCACTGCTGGGCTGACCTCTGATTGGACAGAGTTAGAGAGCAGGCTCTTGGCAATACCGCTATAGCGGCCGTTGTCGAAGAGTCCCACGTCTTTGCCATAGACTTCCACTCGTTCCTTAGCGATGTCTTTGGGGTAGTAGATGTAGGCATCGAGCTTACCTTCTTGGACCCGCTTGATGGTGGCGTCTTTATCCGCGGCAGTGACAGGCTGAGCTTTGGTGGCGGCGAGCAGCTCTGGCTTGATGAGCTTGGACTCATCTGTCACGGCAAAGCTAAAGGCTTGCTTCTCGAGGTTCTTGGCAGCATCCGCCGAAGCTTTGTTAGAGAGGAAGATAACCCCAAAGAGCACGGCAAACACCAGCGGGAAGCTGATTGCCGCAAGCCAAAACGACTTCTTCTTGAGCGAGCGGGTAATCTCGAACCGAATGACGGTAGATAAATTATGCATGTTAGTTGTCCTCCTTGCTGGGCTGGCTATAGACCTCGATGAAGATATCGTCGAGCGATTTGCTGCCAAACTGCGTGCGTACCTCGTCTATTGTGCCATAGGCATGAGCCACGCCATCTTTGAGTAGCAAGATGCGGTCGCATAAGCGCTCGACTTCGTCCATCTGGTGGGTGATCATCACGACTGTGGCACCCTTGGCTTGGTGTTCCTCAATGATCTCCATCAGTAAGCGCCGGTTGACAGGGTCAAAGCCCTTGGTAGGTTCGTCGAGGATAATAAGCTCTGGGTCGTTAATAATGGTGATGCCGAGCTGGACCTTTTGTTGCTGGCCACCACTGAGCTTGTCCAGGCGGGTCTTGGCTTTGTCGGCCAGGCCAACCCGCTCGAGGAAGGCGAGTGACTTGCTGCGAGCTTCGCTGCGGCTAAGGCCCTTGAGCTGGCCAAAGTAGATCATCGTATCGATGACACTCTCCTTTTTGTAGAGGCCACGCTCCTCTGGCAGGTAGCCAAGCTTGACGTCGCCCGAGACAGAGTATGGTTTACCATTGACGAGTAGCTTGCCATCAGTTGGTTGATAAATGCCGAGGAGTGAGCGGATCGTGGTGGTCTTGCCCGAGCCATTACTCCCCAAAAAGCCAAACGTCTCGCCGCGTTTCACCTCAAAACTGAGGTCGTCGATGACGCTGGTCTTGCCAAATTTCATCGAAAAATGGCTGACGGTGATAATAGAATCTGTTACTTCCATAACAATATCATATCATATAGAGGTACGATATCAAGAGGAGCGATATAGCATCAAAAAACATAGCCCACCAACCATGCTACAATACTCCTATGAAACTGAAACAACTGATGATGCCACTGCCGTATCGGCGTTTGGTGATTGCATTTGTGGCGGGGTTTTGTGTGATGGTGTTTGAGCTGGTGGCAGCGCGGGTGATGTCGCCAGTGGTAGGGGCGTCGACGTATGTGTGGGCGAGCATTATTGGTGTCATTATTGCGGCAATGAGCCTGGGCTACTGGCTGGGTGGCGTGCTAGCCGATACGCGCTCGCGCGATGGCGATGTGGCGTGGCTGCTGCTTGGTGCGGCGCTGCTAATGCTAACAATGCTATGCCAATACCACGATATATTGCGGTGGGTGGCTCAGCTACCGATCGATGTTCGCCTACAAGCTACAGTGGCGGCGAGCCTGCTCTTTGCACCAACCAGCCTGGTGCTGGGAGCAGTGAGCCCCTACCTGGTGGAGCGGCAGACAGACACGCTGGCGCGAACGGGACGGTCGGTGGCGTCACTGAGTGCGGTGAATTCGATTGGTGGGATTGTTGGTACCTTTGCGGCGGGGTTTTTCTTGTTTGACTGGTTGGGGATTCACGATGTGCTGGTGGTGCTTATTAGCCTGCTTGTGCTGGCCAGCTGGCTCATGGTGCCGGGCCAGCGTTGGCAGTGGCGCGTGGTAGTGAGTGTGCTGTGTGTGGGCTTGGCGCTGGGCTATCGCGTGGCACCAGTGGTGCGAGCCCAGGCCGCGCAGACGATCGATACCGCCGCGGCGCACTACACACTCCAGCAATGGCGCCAGCAGGATGGCGCGATTATCCGCGGGATTGCCAGTGGCCCAGCTGGTGTGCAGTCTGGTGTGTCGGTGCTGCGGCCGAATGACTTGGTGTTTTGGTACACCCAGCAGATGGCTCGGGCGGTCGAGCGGGTGCCGCACAAGCAGCGGATATTGGTGCTGGGCGGTGGCACCTTTACGTTGCCGCGTTATCTAGCGCAGCGCTATCCTGATAGTCGCATCGATGTGGTCGAGATTGACCCAGGGCTGCTGCCGGTGGCGCAGCAGTATTTTTTTTATAATAATCCTCGCAATGTCCGGCCGATTTTTCAGGACGCTCGGGTGTTTTTGGAGCGCACTACCGAGCGTTACGACGTTGTCCTCGTTGATGTCTATAATGACGGCGATGTGCCGGCCTCGTTGGTGACTGAGGAATATGCGGCGGCTCTGCGGCGACACCTCCAGCCGCACACTCAGGTGGTGGTGAATATGATTGCTAGCCGCCAGCCGGCCTGTTTGCCGCTGTTTGCTACCCAAGATGCTCCGTATACTCGGCTTTTGGGACCGGGGCGTTTTTATTATCGGCAACCCGATGGGTCGTATAGTAATATTGTCGCCATCTATGGCCACGAGCAGCCGCAAACTGGCCAGTCTGCGCCGTTTGCTCGCCAGGCACCATACCGGGACAACTATGCACCACTCGAACGGCTACGCCAACAATGTGAGCTGGCGGTGGGGCGATAACGCCTGTTGCCCGCAGCCCAGCAAACGTATATGATGAAGGGTATATTAGTTAATACTGAGGAGTTATTCATGCTTGACCAACCACACGTTGTTGCCCAACACGACCCAGCCAATATGCTCGGCGTCGTTGCGCAGCTGCCCGAGCAAGCGTCTACTGATATTACTGTTGAATCGACCACCCACCAGTCGTCACCAGCCATTGAGGCGGTCGTTCTAGCTGGGATGGGCGGCTCGGCGCTGGCGGCCGATGTGATTGCGGCACTGCTGGGTAACCAGTTAGCTATACCACTAGTAGTTAGCAAGGGCTACGACATCCCAGCGTTTGTGAATAAAACAACACTAGTCATCACCATCAGCCACTCGGGGAATACCGAGGAGACGCTGTCGTGCTATCAGCAGGCGCAGGAGCGTCAGGCGCAGCTGGTGGTATTATCGTCGGGTGGTACGCTGCTCGAGTGGACAGCGCGTGACGGTGTGCCACACGTGCGTATTCCGACTGGCTGGCAGCCGCGAATGGCGACGATTTTTCATTTGCGAGCCTTGGCCAAGTTGCTGCACCATTGTGGGGTGATTGACGGCCAGCTCTACCAGCAGATTGGCGATAACGCCGACTGGTTGGCTCAGCAAGTGGCGGCCTGGGCACCTGATGTGCCCACAGCTGACAACTATGCCAAGCAGCTAGCCATGCTTACGGTAGGCAAAATACCGGTGTTTCTGGCTGGGGAAATCACCTGGCCGCTGGCGTATAAATGGAAAATCAGCTGGAACGAATCAGCCAAGAACATCGCCTTTTGCAATCGCTACCCCGAGTTTAGTCACAACGAATTTATTGGCTGGTCGTCACATCCGGTCGAGAAGCCATTTGCGGTGATTGATTTGCGTAGCCAGCTCGAGCGGCCACGTATTCGCCAGCGGATGGAACTCAGTGATAAACTCCTCAGCGGCAAACGCCCCAAGGCTCACCCAGTCGAGTTGGTGGGGAAGACTTTGGTGCAGCAGATGCTCTGGGGGTTGGCGCTTGCCGACGCCGCCAGCATCTACACCGCCATCCTCAATGGCGTCAACCCCGAGCCAGTGGCCTTGGTGGAGCGCCTCAAGCACGAGTTGGCACAGATCGACCAACAATAATAACAAGCCCCGCAGTAATTGCCTGTTGCGATTGCTGCGGGGCTATTTGTTTAACCGATAGTCTATCAATCGGTCACTTCTTTGGGTGTGAGCTGTGGCCCCAGGTCGGCTTGGGCTGCAGCAAGCCAATGCTCGTGATGTGTCTTGGCGAGGTTTGTCAGGGCTGCTTGCTCTTTGGCAATGAGCTGGCGGCGTTGTTGCTCAATCTGGCTGGCTTTTTCATCAAGCAGAGCCTCAGCAATATCTCGGCGAGGGTCGGTGTCTTCCATGGCATCAAGCTTATCCTGGAGGACTTTGATCTCGTCTTGGTATACATCGTCGACAAATTCCATCTGAGTTGCGATCTCCGCGTATACTTTTTGTTTTTCAGCGGTCAGCTGATCGTGATTGATCGCCAGTTGGTCGGCTAGCTCCGCCAAATTATCGTTATACATCGTTCGCACATCTGCCAACCAGCCAAAGATATCGTTGTTATCGCAAAAAGCCTTCATCATCTGAGGTTTATCAGCCATCACGTCGAGTAAGCCACCACTAAAGAACTGCTGGCTGCTATCGGTCGTACCATCGGCAGGGTAGCGGTTAGTTCGTGTGTGCAATCGATGCATCAACCCGCTTGGTTGCTGTGGATTAATGGTAGTAAAGGTTAGCTCGCGGGTTCTTTTGATATGACCTGCCGTGAGTGGCTCCACTGTACCGCCGACACTGTTAAAGCCATCCACTACCCGAGCAATATCATCATCTGATGGATGCCCAATGGTATCACAGAGAACGCTTCGCTCGCTGGCGTCTGGCACCATCTTTTCAATCAACTCACGAAACGTCTGACAGTCTCTTTTTTGGAGGTGATCAACCAATTGCGAAGCGCCGTAGTGCTGGACGATCACATCCAGCCCAGTATCGATAATGCCGCGCTCCAGCCCATCGTGAAAGTTGCGTAGCCCTTGAAGCTTGGCTATCCGTGCTTGTAACTGCTCGAATGTCTCTGGCTGCTGGCTGGTCTCGGCAGTGTCTGGCTGCGTGTCAGCAGTAGTCTCTGACTGGTCGCCTGTGGGGTCTGGTTGATAATGTTCGGTATCAGCTGGGGTTGGCTGATCGACCTCAGAAGAGCTTGGTTGCGGGATTTTAGGGTAAAGGCCGTATTCTTGGTTGCGCATGGTTGTGAGAGTACCTTTCATATTAATAAGTAAATCACCATAATTTTATCAAAAATGTAATATTTGTCAAGTTAACCACAAGTGATATTTACCGTTATTTTGTCGCTATTGCTATGGAGCCGAGGTTGCTTATTGAGGGAAATCCGGGTATAATAACTCGGCATATAGCGCCCTATGCGGCGGTATCACCACCCGCCTGGTGGGGATGGGGCGCTGCGATAATTGGCTTTTGGGGCCGTGGTAAAAATTACCGCCTCTGGTAGCGATACTTTTTGATTGTAAAATTCACAAAGTTACTTGAAAGCTCCACATCTAGCGTCTATAATGACATACATAACGCTACATATATAGCGAGTACACAAATAAACACGGGAGGCAACAACAGGCACACAACCCCAGGCGCGCCCTGGTGGCTTGGTTTTTTGCGCCAAAAAGTAAAGGAGGGGATATGCAACCAGTTTCTATCATCAAACGAAATGGCAGTCGTGAGCCATTTGACATCAACAAAGTGAATGCCGCGCTGCTGGCCGCCAGCGAGGGCCTTGATGACCCGCTGAGCAAGATTGTGCAGATTGTTCGCGAGTTGCAGCTGACGCTGTTTGAGGGGATGACCACCAGCCAGCTGG
This sequence comes from Candidatus Saccharimonadota bacterium, assembly GCA_030528025.1. Taxonomy (GTDB): domain Bacteria; phylum Patescibacteriota; class Saccharimonadia; order Saccharimonadales; family Saccharimonadaceae; genus Saccharimonas. Next base: position 142,938 of record JAUMZP010000001.1, read on the forward strand.
ACGAGACACTCATCCAAACAGCGGTGCAAAACATCAAAGATGACCCAGATTATGATACGATTGCTGCTCGGCTACTGCTGCGGACTATCTATCGTGATCTACTGGGTGAGTATAGTAGCGATGAGGAGCTACGCCAGCGACATGCGGCGGTGTTTCCGGATTATATTCACCATGCGGTGGCTGATAGATTGCTTGATCCGCGAATGCAAGATCCGGGGGTGTTTGATATACCGCGGTTGGCGGCCGAGCTGGACCCCAGCAAGGATAAACTGAGCAAATACCTTGGCGTGGTGACCAACCGTAACCGCTATGCCTTGCGCAAGCAAAATGGCGACCCTCTTGAGGTGCCGCAGTTTACCAACATGCGGATTGCTATGGGACTGAGCTTCAATGAGGCCAACCCAACAGAGGCGGCGATTGAATTTTATCATCACATGGCTAACCTCGAGTACAGCCCAGGCGGCAGCACGCGCGTCAACGCTGGTGGCTCGTTCCCACAGTTAAGCAACTGTTTTGTCATGGAAGTGGGCGACGACATGGAGTCAATCGCCAAGGCGGTTCGCGATACCATGTTTATTGCCAAGGGTACCGGCGGTATTGGCATTAGCATGAATAAATTGCGGGCGGCTGGCAGCCCCGTCAAGACCACCAACACCGAGAGCACTGGGCCGATTCCGTTTATGAAGATGATTGACACGGCGCTGTTTGCGGTGAGTCGCAAGGGCAAAAAGGCTGGCGCTGCTGCTGCGTATATGGAAAACTGGCACCTTAATTTTCCGCAGTTTGTTGACCTGCGTATGAACTCGGGCGACCCGTATTTGCGCACGCGCTTTCTCGATACGGCGGTGTTTATTAGCGATGAATTTATGCGCCGAGTACAAACAGACGAGGATTGGTATTTGTTTGACCCGGCTGAGGTAAGTGATCTACCCGAACTATATGGTCAGGCTTTTGCCAAGCGTTACAATTATTACATTGAGCAGGCCGAGGCAGGCGAGCTGCGAGCATTCGAAAAAATGCCAGCACGGCAGCAATTTCACAAAATTCTCAGTAGCCTCCAAGCGACTGGCCACCCCTGGCTCACCTGGAAGGATACTATCAATCTGCGAGCGCTCAACAATAACACTGGCACCATTCACCTCAGTAACCTCTGTACCGAGATCACCTTGCCTCAGGATGACAAAAATATTGCAGTGTGTAACCTGGTGAGTATCAATCTGAGTGCGTTTTTGGACGTGGAGACCAAAACCTGGGATTGGCAGCGGCTGGAGCAAGCCACCCGCTCGGCCACCCGTCAATTGGATAATCTGGTGGATATTACCACCACACCAATCCCCGAGGCAATGAACAGTAATGTGCAGAATCGCGCCATTGGCCTGGGCTTTATGGGTCTGGCTGATGTCTTGGAAAAGCTAGAATTGAGCTATGAGTCGGATAAAGCCTATGACTTGGTGGACCAGTTGGCGGAGTTTATTAGCTACTATGCCATTGATGAGTCGGCCGAGCTGGCCCAAACCCGCGGCAGCTATCCCAACTTTGCGGGTAGTGGCTGGAGCAAGGGACAGTTGCCAATTGACACACTTGATACTGTATCAAGTGATCGTCAGCTGGCGGTTGCTATCGACCATACGACGCGGCTTGATTGGGAGAGCTTGCGTGTCAAGGTCAAGCGCGGCATGCGCAACGCTACTTTGATGGCTATAGCGCCAACGGCGAATATTTCTCACGTGACGGGCACGACCCCTGGTATTGACCCGCAGTTTAGCCAAATTTTTAGCCGCAGCACCCTCAATGGTAAGTTCCTTGAAGTCAACACCAACCTGGTCAATAAGCTCAAGCAGCTGGGCCTTTGGGAAGACCTCAAAGATGAATTGTTGACCACCCAGGGCGATATCCAACACATGGAGCAGATTCCTCAGGCGGTGCGCAACGTCTACAAAACCAGCTTCCAGTTGAGCCCCTATGCCTTTATTGAGGTGGCAGCTCGGGCGCAGAAGTGGGTTGACCAAGCCATCAGCCGCAATATGTATCTCGAGAGCCGCAACATCGACGAATATATCACTATTTATAGCGAAGCCTGGCGTCGCGGCCTCAAGACCACCTACTACCTGCACGTCAAGCCTCGTCACCAATCGGAGCAGGTCTCTATTCGCGCTAACAAAACCGAGCAAAAACTCCACCAAGACGCCAAGCGCGTGGGCTTTGGTGGCTTCTACCGCGCACGCAAGAAACAAGAGGAAGGGAAGGAGAAGGAATCGTGAGCCACGAGTATAGCGACACGCCAAAGGTAAGGGTGGACTCAACGGGTTATCGACATGTAGAGTTGCCAGTTGATGGGACGCAGCGACCGGAGCTTGCACCGAGTAGTGTCCAGCGCACTATCGGCACTGTAGCGATTACAAAGATAGATGGTACAGCGCCAATGTATTATATACAAGATACACTTGATGCAGGCCTGGACTCACCACTCTTCCCAGCGCCAGAAGCGTCCGAGAGCTCGCGCCAGCAAAACAACAACTCTGCGGTTAAAGGGCGCCACCCAGCAGATATGGAACCAGAAATATAAGCTTAGATAGTATAATAATTAATTCGTTTTTTACAAAAACAAGGAGGTAATAATGGGCATTCTAGGATCAGGCGTGCGCGATGGCTTGCAGCTCAAGCCGGTGCGCTATGACTGGGCATACCGCCTATACAACCAAGCGGTGGCCAATACGTGGTTCCCTAATGAGGTGCAGTTGAGTCAGGACTTGGCGGATTTTGAGAAATTGAGTGAGGACGAAAAGCACGCCCTCAAGACGGTGATTAGCTACCTTAATCCTAACGAGCTGCTGATTAATAAATCGCTGGCTTTTGGTATTTACCCCTGCGTGAACGCCGCTGAGTGCCACCTGTATCTTTCGAAGCAGATGTGGGAAGAGGCGAACCACTTTATGACGTTCGAATATATTATCGAGACCTTCCCGTTTGACCGTGAGGAAATTTATGCGGCGGGCTGGGGTAAAAAATCCCTGGCAGATAAAGCTGCCTTTCAGACCAAATACGTCACGCGCATGATGGAGGAGCGCCCGGATGTGACGACGCTGGAGGGCAAGAAGGACTTTGTGCGCAACTTGGTGGCGTATAACATCGTGCTAGAAGGGATTTGGTTCTACAGTGGCTTTATGGTGGGGATGAGCTTCCGTCGGCGCAACCTACTGCGCAACGTTGGCACGCTGCTCGATTGGGTGACGAAGGATGAAAACCTACACCTGGAGTTTGGCATTAACCTACTACTAACTATTTTGCATGAAAACCCCGACCTACAGACTGAGGAGTTTGCTGAGGAAATCCGTAGCTTAATCCTGGAAGCTGTTGAGCTCGAGAAAGCGTATAACAAAGACATGCTGCCGCGTGGCATTCTGGGCCTAAACGCCGACTACGTCAACCAATACGTGATGTATATGACTGACCGGCGGCTGGAGGAGCTCGGCTTTGAGCCAGAGTATAACGTGACCAACCCAGCCAAGTGGATGGCCGCTGCCAACGACACGCTGGAGCTAGTGAACTTCTTCGAGAGTACCAATACGAGTTATGAGGTGAATACGACGAAGTAGTAGACAGAACAATCTTACTAGTCTATTGGTCTTATGGGAGCTCTCGCTCCATCACCAGACCGAAGGTGTTCCGGCCAGATTATACTACAGCAATCTTCCGCTTGCTAAGTAGCTGGTCTCCAGATATTTTCTTGTCTGGCAACGGAGTGAAGGCGGCTCGCTGATGCAATAAATAATATTCGCAAATTAGATACGAAAGGAATATAGCCATCATGAATACCCTTACGCAAACCATCCTCGACACCGTGCCAGTTGGTGTGCTAGCTACCGTGAATCGTGACCGCACGCCGCTGGTAACGCCGCTGCACTTTGCTTGGGTGGGTGAGGCAATTGCCTGGCTGTCTGATCGTGAGGCGCGCCACTCGCACAACGCCTTTCGCACTGGGCGGGCAGAGTTTGTGGTGTGGAATGACGCGAAGCAGGCTGTCTATCTCCATACCACGGTGCGCGAAGCCCGCGAGGATGAGGTCGCGGCTATTACCGAGGCATATACGGCCAAGCTGGGGAACTTCCGCCCGCAGTGTGCCCAGCCCCAGTGGTATGTCGCACCGGTTGGCCAGCTGGATGATAATTCTACAACAGAAAATTGGGTGCATTACCTTGCGTAAAACGCTATATATAGCGTAGAATAGACATTATAACCACAACGGGTCGGGAGAAATTATTATGACACAAACTACAGCAACAATAACACCAATCACAGATACAACAACGACCACCACCACGCAGGCGCAGGCTAGCAAGCCTCAGCTGACGGACGACATGACGCTGGAGGAAAAGCTTGACGCTATCGAGCAGGCACTGCTGGCTGCTCAGCAGGTTGCCGTCGACCAAGCAGTGGCGAGTGGCACTCCTGTTATTATGCCAGATCCAGCGGAGCTAACCATGTGTGAGGGCTGCCAATAGGTGGCGCGTATCACTAACCAGCAAAAGACCAGCGATCGGGCTGGTTTTTTGCTAGTATACTGCTTATGGATACATGCTACAATAGAACGCGAGAGGGAGATTGTATGATACAGACACACCAACCAAAGTATATTTTTGTCACCGGTGGGGTACTCTCTGGGGTGGGTAAGGGCATTACGGCGGCCAGTATTGGCGCGGTGCTGCAGGCCAAGGGCTTATCTGTCTCAGTGCAAAAGTGCGACCCGTACCTTAATGTCGATGCTGGGCTGCTTAATCCCAAGGAGCATGGTGAGTGCTTCGTTACCAAAGATGGAGCGGAGACCGATCTCGACCTTGGCCACTATGAACGCTTCTTAGACCTTGAGCTCACCCAGCGCAATGCTACGCTGGCGGGGCGGCTATTGCGTGACTTGATCGCCGATGAGCGGGCTGGGAAATTTGGTGGCCAGACGGTGCAGCTGGTGCCGCACCTCACCCACGCGATTACACGAGCTATCCACCAGGCAGCAGCGGGCCAGGTGCATATTGTGGAGATTGGCGGCACGGTGGGAGATTATGAGGGACTAAGCTTCGTCGAGGCGATCCGCGAATTCTCGTTAGAGGTGGGGCGCGAGCACTGTCTCTTTGTCCATGTGGTGTATGTGCCGTTTCTTGCGACGAGCCAGGAGTACAAGACGAAGCCAGCCCAGAATGCTATGGCTGACCTGCGTGGCTTTGGTATTATGCCCGATGTGGTGGCAGTCCGCACCGAGGGTAGCATCGCGCCGCCGCGTGGCGTGGCAGATAAGATTGCTATTGCCAGTGGGGTACGGCCAGAGGGGATCATTATGATGCCAAATGTCGATACGGTCTACAAGGTACCCCTGATGGTGGCGCGTGAATTGGGCTCGGTGCTGGCGAGCTTTACTGGTAATATGACGGTACCAGATATGACGCGTTGGCAGCAGCTCGTCCGGCATGATAGCCAGACCTACCGTCAGCGGCTGACGATTGGCCTCGTCGCGAAATATGTTGATAATGCCGATACCTATCTCTCTATCACTGAGGCACTCAAAGCAGCTGCCTGGGCGCACCGTAGTGAGGTGACGATCCAATGGATCAATGCCGAGGCAGTGACCGACGCAGCGCTCAGTGCTGTGGATGCTGTGGTGGTGCCTGGTGGCTTTGGCAAGCGCGGGGTAGAAGGGAAGATTGCGGCGGCGAGTTACTGCTTGCAGCACAATATACCGTATCTTGGGATATGCCTGGGGATGCAGGTGGCGGTGATTGCCGCTGCCCGCCGCGGTGGTCTGGCCCAGGCTGGCAGCGCGGAGTGTGGCGCTGCGCCGGATGATGCCGTTATCTACCTTATGCCTGACCAGCAGGGCAAGCAATCGACCGGTGGGACGATGCGCCTGGGCAATTACCCAGCAGTGCTGCAAGCTGGCTCGCGCACCGCTAAGGTATATGGGAAAACAGAGGTTGTGGAGCGTCACCGTCATCGCTATGAGGTGAATCAAGCGCATCTCGCGGCTATTAACGCGGGCGGGGTTATGGTGTCAGGCACGTCACCCGATGGCAGGCTGGTCGAGTTTGTCGAGGCACCTACCTGCGACTACTTTGTTGCGACTCAGGCTCACCCAGAGTTTACCTCGCGGCCATTCCGGGCTCACCCGCTCTTTGCTGGTTTAGTGCAGGCGGCGCTCAAGCAGCAGAAACGGGTAAAGCAGGGCAAGGCTTAAACTTTCTCGCTGCGCTTACGCTATTCTTGCGGCGCATCTGTTGTATACTATAATCATGGAACAGACGATTCGTGATGCAGTATATACTCTTTATCAACAAACACCACCGGTGGAATTAACGCGGCCGGAGCCGACGTTTGGCGATTTTGCGACCAATGTCGCGCTCAAGCTTGCCAAGCCACTGGGCAAGAACCCACGAGAGATTGCCGAGGAGGTGGCGGCGGTGCTGCGCCAGACTGGCCAGTTTTCTGATGTGAGCGTGGCTGGCCCGGGTTTTATTAATCTCCGCCTGAGTGATGAAGCGCTGTGGCAGGCGGCCAATACCGCACCGCAGCAGATCTATGGAGGCATGCGTTACACGCTGGAATATAGCTGTCCCAACGCCTTTAAGGAGTTGCACACTGGCCACTTGTACCAGACGGTGTATGGCGATATATTGGCGCGGATCATCGAGTCGGTTGGCGCGGCGGTAGATCGAGCCAGCTTTGGTGGTGATGTTGGCCTGCACGTTGCTAAGTGCCTGTGGGGGATGCGCCACAGGCTAGGCGGCGAGCTACCAGAGAAGTTACCAGAGGTAGAGAGCGATGTCTTTGCTCGGGCGCGGTGGATTAGCCAAGCCTATGTGATCGGTGCTAAAGCGTACGAAGAGAACGAGACGGCGAAGCAAGAGATTATTGAGCTCAACAAGCTGGTCTACAGCTACCACGAGCATGATGAGCACAATACGCCACTGGCTCAGATCTATTGGACGACGCGCCAGTGGAGTTTGGATTACTTTGATGCCTTTTATGTGATGATTCAGGTCGATCATCTTGACTATATTCCTGAGAGTAGCACTGCACCGATTGGCCTGGCCGTGGTGCACGAGCAGCTCGAGCGGGGGAATTTGCAGCGCTCTGAGGGGGCAGTGGTCTTCGTCGGTGACCCCGCCAAGCATTTGCACACCCGTGTCTTTGTGACATCCAACGGCCTGCCAACGTACGAGACAAAGGATATTGGCGTTATCTGGAAAGAAGTAGAAGACTACCACTTCGACCACCGGATTCTCATCACTGGCAACGACCAAAAGGAGTATATGCGCGTGGTGTATGCTGCGGCAGAGCTCTTCCGGCCTGAACTAGCCGGGCGGATGACTCACCTGACCAATGGTACGGTGCGCTTTGGTGATGGTAGCAAGATGAGTTCGCGCCTAGGCAATGTGGCGCGAGCGGCTGATGTGCTCGCTATCGTTCAAGAGCGCGTCGCACGCCTCACGACAGACCCAGTGGTGCAGCGCCAGGTGGCCCTGGGAGCGATCAAGTACGCTTTTGCGAAGTATCGCATGGGCAACGATATCGCCTTTGATATGGATGAGACGGTGAGCCTGCAGGGCAATTCTGGCCCTTATATTCAATACGCTCATGCTCGGGCTTGCAGCATCCTGGCCAAGGCGAGTGCCGAGCCTGCCGAGCCGACCGATTGCACTGATGATGAGCGTCTGCTCCTGCGTAAGCTGAGCGAATATCCAGAGGTCGTCGAGAAGGCCGCTCGCGAGTATCTTGTGCATGGCATCTGCCACTACCTCTATGAGCTTGCCCAAGAATTTAACCGCTTCTACGAGAAAAACCGTGTCGTTGGCAGCTCGCGTCAGGCCGAGCGCCTGAGCCTGGTGCAGCGCTACCGTGATACCCTGGCTGCTGGCCTTGCTCTGCTCGGTATCGAAGCGCCGGAGCGGCTGTAGTGGGTGAGCGTACGCCATATACCGATCCATCTGCCTTGCATGAGCCACTGGCAGCAGAACTTATGACGCCAAAGCGTCGTATTGCGGCACAAAATATCGAGATTGGCCGCGAGCGTTTGCTTGACTCTACTCAGCTCAAGATCATCGGCACAGCCTACGAGCAGTCGCCGCTGACATTTGATGACGCGATCGAAGCAGCTATTCTTGTGGGGCACTTGGTGCGGCAGACACTTGAATTTGCGCCGACCACAGATGGTACACCGCTTCTTACTGCTGAAAGTATTGCCGAGCGCGAGACAGCTAATTGCTATGGCTACACCATTGTGGCATCGGAGTGCTTGGATCGAATAAAAGGGTTAGAGTACTATATTGGGTATGTTAATCAACATGCTGTGATTATGCTATTTGACCAGCCAAGTCAGCGCTCGTTTTTGCTTGATGTACCCACGAATGAACTATGCAAAGAAACAACAGAAGCAATAAGCGGAAAAGATCCGCAAGATCAGTTGATGAGTGGCGCGCTTCGCGCAGTGAATTGGCTACAGACAAGCGAACTAGTGAAGCATCTCCCGCCGTCAATCAATCGTGATGCCTTTGTTTCATCTCGCCCATGGTTAAACTTTGCTGATGTTAACAGCCAGCAATATCGTGATGGTGACACGCGAAACAGTTTGCTACAACTTATCACGCTGCCATCTATCCCTGGGCGTGAGCTATTGCGCATTCATTATGATGCAATCATCCATAATCGTCATGACGAATTTAGTGCTGCATACGAAAGTTTGATCCAGCTGCCAGGCATCTACCCAGATGTTGACCGACGTAATGACCTGAAAGAGGCCAGCCAGCTGTGCAAGAAGCTTATCGCCCAGGGTATGGGTGAGCAAGCAATTGAATTGGCGCAGACTGTCCATGCGAGCCTTTCGCCAGGTGACACGACAGTTAATCGCTTTTTCCTTGGTGATATACTACGCAAAGTAGCGACTGCCACGGGTAATGCCAAACTTGTCGAGCAAGCGATACAGACATATAAGCACCCATTTGTTATTTTTGATGATAATGCAGATAATATCGCGACTCCGTCACAACGCCTGTCGCGAGGCTTTAAAGATTTGCAGCGTAATAAAGTCAACAAAGCACGCAAACAAACTAAGCGAATGAAGCAATCATGAAACAACAACCATAGAGCACCACCAACACAAGACCACTAGCAATTAATGCAGAATATGCTATAATTTGAATAAACAATGGTTAATAAGGAGAACCTATGGTAGAACGAACAACAACCAAAACCAAAGCAGCTGCTGCAAAGAAGCCTGCTGCACGCCACACACCACGCAAGGCTGCTCAAGAGGCTGCAGCTGCCGCCCAAGCGATGGAGCAGAAGATGAAGAACAGCCACCTCGGCGGTTTTGCGGACTTCATCCGTGAGCAGGGCGTGGTGGGCCTGGCTGTTGGTTTGGCGATTGGTACCGCCGCCGGCGACACGGTCAAAAAATTAGTCCAAGGGTTCATTAGCCCAGTGGTGCAGTTCATCGTGGGGTCGCAGAAGGGGCTCGAGGCTGCCAGCACGCACATTGAGATTGCTGGGCGCAGCGCCGACTTCGCGTGGGGAGCTTTCGTGAGCTCGCTGATCACCTTGGTCGCCACAGCATTTGTCATCTACCTGATCATCCACTTTCTCAAGCTCGACCGCTTGGACAAGAAAAAAGACTAAGCAGGCGAAAAGCCTCAGAGCGATCAACCACACCTATCCAGGGTGTGGTTTTTCTATGGTGAATAATAAATTTGCGCACTGCCCAAACACCTACGTAGCCTGAACACAATAATGAACCATTCGGAAATAACAGGGGTAGAGGAGATGATTTACCGCATAATTACGTCCTGGAATACGGAGCAAAAAGGGAGGCAAAGACCCCTGAACAAAAAAGTAATACACTAACTTGCACACCAGTAAAGCGTATGCTTATAACAGTAATAGCTAAGGATGAGCGCTATGTGGCGGACATGTAGTATACTAGAAGCATGAAACCAAGCTTCAAACCAAAACGGATTTTGTGGGTAGACCTAGAAATGACGGGGCTGGACCCTACTGTGGATGAAATACTAGAGGTAGCGGCGATTGTGACGGACTGGACCTTTGCCGAGATTGCAACGTACGAAGGGGTGGTGCGCCATGATGCAGCTAAGCTCACGCGCCTCCTCGACGGCAACGCCAGCTTTTGGGATCAGCACCCGGCGGCGCGGCGCGGGCTCGAGGAGCAGAATGCTCAAGGCAAGCCGCTGGCGGTAATTGAGCAAGAGCTGCTGGCGTTTTGCGATGAACAGTGTGCTGGCGAGGGGAGAATATTGCTGGCGGGGAACTCCATCCACCAAGATCGCCGCTTTATCGATCACTGGTGGCCGCAGCTGGCGCAGCGTTTGCACTACCGCATGCTCGATGTGAGCGCCTGGAAGGTGGTGATGGAGGGCAAATACGGCAAGAAATTTGCCAAGCCAGAAGACCACCGCGCGCTGGAGGATATTCGTGGTAGTATTATGGAGCTGCGCTATTATTTGCAAAAGGTCGCTCTGTAATGCCCGAGCTGTGGCGCGATATTACGATCGACACAGCCGAGCAGCGGCGGGCGCTGCTAAACGAACTGCGCCTACCTGAGCTGCAGGCCCGTATGGTGCGCGAGCATCGCTGGCTGCCGCAGGCGATAGAAGGGGAGGCGTGGCTGCTGCTGACGCTGGATATACCATACGTCAGTCGGCACAATGTGAAGTACCGCACCATTACCATTTTGCTCAGTAAAACCGAGATTATTACGCTGCACCAGGGCAAGCTGGACGATGAACTCGTTCAGCGCATTACCGCGCTGCGGCCTAGTTACACAACGCCATCGCTTATTCTAGCTACTATTGCGCAGTTTTCTATTGAGCAATTTATGCCGCTGCTTAACCATATCGACGATGTGACCGACCAGCTGGAGGATACGATGATTCGCACCCCAGATAATCGGCAGCTCCAGCAGCTTTTTGTGTACAAGCGTCAGCTGGCCGACCTGCGCAAGGTGGTGCTCCCCTTGATGAATGTACTCAACGGTCTCAGTAACGGCCGCTATGTCTTGTTTGATAAAAAATGCGCGGTGTATGTGCGCGACAGCTACGACTACGCCTGGCGCGTTCACGAGCTTATTGATACGATGCGCGATCTCCTTACCAGCGCGCTCGATATGTATCTCTCGGTGGTATCTAACCGCATGAATGATGTGATGAAGCGCCTGACCTTGGTTGCCACTGTCTTTATGCCGGTCTCATTCTTGACGGGCCTAGGCGGGATGAACTTCGTGCAGTTGCCGTTTCGCAGTGACGTCGCCTTCTGGCTGATGATCGGCCTGATTGTCCTCATACCGCTAGCGATGGTGGGGTATTTTGTGCGGCATAAGTGGTTGTAGTATCATAGTGCTATGACACACAAGCAGCTCGAAGAATTTTTACTCAGCCTGCCTGGGGCGTGGCTCGACTATCCCTTTGGGGACGATATCGCGGTGTACAAGGTAGGGCGCAAGGATGTGCCTAGCCAGCAGGAGAAGATGTTTGCGCTTATTGCCGAAGGGTCGCAGCCACTAAGGGTGAGCCTCAAGTGCGACCCGCAGTTAGCCCTCACCCTGCGCGAGCGGTATGAGTCGGTCCAGCCAGGTTACCACCTCAACAAAAAACATTGGATCACTGTTATTTGCAGTGGCCAGCTGAGTGATGATGAGGTGATTGACCTAGCGCGGCTCAGCTACCGGCTGGTGACGGAGTAGCGCGCTCGTTTTTTGAGGAGAATCGTCGGTATAGGAGCGCTCACGTTGTGTGAGCGTTTTTCTTTTTAGTATGTGATAGACATCTGACACCTTATATTTACCACCTCGTGTGGAGGACAACTCCTGGGACTACGCCATACAGCCATATGTAAGTAGATGTTTATTTTATAGTGCAGTGTACTAACAAAAAAGCCCGCCATAGAGGTGGGCTTTTGTCGATAGGGTAGCATATGTCCGTATGTTGCTATTTCGTCGAGGTAAAGTTACTAAACGACTTGGTGGCAGCGTCGAGCGTCTTGCTGTTGGTGGCGACGTAGTCGGTGAGGGCTTTGCGGTTGCCACTGGCGGTTTTGAGCTTCTGGAGGTAGCTCTTGAGGATGGACAGCTGGTAGCTCATCTCGCGTGCATAGACGCGGTCGAGCGATCCAGTGAGGTAAGCGTCTTCGAGCGTTTTGGAAAGCTTGTCGGAGTAGGCTTTTTCGGTCTTTTTGGCGTCGCCTAGGAGCTCGGTCTTGATCTTCGCGTCCTTGAGTGACGACTTGAGCTCTGTCTCCATACTACCGAGCGAGGTAGTGAGTGTAGTGTTCATGCTTGAGAGCTCATTCTCTGTCAGGCGTGATTGCTGCTCCTTGGTGGCTGCTTGCAGGGTCTCGATGCGGGCTAGCGTGCTTTGGGCTTGCTTGGTGTAGTTAGGCTGGCTGTTGACCATCATCATGACAACGCTAAAGGCGAGCAAGAGTACACCGCCGATCAGGCCAAACACCGCAAAACGGTTAATCTGCACTGGCTGCTGCTTGGGTGCAATCTCGTTGAGGTAATCTACCGGGAAGGAGGTGTCTGGCTCGCTTGCCGCACCAAGGTCTGCGCCGGTAGCAGCCATGGCAGTGGCGCCGAGTGGCTGCTGTGGATTGGCATATGCCTGGCCAGTGTAGCCGCCTGCTTGTGGTTGGTAGGGCTGTGCAGTGGGTTGGCTGGCACCTGGGTAGGCATCAGCATTAGCGTAGCCATGCGGCGTGTCTGTGCTGGTTTGGGGGTTGGTTGAGTGAGCCGCTGCGGCTGGCTGCTGTTCGGGCTGCGGCACGTAGTGGTATGACTGGCCTGTGCCGTAGCTAGCGGCTGGTTGGCTAGCTGGTTGGTCGTGTGGTGCCTGATACGGCTGGTAGGGCGCGGCTTGAGGTTGCGGTGATGAAGGAGTAGGCTGCTCTTGATACGGTGGCTGCGTTGGTTGACTGTGCGCTGCCGGATTATATGCACCATAGCCATAATCCTGCGCACCGTGTGACACCGCCTGGGTAGCATAATAGGGGGCATACGGAGCAGCCGCCGGCGCATTGGGCTGTGGGGGCTGTTGCTCGGGCTGCGGTGCCGAACCATTCGGTTGGGGAATGTATGGTTGCTGTGGATTCATAGTTACTATAATACCATTTAAACACAACCACTAACAGAGGTAAAGAGCATAATCTCTAACAGAGGTCAGATGGATGAATTATATATAGTATATACCCCTATAGACTATATACTCTATACCCCTATAGACTATATAAAAATATCTCATGTTTTGTAGTAAGAGACAGGTGTATTTTCTATACCACACGAAGTTTTTCTAGCTCATTAAAGATACGTGATGCAACTAGCGTGCTGACAAGGCCTAGTGTGGTGTGGATGCAGCAAGCCCGGTGAGGGGATGAATAGTAAAGGAGGGCGAACACAGTTCGATTGGCCTATGCCATATGCGCTATACTATACCTATGGATGCCAAAGAAGAGGTGCGGGCGCGCTTAAATATAGAGGATGTAGTGGGCGAATATGTGCAACTTAAGCGGGCGGGGCGGAGTTACAAAGGTTTGAGCCCCTTTACCAGTGAGCGGACGCCGAGCTTTTTTGTGAGCCCGGAGAAGAATATTTGGCATGACTTTAGTAGTGGGCGGGGCGGCGATGTCTTTAGCTTTATTATGGAAGTAGAGGGGCTAGACTTTCGCCAGGCGCTGGAGTTACTCGCGCGCAAGGCGGGGGTGGATCTTTCGCGCTATGAGCAGAAGAGTAACCGTGACCTGGCGCGGCGCAAGCAGCGGCTGCTTGAGGCGCATCGACTAGCAGCGAATTTTTATCAGCATTGTTTGGTGCGGAGCGAGGATGCACTGGTCTATGTGTTTCGGACGCGGCGGCTGAGCAAGGTGATTGTCCAACAGTTTCAGATTGGCTATGCACCGCGTGATGGTCATGCTCTGGTAACATATCTTAAGAAAAAAGGCTTTTCGCTGGCGGAGCTGCGCGAGGCGGGCCTGGTGAACCGCTACGATGGTGACCTCTTCCGCGGGCGGATGATGGTGCCGTTAATGGATGCGAGTGGGCAGGTGATTGGTTTTACGGCGCGCTTGATTGCTGATGTGCCCAATGCACCAAAATACCTCAATACACCTCAGACACTGCTCTATGATAAAGGCCGGCATGTCTTTGGCTTGATGCAGGCCAAGCAGACGATTCGGGCCCAGGGCTATGTGGTGATTGTCGAGGGCAATATGGATGTGATAAGCAGCCATCAGGCGGGCGAAACAGCGGTGGTAGCGACGGCGGGCACTGCTATGACGGAGCAGCATATTCGGGCGCTCAAGCGGCTGGCGGGCGATATTCGGCTGAGTTTTGATGGTGATAATGCTGGGCGGGCTGCCACAGAGCGAGCGATTGGCCTAGCCACTCAGGCGGGGGTGGAGCTAAAGGTGGTGTCGCTGCCGACAGGGGCAAAAGACCCTGATGAACTCATCCAGCAGCAGGGGGTAGCGGCCTGGCAGCAGGCGATAGCGGCGGCTCAGCCAGCGGTGGATTGGCTCCTAGCGCAGTATCGGCAGCAGCTTGATCTTACCACAGCAGCGGGTAAGCGGCAGTTTACGACGGTTGGACTGGCACTTGTTAATCGCTTGGGTGACCCGGTCGAGCGCGAGCACTACCAGCGGCAGATTGCTCAGGCAGTGGGCTCGAGTGTCCAGGCCGTTCAGGCCAAGGCGCAGCAAACGGCACCGGCTGCCCCCATCCGCAAGGCCGTCAAGGCGGCTGCGGCTGCGCCACGCAATCGCTACCTCGTACAAGATGATGTGCTTGCGTTGGCGATGCTCGATGGGCCGAGCCAGGAGTTGTTTGGGCAGGTTGACCGGCAGCTCTTTGCAGGGGAGGCGCGCCAGGCCTTGGCTCAGTACTATGCGGCGCACCACGGGCAACCTCTTACCACTACGCCGCCGCCATTGCAAAATTTTGACGAGTATATTACAATGGTACGGGTACGTGCCGACGCTCGGTATGGTGCGTGGAGCGAGACCGATCGCTACTACGAGACAGCCCGGCTTTTGCGGCAAATCGAAACCGAACATAAGCAGCAACACAAACAAGATCTCATCACCCACTTGCGCCAAGCAGAAGAGAGCGGCGATACGACTGCTGCCGCCGCTTTGCGCGAGCAACTGAACCAATTAATCAAGGAGATAGCGCGTGGCAACCGACGATAAGGATACCAAGCAAAAAAAACCAGCAACCACAGCTCAGGCAGCGCCACCCGATGCCCAGCCGCCGATCGTGGATCTAGCCGTCGACGATATGGAGCCCGACCTCGCGGCACTTGAGGAAGAAGACACGCCAGAGGAGATTCTTAACAGTAACCAATACTTTGATGATATTAGTGATGACTCGGTCCGGCTACACCTGCGCGAGATCGGCAAGATCCCACTGCTCAGCGCTGACGAAGAGGTAGACCTAGCCTACCGGATTAAGCAGGGTGATAAGCGCGCCAAAGACAAAATGGCCGAGGCTAATATGCGCCTGGTGGTAAGCATTGCCAAGCGGTATAGTGGTCGTGGCCTTGATTTTCTCGATCTTATCCAGGAAGGGCACACGGGGCTATTGCGGGCGGTGGAGAAGTTTGACCCAGATAAGGGCTTTAAGTTTAGCACCTATGCTACCTGGTGGATTCGCCAGGCGATTACGCGCGCTATTGCCGACCAAGCGCGCACTATTCGTATTCCTGTCCACATGGTGGAGACGATCAACAAGCTGCTGCGCACCCAGCGCCGCCTCACTCAAGACCTCAACCGCGAGCCAACCATTACGGAGCTTGCCAAAGAGCTTGACATGGAACCGGATAAGGTCGAATATGTGATGAAGATTAAGCAAGACATTAGTAGCTTAGATGCTGGTGTGGGGCGCGATGGCGACGACTCGGAGGAGTCGGTGCTCGGGGACTTTATCGAGGACGAAGATACGGTCAGCCCTGAAGAATCGGCCTCTAACCAGCTTCTCAAAGAGCAGGTGCAAGATATCCTCTCGACCTTGAGCGACCGCGAGCAGAAGATTATCAAAATGCGCTTCGGCCTGGAGAATGGCAAGAGCCATACGCTGGAGGAAGTTGGGCAGGAGTTTGCCGTGACGCGTGAGCGTATTCGTCAGATTGAGGCCAAGGCTCTGGCCAAGCTGCGTAAGCACAAGGACGCCAAGAAGCTGTATGAGTATTTGCAGCAGTAGGGGATAGTCCTACGATTGAGTTATGCAACCGGCCAGAGGTGGCCGGTTTGGCTTTTAACAGGTCAAGGTTTCAACAGTGATCTCTTGTGTGAATAGTGAAGAATGGGAGATATTATTTATATTCAATGACATACCCGGCATTGGTGTTATGCCGGGTATGTATCTAGATTTTATCACCTGATCCTAGTAGGGATGGTAGTAGTCGAGATATGGATTGGTGAGAATAACGATGAGAACAATCAGGCCAATGATAAAGCCAAGAACTGTCCCGATAATACCCCACACCAGGCTGACGGTGCCCCAGGTGGTGGACATACCAGCTTCCTTGGATTTGCTGCGCGAGATAATGCCCAGAATGATACCACCAATGCAAATACCGAGGAGGTTAAGGACGCAGCCAATCACGCCCATCATTTCGCCTGGGTTTTCGTATTGTGGATAGGTGCCTGGATAGGGCTGTTGGTATTGGTATGGTTGTTGGGGCGATGCAGCTGGCTGGGGTGGCACAGGCTGGGGTTGAGGCTGCGGGGCAGGCGGTTGTTGGGGTGTGGGTTGGTTGTTCATAAATTCCTTCATTGTCTGTTATGAGCGCCAGTGACGACGCTACTCCGTGTGCACAGAGTATACCAATGCTGCAGTGCTATGTCAAATGATGTAGTGATAGGGTGCTGGCAAAAAGTATCGATGGGTAGATTGCGCTTCTTTGCTATACCCCACTGGGGTATTTTACAGCCAACCAATCTCGCGGCAGAGGGCGTCGACTTGCTGGTGGAGTTCGGTGAGGTCGTGGCTGTTGGAGATGAAGTGGTCGGCAATGGCGATGGGGCCGCCTTTCTCAATATCTTCAATTTCCGACCAGTCGCGGGCGATTGCTTCCTGCGCAGTAAAGGGCCGCTCGGGTCGCTGGGCGAGGCGACGGTGGCGGAGTTGTTTGGGTGCGACGATGGCAGCGACAACGAGCTCGCCTGGGAAGTGGTGGGTGAGGTATTTGTACTCCGTCCAGGAGTAGAGGCCATCAAAGAGGATGTGGCGCTGCCCAGCGGCGGCGAGGCGCTGCATTTGCTCGGCAGCGGTGCGAATGATGATGTCTTTGCCAGCCTCTTCGCGCCAGGCTTTGCGAAATTTGGCTTGTGACTGCGGGGTGATAGCGATGCCGCGGCGGCGCATTTCGTCGTAGAGGATGCCACCAGCGTAAACCTTGGGGATGCCGAGGCGTGCCACGTGGTTGACCGCCTCGCTCTTGCCTGCGCCTGAGAGGCCAACGAAGGCAAGGATTGTCGTCGGGTGAGATGGATGATTCATATCTCTAGTATAGCAGATTATGACGCTTATGGTTGGCAGCGCGGAGAGTGATACAATAAAAATAGTATGGAAGAGCAGCCAGCTGCACAGCCATCACGACCAGAGCGACTCCCACGCTACGCACCAATCGACCTTGCGTCGCGCATCTTCTACTTGCGCATACGAGTGCGGCAGCAAAGGGGAGTGGCGCTTCCACCGCAATGGATGCGCGATGCTGCCTGCAACCCGGCCACAAGTGAAGAATATTTTAGTGGCAAGCCAGAAGACACGGCACTGGCATTGCGGCGCTGCATTGGTTGTGCGGTGATTGATGTGTGTGCGGCATATGCAGTGAGAGAAGGAGTGTCGGTTGGGATCTGTGCTGGCCTCACAGCGAAGCAGCGGGAGCAACTAACGGACGAATCTGCACCGGCGGATCTCCCGAGCCAATCTACCACGCTCACCGCTGTCATGCATCACGCCGTCCACATCAATGATACGCCCGAGACGCGGATTGCCTGGGCGGAGCAGTGTATGGCCGAGCGGCGACATATTGGATATATTCCCACGTCGCAGACTTTTGCTCGCTTGGCGCTGTGTATTGATGCCGAGACGAAGCAACGGATAGAGCCCGAGCAGCGTGAAGATTGTGCTGGGTGCCCGGTGGTAGCCGAGTGCTTGCTCTTTGCGCTGCGGGGGTACCAACGTATTATCGCTGCTGGTGATGTCCGTGGCGGCACAACCCAAGCTGACCGCCAGCAGTGGGGTGCGCCCAAACCCAAGCAGCGGCGTACTCGGCGATACTGAGAAGGAACGTGGTCGAGCGACGAATAGACCATACACTGCTTATGCTTGGCAAAACAATAGGAGTGTGGAATAATGCAGAAGCTAACGTTTTTGTATAGTAAAAAGAGTAAAGACTTATGACGCGTGAACAACAAACAAACGCAGCACCAGCCACACAGGCAATGCGAGAACAGATGAAGAGTGATGGTGTGAGCCCTGCGGTATATACTGAGCGGCTGCTTCGTGAGGGATACAAACTAGCCCCTCGATCAGCATGGATTGGACAAGCTGCCTGCAGCCTCGAGGACGAACAGTACTTTATTGGCCTCGATGGGAGAAAGCGGGAGCATTGGGAAAATATTGAAAAAGGGAAAACAATATGCCGCCACTGCCCAGTGCAGGCTGAATGCCTTGCGGCACATATGGCGAGTGTCACAAAACACCAGCCAGATACAGATGTTGTTGTTGGTGGAACAGACAATGTTGAGCGAGCACGTGCCCGGCGACAGGTTGCGCAGGAGTTAGCACGAAGGATGCAGAGCAGCCAAGGCGATGGAAAGGCGTTAGCGTAGCGTTTCAGTGTAGTAATACTTATGCTATAACAATTGAAAAATCCGACAGAACGTGTACACTTATACATAACGTATGGGTATATAAGCACACATGTGTGCAGGCTGAGGAGATAATAGTGCAGCGACGAGGTGGGCTGGTGTATGGAGTAGTGGGTGTCCTTGTTGCGGGTGCTCTGTCGGTGATGTTTGGTGGGGCTGCCCAGGCGCAGCAGTGGCAGATGGTGTATAACGAGGAGTTTACGGCACCACTGTCGAATTGGAAGGTTCTTCAGCAAAATAAAGATAATTATGGCAAGGAGCATTTGGCATATAGCGCCAATAACGTTGCAGTGACTAACGGTTCTTTGCAAATTACGACCCGGCGTCACTGTGTGTCGAGTGTGGCTGAGCCACTGGGCGATAGCAACGCCAGCCAAGAGCCGTGCCCGTCTGGCAAGATGACACGCTACCAGAGTGGGCGAGTGGAGTCGGGTCGGGTGCTCGATGGGCATAAACCATTCCACGTCGAGGTACGAGCGAAGATTAATTGGAATGGCGAGAATGGGACGCGCCCAGCTATTTGGCTGCGCAATAGTGTGACGCTTGCCAACTGCAGCAACAACAAGCAAGCGAATGACCCTTATGGTGAGCTCGACATGCTGGAGTGGTATTCATGGACGCCGACCTACACATGGTCGACGACGCATATTCGCTGCTACCATAGCCCGTCATCGCAGATATGGAAGACGAAGGGGTTAGGACATAGCCGAGAGAACCTCATACCGTCCCCAGTGACGTTGGCGAACAACTGGCATATCTGGGCGACGGAATATGATGGTGAGACGGTCAGATTCTTCGTGGATAACCAGCCGGTGCTGGTGTATAACTATCGAGCGGGCGATGAGAAAAGTCATCCAACTGCTCGGGTCCCAGCAGAAAAACCAGCAAAAATGGGCATGGATGCGAATCAATTCAAGCAAGTCTTTGACGATACGTGGTATGTTATTCTCAACGATTATGTGGAGTGGAAGAGTGAGGAGCACCCGCCCGACTCATCGAAGAAGTTTGCCAACCAGACCTTCCTCATCGACTACGTCAAGATATACCAAAGTGGTGCTCCGACTACTGGCGAAAAACCATCAACTACCACACCAGAGAAAAAGGACGACAAGAAAGATAAAAAGCCGGGTACCAAACGGATGACGGTGAAGAAGAAAAAGAGTGCGTTTACTGCGCAGGGTCCGCTGGCTGAGCTGATGAGCAACTTTGTGCCAGCACTGCTGCTGAGCCTGTGTTTGCTGCTTATCGCACTAGCTGGCTGGCTGGTATGGTGGTGGCGTCGCCGTCGCCACCGCATTCAGCCTACGCTGTAGCTGGAGGGTAGGAAGCAGGGTAGAAGTGCTGCGCGAGGATGTTTCTGCACGGCACCAATGCTATACTAGAACTATGATGAAGCGCCTAGTAATTATCGATGGCAAAAGTGTGTTCTACCGTGGGTACTATGCCATGCCCAACCTTTCGACGGCCGACGGGACGCCAACTGGCGGGGTGTATGGCTTTGCGGCGCTGAGCCTAGAGCTGATCAAGCGCCTCCAGCCAGACTACGTGTGCGTGGCGTGGGATAAGCCCAAGACGAATATCCGCCGCCGTCTTGCCATTTACGACCAATACAAGGCTGGTCGTAAGCCGGCTCCGCCAGATTTTTACGCCCAGATACCACTACTCCACGAGCTTTTGCAGGCGTTTGGCTGGCCGCTGTATGAGTTTGATGACTATGAGGCAGACGATATTATGGCGACGCTCGACGCTCAGGCTGAGCAGGAGGGAGATATCGAGACGTATCTTATAACGAGCGATCTTGACGCCTTGCAAATACTCGACCAAAATACCTACCTCTATGCCTTGAAGAAAGGCTTGACCAATATCGACAAATTCGACATCGCTGCCTTTGAGCAGCGCTATGGTATTCGGATTAGCCAGTTCCTCGACTTTAAGAGCCTCAAGGGCGATGCGTCGGATAATATCCCGGGCGTGCCAGGCGTGGGGGAGAAGACGGCGGTTAAACTGCTGCAGCAATTCGACACGCTTGACAACCTTTATGATAACCTCTGGCAGGTCAAGGATACCTTGCGCCGTAAGCTGGAGCAGGGCAAAGATTCGGCCTATATGAGCCGCGAGCTAGCCCGGCTGTATACCGATGCATCGGTGACGCTTGACCGAGCAGCGATGGCGATGGATAACTGCGACCCAGCGACGGTGCGGGCAATGTTGCAGCGGCTGGAGTTTCGTAGCTTGCTGCGCCAATTGCCGCCACAGATGCAGGCGGCAGAGAGTGCTCAGCCATCTGATGCATCAGTGGTGCAGCATGCGACTGAGCTGCCTGCTCACCAGGCCAAGGCGCTCTTCCTGATGGCCAAAGAGCTGCTGGTCTGGCCGGTCGAGGGCGGCGTCTGGGTGAGCCACGAGCGAGGCAAGGCAGTCCGCCTAAGCTGGCGTGATGCGATTGATGTTATTCCGCATGTGCCGATTGTTGGGCACCGCACCAAGGAATTATTACGCCACTTGCTGGCTCGTGGCGTGCGGCAGCTGCCAGTCGTGAAGCACGATACTGCCCAAGGGTCGTTTTTGCTCAATCCACTGCGCACGTCGCGGGCGCTGGCTGATCTCGCGGGGCTGGAGTCGCTTGATGACCCACGTCTTGCTATTAGTGCGCTGTGGGCGGTGTACGATGAGCAAACTCAGGCGCTTGATGCACTGCCCGAACTTGCCCGGGTGGCACGGACGATGGACTTTCCACTTATCCCTGTGCTGGCGCGGATGGAGTGGCGCGGTATCCGGCTCGATAGCCGCACACTTGCGGCGATGCAGCGCACCTTGAGCAGCGAGATCACCGAGTTGCAGCAGCAGATTTATGGCATGGTGGGGTATGAGCTTAATATTGGCAGCCCGGCTCAACTGGCCGAGGCACTCTTTGTGAAACTCCAGCTGCCAACAGCGGGCATTAAGAAGGGTAAGACGGGTTACTCGACGAGCCAGAAGGAGCTGGATAAGCTTCGGCCACATCACCCGATTATTGGGCTGGTGGAGCGCTACCGCGAGCTGACGAAGCTGCAAAACACGTATGTTGAGGCACTGCCGCAGCTGACCGACGACGCAGGCTATATCCACACTACTTTTAACCAAGATGTGGTGGCGACGGGCCGGCTCAGTAGTACCGACCCAAATTTGCAAAACATCCCGATTCGCAGTGAGCTGGGGCGGCACGTTCGCGATGCCTTTGTACCAGCGCCGGGCAATGTATTTGTTAACGCTGACTATTCGCAGTTTGAGCTGCGCCTGGCGGCGGTGCTGTCGGGGGAGGAGGCGATGATTCGCGATTTTAATACCGATATCGACATCCACGCGAACACGGCCGCCCAGGTGTATGGGGTACCGCTTGATGTCGTCACAAAGGAGCAGCGCCGCCGGGCCAAGGTGGTGAATTTTGGGGTGCTCTATGGGATGAGCCAGCATGGCTTGGCTGCTGCAGCTCATATGAGCTATGCCGAGGCGCAGCACTTTATTGATGAGTATTATCGTCTTCGGCCGAAGCTCAAAGCCTATATGGCGCAGACCATCCAGCAAGCGCATGATGCGGGCTTTGTCCAGACGCTGTTTGGTCGCCGCCGCTGGACGCCGGATGTTGCGTCGCGTAACTTTGCGGTGCGCAGCGCTGCCGAGCGAGCGGCTGCTAATATGCCGATCCAGGGTACCGAGGCTGATCTCATGAAGCTTGCCATGCTGGCGGTGGAAGATAAGCTGGCCCAGACTGGAGAGCAGCTAGCCGATGGCGATGGCCAGCCGCTCGGTTGGCAGGTGGTGCAGATCCACGATAGCATTATGGTTGAGTGTCCACGCGCTCATGCCGAGCAGGTGAGCCATATCCTGCGCGAGACGATGGAGTATATTTATCCGCAGCTTGGTGTTAAGCTCAAGGTCGACGTCTCGATTGGTGAGCATTGGGGAGCGGTCTGAAAACACCGACCGAACAGAGGTCAGACTATAGACAAATCACTGGTAGTGGTGTATAATCTGGGCCGTCACAAGCAAAACAGAATAGAGGTTGGGCATGGCACAAGGCGAAATGTATACATCATTTTCTAATGGTGAAGAGCGGGCTAGCGCTGAGCTGCCCAGTCCGTATAATCCAGAGGCGTCTGTCGATAGCGTGGATCGCTATACTCCCGAGCAAAACTTTTCTGTCTACCAGGCGACGCACGATGCCATCGTCGAAGCAGCCCAGGCGAGTGGCGAATTGCAGCCCCTGACTGAGGTGGAGATAGAGCGGCGGGCGCAGCAGGAGGCAAAGGTTGAGCATCTCTTGCGAGAAGCAAGACGAGCTGAGATCTATGCACGAAACCTACCTACAAAAGAGACCTGCACTGCACTCCAAAAGTTAGAGGAAAAAACAGTGCCGACCTTTGGCTTTTTGTATAGTCCGCAGGGGGATATGGTTGCATTTGACCACTCTCGGTTTGGCTCGATGAACCCGGCCGATTGGCATGTGGTGTGCTGCGGTACAGCTGGCGAGCCGTATGGTGCTCGAGTGACTGATGTGTATCAATATACACCAGAGACACATGAGAAGCTAACCGAGATGGGCATCTTGCCTGCAGCGATCGACGCGCGGATCGTCGTTACTACAGAGTTAGAGCAAGGTGGTGAAGCGGTGTATCATATTGATTGCTATGAGGGCAAACCACCAATTGTGACGGGCAAGATACTCAGCCCTCACGAGGCACATGGCGAGCCAACAGTGTATTTGGATGAGTGGGATGGCATAGATACTGCCGAAGCGGGTGCACGCGAATCTCAGGATAACCCTGCTCACGATAATAACAAAACAACACTCGTTCGCGTGGCTTAGCGGACAGGCTACGCATCTATTCTCCCGCTCTGCATACGCACAGTGGCTCGGTATAAAAAGCGCTAGGCTATGCTGGCTTGACTTTTCTTGCTGGAGGTTCTATTGTGTAACAAACTAATAACAACACACTCACGGAGATATCCCTTATGACCTTAGTGCCACCAAACGGTAGAGATTTGAGCCCAGATCAGCTATGGGCGCTCAAGATGGAGCAGCGCCGCAAAGGATATGACAAAACAGCTACGCAGCAACAAGCCGAAAATGAAGCTGCCGTTAATAGTCTCTACGCTGGCCTTGGCGGCAACAGTGCGCCCAGCGGCAGTACCTTCGACAAAACAGATACTGCTATGCGAGAGAATAGCAACCCTGACCCGCGGATGAATGATCTTGCAAGGCAGGTGGATGCGCTCTATGGTCCTTCCCAAAACAGACGAGAGAACCCTGATGAGATGGCGACAAATCGCTTCTACTGGGACGTGAGCAAGACTGGCGAACCTGATGAGGCAGAGAAGGATAGTGTTCTGCCGGATGAGCAGTATGAGCCACTTACTCCTGAGGATGAAGGCGATCACGTATTGAATGGCCGCCGGACGAGTGCGCGCAAGGTGTATAATCAGCTTGATGCATCGACGGCCGATCGTTTGGCTGGAGAGGGTGACTCGCGGCTTGCGGCGCTTGATGTGATCGATGGCTTGGGCGACTCGATTCATGCCAACCAGAAGGGGAAGTTCGACAAGCAAACACATAAGACCGAGACCGAGGTGCAGAAGCAGTTTGAAAAGCTTGGCATTGACGAGCATCTTAATACACACGGTGATCGCCTCAAACAGAGCATAGAAACCCGCGTTACCACAGAAGTGCTGGAAGCTGGTGTGGGCGACACCGGTGAGTATGTGATGGGCAAAGACCAAGTGAATACTGGGGCACATGGTGATATTCTCAATACCGACAAAGCGCATGAAGCAGTGCGAGCTGTTGCAGCAGAAGAGTTTTTGCTGTGCATCAAGAATGGTGATATTGCATATGATGCGCTTGCAGCAGCTGACCCATCACTCGCACGTTTTGTTAGTGGCTATGGGAGCTTTTTCTCTGATCGTAATATTGAGAGCGAGACGAATGAGAACCTTGCGGAGCTGGGTCGCCGTCTTGAGCAGTCGGAGCCTGCTATGCAGTTGATGCAGCAGATGCGAGAGCAAAAGCTCGATGCAGCGCCATCTCCCGAGAACCCGCAAAACCACTCAAATGTATTTGAGACATCGTCTCATCGTTCCTTTACCAAGAAGCCCGCACATACACCAAATACGCCACTCCAAAAGAATACAAAGACGACCAATACACTCCTTGGTAGTGAGCAGCGTGTTAGCTGGCGCTAGCTTATAGCGTTGACGCTGAGTATCCGAGGAAGCCGTGGGGGTAGGCTATTGCTAGTTGTATGACTCTTGAGCAAACCAAGCACCGCGAGATATGAATGATGAGTCGTATTTTGCGGTGGAGTAGCTTGGCAAGTGTTTTATAGCCTAGATTACTGCCAGAAGTGTTGAGTTTTCCTGGGGTTTGTGGTACTGTATTTCCATGTATAAAGGCGAGCGGCCAAAAGTTTTTCCGATTATTGTCACTATTTTGGTGATTTCGTTGGTGGTGGCAGCGGTGGTGTCGGTCATCCGCATGGTGGCAACTCGCCAGGAGTCGAATAACACCAATACGCAGCAATCGACCGAGAGCTTCTACGACCAAGTGGTGGCGCACAACGCGACCAACAGTGTACGCTGGACAGTGCGCGGGCCGATTGTGGCAGACGAGACCTTCCGCTCGTACCAGATCGAGATTTCGCCTAATAAGCGGACATATACGGTGTATCAAGGCTACTTAGATAAGCAGCTTGACCGCAAAGAGTTTGAGAACAACCAGCAGGCCTACGAGCAGCTCGTGTATGCCCTGAGCAAGGCAAAAATCCAAGATACGCGCACGGTGGATGATGATGACGTGCGCGGGGTGTGTGCCACTGCTGGGCGGCTCTACACCTTCGAGACGATGGATAGCGGCACGACGAAGACGCGCATCTGGACATCGAGCTGCCAGGGTTCGCCTGGCTCGATGAAGGCCGATGTACCTAAGATCCATGCACTCTTTGCCAACCAGATTCCTGGCTTTGCACCTATGTTTGATAAGACGCAATAAAAAGGCGCTGTGTGGCTGGTGTCTAGGGTCTGAGCAGAGTCTTGGTGATCTTACACCGTGTCTCTTTATATTTCCATCGGGTGGAATATTATACAGGTTGATATTTTGCTCGTATGTCGGCCTTAAAAGCAATTATGATGATTTGCTTGTACAATTTATTGGATAAAAAATAGGGAAGAAGAGCTCATGCTAGCCACGCTCTACTGCCAATGATATAATCGAGCGTATGATTCGTGCAGTAATTTTTGATTGTTTTGGCGTGCTCTATGGTGGGAGCATCGAGGTGCTGATGGCGAGTAGCCCGCCAGATCGCCGGGCCGAACTAGAGGATATTAATAAGCAGTCGGACTATGGCTATATCTCGCGGCAGGAGTTTATTGCAGAGGTCGCGAGACTCTCGGAGCAGACGCCAGCTCAGATAAATGCGTTGCTTGAGCAGGCACATGTGCGCAATAGCGAGCTGATCGCCATGATTCACGCGCTGCGCCAGCGTCACCCAGCCATTAAGGTGGGGCTGCTGAGTAATGTGGGGAGCGATACGATCGAGCGGCTGTTCACTCCTAATGAGCTGCGTGAACTCTTTGATGCCGTGGTGCTCTCGTATGTCGAGCACATTGCCAAGCCAAGCCGCGAAGCCTTCGAGTTAGCAGCAGATCGGCTCGGCGTGTTGCCTGGCCAGTGTGTGATGATCGACGACCGGCTGGACAACTGCTCTGGGGCTGAAGCTGCTGGCATGCGTGCTATTCTCCACACAGCCAATAGCCGCACAATGGCCGAGCTTGAGGAGCTACTGGGGGAGTGATGACACCCGTATGGCTTGGGCTAATGGTCGGTTGTTTGCTTGTGCTACTTGTCTACACACTATGGATGGTGCCGCCGCAGCTTGGTAAAACGCTCAGTATGCATATTGAGCAGCGGACAAGGACGGTGATTGCAGGTAAGATCCTCTTGTCACTGACTGGCCTGAGCCTTGCGCTGTGGGCTATGCAGTCGGTATTGCCACGAGCGGTGCAGTTACTCCTTCTTATCGTGAGCCTTAACTTTTGTGTGATGGGATTAGTGCCTTTTGGCGTGAGCCAGCGACGCACCCTGATCCATAACATTGCAGCCTGGGGCTGTATACCGGTTATAACGATCATTGAGGCGCTTGTCCTGCTGAGCAATACTCATCCAGTGGTGCGGGTGGTGACGAGCGGCGCTCTGGTGTGCCAGGCTATTGTTCTTGGCTGCTATTTCTTCGCTAAGTCGTGGCATCGCTATATTATGCTAGTGGGGCAGGCGATTTATTTTTCGCTTTTTGTGGTGATGATCTGGGCAATGGAGTGTGTCCATGCCTGAGCTTCCCGAAGTAGAGACGATTCGTGCGAGCTTAGCTCGCTTGGTGGTGGGGAAGCAGATTATGGCAAGTATGGTGTATGACTCGCCCAAGAGCTTTCCGAACGACCCTACGGCAGTGGCGCACTTTCTCCATGGTGCAACGATCACGGCGGTAGAGCGCCGCGCTAAGGTATTGCTGATTCGCCTGAGCACCAACTACACACTGGTGGTACACCTCAAGATGACGGGTCAGTTGCTCTTCGTTGGTGAGGAACGCTGGGGCGGTGGCCACCCAAACGATAGCTTTCTTCACGAACTGCCTGACCGCTTAACGCGGGCAGCGCTGACCTTTGCGGATGGCACGCATTTATATTTTAATGACCTGCGCAAATTTGGCTGGATGAAGCTCTATCCTACACTAGAGGTGGCGCAGCTGCCCTTTATGCAAAAAGTCGGGCCCGAGCCGCTCGATCCGCATACTACGGCGGCGCAGTTTATCACGCGCATCCGCCGGCGGAACGGCACAACTATGAAGGCGGCCATCCTTGACCAAACGACC
Organism: Candidatus Saccharimonadota bacterium; assembly: GCA_030528025.1. Taxonomy (GTDB): domain Bacteria; phylum Patescibacteriota; class Saccharimonadia; order Saccharimonadales; family Saccharimonadaceae; genus Saccharimonas. Next base: position 170,759 of record JAUMZP010000001.1, read on the forward strand.
ATCGCTGGCGTGGGCAATATCTATGCCGATGAATCGCTATGGATGACGCAGCTCCACCCTGCCACGCGGGTGCGTATGGTGAGTGATGAGCAGCTTGCCGCGCTCTTTGCTCATATTCGACAAGTGCTGCAGCTCAGTATTGATAAGGGTGGCAGCACCGACCGCAATTACGTCGATGCTGAAGGTAAAAAGGGGAGCTACCTGGCCTTTGCGCAGGTGTTTCGGCGTGAGGGGCAGCCCTGCCCGCGCCACCCCGACGTAGAGATTATGAAGATTCGCGTGGCAGGCCGCGGGACACACATTTGCCCAGTGTGCCAGGTGAAAGTGGGGGAGTAGCCGATGCTTTATCTCATTGTAGGGAAGAATAGCTATGTAGCAGAGCAAGAGCTGACGAAGATCACTCAGCACGCATCAGTACCAGCAGAGCATATCGATACTCAGCAGCTTGATGCCGCGGGTTTGGCTGAGCTGGTGCGCGGCGTGTCGCTCTTTGCGGCGCAGCGGCTCATTGTGCTGCGACGCCTGTCTGAGCGTCCAGACCTCTGGGAGCAGCTCGGCCAATGGGCTCATGATATTCCTGACGAGACGACGCTTGTGTTGGTAGAGCCAGGGCTCGATAAGCGCACCAAAACGTACAAAACACTGCACAAGGCCGCAACTATTATCGCTGCTGACCCACTGACCGACCGGCAGCGCCCTGCCGCCGAGCGGTGGCTGCGCCAGCTCGCCAATGCACGCGGCGTGTCGCTGAGCCCAGCGCATGTGCGCAGTATGGTAGAGCGAGCTCTGGTGCCGGATGAAAAGGGATATGGTGGGTCGATCGACCAGCTGCAGCTGGCGCACGCTATCGACGCGTTGGCTCAGCTCGAGACTATTACCGATGATGCAATTGCCACCGTGTTACCACCGGCCCGTGAGTTCTCAGTCTTTGATGTTGTAACCCTCGCAGTAGAGTGCCGAGGCCCAGCTTTGCGAGCCGCCTTAGATGAGTTGCGCCTGAGTCATGATCCATACCAAATTGCGGCGCTTATTTGGGCGCAGTGGACTCAGCTGGCGGCGATTGCATGCTATGGCGAGGCAGGGGAGGCAGAGATTGCACGCGAGCTCTCACTCCACCCCTACGTCGTCAAAAAAACCAAGCCGCTCACCACGCAGGTCGCGCCAGCTGATATTCGCACCCTCACCCAGCGGGCTGCTCAGCTCGATGCCGACATGAAGACGACAGGCATACCACCGTGGGATGCAGTGGAGAGCTTCTTATTTGCGGTGGTGGGGCGGTAGTGTGGGGTGGCCCAGGTAGATGCGTGAGCGTTGGACAGATAAAGCACTTGGCGTATAAAACGTGGTATACTATCACCATAACAAACACCACTGCAATGCCAAGGAGGTGTATATGGCTACAGTACAGACAACAGTTACTACTCAGACGGTGCGCACACAGCAGCATTCGCCAGGGCGGCAGTATGGTGTGCGCGCATGTCTACTCATTGCGAGCCTTGCACTGGCCTGCCAGGCGTTTGTCGATATCTTTATTGGGTGGCGTGCACATACGGTTGTTACATCAAGTGGCGGCCGGCCGACCGGATTGGCACCTGATATGACGGTGCCGAATATCTTGTTTGTCTTCGGTATTAATCTTGCAATTCAAGCTATTTATCTTGCCTATACAGCGATTCGTCCCCGAGATATCCGGAGCAAAGGAAAGCAGGGGGTTGCCATCGTCGCTATCCTTGCTTATCCTGTTGCCGACATGGTGAAGTATACACTCTTCCACCACATTCTCCATACCGGTGTGCCATACAATACATTCCTTGATGGGCCTGTACCGTGGACGTCTGGGCTCGTGCTCACTATCGCTGGTTCACTCTACTTGTGGTATGTGCTGCTGCGGCCACAAAAGAGCGAGTGCCAGTAGCCCGTGGTAGCTCGGCTCTTTACAAATCCTGCGCCATGCCTTATAATGAGCGCTTGATTGTAGTACTAACCCATAATAACAAGTGATAGAGGAAATTAATGCCCATCATCAAATCAGCTGTCAAACGCATGAAGCAAACGGCTACTCGCCGCCAGCGCAACATTGCTACCAAGCGCGCTATCAAGGCTAGCACCAAGGCCTTCGTTGCTGAGCCAAGCGCTGCCGCCCTGAGTCAGGCCCAGAGCGAGCTTGACAAAGCCGTCAAGAAGGGTTTGCTCAAGAAAAACACCGCAAGCCGCCGCAAGGCATCGCTCGCCAAGGCTGCCAAGGCTGCTGGCGTTAAGCTTGCGTAAAGCAATAAGCAAGAGCATATACAAAAACACCTCGAGGGAGAGGTGTTTTTGTATGTAGGCTAGGGTAGCTGTTGTGAAATAGTGTGAGATATAAGGATCACACATTTTTGGGATTTTTGCGCAAAAAAGAGGTGCGATACTTCGCATGGCTACCTCTGTTAACTGTGACTTGCCATTGACAAAACGAAATTACTTATGGTAGGATAGATGGAGTTTTGGGTAAGGCAAAAGTAGGAGCTATGGACGAGATAAAGGTGCGGCAACAAATCATCGATAAACTAGGTGAGAGTAATAATATTTTGGTGGCGGTTAACGCCCACCCCACGGTAGATGAGCTGAGTGCAGCATTGGGGTTGACGCTTTTGCTCAATAAACTCGACAAGCACGCCACAGCCGTCTTTAGTGGGGATGTACCAACGGCAGTAGGTTTTTTGGAGCCAGAGCGTACCTTTGAGAGCACAGTGGATAGTCTGCGAGATTTCATCATTGCCCTTGATAAGGAAAAGGCCGACCATTTGCGCTACAAGCTCGATGGCGACCTTGTTAAGATTTTTATCACACCATACCGCGCAACGATTAGCCAGAGTGATTTGGAATTTAGCCAGGGTGACTACAATGTGCAGTTTGTCGTGACGATTGGTGTGCGCAGCGAGGATGACCTTGACCCAGCGCTCAAAGGGCATGGCCGTATTCTGCGCGAGTCACCAGTGGCAGCGCTGCATATTGATGCGCCAGGTACGCTGGGCAATATCGTCTGGACGGATCCTCAGGCCAGCAGCTATAGTGAGCTCGCGGCAAGCCTCGCTCAGGGCTTTGATAGTACGGATGATGAGCAGCCGCTCTTGGATAAGCATATTGCCACGGCCTTTTTGACCGGTATTGTAGCGGCTACCGAGCGCTTTAGCAACGAAAAGACTACCTCGCGCGTTATGACCCTCGCCGCACAACTGATGAGTGCTGGTGGTGACCAGCAGCTGATTGCGGCCAAGCTTGCCGAGGCTAAGCAACTCGCTGCAGGCCCAATGCCTGCTAAGCCTGCCAGCAAGAAGCCTGCTCAGGCAAATAACAAAGATAAGTCACTCGTCATCTCACACAACGCTGAGGCTGGAAAAAAAAAGTTAAGCCAGACCGATGCCGACGAAGCTGAGCTGGCCCAGCAACTGGCTAAGAATAATCCACAGCCCGAGCCCGCGCCAGCCCCGCGCCGCTCATCAGGACGCAACAGCAGCGCTGAGCCATGGCGTCAGCCCATTGAGACACCGCTGAGTGAGCCGAGCCTAGGTGGCACGCTTAATGCTACTACCAAGCAAGCGGCCGACGACAAGCGCCGTGAGAGAGAGAATGGCCGCAACAAGACCATTCTCTCGCACAAGGGTGGGCGCTACCTCGACAGTGACGACACACCAGGTAGTCAAGCGCCGCTCAATGCTGCCACGGCAGCACTCGATCACGAGCCAACCGTCCCCAATGTGAATGATATGCCGCGTGTGCCGATGGCTCACAACGACGACATCCTTCCGCCGCCAACGGGCAAAGAAACCCTGGCCGACCTCGACGCCAAGCACCGTGCCGCGCCAGCCGACGACGCCGAAGGGCCGGCTTTGCCGCCACTGCCACCAATGCCAGATTTCTCTAGCTTGCCACCACTGCCACCAGATGTGCCACCGCTGCCTGGCCCTGATGCCGATAACCCCATGATCCAGCTCGATGCTGCGCTCCAATCTGAGGCTAAGGCCAAGAAAGACCAAGCCAACCCATCACAGTTCCACGTACCAGAGAAGTAGAGGTTACCACTCTAGCAATATAAAAACACCCAGAGAACCAGCCGCCACAGCTGGTTTTTTGCTCCGTCATGCTATACTAACCACATGACGCGCCAAACATCCGATTCATCATACGATCGCATTCTCCACATCGACAAGCCAGCTGGTATGACGAGCTTTGGGGTGGTGGCGCGGGTGCGGCGGGTGCTGAGCCAGCAGGCTGGCAAGAAGGTGAAGGTGGGGCACTGTGGTACGCTTGACCCCTTTGCAACGGGCCTTTTGCTGCTGGTGACAGGTACGGAGTGCCGCAATGCCATGCGCTACACCAAGCTCGACAAGACGTACGAAGCGACGATTATCCTAGGCCAAACCAGCACCACGGGCGACCCAGAAGGGGAGATTGCTCCCTACCTGCCAGAAGATACCAAGCTGCCTATCACACCGCCATCACGTCAGCAGATTGATAAGGTGCTGCAGCATTTCATTGGCGAGACTCGCCAGCGGCCACCAATTTTTAGTGCTATCAAGATTAATGGTCAGCGGGCTTATAAACTCGCGCGTGATGGTAAAGAGGTGGAGTTGCCAGAGCGCACCATTACGATCCACTCGATCGAGGTGCTGGAGTATCAGTATCCGCGGCTCGTCATTCGCACGCGGGTGAGTAGTGGCACATATATTCGCAGCCTGGCGGTAGATATTGGCAAGCAGCTTGGGACAGGGGCGTACTGCGCGGCGCTGCGGCGTACAGCGATTGCCGATTGGTCAGTAGCAGAGGCGCAGCGGTTGCAGGATTTTGGGATTATTGATTAGCCATACACAATAAATAAAGAAGCGAGGAGCAACCGATGAACATCACGCTACACACTGGCACGACCACCGCAACTATCACGACAGATGGTGCATATATCACCAGTCTGACTGATGGGTATGGGGATGTATTCTACCCACTGCAGCAGCTCACTGCTCCTGATGGCGAGCGTAAAACGCGCGGTGGCTGCCATGTTTGCCTACCCAACTTTGGTCCGGGCGGAGCGAGTGGCCTAGCGCAGCATGGCTTTGGTCGCACGAGCCAGTGGAAAATGGTGGAGCATACCAGCGACCGAGTGGAGCTCATGCTGAGGGGAAATGGTACTTATGCTGGGCTGGAGTCTCGCTTGGTGTATACAGTGGCGGAGTACCAGCTTGCAATGCAGCTCACACTGGTGAATGTTGGCGAGGATGAACTGCTTGTGGCACCAGCCTTCCACCCATATTTTGTGTATGATGGTGTGCCGGTGCTGGATGGCCAGCCACTAGCCGACCTCGCGCCGCTCGCGGAGACGATCTTTGTTGATGGATCCACACGCCAGCTTGTGACGGGCCTGCGCACTATCACGCTGCAGAGTGAGGGATTACCTCGCTGGGCGGTCTGGACAGATGGGCTGGGCCCATACCTCTGCGTTGAGCCAACACACAGCGGCAATTCCTTCGCCGATAACCCAGCTCATGCCGCAGCGCTGGCGGCAGGGCAGATAGTGCGGTATGGCGTGCGGGTGGGGTGGTGACAAACCCCTCGATTTGACTCATTGTCCTACTACTGTCATACTTGATATATGGCAAATAACGAGATAAATCCCGACAAGGTAAGAATAATTGGCGGTATGACGCCCGAGCAACAAGTAGCTGAGCAAGAACGACTCGGTAAAGAGCTGCGAGCTATTGCTGCAGCAATCGACGAGCAGCTACAGGGCTACGAACCTCTGGTAAGTAGTGCGCAACCACTTACGCTCGCGGAGGCCAAGCAGCGCCCAGGTGTAGACGAAGTGGCAATAGATGATGTGAATGTACACTGGGGGTGGCCGGCAGCGGATAGTGCGGTGGATCGCACTTCACCGTATAAGGATGAGGACGAATTTTGGGAGGCATTTCTTCGCCAGCATGGGTTACGTAATACGGAAGACCCAAATAACTTTCGTGCTCGTTTGCGTGCTCCAACGGTTGATGTAGCAACACTGAAATCGGAAGAAGATATAGAGAGCATTGGCTTTGTAGATGTGTACCATGGAACGACGCCAGCACTGCTTCGTGCTGGAGCAGTGTTTCCTGAGACTGAGCTCGTCCGAGGACTGTATAGCACGTTATTTAAGAAGCATCTAACGATGACGGATGATGCGCGAAAAGAATTGAGATTACTTGCTCAAGAGCATCCAGTAGTGAAGATGGCATTCTTTGAAACGTATAACCATGCGCGGCGCTTGGTGAGAGAGGATGACGAGAAGCAATTTATGCAGAAACTTTCGCGGCTTGGTTATATAGGAGAAGATGCTGCCGCGCAGGTTGCTTCGATTGACCAGGCACACCAGGCGCTCTGTCGCTAGCGTTTACATTGACACCGCGCCGCCCTCCTGCTACAATACACCAGTATGATTACTAAGGATAACAAAGCGAAAGCGATTGCTTTGACTCAGGTCAGCGAGAATGATGTCGGTAGCCCACAGGCGCAGGTGTCTATCTTGACGGCTCGTATCAAAGAGGTGACCGAACACCTTAAGTCCAACAAGCACGACAACATGGCTCGTCGTGGCCTCAAGCAAATGGTCGGCCGGCGTAAGCGGCTGCTCCGCTACCTTGAGCGGACGAACTTTGATACCTACAAAGCAACGCTCGAAACCCTCGGCCTGCGCAAATAAGCGCTCGCCACGAGATATAAACCTCCCCATCTATTGGGGAGGTTTTTGGTGGTGGGGTAGTAGTATAGTGAAGTATGATGATAGGGTATGGATATCTCCACCGGTGAGAGTGGAAGTTGAGAGCCAAGCAAGCGTCTATTGACACACCACTTAAAAATGTGTAAGATATAGTTCTACAAACAATCTTGAATAAGAGGAATATATGACCGAACTAACATTAGCATCACGACCCGCTAGTACAGCGGGTATAGAGGGAATTACCTCACGATATGAGGCAGATCGTGAGGTTGCCGAGAGAGAAGAACGAGTAGCAGCCTTCGACAAGATGGTGGGTGCGCTATTGCAAGAAGAGCAAGAAAGTAATGCCAGTGAGAGTGGTTTGCTTGGCCAAAGCAGCAATACCGAAAGCAAAAGGTATTTGCCGCAACAAGCAGAATTCGTTTCGCACTATCTGACTAACCTGCCAATGCACATTATAGTGCGAGATAGTGGAGATGACCGACGAGAAATAACGCTCCAACCTATCCTTCGCGAAGGTGAGAGTGAGACTACCCTGGCTAGCAGCAAGCAGGTCTATTTCACTGCCCCAGACAAAGCAATAACGGGGGGTGCAGTGTGAGTACTTTCCACCACACAAGCCAGGGCAGAAGGTGGAAACAACCGGTGTGCGCGATGCGTCAGACCCTGAGCTTGAGAGCCTAAAGGCTATAGTATCTGTAGCCGAACTGCGAGGTGGCAAACCATCCTCTCGCTAATGCTGTATTAGAAAAATAAAAAAACCACCACGAAAAGAATGGGATAGGCGAGAGCGGGTAGTGTTGCTATGATGCAACTAATTTGACATATGGGATGGTAATGGGTTACTATTGAGTAATTATTAACCTCGCCATATAAACATAGCAAGGAGTAGACACCACATGGAACGAAAAGTATCAGGACCACAAGCAGTAACGGCAGAGAACCGAGACGGTACAGACCACGAGAAAGAGGCAAGTCTTGGTGAGGTAACTCGTGCGTTTATTGAAGACATTTTTGCGCAGCATCCGGACGCTATGCAACGACGTGACCTTCATCGAGTATGCTGCGATACATCTGTTGAATTTGAGTCGGCAGAATCTGAATATGTTTGCGCAAAGGCAAGTGTTTATCAAGTCGAGTGGTGGGACAATGCTAACCGAGAGCCTGAACACAAAATTCAGGAGAACCTCGGTTTTGTTCTTAAAAAGGTTGATACAGGAACTGGCGAAGCGATTACAGAAGACCGATACTTCATCAATCAAAAAGATGGAAAAGTGTACCATATCGTATGGAAAGAAGGACAGACGCCTGAAGCTGCCCAAGCGTCTGATACATGGCTGCCTGCAACTCGCGAAGGTCTGAGCGACGCAATGGAGCAAATTAGCAAGCTGAATGTCGTTAAGGCACCTCAGGAATAGTAACAACGATACCTATCTCATATAAGTCTCGATCAAACCAAAACACCCACATAAATTGGGTGTTTTGTTGCCTGTGTGATACCATCACATACCACACAACACAACAGGGAAGTCTCCGCAAAAACATTGTGACATACACAACATAATACCCATTTGTGCACAAAGATGCTATCATAGAGAGTAACTATGCAGGATGTGACAGACACAGCACGGGCGTCCACGGGTGTGGCGATGCGGTGGAGTATGCAGCAAGTACGGCGTGCTGTGCTGATGTTTGTGGCCGCTGTGGCAGTGCTAGGGCAGCTGCTTGTACCGCAGGCGAGTGCTATGGCACCGCAGCAGTCCATCATGATGCCAGCCTATAGCTATCCCATGCAGGGTGGCAACAATCAGTATTGGAATGATATGGCTAATGTCTCGAGTAAGACGCCCTTTGTAGTGGTTAACCCCTCGAGCGGGCCAGGTACAACGGTTAGCAGTGATTATGTAAAGGCTCTGGCGCGGCTCGATTCGCTCGGTGTCAAATACATTGGCTACGTCAAGCATGGCCGCCAGACGCGCAATATTGCTGAGGTGGCAGCAGAGATCGACCGCTGGTATGCGCTCTACCCCAACGTGAAGGGGATTTTCTTTGACGAAGCCGACAACCACAGTAGTGGCCAAAAGACCTGCTATCTGGCCAACCTCTACAACTATGTCAAGGTTAAACACCCTGGCTCCATCGTTATCCATAATGCGGGCACACGCTTCCTCGGTGAGTCTGTTATGCCTTATGGTGATGTATTTCTCAATGCCGAGACCTCGGCAGCGCGCTACCTGAGCGATAGCTACTACGACCTAAACCACCCAACTGCCACCAACTTTGAGAAAAACCCAGCCAACGCCTACAAAATGTGGCACGTCATCCACAGTGTGGGTAGCAACGAGCAGCAGGCCCAGGTGGTAGCTAAGGCCCGCGAGCGCAATGCTGGCTGGGTGTATACGACTTCCGATCGTGGCCCGACCACACCAGCCGAGGAGGCAGACCCAAATATCAACCCGTATAATGATTCATCTACCTTGCTGGGTGGTTTGGCTGGCCTGGCGAGTATCCAACGTGGTAATGTGCCAGTGGGTGCAGCGACGCCGCTCACGGCTGATTGCGCCGACACCTTTGGCCTGAAAGTAACAGCTCAGCCCGCGCCAGCACCTGCACCAGCGCCAAAACCTACCCCCAAGCCTGAGGAGAAGAAAAAAGATGACAAGGACAAGAAAAAAGACGAAAAGAAGGACAAGAAAAAGCCGCAGCCAAGCAAAAAGCGCCAGCAACCGACTGTACGCAAGCAAGAGGAAGGATCCAACTGGACGATCATCATTCTTATCGCTGTGGTAGTAGTTCTCACTGCAGCTGGTGGCGGTGGTGTCTGGTGGTGGTTTGTTGGCCGCAAGCGCCACCAAGCAAAGAACCGCAGCCGGTATGATAACACGATGATCTAAGCGACAAGTGTGTCGCACATGCCACCAATTCTCACATGCTTCTCTCGCCACTCACTGCTCAGATAGAGTAGCAGGGGAGAGGGGTGAAGGATAGAGGCGATGAGGCTGTGATATGCATAGTTGTGGTGAGGGGTTGATTGACGAATCTTGGATAACTTGTTAGAATAAAGTTGTTTTGGAGAAACAACTCTCTCGACGCAGTGAGTATATGATCTATGACTGACCACAGAAGGTGGAGAATGGCGTCTCGTTTGCTGTCATAGGGGATCAAGGCGAAGAAATTACTGTCATGCCACATAGTGTCGAATGGCTGAGCGCAACGTATGTGTGGTTTATAGGCAGCGCAGCGATCAAGGGCGGTGAAAAAATCTCTATATCAAGGGCGCACAGACTACATATGAAGGTGATGATACGATGCGCCTGGTAATTGACCATAGCAGCCCAGATGGCGTGTAAGCTCCGAGGCTGTCAGATATGAAGCACTACCAGTATATCCCAAAATGCGGTATACTAAAGAGAGTATATTAACGCGGCAGTGATAGCGTTGAGGGCTTGCATGAAGATGATGGGTGCGAGCATTCACCCCTGTTACTTGCCGCAAGAAAGGAGCTCTGTATGAGTATTATTAACCCAAGCGGCAAAGATGTCTTTGCTGTGACGACGCAGTTATGCGGTCGCCCTCTTACCCTGGAGGTCAACCGCGTTGGTTTTCGCTCGACGGCCAGTGTGCTAGTGCGGTACGGCGATACGGTGGTGCTGGGTACGGCCCAGGTGGGCACCCGCCCGGTAACGCTGGATTACTTCCCCTTAAGCATCGACTACGAAGAGAAGTTCTATGCTTCGGGCAAGATTAGTGGCAGCCGCTTTATTAAGCGTGAGGGCCGGCCCAGCGACGAAGCGGTGCTGATTGGCCGCCTGATCGACCGGCCGATCCGCCCACTCTTTCCCAAAGGCTACCGCCAGGAAGTGCAGGTGGTGGCTACAGTGCTCAGTATGGACCCGAGCTTCCGCCCCGATATGGTGGCGATGGTTGCTGCCAGCAGCGCCCTGATGCTAACGGGTACGCCGTTTGATGGGCCGGTGGCGGGTCTGCGCGTGGGCCGGGTGAATGGTGAGTTTACGGCCTTCCTGACACCAGAGGAGCGTGAGCAGTCCGACCTTGACCTAGTGGTGGCGGGGATTGAGCGCGGCATTACCATGGTAGAAGCTGGCGCTAAAGAAGTACCCGAGGAGGTGATCGTCGATGCAATAGCCTGGGCGCACCAAGCGATGCAGCCAGCGATTACACTGCAACAAGAACTAGCCGCCAAGGTGGCACCAGCACCGCAAGAATATGAGCTCGTCTTGCCAAATGAAGACATCCAGGCCGTAGCCAACCAATGGGTTGATGGCAAACTAGGCGAGAAGATCCGCCGCCCATACCCCGAGCGCAATGAAGTTGTGAATGAAATTCGCTGGGCCTTCCACGAGGCCATGGCCGAGCAGCTCGGCCTTGACGGCGAGGAATACGCCGCGGTGCGTGATGAGTACGACGAAGCCTTTACGCTGGCACTACACAACGATGTGCGCCGCGGCATTGTAGAGGAGCGCACCCGCCCCGATGGCCGCGCCCTTACAGAAATCCGCCCGCTCTCGAGCGAGGTTGGTATTTTGCCACGCACCCACGGGAGCAGCCTGTTTACCCGCGGGGTGACGCAGGGTATGAATATTGTGACGCTGGCACCGCTCAGCTACGCGCAGCTCGTCGATACCATGGAGGTAACAGAAGGCGAGCGCCGCTATATGCACCACTACAACGCCCCCGGTTATACAGTTGGTGAGGTAAAGCGCCTTGGTAGCCCTGGTCGGCGTGAAATTGGTCATGGTTACCTAGCGGAGCGCGCCCTGACGGCAGTGCTACCGAGCGAAGAAGAGTTCCCCTATGCCATCCGCAGCGTGACAGAAATTATGAGCCAGAACGGCTCCACCAGCATGGCGGCCACCTGTAGTAGTTGCTTGGCCCTGATGGATGCTGGTGTGCCCATCAAAGCCCCGGTTAGTGGTATTGCTATGGGCTTGATGATGGATGGTGACACGCCCTACGTACTGAGTGATATTGCCGACGCCGAGGACTTTGCTGGTGACATGGACTTTAAGGTGACGGGCACGAGCAAGGGTATTACCGCCCTGCAGATGGATATGAAGGTGCATGGTCTGCCAGTGCAGGTGCTGCGCCAGGCGCTCGAGCAAAGCAAAGCTGGCCGCGTCCATATCCTAGAGCACATGCTGAGTGTGCTGCCAGCGCCACGTAAAGAACTCAGCCCCTATGCGCCGCGTATCGAAAAGCTCAAGATTAACCCGGATAAAATTGGTGCTGTTATTGGCAAGGGTGGTGAAACTATCAACAAAATCACTAGCGAAACTGGTGCCGAGGTGGATATTAAAGAAGACGGCCTAATTACCATTGCCAGCCCCAATGGTGAGGCGATTGAGAAGGCGCTGGCCTGGATTAAAAGCCTGGTGGAAGAGCCCGAAGTTGGTCGTACCTACACCGGCACCGTCGTGACGATTAAGGACTTTGGTGCCTTTGTAAACATCCTGCCTGGCGTGGATGGGATGGTGCATATCTCGAAGCTCGCCAAGGGCCGAGTTGGTAAGGTGACAGATGTCGTGCAAGAAGGCCAGACCGTGCAGGTGAAGATCACCGGCATTGACGAGCGCGGCAAGATTAATCTGACGATGATCGGATTGTAGTAGTCTAGAGCACTAGCCTCGCAACAGAAGACAAACACCCCAGCAAGGATGCGTGGGGTGTTTTGCTGGTAACAACCTCCGCTTTCTTTGGTGCTGTATGAGTGGACGTGAAGGATAGGAGGGCGCGCAGCCACAGCAAGATATATATTGGCCAATTGCTGCTATTCCGGTATAATAGTTATGGTAAATAATAGCCAAATCAACAAGGAGATGCATGAGTAAGCAACCAGCAAACCCCCAGGAGCAACCCCCAGAGGCTGTCCCAACCTTTGATATGAATAACCCACCTTATACTGAGGAAGAAAAGGCCACTCTGGCCAGCAAGCGTGCTGCCGCTGAGCCAGCACCTGCAGCTCAGCCCCAGCCTCAACCTCAACCCATTTCACAGCAACCAGCTCAGCCAGCACCAGGCCAACCTCAGCCAATGCAGCCACAGCCAGGTCGGCCAATGGGCCCAATGCCACCCAAGCAGGGTATGAGCAAGGGCTTGCTATGGAGTTTGATTGGCGGCGGGATTGGTATATTTGTGCTGATCATCATTATAATCGTGTGTATCGTACTATTCTCAGGGCCAAGCACCGAGGATTACCGCAAGGCATACGCTATGATGAATAGCTTCGACTCAACCAGCCTTAACATAGACAGGTCAGACCCAGAAACGTCAATCAACGAGGTGGTTCGCAAGGCGGATGACCACTTCGACAAGCTCGGCAAAGCTGCTGCTATGCGCGATGGTGAGGTCAAGAAAGCCTTCGAAGAGTACAAGAGTGATTACGAAAAAGTCAAGCCGCTGCTCAAAGAATCGGGTGCGGTCGCTACTGCCTACAAAGAATACAGTAATTCGTGTCGAACAAGCTACAGCTCGCCACTCAGTAGCGCATCTGGTGATGAAGCTGGCCAGAAGTATGATGAGCAGCAAAAATCTTGCCTTAACGCCCTTAATAAGATGAAAGACTCACAGTACGCCAGCGTGCGCGACTATGCCAACGAGCAGATCAAGTATCGCAAAGAGATGCGCGCTTACTATGTGGCCCTCGTAAACTACTATAAGAACCGTGATAGCAGCAGTGGCTCACCAAAGCGCCCCGAGATCCCAAGCACATCTTTGACAAAGTCGCTCTACGACAAGCTCAAAGATGCACAGTCATCGAGCAAAGAATCTGTCCGCGAACTGCGCGATATCTTGCGCACCAAGGGTAAGATGGATACCCTTGGCGACTAATCATCGATACTGAGATAGGCAATATAGCAGCTTATCTTATGCTAAACACCCCAGATGCTGCTGGGGTGTTTTTGCTGGGCTTGGAGAAGCTGAGGTTCTATGCAGTTTGGGTTATCCTTGCGTTGCTGCACTGGTAGTGCGACTAGCCTTTTTATTTTTTGCTAGTTACTTGGCTGGGCGGCAAATAGTAACAATAAACGAAGTACTTGTGCTCGAGAGCAGTATATATGACCGTCATATCATCATGCGCAAATAGCCTATGTATGCTACTCATGAGCAAACGAGTCTAGCTATGCATGGCGTAGTGCTTGCCGACACTAAGCGATGCTCATTGGTGGCAGTGGAGCAGGGTAGCGATAGGGCAATACATCAAACCGCTACTAAAAAAGATATAGAGTGAACATAATAACAGAGGTAGATTCTCTTGAAATATGCTCCTCTGACCCAAACTATACACTAAGTGTATAATAAGGCTTGCATAAGCTAGTCACTCGGTGTATAGTGGAGATATGAACGTTCAATATACATTACTCGGATTGTTGGCGAATGCGCCAAACTATGGCTACGAGCTGAAGAAGCAGTATGATGGTTTCTTTGGCAAAGATAAGCCAATTTTGCCAGGGCAAGTCTACTCGACGTTGGGGCGCTTAAAACGCGACAACAAAGTGGAGGAGGTTGCCGACACTAGTGAGTCTGGTGGGCCAGACCGGGTGCGCTACGCCATTACCGAGCAGGGCAAGCAAGACCTACAGGCCTGGCTAGAAGCACCTGAGCTGCCATCGCATCAGTCGCAGGCCAATATGTACGTCAAGACCGTGCTGGCAATCCTGCGCGAAGGCGATGCCGCACCCTACCTAGACAACCAGCGGCAAGCCCATATTCAGCGGATGCGCGACCTCACAAGCCGCCGCCGCGAAAGCAACTTAGCCGACACGTTGCTTATCGACCACGCACTATACCATCTGGAGGCAGATCTGCGCTGGATTGAGCTAACGACGTCGCGCTTAACCAAACTTAAGGAGGAACTGATCAATGAGACCAACCAATCAACCAATCATTAGCGCCCGCAACCTGAAGAAATCCTTCGGCCAGACGGAGGCATTGCGCGGCGTGTCGCTCGATGTAATGCCGGGCGAAGTGCTGGCTATCATGGGGCCGAGTGGCTCGGGTAAGAGTACATTGCTCCATAGCTTGGCGGCGATTACCCCTGTCGACAGTGGCGAGATTCACTGCGCAGGTAAGCGGATCGACAAGCTTAATGACGATCAGCGGAGCGTCCTCAGGCGCACAGCCTTTGGCTTTGTCTTTCAGTTTGGGCAGCTCGTGCCAGAGCTCACGGCGCTGGATAATGTCGCGCTGCCACTGCTGCTCAATGGTGAGAAGCGTGCCGTAGCGTACGAAGCTGCCCAGCGCTGGCTGGACAATGTAGAGCTGGGCGACAAGGCTGGTAACATGCTGGGTGAGCTCTCTGGTGGGCAGATGCAGCGGGTGGCGATTGCCCGGGCGATGGTTATCAAGCCGAAGGTGCTGTTTGCCGATGAGCCAACTGGCTCACTCGACAGTCTCAACTCGCAGCGTGTGATGGAACTATTTATCGCCACTGCCAAGCAATATGGTACCACAGTGATTATGGTGACCCACGAGCCAACCATTGCTGCCTATGCCGACCGCGAGATCATCGTGCGCGATGGGCAGATCTCGGGAGGGATGTAATATGAGCGTTAGTTGGTTATTACTAAAAAAATCGGGCCGGCAATCAATGATGCGCCTGGGCCTCACGGCAGCAGCTATCTCGCTTGGCATCGTTATGCTGTGCTATATGGCCGCTGGGCTTAATGGGTTGGTGGGCCGTCAAAACCGGGCGATTATCTCAAGTACTATCTCTGCAGCCAGGGATACACCCCAAAAGCCACAAGCAACCGACCAAGAGCCACTCAAAGCTGGTGGCGTCGAACGGGGCAACAAAGATGAATGGCGAGGCAAGACGATTAGCATCATCTCGCTGCAGGGCACTGAGAAGTCCGCTAAATTTGCCAAGATAGACACACCAAAGGCAGGTGAATACTACCTCTCCAAGGGCTTAGCAGCGGCGATCGCCCAACACCCAGAGGACAAGATTCTCGAGCGTTTTGGCAACCTCACCACCAACCTCGGCACACTACCAGACGAGTACTCTGCTAGCCCCGATGACCTCTTCTTAGTCAAGGGTGTGAGTGCGGAGGAGGTTGAGAAGAGCAACCAATATGCTAAGAAAAATGGGCAGCCCAACTCCTACGCAGACGTCTACATTACCGATGTCAATGGTAAAGCGCAGAGTGTTGCCTTCGACCCATTCTCGCTGATGATGCTGGTCGTGGGTGGATCGATCTTGCTCTTCCCAATCGTCACCTTCGTTGCTGTTGCTACACAGCTGGGTGGGGCACAGCGCGAGAAGCGCTACGCCGCCCTGCGCCTTGTGGGTGCGACCAAGGGGCAAGTGGCCCGTGTGCTGCTACTCGAGTCGCTGTTTGCCTCGTTGGCTGGTGTGGTGCTAGGCCTCGTTATCTTTACGCTTACACAGAGCTCGCTTTATGGCTTCTCCTATGGCGACATGCGTTTCTGGCCAGCTGATCTTGCGCTGCAGTGGTATCAATATATTATCATCGTTGGTGTGACTCTCGGCCTGACGACGTACGTCAACTGGCGCCGGATGCGCAAGGCACAACTCTCACCACTGGGCGTCTCGCGCTCAGCCGAAAAGGCAAAGAAGCTGCGGGTGTGGCGCGTCATCCCCCTGGCATTCGGCCTCAGTATCTTTGGCTGGATGGCGTCGAAGCCTGGGCACGACTGGATAACTGAGCGAGCAAGTGAGAGCTCTATACCGACCCTCATTCTCTTCGCAGCTTTCCTCAGTGTGATGTTTGGTCTGGTGCTGGCTGGTGGCTGGCTAACGAATAAAATCGCTCGCATCGTGGCACGCTATGCACGCAGTGGCTCGGCCTTGATCGCGGGCAAGCGAATTGCCGTCCATTCACAGACTGTCTTCCGCAGTGTGAGTGGGGTAGTGCTGGCCCTCTTTGCGGGGAGCTTCTATCTCTCGGCGGTGAGTGGTATTGATGCCCTCAACGCTTCATCGGTGGCCGATAACGGCTATTCACAGCTGCGCAGCAATGCCGTAGCGATCACCTCGCAAGATCATGTCTTGCAGCCGGATACACAAAAAATCCTGAGCGAGCAGTCATACATCACTAATGTCGCACCAATGTATCCTATTGCTGGCGACAATGGCCGCACCAAAGCTCGTGCCATCCGTTGTAGCGACTTGGCCATCTACACCGAGCACAGTTGCCCCAGCGGTGCACAGGGTGATCACTATGCTTTGCTCAACTTCAACGGTGCTGTCGTCAAGACCGTCTCGCTCGCCGAGCAGCCAGTCAACACCAATGGCCCTAAGGATTATCTCCTCACCGTTGCTCACAGCAATGACGTGGAGAAGGTGCGTGCCCTCACATATGCCCGCCAGACCCCGCAAGACTTCCTCTACATCCGCAGTGGGGACTTCGAGAAGCATCCACAGATCAACCCGATCATCAAGAACTTCGCCGAGATGGCCTACGCTGGTATGGGTGTGACACTCTTCGTCGCAGTGGCAAGCTTGATTGTCTCGACGATCGGTGGATTGTTTGAGCGCCGTCGCTCGCTCTACACGCTGCGCCTTGGTGGTATGCGTCTTGGCCAGCTCAAGCGCCTCATTATGACGGAGTCGCTGGTACCGCTGCTGAGCGTCTCGCTCCTCTCGTGCGCCATTGGGGTGTGGGTTGGTACCATCTTCGTCACAACCTTCTCTGCCTCACTTAAGCCAACGCTCTCGCCGCTGTACTTCGGCATCGTTGGCGGAGGGCTCGTTGCTGCCATCATCGGCATCTACTTGGTGCTACCTATGGTGCGCAAGCTCACCGACCCGGAGGCAAACCAGACAGAGTAGGGAGTAGCACGCTCAGTGCATCGCTTCCTCGCACAGCAAAACACCTCCTTTTGTGGGGGTGTTTTTGCTACAAAAGTAGAAAATTATTCCATACTATTGACAAATGTATAATAGTATAATAGCATAATAGCATATCCTCTTCTTATCAGAGGTGGATAGCAACTTTTTGTGGTGAGGAGTCGAACTCTCTCGACTTGCTGCTGCCAGAGGAACTGCCGAGCGCTATAGAGCGCCCAGTCTTCTGATGACGCTACACCAGAGCGTGCACAGCAATGGAGAGAGCTCGACACAGGGTTGAGCTCACTAATCGCACTCACATGAGTGCAGAGAGGAGCCGATCATGGCTCTTATGACGGCTGAGGCCACTGTGGAACTAGATATCGTTCTGGAGACAGTTTATGAAGCTGCCGAAAGAGGAGAGGCGGTGATAGAGATAAGTTGGTTCTATCAGCTTCCTAAGCGTGTCCGAGAAGTGATCATTGATTATCTTCAGACATCAGGTTATAGCCTCACAACCACAGACGACGGTATATTCCAAGTCAGTTGGTAACCTCACCACCACCCGCTCCCGGCGGAGGTATCGACGCGTCCATCTGGATGCTCTACCTCCGCGGGAGCGGACTACTCTTGATGGATAAAAGCAATGCAAGATTGTTTTTTGTTTTTGCACCCTCGGTTGTGTTTGCTTACTATCAACCAGCATCGCAGAATCTCAGCAATTATTTCACCCCTAAATGCTGCAAAGCAGAATATCAACACCCAGCACCAGCGCGATCAATTACAGCTGATTTTTGCTCCACCCGCCCATCGATTGTTATACTGGGTGTATGACCCATCCACTCGACCCATCCACGCCAGACCAAACCCAAGCCGCTCAGCTAGCGCACCTCGCGGAGGAGATTATCGCTGCCAAGCTCTGCCCCGAGCTGGCTGCCCAGGCAACGCAGCTGGTGCTGGGTGATGGCAACCCCAGTGCCGACATCGTCTTTGTGGGGGAGGCGCCCGGTAAAAATGAAGACCTGCAGGGCAAGCCCTTTGTGGGGGCAGCAGGGAAATTCCTGGACGAAATGCTCGCCACAGCTGGCCTCGTGCGCAGTGATGTGTACATTACTAATATCGTCAAATATCGTCCGCCCAATAACCGCGACCCACTGCCGGAGGAGAAGCGCGCCTTTTGGCCGTACCTCATGCGGCAACTCGATATTATCCAGCCAAAGGCAGTGCTTACTCTTGGCCGGCACAGTGGTGGTGGATTCATCCCCGATCTACGTATCAGCCGTGACCATGGCCAGCCACGCAAAGTACGCTTGCACGAGCGAGAGTTTGTCGTTATTCCGCTTTACCACCCAGCCGCTGCGCTATACAACGGTGCCATGCGTCAGACGCTCATCGACGACTTCGTGCGGGCAGTGGTGTATGTGCAGCAGACGACGCAGCATAAATAATGAATAGTATAGAGAGATATTAAGACACATCGCGCCTCATAGCCAGCAGGAGAGAAAGAGGCAAGCGCTTTGCTGGGCAAACGAAAAAAGGTAAGCATTGTCACAATACTTACCTTGGTATGCATATTTGCGGAGCTGGTTAGGCGACTTTTGTCTTGCTAGCCTCTGGTGCGGTCACGCCGTAGCCTTTGCGCTCGAGGAGCTCTTGAGCGGTTTGAAGCTCGGTGGCGATCTTGGCTTGCTCGTCGGCTTGCTTTTTCTTGGTGTTGTAGTCGGCCGTGGCTTGAGCAGTGGCATCGGCGACGTAGTCATCGAGTGTAAGCTCTTCTTTGGGCTGAGGGCCAATGCGGGTTAAGCCAGCTGGGCCATAAGGGCCAAAACTCGCACGGCCGAGGTCGCGCTCGATCAGCTCGAGGCTGGAGCTGGGTAATACCTGAAAGGGCTGGCCATTATACGAGCCGTTGACAGGCACGCGGCGATGCTCTAGCTCAGAAAAAACACGCGATACCTCAAGCGCATGGCTGATGTAATCGCGTGCACTGGTGCCTAGCTGTGCCTCACCAATCTCGACGGCGGTCATGTGCTGCAGCGCCTTTTGCAAGGTGGCAAGCTTGCTCTTGGTTGTATCAAGCTCGCTCTGCGCAGTTGCCGACGTAGTGCGCTCAGTGTCCTCGGCAGGCTTTTGCCGGTAGGCACTGCTATCGCGGATGGCAGGGTCAGACTGGCGTGTAGCTTGTCTGCGGGCTGCTTGGGTTGGCCATGGCAGGCCAGCTGCTTCTGGTTTTGGCATTGTGTTTCCTCCTCACCTCATTGGTATAACACTTATACTTATATATGATACTACAAATCGCCCCATTGTCATAATTGTGATATCGCTCATGCTTTGATGAAATAGGCTCATCTGAGGTAGGAAAATAGAGTGAGTGGAGAGAATGTGAGAGGCAGCAAAGAGGAGGAGGGAGCTAGAGCGAGGGCGCACCAGGGAAAGGCCTACTAATCCACTATATTCATCGGTTCTACGCTATACTATAAAATAAGTACAGTAACAAGGAGAATATGATGGACAAAACAACAAACGGTGTGGCAGCATACTATTCGCGGTTTGGCTCGTGGGCTGGCTACAACATGGTGCTGGGCCGATCGCAACACGCTGGCTATTGGACGAGCGAGATGAAGAATGAGCAGCAAGCTCAGGCGAACTTCTTGCGGATGTTTGCCAAGGAGCTGCAACTTAAGCCGACCGACCATGTGCTCGATGCCGGCTCGGGTCAGGGTGTGATGGCGCGATACCTCGTCCAGGCCAATGGCAGCGAGGTAACTGGCATTACCATCACGCCACGAGAGGTTAAGATATCTGAGAAGTTGTCGCGGCATATGACTCCTGCGCCGCGCTTTGTGCTCGGTGATTATTCGCACACCAACTTCCCAGACGAGTATTTTGATGTGGTGTATGTGAATGAGACACTATCGCACGCGAAGGATATGCGGGCCACGATGCAGGAATTTTATCGCATCCTTAAGCCTGGTGGGCGTGTAGTGTTTGCCGATTATGAGGTCGATGCTCGCCATATGTCGGCTCGCCAGCAGCGCATGATGGACTTTTTGGAGCGGCATGCTGGTGGCTTTGGTGTGCGACAGCAGAACCCTGGTGAGATATCGCAGGCACTGCAGCAGGCTGGCTTTGCGGATATAAGCGAGACCGATTGGACAGAGGCCGTTATGCCAACATACCATCGCTTACGGTCGCTCGCCCGGCCATTTGCCTGGATCCAGCCAGATGCGAAGCTTGCGCCATTCTTCGTTAATGCCGTGATGGCGTCGCATGGCTATAGCACGCTGTATGAAGCGGGGCTATTCCGCTACTTGCTCTACAAAGGAACAAAGCCGCTTGCCCGCCGCGCAAAGTAGCACAAAAAGAAAATGCTAATGCCGGGCTGCCATTCATCAGCCCAGCAAAATATATGATTGAGACTACAGATGTAGCTTAGGTTTAGATGGGCATATTCTGATGACAGGCTTGCAATAGGGAGTAGCCTATGATAATCTGGATATTAGATATTCATTATCAATAATCAAAGAAAGGAGGAGTGAGGTGCTGCGTAGCGCCTCGCATATACAACTATGAGATTATCAGGAGCAGTCGAGCAGGCCTGTTGCATTGTGATTTTGCTGGCGTATCCAGACCTGCGATCACCAGTGACGAACCAGAGCTTGGCAAAGCAGATGGGGGTGTCGCCAACGTATATTACTAAAGTAACGCGCAAGCTCGTAACAGCCCAGCTGATTACCTCAGCGCGGGGTGCGGGTGGTGGCTTTCGCTTGGCGCGGGCTAGTACAGAGCTAACGCTGTGGGATATCGTGGCGGCAGTCGAGGGGACGGAGAGCTTCGTCCAGTACCAAGGAGTAGCCGAGCGGATGTTTGCCCGCCAGGCGGATGATAGCAAGATCAAACGCGGTGAGGTGAGCATCCTTGGTGCCTTCGATCGGGCTCAGACACGCTGGGCCGAGACGCTGCAGGGCGTGACATTGCAAGATATTATTCGGGAGTTAATGAACAATGGGTGAGAAAATAAAACAAGCTATACGGCGTCGCCGCAGTGTGATGGTCCAGGCTGAATGGCGGCACTTGCTGCAGAGCAAAACACTACTGGTGGCAGTGATAGCGCTGGCCTTTCTGCCGGTGATATATGCGGCATTTTTTCTCAGCTCGGTGTGGGACCCGTATGGGCATACCGACCGACTGCCAATTGCCTTTGTGAATGAGGACAAGGGGGCGCAGATTAATGGCAAGGAGCTGCAGATCGGCCGGACAATGACCGAGTCTCTGCATAAGAGCAAGGCGCTTAAGTGGGAATTCGTCTCCAAGCAGCAAGCCGATGATGGCGTACGCCGTGGCTACTACTATGCAGTAGTGACGGTGCCAGAGGATTTCTCACAGCGTGCGGCGTCACTTCGGCAGGACAAGCCGCAGCAAGCAGTGGTGGCGTATCAGCTGACGCCAGCCAAAAACTACATTGGCGCAGTCATTAGCCGCCAAGCCGCGCAAAAAGTGAAGGAAACAGTGGCTGAGCAAGTGACCCAAACCTACCTAAAAGAGGTGGCGGCGAGTATTGGTGCAGTGGGCAATGGCATGGCGCAGGCTGGTGATGGTGCTGGGCGCCTGCATCAGGGGTCGGCACGGCTCCAAGCGGGTCTTACTCACTATACCAATGGCGTTAGCCAACTGGCGAGCAAGCAGCAGACGCTGACGGTTAGTCTAGGGCGGCTGCAGGCCGGCGCAGTGCAGGTCCAGCAGGGCACAGCGCAGCTGACTGGCCAACTGCCAACAGCAGCCCAAGTAGCCCAGCTAACGGCTGGTATGCAGCAGATCAAACAGGGGATGAATACACTCAACGCCCAAGTGGCTCAGCCATCACCAGCAGTGGCGGCTCAACAGGCGGCCGTAGCCCAAGATGCGCAGCGGGTGGTGGGTGCGCTCCAGGCAGTGCAAGTACCAGCCGCGTCGGCTGGGGCGATCCTCCAAAAGACTAGTGCCCAGGCGGCTGCATCTGGCGGTAGCACGACCATCACACTACCCGAGCTGCAGACCTTAGCAAGCGCTCTGCAGCAGACCAAAGCTATTGCCGAGCAAACGCAGAGTTTGCTAGCCAACCTCGATACTCTTACCAAAACGCTTGCCACTCAGCAGCAAACACTCAAGAACGGTGTGGCAGCACTCAATACTGGTGTGGAGCAGTTCACCCCGCAAGCCACCACTGCCTTTGCGGGCTACAACACGGTGCGGGCTGGTGGCGAGCGGCTCCAGGCCGGCGCAGCACAGGTGGCGGGTAATCTCGCAACAGCTCAGCAGGGTAGTGGGCAACTGGCCCAGGGTGCAGCCACCTTGCAGCAGCACTCTAGCACGCTGGTGCAGGCAAGTAACCAGCTGGCGGATGGCTCGAGCACACTGGCGCACAAACTGCAGACTGGTGCTGCTCAGGTAAAGCTCTTGCCAACCAGCCCAGCGGCTCAGCAGCAGATGGCCGCGCCTGTGGCGAGTAGCGAGCACAGTACTGGCAGTGTGCCAAATTACGGCTATGCCATGGCACCATATATGCTCTCGCTAGCGCTCTTCGTGGGTGGGTTGGCTCTGACGACGATGTACCCAGTGCGCAAGACCTTCTCGCGCCAAGAAAATGCCTGGCGCTGGTGGCTGGCTAAGATGTCAGTCTTGGGGCTGGCTGCACTGGCGCAAGCAACGATTATGATGCTAGTGCTGGTCTATGTAGTGGGCTTGCAGCCCGACCATCCGTGGCTATTTGCTGCCACAAGCTACCTTGCCTCGCTTGCCTTTATGTCGCTTATTACGCTGATAGTGATGGTGCTTGATAACCCTGGCCGGCTGGTGGTAATGATCATCATGGTGCTCCAACTAGCCGCCAGCGAGGGAATATTCCCTATTCAAACAACCTCTGGTTTCTTCCAGACTATCAACCCCTGGCTGCCCATGACACACTCCATCATTGCCTATCGTCATGCAATCTCGGGTGGGGTAGATAGTGCGCTTTATACGCAGCACATGCTCATCTTGGCTGGCTTTGCGCTGGCGGCAAACGTACTCCTCATTGGCTTCTTGGCCTGGTGTGGCACGCGGCAGTTTGCTCATACGACGGTGGATGGAGATTAAAATTAATGTGCTGCGAGGCATAGCACAGAGCCAGCTATTGTGAGGTAGCCGGCTTTTTGTCTGCTAGCTTTGTAGATTCGAATAGACCATATTTGACAGATATAGCAAATATAAAGTACTATAACGGTAAATGGATAGTAGTAAATAAAGCAGGAGCCGATGATAATGAAGAAACCTTGGCAGAAAACAAGCAGTATGGAAGGGATTTTTGCACGAAAACCGATTTTGGATAAGACGAACTCACGCATTACGTTAAGTAATGAGAGTGCTACCGATGATATAGACAAGATAGATATGCCACGACTCTCGCTGAAGCAAAAGCTTGCCGCTCTGGCAGCCTTGCTTACTGCTATGAATGGCTTTGCGTATTGTCATAATACAGCAGAAGCACCCGTATCGAGCGAAACAGCCGCAACGGCTGAGCCATTTGGGCAATCGGGTCGTGAGGTAGAATTTACAACTCCCGATGGTGAGATTGATGTGAAGAAGGTCGACAGAGAAGTTTTGCACGGCATCACGACACGCTATACCGAGCTGCAGGGCAAGACGAAGACAGATCGTTATATGGATAATTCTCTTGTGGCTCGCCAGACTGATAAGGGTAGGGGTATTGAGGAGATTATTGCAGCGAAGCGAGCTACCGCCAGCCATGATGGGCAAAATGTCGTCGTAACGACGGTGACACACAAACAAAAAGACACAACCACTGGCAAGACAACCACCCGAGAGGAGGTGACGCTGGAGACGCCACAAGAGCCAGGGGCTGCCCAGCCGGCTGGTGAGCTGACGACGGCAGAGCTGCTACAGATCACAGGCAACCCTGCCACAGAAGTTGCAGCGGCAAGTAGCTTCCGCCCAAGTGGCAATACTGACCCAAATAAAAAGCTATACACACAGATGACGCGAACCACTAATGAGAATGGCGCACCAACGTTTGCCATTGAAGAAGCATCGGCTAACACAGAAAACCCTGATGATATTCCAAGTGATAGTGCATCATGGCAGTCAGCTTCCAGTGCGGGAACAAACCAAAGTTTGAGCGATATGCTGCAATTTTGGTGCGTATAAATACGCCATCAACTCGTAGTGATACGAAGCAAAAGCCACCTCTCGCGGGGTGGCTTTGACACACCTCACCATCATCTGCTATAATACAACCACTTATTGAGGCTCTTAGCCTGTCTCTTATTAGTAGAACCAGAATAATGTATTAGAAGGAGTGAGATACAATGGGTCAACGACGAGTGGCCACACCCCAGGCAGATGACGCCAAGAAGCGTCCACACGCAAGTAAACAACCAGCGACAACCAACACGGTGCTCAGTGCCACCACCACGCGCAAAGGCGAGGTCTTTCGGGCGCAGCGCCGCACCAGCGAGGGGGTCAATGCCCAGGCCTCGCAGCATGTTATTAACGTGCCGGTCAATAAGTCGGTCTACAATGGCTATGGCGGCAAGCAGTTTACTCTCAATATGCAGCCCAAGCGGCCCCGTGCTCCGCGCCCAACGCTCAAGGTCATCCCGATTGGTGGGGTGGGCGAGATGGGCATTGGCAAGAATATGACAGCCATCGAGTACGACAATGATATTATCATCATCGATATGGGCTTCCTCTTCCCAGGTAGTGACTATCCTGGCATCAACTACATCATCCCTGATACGCAGTGGTTGGAGGAGAATAAGCACAAGATTCGGGCACACATCTTTACCCACGGGCACCTCGATCATATCGGTGCCTTTCGGCATATTATCCCCAAGCTGCCTGCGCCAGTGTATGGCACAGCCTTTACATTGGGTATGTTGCAGCGCACCATGACCGAGACCGATGGTAGCTACGAGCCAGAGTATCATGAGCTAAAGCCTGAGGAGCATGAGATCGTCCAGCTGTGCGACTCCTTTAGTGTGGAGCTGGTGCGGGTGAACCACTCTATCCCCGATTCGGCCGCAGTAGTGGTGCGTACGCCAGTAGGGAACATTCTCAGCAGTGGTGACTGGCGTATTGAGGAGAACCCGGTGGATGGCCGCAAGTTCGACTTCGAGCGCTTGCAAGATATTGCGCACACCGAGGGCTTCCTCCTTATGATGAACGAATCGACCAACTGCGAGAGCGCTGGCACTCACACCCACGGTGAGCACGACATCCAGCACAGCATGGGTGAGGTGATGGATAAGTGGGCCAAGAGCCGCATCATCATCAGTAGTTTCTCTAGCCAGCTGCACCGGATTCAGCTCATCCTCGAGGAAGCAGAGAAGCATGGGCGCAAGGTAGCCTTTGCTGGGTTTAGTATGATCCAAAACCTGGAGGTGGCACTGCGTACTGGTGCTATCAAGATTCCCAAAGATACGGTAGTAAAGATGGAAGACCTCGTGAAGCTACCCGACCACAAGATCACCATCGTCTGTACGGGGAGCCAGGGAGAATTTAGTGCAGTGCTTAACCGCATGGCGACGGGAGCGCATAAATTCGTCAAGATCAAGGGGAGCGATGTGGTGGTCTTTAGCTCCAACCCTATCCCAGGCAACGAGAAGTACGTCGTACGCACCGTCGATGGCTTGATGCGCGAAGGTGGCGACGTGGTGCAAAATGGCAAGACACACCTGACCGGGGTGGGGCCACTCCACCTATCTGGCCATGGTTATTATGATGACCACGTGCGGCTCATTAGTGCCGTCAAGCCCACATACTACTTACCCAACCACGGTGAATTCCACATGTTGGTACACAATGCTCGCCTGGCTGAGAAGGAGTGTGGCATCCCACGCAGTCATATCTTTGTCTGCGATCCGGGGGATATTGTGGAGTTTACTACCGATGGTGCACACAAGATTGGGCGCATTCCGCACTCGGGCGGCACAATGTATGACGACGCTGGTGCAGTCGTGAGTGATGTCGTGCTGAAGGATCGCATCCATATGAGCCTGGAGGGGATGTTCGTTGTGGTGCTTACCGTGCAGCGTGGGACAGGCCGCCTTCTCACCAGTCCAGATATCATCAGCCGGGGCTTCATCTATCTGCGCGATAATGAAGAGCTGATGGGGATGATCCGCGCCTATCTCAAGCAAAAAGCGGCGCGCAGCATGGTGGGCTCGTATGACCTTGATGTCGTAAAGAAGGAAATCAAAGAAGACATTGCCCGCGTCTTGTATGACCAAACACGCCGCATGCCCATCATTATCCCAGTCATTAACGAAGTGGGTGCACCACAAAAGGCGTCGAGTCGCACTGCTCGTGTGGGGCGCGAAGTCCCAGCTGGGCGCTCACGTCAGAGCCTCGCTGCGCCAGCTCAGCCACACACGCCACCGCGCATTGCTAAGGGTGGTGCCGCTGCCAAAGCGGCTGCCATTGCTGCACGCAAAACTGCTGGTGTATTGCCCGCGACAACAGAAGAGAAAGCCCCAACTCGCCCAGCTAATACGCGCAAGCGCCGCTCAGCCAATAATCGCACGACCGCACGTAGCAAGCAGCCGAGCAATGACGCCTTCGCTGGCCTGCCACGCAAAAAGTTTCCACCGCGGCAAGAGCCTGATACCGAAGTAGTCGTACCAAAGGACCGCTCGGAGCGCCGAAGCTACTAGGCAATGACTTAGCGTCACAAAAGCAAAAAAGCCAGCGCTATACAGCTGGCTTTTTTGCTTGCAAACTGTGGTTACGTGTCTGACTTAATTCGCTGCTGCAGCTCATGCACCATCTCCTCCAGGCGTTTGATACGCTGCTGCGCGCGCAAATATTCGGCGAGCACTACCAGCACAAAGGCAATCACCGCAAAGGGTGCAATCATTGTTACTATATTCCATACCATCTGCTGCATACGACCTCCTTGCTTCTATTGTGACATAGAATGGACAAAATGGCTATTTTTGAGTTTCACGCTTTGTTCTCTTGCTCATCCCTCCTCAGGAACACTATACGGATCTCTATTTCCTAAATGTTGACTGCTTGATGCTAGGGCCGCAAACAGATTATGACAATCTGCCTTCATACTCTATTTGAGGGGGGCGATGAGATGATGAAACTAACACTGAGAAAACAAAGACTGTGCTCACATATCCCACACCGATTGCCTAATGTAGTAAATTATGCTACAATATACGCTATCAAACCAAGCATAAACAGAGTACAATAAAAAGGATATGGCTACAAAAAGAAAAACCACTCGCACTCGTTCGTCTACTCGCTCAAGCACTGCTCGTCGGCGCAGCCCGAGCAAGAGCAAGGCCAAGCAAGCAGCCCCACAGCATACGTTGCCGGCGGGGTTTTGGGCGCAGGTGTCGGCGGTGCTACTGCTGGCATTTTCGGTGCTACTAGTGGTGTCGTGGTTTGGCTCGGGTGGGCCAATTCTCAAGTGGCTTGATGCGACGATGCTGTATATTATTGGCTATGCGGTGTATGTCGTCCCAGTAGTGGCGGTGTATGTGGCGGTGGTGATCTTTCGGGCGGAGAACAACCGCTTACCAGTAGTGCTAAAGCTTGCAGCGGTGCTGATGGTGTTATGGTTTGCGGGGCTATTTGGCCTACTGCGGCGAGGTTCGGCTGCGACAGGCGGTGTGATGGGTGACCTACTCAATCGTGCCATGCTGGCACTGGTCGACCGGCCAGTAGGGGTTTTTGTGTATGTATTATTAATCGGCTTGACGCTGCTCTTCGTTTTGCGTGTCTCGCCCATGGCACTGTGGCGTGGCCTGCAAAACATGGTGCGTAGCGAGGCTGAGGCAGACGATGCCGCCAATGTGGCAGTGGCCCGCCGCGCCGCTGATAGTCAAACACCAGACACCAGCAAAAAGGCCAAGCGCAGGAAGGACGAGAAGGCCCAAGATAAGCCTGCTGCTATGAGTGACTTTAAGCTCAACGCGGGCGTCCCAACCCTCTCGGGTGATGGCCCAGCTGAGCCAAAACCAGACAAAAAACCACGGGCAACCTTGCGCGATAGCACACCGTCTACCTCTGTGGATAAAGCAGCCGAAGATCGGTCTGCCATGCTTGCTGTTAATGATCCCAACTGGCAGCCACCCAGCTTGGAGCTGCTGGAGAAGCGTCAGAGCCCGGCTGATGCTGGCGACATTGAGCAAAATGCCCACATTATCCAAGACACGCTGCACGAATTTAATATCAATGTCGAGATGGAGGGGGCAAACATTGGCCCGAAGGTAACGCAATACACGCTCAAGCCGCCTGTTGGCGTTAAGCTTAACCGCATCACTGCGCTGGAGACGAATATCGCACTCAACCTCGCGGCATCGAGCCTTCGCATTGAGGCACCCATCCCAGGCAAGAAGGCCGTGGGTATCGAGGTACCAAACCGCAAGGCGGCCGATGTGCGCCTGCGCGGGGTGTTAGATAGCCCCGAGTGGCAACACGCTAAGGAGCCGCTAGCGTTTGCTATTGGTAAGGATATCTCGGGTAGACCCTTCGTCGGTGAGCTCAATAAAATGCCGCATCTCTTGGTAGCGGGGCAGACGGGCTCAGGTAAGTCAGTGATGATCAACACACTCCTCACCAGCTTGCTCTACCGTAACAGTCCCAGCGAAATGAAGCTCATCCTCGTCGACCCCAAGCAGGTAGAGATGGCACCGTATGCCGATATTCCACACCTCCTTACCCCTGTTATTGTTGAGCCAGAGAAAACCATTAGTGCCCTCAAGTGGGCGGTCAATGAAATGGAGCGGCGCTACAGTCTGCTGGCTGAGGAGAAGGTGCGCGACATCAAGACGTATAACGAAAAGATCAAAACCCGCGGTAAGCAGATCGCCGTGGCCGATGAGCAAGGCCACATGCAAAAGGTAGACGAAGGCCGCATGCCGTATGTCGTTATTGTGGTAGATGAGCTAGCCGACCTGATGATGGTGGCAGCGCGCGATGTGGAGGCGCTGATCGTCCGCTTGGCTCAGAAGGCTCGAGCAGTTGGTATTCACCTAGTGCTGGCGACGCAGCGGCCAAGCGTGGATGTGATTACCGGCCTCATTAAAGCCAATGTGCCAGCCCGCATCGCCTTTACGGTGGCGAGTCAGGTAGATAGCCGCACTATTCTCGACCAAATTGGTGCCGAAAAGCTCCTTGGTCAGGGCGACATGCTGATGAAAACCGCGAGCATGCCCAAGCCCAAACGTATCCAGGGTGCCTGGGTGATGGACGAAGAAGTCGCTAAGGTGACTGACCACCTGCGCATGCAGTCGGCACCGCAGTATAATGACGAGATCGTGAGCCAGCCTGTCCAGCTCAATGGCAAAGGTGGTGTAGTGATGGATATGGACGGCAGTGGCGAAGGCAATGACGATATGTTCCGCGATGCCGTGCGGGTGGTGGTAGAGACCCGCAAAGCTTCGACCTCGCTCCTCCAGCGCAAGCTCCGCGTGGGCTATGCCCGAGCGGCTCGCATCATGGAAGAGATGGAAGAGCAAGGCATCATTGGCCCAGCCGACGGCTCACGCCCGCGCGATGTGCTGATCGGCAGCATGGATGAACTGGGATAGGGCGGCGGACAGTGTGTATGCAGATTTACGGTAAGTCTTAAAGGGTGAGAACAGAGAGTCTCGGCTGAATTTTACTTGCATCATAGGAGATGGTATAATAATAACTATTGTAGTAATACACGGGGGATGATCTATACCAAAGGCCTTAACCGACCGATGGTCGAAAAGCACCTCTCGATGATTCGAGAGACGTGGGAATAACCTTACCCCGCACAATACTCACCCAGTAGCCGCACAGTATGGTCGTTTTGCTCAATGGCGCGCAGGACGTGCTTGAGTGGAGCACCAGCGCTGTCGACAACGAGGAAGAATTTGTATTGCCAGGGCTGGCCGACGATGGGCTGAGACTGCAGGCTGCTGATATTGATGCCTGCCGCGGCGAAGATGCGCAACACCTCGAGTAGTGCACCAGGCTGGTGATTGGTCGTGATGACGAGTGTGGCGCGGTTGGCGCGGGCTGGTGCGTGGCCTGGTGCGAGGACGATGAAGCGGGTGATGCTATCTTGGATGCTACGGCGCAGGATGGGCAGATGATGGAGGGTAGCAGCAGCCTGGCCAGCGATGGCGGCTTTGTGTGGGTTGTCAGTTGCTTTGATGTAGGCAACCGCCCCTGCTGTGTCAAAAAATTCATTCTGCACCGCATGCGGCAGCTCGGCAGCAAGAAAGTGCTGGCACTGCGCAAGTGCGACGGGGTGCGAATACACCTCGGTAATATCAGCTAGGCGAGCGCCAGGTAGTGTAATGAGCATCTGCTCAATGGCAAGACGTACCTCACCAATGATGGGTAGCGGGCATGCCTCGAGGTAGTGGTACGGCTCGTTGACTGTCCCGTAGAGTGTGTTTTCCACCGCCACAACGATGCCCTCGGCTTGGCCAGTCACGTGCGCATGGAAAACATCGCGAAACGTCGTGCATGGCACGGTATCGACCTGTGGCCCAAACCACTGCTGCGCTGCCTGCTCATGAAACGACCCTGCTTGACCTTGGATGGCAATATGCATGAGATTAGTATAGCACAGGGTAGAAATAGCAGAGATTATTCAATTACGCTTAGCTTGACACAGCGCATTTGCCTTAACGTACAACATCATGCTATAATACCACACGAGTTTCCTCTTTTCGGGGTAGGGCGCTGGTGTGAGCGCACTGCCTGGCAGAGAAGGTATAGACACGAGGCGGAGGTGCTGCTCCCAATCGTACACGCAAATATACTGGGCAATAGCCTAGTAGCCAGTATTCTGTGCTGCTACACTACCAATTAGGTGAGTGGGACAGGCAGCAGAGTTACGAACTATAAGCAATAAGGAGAATTGCATGCCAACCATTAACCAATTGGTGCGCAAGCCACGCAAGACGGCGGCCCGGAAGTCGAAGTCGCCAGCGCTGGGGCGTATCCACAACGCACTCAAGGTGCGCTACTACGACCAAAATGCACCACTCAAGCGTGGTGTCTGCGTCAAGGTAACAACCAAAACCCCCAAGAAGCCAAACTCCGCCATGCGCAAAGTGGCTCGTGTGCGCCTCACCAACGGCCACGAAGTCTGGGCATACATTGGCGGCGAAGGCCACAACCTACAGGAGCACGCTGTGGTGCTTGTCCGTGGTGGCCGTGTGCCGGATCTCCCGGGTGTGCGCTACCACATCGTCCGTGGTGCACTCGACCTGCAAGGGGTATCGAAGCGTAAGCAGGGCCGCAGCAAGTACGGTGCCAAGAAGGAGGGTAACTAACCATGCCTCGTAAAGTCACGAAAAAACTCCAGCGCACCATCAAGCCAGACCGCAAGTACCAGTCGGTGCTAGTGCAGCGCTTGATTAACAAATCGATGTTAGACGGCAAAAAACAAGTTGCTGAGCGGGCTGTCTATAGTGCGCTCGAGCAGGCTGCACGAAGCCTCAAAAGTGAGGACCCACTGGAAGTGTTTGAGGCCTGCATCAAGAACATCAGCCCCAGCTTTGAGGTGAAGAGCCGCCGTGTTGGTGGTGCTAACTACCAGATTCCATTCCCCATTCAGGGTCATCGTCAGCAGCACTTTGCCTTTATGTGGCTAGTGCAGGCTGCCCGATCGAAGAGTGGTATGCCATATAGTAAGCGCCTGGCAACAGAGATCGTTGATGCGTGCAACCAAACTGGTGTCGCCTTCAAGAAAAAGGAAGACACCCACAAAATGGCCGAGGCCAACCGTGCCTTTGCCCACTTTGCTCGCGGCTAAGTTCTGCAGCGCAACATACAAGATCGCCCGAGGTAGATGCCTTGGGCGATCTTGCTATTGCTGTATGGTGAGCGATTGGAGGAGCGAACAATGACGGTGCATTATGCATCCGGCTTTGGTGGCTCTCAGTATTTAGAGGGTGCGCGAGTAGGGGAGAATCTATACCTAAAACCTCAGGAGACCTCCTGTGTGCCTCTGTGTGCTGCTTTATCAGCACCAGCTGTCGAGCCTCTGTATGCGA
Source organism: Candidatus Saccharimonadota bacterium (assembly GCA_030528025.1). Lineage (GTDB taxonomy): Bacteria > Patescibacteriota > Saccharimonadia > Saccharimonadales > Saccharimonadaceae > Saccharimonas. Next base: position 203,319 of record JAUMZP010000001.1, read on the forward strand.
GGGTTGAGCTTATCTATATCTATTTGTGGTTTATATTTTACCTCGGTCCATGTGTAGCGATAGAGGCAGGCAGAGCAATAAAATCTTGCTGGTGAAGGTGGAGAAGTGCGCAATCAATGCCTAAAATGCTTGCGAAAAATATATATTTATCGTCCAAATAGCCACCACTGGTACGACAGGGGTACATATGGGGAAAATAATGCGAAAATAAGGCTAAAAATAGCTTTGCAGGCGCTGCTTTTGTGCTATAATGCAAGTTGATACGATTACTTACTACCACGCTGCCAACGCCACAACGTACGCAGTAGGGAGGAATCGGCAGAAAGGAGCCAATGCCGTTAACCAAAATCATAGTGCGGAGTATAAAAAACTATGAGTGAGTATACCAACAATAATACAAGAGAAAAGTCGTTTGCTAAAAGCGACAGACCGCCAGTGGGCGAGACAAAATATACGAAATACGACACGGTAGATGATGGACTTGTGTCGACAGTCGAAGAGTTTAATAATCGGTATGGTAAGCCGAATGCTCTCGAGCTGCCATCTGCCCAAGAGGTTCGAGGCTGGTTGCAGCGTGAGCTTGGGCCGCTGTTTGCGCTGTCGATGGCAGAAATGACAGACCAGCACATCGATACCATTCATAATAAATTATCCGAGCTGCGCGATGAGCTTGGCTTGGCAATTGGTGATGTTATTGAGATCAATGATGTCCCGTATGTTGTGCCAATTGTTAGTGACTTCAAGAGCCCTAAGGACACTCAAGGCGATGTATCATCGCTGTATTCCGCAATTGAGTCGTCGCTATCCCATCAAGAAGCGGCGATTTCTTTAGGCGAGGACGATGGAGCGAAAGAAGGAGTAATTGGCTCATTGATTGGGTTTTATGTTGGGAAGCGCCCAGACCAAGAGATGGTCGACAGCGCCCCTGTTGTGTATGGCATTATTCAGGGTGAGCCAGGCGAAGGCCCGCAGATGATCACAGACCAAGGTGATGTGATTGATGGAGAGCTTGGCACTGCAAGTGGTATTGTGCTGGTTCCGACCACAGAGTCGCAACGGCTTGAGTATAGTGATGAACTTGGTTTGGTCCAAGGAGACTTCTTGCTCGCTGCATAAAGATTAGTCATAGACGAGAGAAAGCCAGTGTGATGAGCACTGGTTTTTTTCTGTGCAAAAAATCTACGGTGATTGCAAAGAATAGACAAGGGCACATGCTATGCCATTGAATTTTTAAGATCGCGTGCATTGGTTGGTGTAATGTTGTCCGTTGTGATGAAAATAATGCGTTTCTCGTACTGCGAGGAGATATTTGTGCGCTATATTGACGCACTTGTATGTTATAAATTATTTATGAATGAACAAGAGAATATCTGAATATAACAAGAGTATATTCAGAGCAGAGCAGTAAATGGTAAATTAAGCGAGTATAGATGTGCTCATGTACTATACATAGGGTGTGATGATGAGCATTTTGTGTGTAAAGTGAGCCGATTGCTTTATCGAATATGTCTTTTTTGTATATGATGCTACACATAACACAAGCGAGGGGGTAGTAAGAGAGCATGAATAATGCAAGAATTCGTTCATGTTATTTATTATTGCTATATTGATGAGAATTTGAGTGGGCACGAAGTAGATGACCGACGAGTGTGGTATGAATTGAAATATAAAAAAGTAAAAAATGAGACAACAATAAAGTATAATGCAGAGCTACTAGTATTTTTTGCAGTAGCTGAGATACTTGTGTAAAATGATTTGCAAAAATATGAGCGAGCACTACGTTATTAATAGTTATTCTGCAGTAGAATATTATTTTTGTCCGTTCTAATTGGTGTGCGGTGCATATGTTGCGATATTTTCGCATACAGAAAGAGTGGTAGAAGTGTATTATTGCAAAAAAATGATTTTTCAACGACTAGAGTAGCAAGCGGATACTACATACGTGACAAAAAAATAATGGCGCATTGCGATGCTACAATAAAAAACGCTGATGGACTATTTGTTATTGATAAAAAAATAGTTATGCCTAGCAAAAACGTTTGCAACTTTGCAACATAATGCGCGTGCAAAATATTTTTTGCTGCTATACGAGTGATGAATGATGCAAAATGGATTGTTTGATAGTAAATATAAAATGAGGATGATGGTATGTACACTTGCGTGTAAATTTGTGAGTGAGCATACAAAAATTGGTACAGATAGATAGAAAGATAGAAAGGCGATGTACAATATGCGTGATAAAAATGAAGTGCGTGTAGTAGCAGTGTAAAATTTTCACATTTTTGATTAGGGAAATCTGCAAAAATGAATGTGAGTTCGTGAGATGAAGTAGGGAGTGAGTTCGCCTGAATAAATGGCTGCCTTGTTTTGACTAAAATCTATGTGGCGCATGCAAACACAAGAGATCTAGATGTGATATGAGAAGCAAATTAAGTAAAGGATTGCCACGCTAAATTTCATGAACATAATATAATGATATTCATAATAAAAATTTGAGAATGACAAAACTCAGTACGGCAAAGTAGTGCAAAAATATAATGCCAAGAAGCGATGATGGTTCGTACGCGCCAAAATAATGTGATAATTTTGATGAGGGTGCATGACATACGAAGTATGTATTGTGATGGTTGATTGGTTGTAAACTAAAAATGGTAATTTTTGCCATGGCACGATGCAGCAATGAAATAGGTAGCGAAAATTTTCTGCATCATGAGGCGTAGTGGCATACGTTTGGGTGAGGTGAGTGTGTGAAAATAGTAGAAAAATATTTAACGATAGGCTTGGTAGCAAAATTTTCATAACAAAATAGATGGGTACAATGAGGGTTAGAAATAGGAGGCATTGGTGAGCCAAAATATGCGGTAAGTGCGAGTAACTTTATGGCTTAGAGCGTGCTTTGTGAGGTAATGGTGATAGCTGAATTTGCGTCTACACCGCACCAATATGATAGAATTACAAATTTTCATGATCAGTTGCATAATGCAAGTAAATGATGGTTGAGGGTAATATAAACATAACCAATATAGTAAAGCATAAGGTGTATAGAGCTAACTTGATGGGATGGGGCGAAGTTAAAAAATGGATGGAGCTTGATGTGTACGATCCAGCGAGTGGGTTAGCATGGTGCTATTTTCATATTTTTGAGCGTAGGCGCCTAATTGTGTATTGAGTGCGAGTGAATATGAGATAAACATAAGCAGTGTATAGTGGTCGTGGTTATTAAATATACACGATCTAATAGGGTGCGATGTATGGTTTGTGTAGAAAATAATGGTGCGCCATGGATGGCTCGAATGAAGCTTTCAAAATTTTCACGTTTTGTATTATATAGTACTTTATGATATGAAAACGAATGGTAAAATATCGACCCTCATGTACGACGCATGGAGGTGGAGTAGCTGGCTCTATATAAGTAGTGTGCAAAAATGAGATCGACATAATGGCTCCATGGAGTGCCATAGGTGGCTCTGACAAAAATGCGCGAGGAGACAGCAAAACGATACTTCGCTTTATTCAGAAGCAATAGCGAAATAAGCACAAGCGAAAACTGACTCGATAATTTTTGCAGATACATCGCAGCACTAAAAAAGCTAAAAAGGCGAGAGACTAGGTAGTATATACATGATAATTAAGGACGGTTCATTTTTTCACATTTTGACGCATAATAAGTAACATTTTATAGATTCAATAGTGTCCAAAGGGTGCTTTATTATACTTTATATATAATACATGGGCATAATATATTAAGGACAGTGGTGGGGCGAAGAAAGCGAATTTTAGCACTATAATGTAATTATCTTTTTTGTAAAATGTGGATGGAATGTATGATCACGCCGTGCTGCCTCTTGATCTATGGCTGGGTGGGATAAGTGCTTGCAAGACATGGTGCAACCATGCAGCGAATAAGGCGATTAGCAATTCGTATTACGTAGAGCGTGGAGTTATTCGAAAAATAGAAAAATCAAAAAGTACAACACCTCCACACCTCTGTACCTCGCTAGACTTTGTATGCTGTCTCGCGTATAATATAATGCGTTATTAACCTAAGTTTATCGTCTGGGTAAACATCCATATGGATTCCAAAGGAGGTTTACATATGAAACAATATGAACTAACGGTTTTGATTCGGCCAGATCTAGAATCAAACCTCGAGACACCGATTGCTAAGGTACGTGAGCTGGTGCTCGGCGCTGGTGGCTCCATCACTAGTGAAGACAACTGGGGCAAGAAAAAGCTGCAGTATAGTATTAAGAAGGAAGACTTTGCGGTGTATGTCTACTTTGAGGTGGCGCTGCCTGCCGATGCACCGCTAAAGATCAGCAATGCGCTGAATATTTCTGATGATGTGATCCGCTACTTGCTCGTCAAGGTGGATGAGAAGGGCCGCAAGCTAATGGCAGAGGCCAAAGCGCGTGAAGTCAGCCGCCAAACAGAAGAGTAAAAATTACCACAACAACTAATAACCACAGTAAAGAATCGAGGAGGATATATGGCTCGAGGATTTAGCAAAGTTATTTTGATGGGCAATTTGACGCGCGATATAGAGGTGCGCACCACAGCAAGTGGGCAGAACGTTGCGAATTTTACACTAGCGGTCACTCGTACATGGCGTAACCAAAATGGCCAAAACCAAGACCAAACCAGCTTCATTAACTGTGTAGCCTGGGGGCGGACTGGCGAAACCATTGCACAATATGTAAAGAAGGGTAGCCCGCTGCTTGTCAGTGGTCGCCTCGACCAGCGCAGTTACGACGATAAAGACGGCAACAAGCGCTCTGTTGTAGAAGTAACAGTAGAGGACTTCACCTTCGTTGGTGGTGGACGTGCTGACGGAAATACAACACCGGCTGCAGCACCAACTAACAGTGGTAGTAGCCAGGATGTCGTCATCGAAGACATTGATGACAAGCCGATTGACCTATCAGAAATACCATTTTAACAACATACTAAAGGAGAACAAATAATGGCCAAGCGCATGCGCAAGGACACACCAGTCTATTTTGACTACAAAGACGCAAAGACATTGCAAAAGTTCATTAATATCTATGGGCAGATCGAGCCACGTAGCCGTACAGGGTTGTCGGATAAACAACAACGACAGCTCGCCGTAGCGGTGAAGCGTGCTCGCCACTTGGCGTTGCTGCCATTTGTGGCGCAAGGTTAGGAGCTTTTTCAGCGCAGTACCTCTGTGACTGCGCTGGCGGATGTTTCGAACGAAGCAGCAACTACTAAACAGGAGATAGGTGATGTACCAACCAACTGACCTCAAAAAAGGCGTGATTGTGCAGCTCGATGGCAAGCCGTATCGGGTTGTGGACTATAATCAGAAGGTAATGGGCCGGGGTGGCTCTATTGTGAATGTGCGGCTGAAGAACTTGATCGATGGTAGTGTGCTGCCCAAGACCTTTAAGGGGCAAGATAAGATTGAGCCCGCCGAGGTGTCAACACAGAGCGTGCAGTACCTCTATAATGATGGTGATACGTTCTATTTTATGGATCCAACCAGTTTTGAGCAGTTTGAGCTTGCTGCAGACCTCGTCGACAGTGCCAAGGATTATCTAAAGGAAGGGGATACACTAAGCTTGCAGTTCTTCGATGGTAAAGTGATCAATGTCGAGCTACCAAAAAACCTCTACCTCCAGGTGACCTACACCGAAGATGTTGTAAAAGGTGACACAACCAGTAGCGTGCTCAAGGACGCAACGCTGGAGACGGGCCTTGTCGTCAAGGTACCAGCCTTTATTAAGACGGGCGACGTTATTTCTGTCGATACTGCAAGCGGAGAGTATCGCGAGCGCAAGAAATAGTGCCTGAGAGCTCATGAGAGCCGCTCTCATCGCGTTTACACGCAAAAGTGAGAATACGTAGGGATAGCACATATACACCGCGAAAAGCGGTGTATTTTTTTGTGCCGTGTGATACTCAAGCTGGAGCATCCTAGAGATGTGATAAAAACAACGCATAGTAGAGACGATTTTTGGCCGATTTTGAGCGCAAGCTTATGGGCGCGCTGTGTTTTTACTGAATGGTATGCGTAAGAAAAAGGGTATAAATAATGTTGTAATAACCAACACATAAGGTTAGCCGTCAAGCTCGATAGAGTCTAGATATTATTGTAGAGAATGCAACATAGCTCTCTGCGACGAGGATGATGCCAAAATATACAAAGTATTGTAAAAAATACAGAGCATAAATAGAGAATACCTAGCGAACGTTCGAAATATGAGCGTAGTAAGAAGTACAGTAATTGAATAAAACAATGATATAAGCACAACATGATGCAATAGGCATAGCGATGTACAAACAACAGCAGGGTAACCAGGAGGATATAGTGAACACAACAACGATGTGCCAGGCTCAACGATTGCTTTGTGTGATGTGCAGCAAGAGCGTGAGAGCTCATGTGTCAGGTAAACACAATAACCATAAGCATAAACGAACAAATTTCTATTACAATCGCTTAGGTGCCTTTAGTAATATAATAACGCTTATGGCAATAGTGCATGATACAAAATGTACCAGAGTAAACATAAGCATAATATAAATAATGAACACACTTTTTTGTTGTGTAGCTGCGAAGCTACGCACCTTGCTTTTGCATGCTACTGCAAAAAATTGCGGATAGCGACATAACGAGTGAAGCTGTCGCTGCGAGATAAAAAATGTGATCGTTGTCCAGCTCGGCTATTTTTTGGGTTTTGGATATTTTTGCTTTTCGCTGTTTCATGCAAGTTTGTTGTAGCTTATTGGAGGGTGTTTCATTTTTGATTTTTGTATGCCGGGTAAATTATAGCGAGGCGATATGCTGCTGCGAAGTATAAGCTGCGCGAATGAGCGGTTGATGACGAGAATAATCATCGTTTGTAGATTTGTGCAAAAATGGATTGCTTATTATTGCAGCTAGAATTGCTTGTAGATGGCCCATACAAATTTTGCAAAATACGCATAAATGCAAGATATGGTGTGATACATTCTTGCACATCTATGTACTACGAAGGTGCGAAATATACCACGCGGCATACACAAATACTCACGCTTGGCTTGCAAAAATGCGATGCTGTCAAAATCAATTTTTTATTCAGACAAGCTGACTCGCTGTGCGAAGCATCTACTGCAGTGGCATCGTGTTTTGCTATGTATAGCGCTTTTGCAGGAGGATGAATGCGCAGCTTGTTGGTGATGCGACGCAGCCATACGAGCAAGATATTTTGCTATCACGATGTTCACTCAATTTTTGTTATATATACTATATGCTTGGCTGAGCTGTCTTGTGTTTTGAATATCCTGCTAGCTTCCAGCGACGTGTGCGAATGAAGAATAGTATGCTGCAGTGCGCGATAGTTTGAGTGGGTTATTATTATAAAAGCTGCAATAGCGCGCAAAGAACAAAGCGGATCTCTCCATCATCAAAATTTGAAAAACGACGGAAGTAAGAAGCATATCCGCGCGCAGTAATATCATCCAATCTTATCATCATCATGCTCTATAGTCTTATGTATTGTGCAAAGATGCAGCAGGTCTATTAGCTTCACACCAACTAACTATCTATCCACTCGTGCAGTATAATAAGAACATGCAAAAACAACGACTAGACAAAACAATGGTGGCGCGTGGCCAAGCAGCAACACGCTCAGCGGCCGAGAATTGGATTCGTCTTGGCAAGGTATTGGTGGATGGTGCAGTGGCGCATAAGCCAGGGATGTTTGTGGATGAGTCGACGCAGATAAAGCTGGTGGCGCACGAGCGCTATGTGTCGCGGGCGGGGCTTAAATTAGCCAGTGTCGCGCAGCGGCTCAATATTTCATTTGATAATACTATCGTGCTTGATGTTGGTAGCAGCACTGGCGGCTTTACTGACTATGCATTGCAGCATGGTGCACGCATGGTGTATGCGGTGGATGTGGGAACGGAGCAGCTCCACCCCAGCCTGCGTGGCGACCCGCGCATTGAGCTGCATGAAAAAACCGACATTCGCAATTTTGTGCCAGCCACTACACCAGACATTATTGTCATTGATGTATCATTCATTAGTCTGCGCAAAATTCTACTGCACTTGGTGCATATCAGCAGTCCGCGAACTAGTATCATCGCAATGGTTAAGCCGCAGTTTGAGGCGCAGCGCGCGCAGCTTACACGCGGTGGCATCGTCAAAAATGACAGCATGCGCCGTGCCATCCTGCGCGACTTCGAGCAGTGGGTGCGCACCTACTATGTGATTATCGATAAGGCCGATAGTAGCGTGAAAGGCGCGCATGGTAATCAAGAGCGGTTTTACCGATTGCAAAAAAGCGCAAAGCGCTGATGGGCGTCGCGGCAAAATAGGGATGATTATTTAGTGCCTGGCATTTATTACCAATACACACAATGCATTACTGATGCAGCTTTAAAAGCACTACACCATAGCGCATACACACAATATGACAAAGGATGTTTTGACACTCTTGGCAGCAAGAGTGTGTTGTGAGTGCTGTTGGCTTGTGTCTATAATATTTAAACCTCAAGATACTTACCCTGTCTTGTGCATAGTAATAATGTAGGTGCCAAGCCATCAATAAATAAGATCGAAAAGTTTGGCCGCTAGAGCTACTTCATATGCTTAATAGCCTGTGTTTACCCGAGGAATACGAAGGGTATAATATTGCTCAATAATACTATATGCAAAAACTCGCCATAAACTCATGGCGAGTTTGCTCATGTTTCCTAGTTAGGATTACTTGCTTACATTAAATCGAAATTCTACCACATCGCCTGGCTGCATGATGTAGGCTTTGCCCTCAGTGCGGATTTTGCCTGCTTCGCGTGCTTTAGCCTCCGAGCCTGCTGCCACGAGGTCGTCATAATCCACCACCTGCGCCGCAATGAAGCCTCGCTCGAAGTCGGTGTGAATGACCCCAGCTGCTTGTGGTGCCGTCCAGCCTTGGTGGATCGTCCACGCGTGCACCTCCTTTGGTCCAGCGGTGAGGTAGCTCTGCAGGCCAAGCGTATCGTACGCTGCTCGGATCAATTGTGTCAGGCCAGCCTCGGGCACATCATAGCTCGCCAGTAGTTCTAGCGCATCCTTTGCGTCGAGTCCCTTGAGCTCATCCTCTAGTGTGGCGCAAATGAAGAGCGCTATGCTGCCACGAGCGAGCGCCGCCAAGCGGGCTTTGGCCTCAGCGTTGGCCAGGGTGGCTTCGTTGACATTAAAGACGTAAATGACTGGCTTGGCGGTGAGGAGGTGGAGGTCGGCGATTGCCTCATGAATAATATTTTTGTTCAGATGAACAGGAGTGCCAGCGGCAAGGTCGTCACGCAACTGCTGCAGGTACTCGAGTGTACTGCGCGCCTTTGGATCGGCCTTGGCTTCTTTGGTGAGGCGGATGAGGCGAGTCTCGATAGTCTGGATGTCTGCCAGCATGAGCTCGGTGTTAATGATGTCGATATCGCGCTGCGGGTCGACAGTGGTATCGACATGAACAATGTCGTCATTTGCAAAGGCGCGGACGATATGGACGATCGCATCGCACTGGCGAATATGAGCGAGGAACTTATTACCCAAGCCTTCGCCACTCGCGGCACCAGCCACTAGCCCGGCGATATCGACAAAGGTCACCGTGGCCGGCACAACCTTCTCGGTGTGGTATATATCAGCCAGCACTGCTAAACGCTCATCGGGCACAGGCACAATGCCAGTGTTGGGCTCGATGGTAGCAAAGGGGTAGTTGGCTGCCAAAATATCATTGTTGGTGAGGGCGTTGAAAAGGGTCGACTTGCCAACATTAGGCAGGCCAACGATACCAATAGATAGACTCATATATATAGTATAGCAGCGCAAGGGAGAAATCGGCAGGAGAGAAGAGGAAAATGTGAGGAATGTGGATGCATTGCGCTTTATATAATTATAAATGTAAAGGCTCTTTCGCCGTTGGTGTGCTATTTTGCTTCATCACAAGATAAGCTCTGCGCTATCTTACGCTCACCCTCTCCACACCCCTCCTCCGGAATACTATAAGGGTCGACATTCGCTGGATGTCAACCTCTTGACGCCAGGGCCGAAAACAGATTATTGCAATCTGTTTTCACACTCCATCGGATGAAGTGATAGGGGGGTGAGCTAACGATACTTATGAGCTATATAAGGATATATAGCGATGTCTCTACCTTGCGTCATGAACACGGTGCACAATTGCCGTAACTTTGTTATAATCATAAGCATGACATTTGTATATTTTTGTCGCCAATCACTGGTGCGTGCTGGCCTGCTGGGGTTACTGTGCGCTGTGGGGGTGAGTGCGGCGCTGGGCGGGCTGGTGGCAGCTCGGCCCAACAATGATGTAGAGGCGAAGTTGCCCGAGCTATGCCGCAGTGGCAGTCCCTGTGCAGTAGTGTGGTTTTCGCAGCCTGGCGAGCAGAATTATTATAAATCGGGTATATCAATTGACCACAATCAGACAGGCCTCGTCGATATTGTCATTCGTGGCTCGGGTTACTCAGGTAACCGCTCGGGTCCCTTCGACATTAGCTCGATGCACCTCGACCGCAACATGAATTGGAACTACAACCGCAATAGCCGTATCAAGAACGTCCAGTCGAGCGTGATGTACCGTGGGCGCGTCAGTGGCCAAAACCAATACACCAGCCAGGGGGGTGAAGTGCGAGCGCAACTCGACATTGGCCAGTTTGATATCCCGGTGGGGCAGTCGCGTACGGTGGGGATTGGTCTGTATAGCTGTATCTCAACTGATGGCGGGCGTACCCTTGCCGCCAGTGAGAATATTGCCTGTGGTACGAGTGATGTGAAGGTGACGATCACGCGGCGCATCCCACCCTGGACGATCAATGGCCAAAGCTATGTGGGCAAGCAGTGGCCTGGCACGCAAAATATGCAAAAATCCGTCCGAGCCTTTCCGGGTGAACAAATCTACTGGGCGCATGATCTCCGCAACAATGGTCCCAACAGTGCAACCGTGTCCGTGGGGATGGATGGCACTGGCTTTGCTAATAATTACAGTGGCGGGCATAGCTTAGCGCGCAATGTGACGGGCCAGTCTGGACAGCTCTTTTATACGGTGTATCCAAGTGGCGGCATGACTGACCGCTTCACGAGTTATCGCATCCAAACGAGCGACGTTGGCCGCACACTCTGTCAACGAATATCGTGGTCACCTGGCATTGCTGGTGACCCAGCGTGGCGACGCAGCGATCCGGCGTGTGCTAGTGTGCACTCAGACTTTGAGCTCTATCCATCGGCCACAATTGATGGCAAGAAGCTTGCGACGCTGGAGGGTGGGAATATTGCGCCCAGTCGGATTGACGAATCCATCCACAACACTGGTGCAAGCCTCGACAAAGACCGGAGCGAGAGCGAAGCCGCGGTCTACCAGTTTATCGTGCGAGGGCAGCACCGCCAGCAGTTCCTTGGCAGCTTGAGCAGCATCTTCGATCGTGGGGCAGCAGTGGGCTATCCCTATGCCCTGGGTAGCTACAGTGGCAGTGACACAGCGTGCACCTGGCTGCGCGGCAAGCAGCCGATCGACTGCACCAACGAGCCCACCTTTCATGAGAATAAAAAATATCTCGACAGCCACACGCGCCTGAATGACACCAAAGATATCAATGCTGCCGATGCCAAGGTAGGAGATATGATTTGCCGCATTGTTGCTATCAAAGATTATAATTATAAACACACCGACGGCAATGAGCGTCGTATTTCCTCGCCCGCCTGCGTAACGGTGACGAAGCTACCATGGGTGCAGATCTGGGGTGGCGACTTGCGCGTTGGTAACGGTATTGGCGCGGCGAGTGGTAATGGCAATGCACAAATCGTTACTCTCAAGACAACTAAGGATGGTAATATGTATGGCAGTTGGGCTGAGTATGGCATGATGGCACCGCAAAATGGCGGCAAAATCCTATCAGCCACTGGTGGTGTATTATCTGGTCGGCGGGGGTATGGTGGTGATTATGACCGCTCGAAGGATAGCCTTGCCTTTGCTAATACCGCTACGCCAGCTGGTCGCTGGGCACCACCGAGCAATGTGAAAGTGCCAAGCTTTGGCCGAGGTGTAGTGGCTGGTACATCGATTGATGTCGGGAGCTTTGCTGGCCACAATGTGCGCAGCGTCAATGGCGATGCTGCCATTCACGGTACACTGCCAGGCAGTAGCACGCTGGTGGTGGAAGCAAGCGGCACAGTGACGATTGATGGCGACCTCAAGTATGGTGCCACTACGGTAGATGATGCTACCAAGCTTTCGCAGCTCGTCATTAAGGCTAAGAATATCGTTGTCAGGCATAATGTTAAAGAAGTGAATGCCTGGCTGATTGCTCAGCCAACCGGTGGCAGTGGGGGAGTCATTTCTACCTGCGACGAGATCCGTCACGTTGGTGCGTATTTCAATGGTCTCACCGCCGAGACCTGCAAAGAAAAGCTCACCATCAACGGTACTATCATGGCGCGTCAGCTCCAGCTGCGTCGCACCTTTGGTGCTGAGAAGGATAACCTTGCCGAAGCCGCTGAGGTACTCAACCAACGTGCCGATGTCTTTATGTGGGGCTCGCGCTACAACAAAAACAACGACTTGCCCATCACCACCGCTACCACAACAGAAGCCGCACCGCGGTTTTAGCTATGATGATTAGCTACAGGCCACAAGAAAAGGAGTAGGCTAGGAGCCGCTCCTTTATTGCGGTAGAAGATACCAGACTCAATATAGCAAAAAGCGTGAGCTATAGTTGCTCCAACTCCTGGCCGGGCTGGTTCTTGGCATCTTTTAGCTTTTGGCGCATCGCTGCTGGATCAAAGTTACCAGTGAATCCCATGATCATGTCGGTTATATCGGTATAGGACTCGATGATAGCTGGCTCATTTGTTGAAGCGCGAAGGCCAGTTGGTGATGACTCGTCGAGCTTCAGAGTAAGCAGTTTCGAGTGACCGTACTCCGATCCTGAGTGCCTATTACCAGAAGTAGAGCGAGTGTCTAGCTTGACAATATCGGGTAAACACATAATAGTCAATGCGTGAGAACCATAGCCTACTGGAATAAAGTTTCCCTCACAGCTTTTCGTTGGTACCCAGACAACATTTTGGTCGTAATACGATACTTCTTTGTCCTCAAATACTACACCGTTTGGCCCAATCGAGACAAGCGACTGCTGTGTAGTTGTCTCGTCTTTCTCGAGCTGTCCGCGTGAGAAAGGATAATCTCTTGGATGAGTAATCTTGCTGCCCTGTTCTAGATAGGCATAGAGCCATAACGCGTATAGGTTGGGTCATGCAGGGTATGCCCCAGAACGTTCCAGGAATTCTCTACGCATTGCTCGAGAGCGCTGAGCCTCACGCTGATATTCGAGCATTTCTTCCTCGTGTCTACGTCGCTCTTCTGCAAGTCGATCTGCCGCAGCCACAAGCGCTCGCCGTGTCCGGCTGCCGGACGACTTACCGCTCAATTCATTGGGGGGGTGGTATTTGGTTCTTGAGAGAGTCGATCAAAGAATTTCATAATAACCTCATATATCAGACAATGATGAAAAAGTCAATTACTGATATTTTCCTCCACCAACCCCCTTGCCTAAACCAATGTCGCTTATGTATAATAGATAAGTATGAAGTTTCAAAAAGGGTCGGGCGATTTCTTTGCACTCGATATCGGCACCAATGCCGTGCGGGTTTTGCAGTTAGTACCAGCTGGCGACGAGTGGGAGCTCGTAGCACATGGGTATGCGCCCGTTGACCGCCGTATTACTAGCAGCGATGCACCAGAGTCGCGCCGTCGCCTGGGCGAAGTTATTATGACTGCCGTGGGCCAGAGTGGTATCAAGACGAAGAATGTTGCGATTGGCCTCCCTTCCAACAAGACCTTTACAACAGTGGTCGATGTGCCGCAAGTTTCCGATGCCGAGCTGCGTGCCACGATGAAATACCAAATTGACCAATATGTGCCAATGTCAGACGACGCTAAGGTAGATTGGGTGCTGCTTGGGCCATCGCTCCATGCGAGCGATCAGCAAGAGGTGCTGATTAGCAGTGTGTCGAAGGGGTATAGTGAGGATCAGCTTGAGTTTATCGAGGGCCTCGGACTGAATGTGGTTGCTATCGAGCCCGACCCAATTGCGATGGTGCGAGCCTTTGCATCACCTCAGCAAGCGGCAAATGGTGCCGCGGTGATGCTGATCGACATTGGCGAACTCTCGACTGACCTCGCCATTACCTACGGTGGAGCACCGCGCCTTGTTCGGACTATTCCGTCTGGTGTCAGCAGCCTCGTCAAGTCGGCAGTACAAAACCTCAGCGTTCAGGAGGACCAAGCTCGGCAGTTCATTCTCAAGTTTGGTCTGGCGGAGGATAAGCTCGATGGGCAAGTGGTGCGCGCTATTGAGGGTGTGCTGGATAACTTTGCCAGCGAGCTTATTAAATCAATCAAATTCTTCCAGACGCGCTACGCCAGTGCCCAGGTGTCGAGTATTACACTGACGGGCTTTGGCGAGATGATTCCACATCTCAGCGAGTATGTTGCAGCCAAGGTAGAGGTTCCGACCACCCCTGGTAACCCCTGGCATGGTATCCATATGCCGCAGACGAGCCAAGAGCAATTGGCTAACGTCGCACCAGAGTTTGCCACAGCAGTGGGCCTAGCAAAACGGAGGAACGACGCATGATAGAGATTAACCTCATTCCTGATGTCAAGCGCGAATACCTGCATGCCCAGCGTATGCGCAATGGTGTGATATCGCTCTCCATTCTCGTGAGCATCATCGCTGGTGCAGCGGTGGCGCTGCTAGTGGTGTATGTTGGTACGCAGAGCGCTCGCGAGTGGCTGACCGACAACGAGATCAAAGACCAGTACGGCAAGATTAGTAGTGTTAAAGATGCCAATCAGATTGTCACCATCCAGAACCAACTAGCCCAGCTTTCCTCGATGCACAAGGATAAGAGTATTGACTCGCGTATCTTCGATGTGCTCAGTGCCATCAACCCTGCTGCGCCCAATGATGTGAAGATGTCGACTGTCAGCCTCGATCCGTCTGAAACGAAGCTCTCCATCGAGGGGTCGGCAGCCAACAGTTTTGAGGCGACAGACAAACTCAAGAAAATGATCCTCAACACCAAGCTGAGTTACACTGATAGCGATAACCGTGTCCAGACCGTCAAGCTGGCTGACGATGTGACGGTGAGCGATACCAGCTATGGTGAGGATGCCAGTGGGGCTAAGGTGCTGCGCTTCAAGCTGACCTTTACCTACCCCAAGGAGCTTCTCGCTAATAGCTCCAAGAATCTGCGCATTGAAGCCCCAACTGGTAGTACTAATGTGACCGACTCACGCCTACATGTGCCCGATAGCCTCTTTACGCCCAAGGCGACCAACAAGGAGAAGAACTAAATGAGTAAGAAAGACGCCGCCATCCACAAGCGCCAACAGATCGAGCAGTCCAGCCGAGTAATGTTCCTTTGGGTGGCTGGAGCCTCAGTAATTGTGGGTTTCGCACTGGTGATATCGTGGTTTTTGGTACAGCAAATTATCTTCAAGGAGCGGGTGCTTGGCGAGAAAAATAACACTGCTGCCGTACTCAAGAACAACAACGACGCAGTCGAGAAGCTACGCGGCGAGCTGAAGGTGCTCGAGACCAACTCACACCTCAATGCCAGCCGCATCAACAATGATGAGAAGGCTCTTCAGGTGGTGCTTGATGCTCTACCAGCGGAGGATAATGCTCTCGCGTTGGGTGCTTCGCTCCAGTCTAAGCTGGTCAATGGCGTGGCAGGAGTGTCACTCGATTCGCTTAATATCGACCAAACGGACGACAGTGAGTCGTCTGGCAGCACTGGTGCAGCCGCTAGCAATGGCAACTTGCAGTCCATCCACTTCACTATGGAGGTATCGGCCAGTAACCCCAATGCTCTGCGCGAGCTTTTGCAGCGCTTCGAGCGCTCCATCCGCGTGATTGAGATTGACCGCATGACCATTGAGCGGACCGACAGCAAAGTCGCCATGAAGATCTCGGCCCACGCCTACTACTCGCCAGCCAAAACCATCGAGCTAAAGAAAAAGGATATCAAACCATGAAGAAGACCGACATCGCAATGATTATTTTGATCGCTAGTATATCAGTAGTGGTGGCGTTTTTTGTGGCGAGCAGTATCCCATTTTTGCAAATGCCGCAGCGTGGCACCAAGGTAGAGACAGTCGAGAAGCTCTCGGATACGATTGATGAACCAGACAGTGCAGTGTTTAATAAGGAGGCGATTAACCCAGCGGTCGAGACGATCATTGGGCAATCGCAGCAGAAATAACAGAGGTAGCGTGTGGCACTGATGACAAGTGATATGCAAGAAAAACTCACTACACTCCTTGTTGACGAAGGGCTGATCACGCGCCAACGCCTTGATGATGCTACCAAGCTGGCACGTGAGAGTGGCCGACCACTATTGACTGTGCTAACTGATGAGTCGGCGATCGATAATGAGCTGCTTACCCGAGCGATTGCCCATGTGTCTGGTGTGCCGTATGTCAATCTCACTAATACAATTGTCGACCAAGATATCCTCACGCTTTTGCCATCGGATATTGCCGAGCGCTTCATGGCAGTACCACTAGCCGAGGTGCAGAACCGCTTGGCGGTGGCGATGATTGATGCCAACAACGTCCAGGCGGTCGATTACCTTGCCAACCGCGTCCAGCGCCCACTCAAGGTCTTTATGGCGTCGGAGGCTGGGGTGCGTCATGTGCTCGAGCAGTACCGCACCGACCTCAGTAGTGTCAATGTGGCAGCTCAAGTGTCGCAGGCTGAGGCAGCCGCTGAAGCTCGGGGCGATATCAAGACAATCGTCCAAGACTCGCCGATTAGTCGAGCTCTGAGTACTATCCTTGAATATGCCGTAAAGAGCCGCGCGAGCGATATCCACATTGAGCCGCTCGAGAAGTCGCTTAAGATCCGCTGCCGTGTCGATGGCGTGCTACGTGAAGTTATGCAATTACCTAAGAGTATCGAGCCGGCACTGGTAAGCCGGATCAAGATCCTGTCTGAGTTGAAGATCGATGAACACCGTATCCCGCAGGATGGGCAGTTTGCCGTCAAGGTGGCAGATAAGGAAGTTGACCTCCGTATTGCTATTAGCCCAGTGGTGTGGGGTGAGCAGGTAGTGATCCGTTTGTTGGATAAGACTGGCACATCCTTCGAGCTCGAGCAGATGGGCTATGCTGGGCGCGCCCTCCGGCTCATTCGCCAGGGGATCCACCGCCCCAATGGGATGATTCTCACCAGTGGCCCGACCGGTAGTGGTAAGTCGACCAGCCTCTATGCACTGATTAAAGAAATTAAGGACGATACCATCAACATCGTCACACTGGAAGACCCCGTGGAATACAAAATGGAGGGAGTCAACCAGATCCAGGTTAATAGTGACGTTGGTCTTACCTTTGCTAATGGTCTGCGCAGTATTCTCCGCCAAGACCCTGATGTGGTGATGGTGGGGGAGATCCGCGACAACGAGACGGCCAACCTCGCTGTTCAGGCAGCATTGACGGGTCACCTTGTCTTTAGTACGCTCCACACCAACTCGGCAGCGGGAGTGTTGCCGCGCTTGCTCGATATGCATATCGAGCCATTCCTCATTGCTAGCACCGTTAATACCATCATTGGCCAGCGCTTGGTACGCCGGATTGGGCCCCAGCACGAGAATTATTGGTCTAACCCGCTTGAGACAGAGATGATCCTCAGCACTGTAGGGCATCTCTTACCCAAGACCAAGGCAGAAGCAGCCAAAATCTCGGCCGACCTTGGCTATAGTGACTTGCCGCTAGCTGGCCAAAAATCCTACCGCTTAGTGCGTGGACGGGACACGGCCAACACACCACGGGGCTACAGCGGCCGAGCCGGACTCTTTGAGGTGATGGAAGTGACAGAGGAGATCCAGCAGCTCATCACCGCCCAAGCGTCGAGTACCGAGATCCAGAAGAAAGCCATCGAGCAAGGGATGATCACGATGCGCCAAGATGGCTACCTCAAGGCGCTGCAAGGGATTACCACCCTGGAGGAAGTCAACCGTGTCACATCAGACATAGCATAAGAAAGGAACCAATAACTACCATGGAAAATAGAGAATTACGCATAGAAGTCCTGCTCGAGGATGTGGTGCGCCGCCGCGCCTCAGACTTGCACATTCAGGTGGGGTTACCCCCCATGCTGCGCATTGATGGTGCGCTGACCCCTGTGGCTGGCTTTGGCCCGCTGGACGAAGCACAGGTGGAGCGGCTTGTTTTTGCCATTCTCGACCAAGACCAGCAGCAGGTGCTGATGAAGGATAAAGAGTTTGACTTTAGCTTTGCCTTTGGCAATCTTGGACGCTTCCGGGTTAATGCCTTTCATGAGCGGGGCAACTTGGCGGCTGCGCTGCGCTTGATCCCAAATGAAATCAAATCTGTGACCGAGCTCGGTATGCCGCCCGTCGTCATGACCTTTGCTGACTTCCCGCGCGGCCTGGTGCTGGTAACAGGACCAACTGGTAGTGGTAAGTCTACCACACTGGCCGCTTTGATTGATAAGATCAACACTGAGAAGTCGCACCACATCATCACCATTGAAGACCCGATTGAGTTCACTCACAAGAGTAAGCGCTCGGTGGTCGTGCAGCGCGAAGTGCACTATGATACTTACTCCTTTAGCGCTGCGCTGCGCTCCAGCCTACGCCAAGACCCAGATGTCGTGCTGATTGGTGAGATGCGCGATCTTGAGACGATCAGTGCTGCCATTACCATTGCCGAGACAGGCCACTTGGTGTTTGCCACCTTGCACACCAATAGTGCAGCACAGAGTATCGATCGCATGATCGACGTCTTCCCGCCGCACCAGCAGCCACAGATTCGAGCTCAGCTGGCCAATATCTTGATGGCAATCTGTAGCCAGCGCCTCGTGCCAGCCATCGGTGGTGGGCGAGTGGTGGCTGCTGAGGTCTTGGTAGCCAACCCAGCGGTGCGCAACGTCATCCGCGAGGGCAAGAGTCACCAGCTTGATGCCATCATCCAGACTGGAGCAGACCAAGGTATGCAGACGATGGATCGCACACTGGTGAGTCTGGTTCAGAGTGGCACCGTGACATATGATAGCGCCCGCGAGTTTGCGGTTGACCTCACCGAATTCGAGCGCTTAATGAGAGGATAATCAATGCGAAAGTTCAACTACGAAGCACGAGACAAAGCGACCGACACCATCATCAAATCTATCGTCCAGGCCGAGTCTGAGATGGCAGCGGCACGCGTTTTGACTGAGCAAGGCTTCGTTCCTCTCGATATCAAAGAAGTCGATGAGAGTGGTGGGCTCTTTGGTAGCCTGACGCGTCGTGTGACAACCAAAGACAAAGTGGTCTTTACTCGCCAGCTCGCAACACTAATCGGTGCAGGGCTACCTCTGTCGCAGAGCCTTCGTACGGTGCTTGAGCAGACAGAGAATAAGAAGTTACAAGAGATTATCCAAGAGATCATTGCTGATGTTGAGGGTGGTCGGCAGCTATCGGACTCCTTTGGCAAACACCCCGAGATCTTCGATAAAATCTATCTATCGCTCGTGACTGCAGGTGAGGCCTCTGGTACGCTCGATCAAGCGCTCAAGCGGGTTGCCTCCCAGCAGGAAAAGGATGCCGCCATGGTGAGCAAGATTCGCGGTGCCATGACGTATCCAGCCATTGTCCTGGCAGTGATCATGGGAGTGATGCTCTTTATGTTGCTCGTGGTGGTGCCACAGGTTGAGAAGCTATATAGCGATATGCACAAGACGCTGCCATTCCTCACTGCGGCACTAATTGCTGTGGCGAAGTTTACTGCGACCTTCTGGTGGGCGGAGCTGATTTTGCTGGTGGGTGCTATCTACTTCACCCGCCAATATGCCAAAACAGGACCTGGCACGCGCGCTTTCGACACGCTTAAGCTTAATATGCCCTTCGTCGGCAGTATGTTTCGCAAGCTTTATATGGCGCGCTTTACCCGTACTGGCCAGACGCTGCTTGCGACTGGTGTGCCTATGCTCGACATGCTCGACATTACCGCGACAGGGGTCAATAATACGATTATCGAGGCTTCTATTCGCCGGACTGCCGAGAAGGTCAAGGGTGGGCGAGCGCTGTCTGTCTCACTGAGCCGTGAGGATTACATCTCGCCAATGGTGCCGCAGATGATCAAGATTGGTGAGCAGTCGGGCAAGATTGACGAAATGATGGGTAAGACTGCCCAAGTCTACGAAGACGAGCTAGACGAAGAGATCCGCAACATCTCCACTGCCATTGAACCTGTGCTCATGGTTGTGCTTGCCATTGTGGCCGGTGGTATGGTGGCGGCCATTCTCTTCCCAATATATAGCTTGGTAGGGCAGCTGACGTAGTGTTTGCAGCCAGAATATCGAATACTTTGTTTTCTCTGTGCTAGCTCACTCTCCCACACTTCATCCGATGGAGTGTGAAAACCGGTCGTAATGACCGGTTTTCAGCCCAACGCAAGAGGTCGACATCCAGCGAATGTCGACCCTTATAGTGTTCCGGAGGAGGGAGTTGGGAGGGTGAGCGTGAGAGGTAGTGATGTAGTATTGACTGTTGGGCTATGCGAGATTCTTGAATCTTGTGACGATCTCATGAGAGAAAGTCTGATTCTCTATAGTCATTTATGATAGTATAAGAGTGCACCATAGTCGGGGTCCGATAAGTGTCCATGCCTCGGTTTTTTTGTTGTCTAGCACAGTTCACTTCAGAGTAAATAGCATGCTATACTATACCCATGCCCTGGTAGCTCAACTGGATAGAGCGGCTCCGTCCTAAGGAGAAGGTTGTAGGTTCGACTCCTATCCGGGGTACCAATACCCTCATATACGAACTAACTACGCAGTACCTTTGCAAATGTTTGGTACTGATCCTCTGTTGTCTGTACAATCGTCCGATTCGTTTTCTCAAGATATTGCTTGACGAAATAATAGCCAAGTCGATAACCCGCCCAACGTGATAATGTATTATAGCCAGTGAAGAATACGCGAGTGTAGTCGTAATCCATGCTATTGAACGTATCTTTGAGTGTTGCAATCATGCCATTGATCTCTTCTGTGCTTGTCTGTTGTATGGTACTGAGGAAATGTTGTGTCGTAGGGCACTGAGTTGCAGTCATCGCCGCTTCTTCTAGCACAACAGCGAGGCCTTCGAGCATCATGCCGTCGAATAGCGTCTCTGCATACTCTGGCACCTTTTCCCAACGTAGTGAATGTGATAGTTCATGGCAGATTGTCTCGAACACAAAGTCCTCGGTGATTGCATGCTGCTGCTTGTCGATCGACAGCATAATAAGCCGCGAATAGTACGTTCGCCCTGATATGCTGTCCTCAGCAATCGTCGGTAGTAGAAAAGACGGTGTTGCAATGATGAGATCAACCTCATAATCGAAGCAAGCAAATATGCTGGAAACGAATGCTTCAGCCTGCTTGGCTGCGCGACGAAAAATAGCACATTCAGCAGTGGTGAAGGTGTAGTGTGCGTTGGCGATATAGAGGCGAAGCTTTGTCATAGAGATAGCGTATTACAACTGTGCTCGCGGATGGCAGAGTCTTAATCTGTAATGATTCGAGAGGGTGGCTGGTGTATGCGAGTAGCTTACCTTCCAAACCCACCAACTACCTCTGCTGCCCATCGCACCCAGTCGGACATATCCTCCCAT
Organism: Candidatus Saccharimonadota bacterium; assembly: GCA_030528025.1. Lineage (GTDB taxonomy): Bacteria > Patescibacteriota > Saccharimonadia > Saccharimonadales > Saccharimonadaceae > Saccharimonas. The sequence continues at coordinate 224,981 of JAUMZP010000001.1, forward strand.
CGGCTGCAGGCAGCACCGACGAACATAATGGCGGAGGAGAGGAGGGCGAATGAGACGACCCAAGCCATAAAGTCGGCTGGCATGGCTCGTGTGCCACCACTCGTCCAACAGAGGTAGCATAGCCAACCAAGCGCTCCCGCGGCAAGCATGCAGAGCGCTCGCACGATGCCATGGCCAAGGCGGCGTTGCCAGTCAGGCGCTGCTATTGGCTCGGTGGGGTCGACGGCCACTGGCGTTGGTACCTTTGGCGGTGGTGGCGCAGCTGGTGGGTGGTGCGGCGGTGGCACTGGTGGTGCTCCGGCACCAGCAACAGTACGGCGCTTATGAATAAATCGCCCAGCCGTCACCATATACAAATACTCCACATAGTATGCATAACCTCATTATACGCAGGGGCTGTGGGGCGGTGTCAAGGGGAGTGAATCACTAAAACTTTTGCTTCTTCTGCGCTAGCTCATTCTCCCACACTTTATCCGATGGAGTGTGAGAATCTGTCATTGTGCTGACAGATTCTCAGCCCAGCGCAAGAGGTCGATACTTGGGAAGTATCGACCCTTATAGTGTTCCATCGGAGGGAGTATGGGAGAGTGAGCGTGAGATAAAGTAGCTGGTAGCTAGGTTTGACACTCAAACGGAGGTAAGTTCGTGCTACAATGGACAGCAAGAAAAGCATAACAATCATCACACAAAAAGGCAGGGAATAATGGCACAGACCAAGGCATTTAATGGGCAGCGCGACGGTGAGGAGTTGCTGTTTGTCTTTCGGCGGCATATTATTGCCATGCGCAAGGGTTTTTATATGTTATTAGTGCCACTGGCGGTGGGGGCTATTCCACCACTGATCTGGCAAGACACATTGGAACTGTTTCTCTTGCCAGTGGTGGGGCTGGTGCTCGGGCTTGTTGGCTTTTGTTATCATTTTTTGATGTGGCGCTACACCTACTACATTGTGACCGACCAGCGCATCCGCCAGGTGACGCAAAAAGGATTTTTTGGTACCGATGTGGTGGAGCTGAGCTTGGCAAAAATTCAAAATATCAGCTATAATATACCAGGATTCTCGGGTGAGGTGTTTCATTTTGGTACGATTGTGATCCAAACATTTGTGGGCGATCTCATCATCCGCAATGTCGATCATCCCGAGCATATCTACAATCAGCTGCAAGATGCCGTCAGCGAGGCGGAGCGCGCAGCACAAGCAGCAGGAGTATCACCATGAAATTACCAAGCAAAAAACCCAAACGTAGCCGTTATGGCACCCAGGCCACATCAACCGCCTCAACCACTGGCCTGAAAGATCGCCTCACAGCGCTCAAGCCGAAGCAGGGGAGCAAGAAGGAGGGTAAGTCTGCGAAAGCCAAGCCCACCAAAACAGAGGCCAGTGCAGCAAATCCCAATACTCCCAAGAAGTTCGAGCGCATCACCAATGAGACGGTGGCAGCACACCGCGAAGAGATATTGGCTGGTGGGCGCAAGTTCAAGTACCCTATCCAGACGTCACGCCGACGGGTGATTATCAACACGATTATTGTGGCGCTGGTAGCAGCCTTACTGCTGGCGGCAGTGGCGTGGCAGCAGCTCTACATTGCCCAGAGTTCCAACAACCTCCTCTACCGTATGACGCAAATTTTTCCTGTGCCAGTAGCCAGTATTGATGGTGAGCTCGTGCGCTATAGCGACTACCTAGTGCAGTATCGCGGCTCCAAATTCTACTTGGGTAAGTACGACGAGATCCGCATCGACAGTGATGATGGCCGCGAGCAGCTCAAACACATTAAGCGCGAGTCGCTCAACCGAGCGCTGGTTGATACCTACGCCGCCAAGCTGGCACGCCAGCACAACATCACAGTGAGCGATCAAGACATTGATACCGTTATCGAGCAGCAGCGCAACACGGCTAATGGCAAGATTAGCCAAGAAACGTATGATGCATCGTCGCGCATGATGTATAACTGGTCGCCATCGGATTATCGCCAAGCGGTACGGCGTAGCATTGTGCGGGCTCGAGTAGCCTTTGCGGTTGATAAAACGGCCGATGAGTTACAGCGCAAAGCTGCGGGGCTAGTGGCGAGCAGCAATGGTGAGTTTGCCAAAATAGCGACCCAGCTTGGTGGCAGTGGTCGCAGCAAACCGCAGGTGGGTGATTCTGGCCTAATCAACCTCGCCAGTAGCTACAACGGCCTCGCGGTAAGTGAGATTGCCAAGCTCGAGCCTGGCAAACCCTCTGGTGTCATCAAGAGCACGACCGACAGCGGCTACTACTTTGTCAAAGTAAACGAGAAGAACGATAGCAAAATCCGTTTCACCTACCTCTATATCCCCCTCACTGAGCTTACCAAGCAAGTCGCGCAGCTCAAAAGCGACGGCAAAGTACAAGAATACATTGATGTCCCACAGAAATAGGGGATAGCAATCATACCCAAAATACCGGCAACATAGCGCAGCTTTGCGCCTCTCCATATGGGTTCATCATCTCGTGCGAACAAAACCTAGACAACGTTGCTATTCTACGCTATGATAGCAGTAACGCAAGCATATTCGTACATTGGTACAAAGGAGAAGTATGAAACAACACCAAGCGAAGCAAGAAGGGTTTACTATCATCGAGGTGATGCTGGTGCTAGCGATTGCCGCCTTGATATTCTTGATGGTCTTTGTGGCGCTGCCTGCCCTGCAGCGGGGTCAGCGCGACACAGCACGCAAGAATGATGTGCAAAACATCGCTGCTGCCGTGACGCAATATACATCAAACAACCGCGGGAAGTTCCCCGACAGCAAGGGCCTCAAGGGTTATCTGGGCGATCTCTCGAACCTCGACAAAGAGAGCATCACCGTCCAAGACAATGCGGGCAATGGTACCGTAACGCCTACCACCGAGAGCGCGATCGTCGTCAAGGGTGTGCGCTGCGACGCCACCAACGCTGACGGTGCTACCCTTAAGAAGGGCACATCGAAGCAATTTGTCGTCGTCACCAAGCTAGAGGCGGGCGGCAACGGCGTGGCATACTGCCTCGAGTCGTAGCAGACGAGCAAAAGATACACAAGAAGATGGCTGGCGCCAAGAGGTGCCAGCCTCTTTTTTATGATGGAGTATACGAATTACTGAGTTGTGCTTGTGTAAGAAAATATCTGGAGGTCAGCAATCAAACAGGCGGAAAAGCTCTTGGTTTTATCTGGCCGGAACATTTTCGTCACAAGTATGGCCCAGTAATTCACTACATAGTGAGGGAGATTTGGCTTGTATCTGCACTGGCCTTCGGTAGCGCGTGATGATGTAGCACGTTCTTGCATATCTTTGCTATACTAGTGAGGTATGACGATCTTGATAGCAGGCGCACTACTCCTTCTCGGCGTGGTGCTGGGTAGCTTTGCGGGCGCGCAAGTGTGGCGGGTGCGTGCGCGGCAACTGCGGACTGATAAGCAAACCGGCCACCCCTACGACAAACACGAATGGCGTCAACTGCGTGTCCTCTTGCAGGGCACGGTGCGAGACGATCGCTCGCGCTGCCTGCAGTGTGGGCATGTGCTGGCGTGGTATGATCTGCTCCCAGTAGTAAGCTGGCTGTCAACTGGTGGGCGATGCCGCTATTGTCAGCAGTTCATTGGTTGGTTCGAGCTGGTGATGGAGCTGGTGCTGGGGGTTGGCTTGGCACTGTCGTATCTGGTGTGGCCATGGGCACTGCCAGCCAGTAGCTTACTCTTTGCTGTGTGGGTGGTGGTGGCCTTAGTGCTGATGATCCTCGCGGCGTATGACGCCAAGTGGCAGCTCCTGCCTGACCCGCTCAACTATGGCTTGATGGTGCTGGGCGCACTCTTCGTGCTGGTGCGGATGACGACGCTGCACGATGTTGATCTTGTATCGCTCACGGGGGCGGTGGCGCTGCTGGCAGGGTTGTATGGTGGGCTGTATGCCATCTCGCGCGGGGCGTGGATTGGCTTTGGCGATGTGAAGCTCTGCGTGGGTTTGGCACTGCTATTGGGTGATTGGCGATTGGCCTTTATGACGCTGTTTTTCTCTAACATGCTGGGTTGTATTATCGTTCTGCCGGGCCTGGTGCGTGGCCAGCTTAATACGCGCTCGCAGGTACCATTTGGGCCGCTGCTTATCATTGGCTGCGTTATTTCACTCTTGTTTGGTGGGCATATCTTGCGCGCGCTGGTGGCATTGCCGCTGGGGCTGTAGAATTGCCTCATCGCCCTGTGCTGCTAATGCTGCTTGTGCTATACTAGAGAGGTTATGAGTATGCCAGTGAAGCCAGGGTTCACCATTATTGAGATGATGCTGTTTTTGGCGGTGAGTGGGGCAATGGCAGCTGGGATTATGGTAGGTGTGGGTGCAACAGTCAATGCACAGCGCTATCGCGATGCCACCCATTCGCTGGTGAGCTTCTTCCAGGGGGAGTACGACCGGGTGGTGAATGTCCAGAATGATCACGACCGCAACCTTGGCTGCAGCACCAGCGGCATTAGTCAGAGCATTACCCCGCAGGTGCCTGGCACAAGCGAGTGCACCATCATCGGGCGGTTCATTACCACTGGCCGTGATGGCCGAAGCCTTATAGCGCGAACAATTTATGCCACGCGCGATGGCTCAACTGCAGCAACGGATTATGAGGCGCTAACTCACTCGGGGCTTGTTTTGTCGGACACCGCCAGCCAGACAACTACCTACGAACTAGCGTGGGAGACGGCGCTGCGGCAGGGTGCACGCCACTCGTATTTGATCGTGCGCTCGCCCTCCAGTGGTGCCATTAAGACCTACATTGGTAACACAGACAACCCTATGACTGTCCTCTCGCCTGATAATGATGCCCAAAAAGGCGATACCAACCTCTGTATCGATCCCGATGGATTGGTCTTTACTGGCATTAGTGGGGCAGTGATTGCCCGGGGTGGCAGCTCGGCCAGCAGTGTGAAGCTGATCGGTGGAGGAATAGGACAATGCTAGAGCGTCGCCACGAGCGGGGTGATACGATCATCGAGGTGATGTTTGCCTTCGTACTCTTTAGTATGGTAATTGTGGGAGCGTTTATGATTATGAACCAAGGTATGGCGCTGGCGCAGCGCTCTCTGGAGGTAACGCAGGTGCGGCAGCAGATCGACTCGCAGGTGTTACTGATTCGGACTGTTCAGCAGGCGGTCAACCAGCAGCTATGGGAGACCATCAAAGGCAAGGTAGGTACGACCACGCCCATTACACTGAGCGAGCTAGCTGAGAGCAACTGCCGCCTTTCGCCGGATACATTGCGGGGGCGCGGCGCATTCTTTGTTGCGCCGCGGGCCGATACTGCCTCGGGTAAGCAGGTCATCCGCCTCTTCGAGCCGACCAATGCGAGCTACCAGCCCGAACCCACAACCTACAGCAAGGTAGACTTTGGCAATGATCCGCGGGCGCAGGGGCTCTTCGTCCAGATTGTCAAGGCGGAGGGTGCTAACGCCAACCTTGCCTATGATGTGTATGTATCTGCCTGCTGGCCGACTGTAGCGAGCGATAAACCAATGACGATTGGCACAGTAACGAGGTTATATGATGTGGCGCGCTAACAGAGGCAGAACACAGGGAGAGAAGCTGCGGCAGGCCGCACAGCGCAAAGAGTCAGGTTTTACCCTCATCGAGCTGCTGCTGGCGATGAGCTTCCTCTCAGTGCTACTTATTGCCATTACGACCTCCACGATGCAGATCATTGGTCTGTATACAAAGGGAGTGACGCTCAAATCAATCAACCTCGCAGGGCGCGATGTAGCGGATTCCTTCCGACGCGATGCCTTGGCCTCGGCGGATGGGATCCGCTATGTGTCGCCAGACAAAGGCGGTGGGTTGGGACGTCTATGCTTTGGTACGATGTCGTATGTGTGGAGCCCAGCCGCCAAGCTACAGCAAGGTAGTGCCATCCGCTACCAAAACGACACACGCCAGGGTGATGTGCGCGGCGATATGATTGTCCTAGCCCGTGTGGCTGATGCTGGTGCACAGTATTGCAACCCAACAGCTCGTGGTACGTACTCGACCGATGTATTTCTTAGCAAAGCAACGGAGCTGCTGGGCTCACGCGAGGGGGATTTGGCGCTGCGCGATTTGCAGATCAATCCCGTTATCGACTCAACCGAAGGCATACACACTATATACCGCCTCCGCTTCGTCATTGGCACCAACCAGCAAGATACGATCAACACCGCCAACCAGACTTGCAAACCGCCTACGAATGACAGTGCTAATTACAACTTCTGTGCCATTAATATTTTTGAGACGTTGATACAGGGGTAGGATGATGAGGTGGATACAACAGCATAGCAACAAGCAGCGGCAGGCCGGTATGGTGTCGCTCTTTGTAGTGATGTTTTCAACAGTACTGATCACGGTAGTAACAGTGAGCTTTATTCGTCTGATGGTACAGGAGCAACAGCGCGCCAGCAATAACGACCTTTCGCAGAGTGCCTACGACTCGGCGGTCGCTGGAGTAGAGGATGGCAAGCGTGTCATTCGTGCGGCTCTCAAGGGTAATGAGCGGGCTCGCCGCGCCATTGAGCAGCAGCGTTGCAATACCGTGGCAGCAGCTGGTGTGGTGTCGTCCGTCAGTGGTGAGACGACCATCAAGACGAGTAGTGGCAGCAGCACGCTTAACCAAGCCTACACCTGCGTCAAGATCGAGGCCAAGACTGAGGACGTCAAACTTGACCTTGCAGAAGGGGAATCGACTGTCATCCCGTTGGTTGGCGCAGATGCCTTTGATAGTGTGCAGATCGAGTGGATGCGCAAGAAAAATAGCGACAACGAAGTTGCCTCCATCGAAACACCAACCTCCGGTGATCTCCGCTCGTTGCCACGCAAAGACCAGTGGAGCCCCAACGCGCCAGCTCTTATCCGGGCGCAGGCTGTCTTGCCCACCAAGACAAGCGTTAGCCTAAGCGAGCTCGATAGTGCCCAGGTGTCGACCAACTTCTTGCGCCCCAGCATCATCACCGACAATGCGAACCCGCTCACCATCCAACGCCCTGGCCTGCGCGCCAATAGCGATAGTGGTGCTCAGACGACCGTTAATGCCGTGCCGTGTTCCAACACGCGCTACACTGGTGGTGGCTATGCCTGTCAGGCCGTCCTCCAAATGTCTGGTGGTGAGTCTGTACCAGCTGGCTCGCGTGTGGCGTTCTTGCGTGTGACCAGCCTGTACAAAGCCTCAGCAGTCAAGATCTCGCTCAAACGAGCAAGCAGCGTGACGAAGTTCGACACCGTCCAGCCCGAAATCGACTCCACCGGCCGGGCAGACACCATCTTCCGCCGCATCAAAAGCCGCGTCAATGTCGGCTTCAATACCAATGGTAGCTTCACCTTTCCGGAGCAGGGTGTCGACATCACTGGCAGCCTCTGCAAAAACTTCTACGTCACCAACGACGAAGCAGGGCCACTGGGCACGTCGTGTAATCCGTAGGAATGAGAATCTAAAATAGATAGGTCGCTATTATTTAGAATAGCGACCTATATTTATGTATAAGAAGGGGATGTTATTTAAGGCGCGTCTGGCCCAAAGTACTCGAAGTAGGCGTTTTCTGCCTCAGTAACCTTGTCCATCTCAGGGGCATCAATTATAACATTGACATGTCGAGAAATTCTTGCTAGATAAATCAGGCCTTTAGAAGGAAGCCTCCATTCACACGACGTAACTATATCGTCCGCAGAGTTTCGCCCTTTTCCGTATTTCGTTTGCAATGATTGGCGGCATGCTTCGTACAAGTCTTCAAGCAACCCTTCAACTATGGGTTCAAGCCCATCCGACGCAAATGTTGTTAATGTGAAGGAAATTGTGGAGAGGTTTTGCGAATGTTCGTCGATAGTCATATAACCATTTGTTCGGTCGCCGACTTGAACCTGACTGTAAAATACACAATCGTCTCTTGAGGAAGGCAGCCAGCCTAAGGCGTTCCGCAATTCGAAAGCCTGCTGTTTGGTCATGGGCCAAGTATGATTTGACCATGCATGGATCAGATTGACTGCGTCTTTAGGCGTGAATGTCTTATAGATGCTTCCGTCAGGCAGTGTATGTTCGATTGTTTCGGGAAGTCTATTTTGGTGTGATGTTGTCATGATTTCCTTTTCTGTATAGATATTTAGTATATGGTATAATGCTATTCCTATCCCTGTTCTCTCCCGCTATGAAATTGCTCGAAGATGTCGCGCAGGTGTTGGTCGGTGACGTGGGTGTAGACCTGTGTGGTGCTGATGTTGCTGTGGCCGAGCATACTCTGGACACTGCGCAGGTCGGCTCCGTTCATCAATAGGTCGGTCGCGAAGCTGTGGCGCATAGTGTGGGGGCTGACGTGCTTAGTGATGCCAGCGAGGCGAGCATATTTGCTAATCATCGATTGCACACTGCGCGTCGTGAGGCGGCGGAAGTCGCCACTGGTGCTTGTGGCACCATGGTTGCGACTATAGCTGATGAAAAGCGGGTCGAGCGAATCATGCCGGGCGCTGAGGTAGGTCTCGATCTGCTCGGCGGCACGGCTACTGACGAAGACCGGACGGTCTTTTTGGCCCTTACCACGCACCATGAACTCGCGGCGCTTGAGGTTGATGTGGTCGCGGTTGAGATTGACAAGCTCTGAGACGCGCAAACCACTGGAGAAGAGCAGCTCGATGATGGCTTTGTCGCGCAAGTTGGCTTCTTTGCCATCGCTTGGTACGGCATCAATCATCCGCTCTACTTCGTCATAATGCAGGAAGGTAACTTGTCGCTTATGCGTCTTGGGGAGCTCGATCTTGCTGGGCGAGAGGCTGGCGATGTCGCGCTTGGAGAGGTAGTTGAGGAAGCCGCGCAGCGCGATGAGGTGGTAACTCTGGGTAAGCATGCCGAGTTCCTCGCCATAGACGCTTTGGTAGCGGTTGAGCCAGAGGCGGTAGCGCCGCACCAACTCGGGCGTGATCTGATCGACCGTCAATTCAGCACCAGCAAACTCAACGAAGCGCTCGAGGTAGTGTTTGTAGTTCTCTGCTGTCTTAGACGATCGGCCGCGCTCCACCTCCATGTATTCGATGAAGTCGATGATCAAATCTTGCATATAATAGTGCTGTGCCATTTGCCATAGTATACCACAATGGAGGCAAGGTGGTATAGCAGATCAGGTGTTGGTAGGGGGGGCAGGTAGCAAGGGCGAGTTCTTTGTAGTGTGGTTCAATAGTGAGAGTAGCAAACTCGGCACGGGTCACCTACGTTGGAGCACCTTCGCAGTTGTGCTTGGTTGATTGCAGCGTATGAGAAGGAGTGACTCCTGCATAGGCAAGGATAATCTTGCCCTTGCTGTGGAGGAAGAAGTCTCTGCACTGGAGGTGTGGTATGGCAAGGCCGCACTCTTCCATAAGTTCGCGCTCGATTGCTTGATCTGGTGTCTCGCCTGCTTCGATATGCCCACTAGGCAAACCCCAGCTCTTATTCTTATTAGTATAAAATGATAAGAATATGAGAGGCATCCTTACTGTAAATGGCAGCCTTAGTGGAGACAGGGAAGAGTGTTCGCATAGTAGTATCGTAACACACAACGAGCTTCGTACTCCATCAGCTGTTTTGCGATCACTCACAATACGCTATAATACAAGCAAACCTAACAATAAGGAGCGTTATGAGCGAAACAACAGCGGTGCCCAACAATAATAATGTGCAAAAGACCTTGGTCGTCTTCAAGCCAGACGCTGTGCAGCGGGGGATTGTCGGCGAGATTTTGACCCGTTTTGAGCGAGTGGGCCTCAAGATCGTAGCCGTCAAGATGATCGCTCCAACGCGCGATCATTACTACCGCCACTACGAGGAGATTGGCAAAATGGTGTCGCGCCGTGGCAAGCACGCCTTTGGGGTGACGCTGGACTTTATGATGCAAGGGCCAGTTATTGCTATGGTGTTTGAGGGGGTAGAGGCTGTCAAGCTGGTGCGCAAGCTGGTGGGCCCAACCGAGCCAATGGCTGCCGAGATGGGGACGATCCGCGGCGACTACTCGCACATGAGCTTTGGCTATGCCAACGACGAAGACAAGGGTGTGCCCAACCTCATCCATGCTTCGGGTAATCCTGAGGAAGCTGAGCAAGAGATCAACCACTGGTTCTCAGATGACGAAATCTACGAGTACCATGCGTTGCATGAGAAGTTTACGCGCTAAGCGTTGACATCGGGCTGCTGCAAAAAACACCTCTCTTGCAGAGGCGTTTTTGTGATGTGTGAGGGTTGAGGTGAAGATGATGATGTGAGCTACAACAGGGGTTCTTTGTATGCCAAATAAAAACACCCACTTGACTCGCTGCAAGAGGGTATGATGGTATCCAATACTGGCGCGCTCGACCGGATTCGAACCGGCGATCTTCTCCGTGACAGGGAGACGTGATAGGCCATCTTCACTACGAGCGCATAGGCTAGATCAATAGTAGCAGCAATTACCAAAAATCGCAAGAGGTTTGTAAGGAATCGTCCAACCTTAATCTTGTATCACGCTCACCCTCTCCACACCCCCTCCTCCGGAACACTATAAGGGTCGATATTCATCAAGCAGGTAGGAGTGGAGGGCACTGCTATTACATCCTCAGCCACAACGCTTTCGTAATAGGTTATCATTGCTGTAGCAAGGTAGCTCTTCTACAGGCTATCACCGCCGCGCTGCCTTCCATTTTCGCCTCGCCTCTAGTATAATATAGCGGTGATGCCGCTGTAGCTCAGTTGGTAGAGCGGCGCTTTCGTAAAGCGTAGGTCACCGGTTCGAGTCCGGTCAGCGGCTCCATTTGTTTATGACCAAAGAGAAGAAGGATTTTCTGCGTACCCCTCTCCGCACGATCGCAGCCGATCGGCCATTCTTTGCGGCGCTGATTGGTGTATTTGTCGCGGGTATCATCTATATGCTGGTGATGGGCTTCACGCTGCAGGTGCGCGATGTGCAGGTTTATGTGCGCTACACCGCCTTTGGCGAGGCGCATTTTTATAAGAGTTATTGGTATTATTTACTCAGTTTTGTGTTGTTTGGTGCGCTGGTAATGGTGGTGCACATTGGCCTGATGGTTAAGCTGTATAGCCTGCAGCGCCGCCAGACAGCGCTTTTTGTGGGGGCGGCGGCAGTATTGGTGCTGCTGGTTGCTGCCTCGTATGGATTAGCAGTAATGCACCTGGCATATCGATAAATGAACCACAACGATCTCGAGCTGCCCATGGGCAAGCGCACTCTCCTCTACCGATTATTTGAAATTCTCCCAGCATTCCTCAGCTATGGGATGCTGATTTTGTTTATCATTTTGTCTTTGATAAATCCACTGTGGGCGTCTATCTACCTTCTCGTCTTGGTGATGAGTGTGATTGTCCGCTCGATTGGCATTGCCTACCGTACGCTGACAGGCCACCACCAGCTAGAGAAGGCGCAGGTGGTCGATTGGCGGCAGCGCCTGGAGCAGCTCGAAGACCCAGTAGCGAGCTATGCTGCCATTCAGCAGCAGACACTACCGAAGCGACATCAGCGTGAGTTCCATGCCCAAGAGCATTGTGAGAATCTCCGCCTTATGGCGGCCGACCCAGCGAGCTTCCCGCGACCATCGCAACTCTACCAAGCAGTGATTGTAGCGGCGTACAATGAGTCGTATGATGTCTTGCAGCCTACCATCGAGTCAGTTAAGAATACAACATACAACAATAAGCAGATCATCCTTGTCCTTGCCTATGAGGAGCGTGGTGGGGTAGATATTGCCCGCACAGCCGCTCGTCTCCAGCAGGAGTATGGCGATGTATTTTTCACCTTCCAGACTATCATGCACCCTAAGGACATGCCTGATGAGGTGATTGGTAAGGGTGGTAACATCACCTATGCTGGTAAGCAGCTCCAGCGCTACTGTGACGAGCAGGGGATTGCCTACAGTGATGTGATGATCACCACGCTCGACAGCGACAACCGCCCGTATCCATCATACTTCGACTATGTGGCGTATGAGTATATCGTTCACCCCGAGCGCAAGCGTCTGTCGTACCAGCCGATTGCACTATACTTCGGCAACATCTGGGATGCCCCAGCGCCGATGCGGGTGATTGCGACGGGTAACTCCTTCTGGACGATCATCAGCAGTATGCGCCCCCACACGTTGCGCAACTTTGCCTCGCACTCACAGCCAATGGATGCTCTGGTGGAGATGAACTTCTGGAGTACACGCAGCATCGTGGAAGATGGCCACCAGTACTGGCGCAGTTACTTCTACTTTGCGGGAGACTACAGTGTTTTGCCCATCCATGTGCCTATCTACCAAGATGCCGTGATGGATAACACCTTCTGGGGGACAGTGGTGGCACAGTTTAAGCAGCTCCGGCGCTGGAGCTATGGCGCATCGGACATCCCATATGTAGCAGTGCGTACCTTTACGCGGCGGCGCAATGTGCCGTTTGCTGAAGTGTTTGCCCGCTTCATGCGCTTACTCGATGGGCACGTTACGCTGGCAGTGATGGCCTTTTTAGTGACCTTTGGTGGGTGGGTGCCACTGTTGATCAACCAAGAATCATCGCGCAGCTATGCGGTGCATATACTGCCCGAGGTGATTAGTAATTTGCAGCGCTTTGCGATGATCGGTATCTTTATCACCGTCTTCTTGATGCTTAAGATGTTGCCGCCACGGCCTGAACGTTACAAGCGTCGGCGCAGCTTTGCTATGGTGGCGCAGTGGATCCTTATGCCCGTCACATCCATTTGCTTTAGTGCGATTGGTGCCTTTAATGCGCAGACACACCTGGCGTTTGGCCGCTATCTCGATAAATTTGATGTAACCGTCAAGGCTACTACCGGCTCACGTGACCGCGCCAAAGCCGCTAAACAAGCCCAAAAAGCCGCCAAGAAGCAGCGCAAAAAAGAGTAAGTAGGTGCCTGTGTGCCTGTACACTTTGCGAAGCGAACTATCTTATACGTAGCCGGCCAGAGAATGGCCGGTTATTATGTTGATGTGGATTGGAGCGCAAAGTATTAGCTACTTTATCTTTTCTCTCTATCCTCTCTGGCGGGAGCACTATAAGGCTCGATACCGCTCCAAAATGACTATTCTTATTAATATGAGAGGAATTTGGCAGGGCTTTGCGGCAGATTTTATGCTCTATTGAAGAGTGATAGTACTGAGGAGAAGGCTAGATTCGGTCTCACTCACAATGTATTTAAGGGAGTGATATGAAAGATGAGAGAGCATAAAGTACAAAAGGCTATTTAATGTAGGTATGAGTGGCGTGCTACGAGCCACACTGGGCTGAATTACCTTTGGCAATATTCCGATATCCACGCGAGCGACTAAGAGTGGTGCCGCCCACTTCCTGATTTGTCTTGTCTGTCTCAGGTAAGAGATGGATAGAGAGGCTAAGTGTATAGGTAAGTCATGGACTCCATAATCTCTTTCTATAGTAGTGAGGATCCTTTTGGTGGAGCAAATATGAGTGTTATTTCTGGTGAAGTTTCTAGCGTTCTGATGGAATTTTACAGAGGTTAGGTTATTGAAATAACTATTATGCTACAAAAATACAAAAATACAAATGAGAACTATGCAAGTATTATATCACCATACGCATATGATGAGCAGTAAAATGGCTATGTGCAATGTGGATAACTAATAGCCTGGTGTGGATGAATATTGGTCAAAGAATCGCAGATAGTTGCGCTATAGGAGAGGATAAGTACTTTAGATGTATAGTAAATTGCTCGGTTGGGGTATATTTCGAAAGGTGTGATGGCTTGAAATGGAAGAGTTCTCAATTATACAGGGATGTTGAGTGCAGCCGTAGTATGAATATGCATACCGATTGTTCATTTAGTGCACTGGTTTTTCTGTCTCATTCTTGAAAGTAGTGGGGGTAGCACTTCTTTGCTATTGGCTTTCTGCTATAGAGTTGAGAGCTGGTAAGCAAATTAGTTACCATGCTCTATGAGAGAAAATGGAGAGAGGCGTATGTGGCACTAGGCTGTTGGATGCGGGTGGTTATATAGTGCACAGTATTGATAAACATATACGTTATATTGTATGGCTGATGCGTGAGTTTGATCAGGATGTAAGCCGCCCCTCAGGCTGTGCGGATGAGCTAGGTAAGTGTAAGGTAGTGCGTGAATATGTGCGTATTGTGTTCATAATTAATCAAAAAATAGATTGTAGTGTAGTTTGCGATCTTGCTTGCAATATACAAGTGACGTGATGAATTAAGGGCTCGTAGAGAGAATTAAATACGAGGATGATGAGGTGCTTATGGGCGAAGGATATGCGACTGCCTGACATACTATTATATGAATATTTTTTGCTTCGATTCATAAAGTAGTAATCTTCAGGAACAAGATGGACAAGCTCGTAAAGAAAAGTATCCGCACCAAGGAGGGTATATCACTTGCAATTTGCAACCAAAATATACTATGTATTTCTACCACATATCAATTTTTGTGAGAGGCTCTACCCCTGTATACCCATGGTGTTGTGGTAGTAGTCGACGAAGGTGCCGGTTTTTGCGGCAAGCATGATTTCTTGTTTGAGCAAATCTTTTTCGTTGGCAATGGTAGTGCGATAGTCGTCGCTCACAGCTGCGTGTGGGTCGGCGCAAGCACCCCAAAAGAGTAGTTCGACGAGTAGTGGCAAGAGCTGCCAGCTGCTGTCTGTTGGGCTATAAATGTATTGATTACCCTGGAGTGGATCGCGCTGCTTATCAAGCAAGCCAGCCGATTCTAACCGCGCCAAGCGATCGGCCAAAATATTGCTCGCAATGTGCTCATCGCGTGCGAATTCGCGAAAGTAGCAGCGCCCAAAGAGCAGCACGTCACGCATGATAAGGAGTGTCCATTTGTCGCCAAAAAAGTCGAGACTGTAGCTAATGGGGCAGGCTGAGCGTTTGTTAGCTGTTCGTGTCATACCTTTAGCGTAGCATCAAGGCTTGCGTTTTGCAAGTTTGTGGTGTGAGCTGGTAGCGAAGTAATATCACGAGGCTTTACTATAACAAAAAGCACTTACTATAGTAGTAAGTGCTTTCGTGCCAGTGTACCTTACAGACCGACATGGCGCACTGGCGAATAGACCGAAATGGTGGGCAATAGAGGATTCGAACCTCTCACCTCTTCAACGTCAATGAAGCGCTCTAGCCAAATGAGCTAATCGCCCGACACGTGTATTGTAGCAGAAGATGCAGGGGAGGGCAAGGGTAGATGAGTTGGTACGGGGTAGATAAATGAAAGACTCGAGCAGCTATTGTGCATTCGCGCCCCCCGCACTTCATTCGATGGAGTGTGAAAACAGATTGCAATAATCTGTTTTCAGCCCAGCGCAAGAGGTCGATGTCTGGGAGACATTGACCTCTTATAGTGTTCCGGAGGAGGGAGTGTGGGGTGAGTGGATGTGAGAATACTATTGATGCCTAGCGATATTTGCACCCACCCCCACTCTCGTTATACAATGGACGGTAAGTGCTGACGGGGCCTCACCAGCCTCCCGAGCTTCGTGGGCTGTCGTGATGTGCGAGAACGTTGCGTCATGAGTGCTTGGCGGTAAGCGCCAAGAAGTCCGGTGGAACCGCCGTTTGCGTGCAAGCGGCCCGAGACATGCGAGATTGGTCGGATGGACATATCCGTGCCAGGACGCATGTTTTTATTTTTATCAAAATAATTTATATACAAGGAGGAGCGAGTCGGCTTTTAGCTGCCAGTGTGCAGCAGAGAAGTTGATGAGCAAACAAAGCAATGAATAGCGAGCAGCAAGCAATGCGCCATAGCTTGGCGCACATCATGGCGCAAGCCGTCCAGCATTTGTGGCCACAGGCGAAGTTTGGCGTGGGGCCAGCTATCGATCAGGGGTTCTATTATGACATTGACCTTGGTGATGTGACGATATCTGAGGCGGATTTCGGCAAAATCGAGAAGGAGATGCGGCGTATTATTGCGCGCGATCTACCCTTTACACGCCGCGATGTGCCGGTAGATGAGGCGATTGCTTGGGCGAAGGAGACAGATCAGCCATATAAAGTTGAGTTGCTCAATGACCTGAAGCGCTCGGGGACAACTATTGCCAAAGAATTGGCTGGAGAGGCCCTTGGTAGCGCTGCAGAAGGTGAGAGTAAGGTAAAGACGGTATCACTCTACTCTCAGGGCGATTACACCGATCTGTGCCGCGGCGGGCACGTGGAGAGTACAGGTAAAGTGGGGGCTTTCAAGTTGCTGCGTGTGGCTGGTGCGTACTGGCGAGGCGACGAGACCGGGCCGCAGATGCAGCGGCTCTATGGCGTGGCCTTTGCAACACAAGTGGAGCTTGATAGCTACCTACAGATGCGCGAAGAAGCCAAAAAGCGCGACCACCGCAAGCTTGGCAAAGAACTCGACCTCTACACAATGTCGCCACTGGTGGGGGTGGGTTTGCCACTCTTTACACCGCGTGGCACGATCTTGCGCGATAAAGCAGCGCAGCTCTCTAACCAGCTGCGTGAGAAATACGGCTTTTCCAAAGTCTGGACGCCGCACATTACCAAGAAAGATTTGTATGAGATGAGTGGGCACTGGGCGAAGTTTGGTGATGAACTCTTCCTTGTGACGAGTCAAGAGACGAGCGACAAGATGGCTCTCAAGCCAATGAACTGCCCGCATCACACGCAGATTTTTGCTAGTCAGCCACGGAGCTACCGTGATATGCCTGTGCGCTACCTCGAGACAACGACCGACTACCGCGACGAAAAAACTGGCGAGCTGGGTGGCTTGAGTCGGGTGCGCTCACTAACGCAGGATGATAGCCATGTGTTTTGCCGGCCAGATCAGATCGAGCAGGAGATGAGCAACTTGCTAGCCTGTGCCGAGGAGCTGTACCACATTGTTGGGATGAAGCTGCGTGTCCGCCTGAGTTATCGCGATGAGGGTGAGGGCTACCTTGGGGCACCAGAATTGTGGCAATCGGCCCAGGCTCAGCTCAAGGCAGCTGTGATGGCTAAGCAACTGGATTATTTCGAGCAGGAGGGCGAAGCGGCCTTTTATGGGCCGAAGATCGACTTCATGGCGACGGATGCGATTGGCCGCGAGCACCAGGTGGCAACGGTGCAGCTCGACTTCGTCCAGCCCGAGCGCTTTGGCCTCGAATATACCGATGAAGCGGGTGACATGGCTCGGCCAGTGATGATTCACAGCGCGCTGCTGGGCTCGATTGAGCGCTTCCTGAGCGTCTTTATTGAGCACACAGCGGGGTGGTTCCCCTTCTGGATTGCGCCCGAGCAAGTCCGTATTCTTACAATTAACAACACCGTAGAAGACTATGTTGATGAAATCACATCGGTGCTCAAAACAGTGGTACTGATGCGTCCTATAAAATACAACGAGGTAAGATATACAACAGATATGCGCAATGAATCGCTCGGTAAAAAGATTCGCGAAGCTACTGTTGTAAAAATTCCGGTGCAGATTATCGTTGGCCCGCGCGACAAAGCCAACCGCCAGGTAAGTGTACGCACCCAGCAGGACGAGACAACGGTGCCGTTGGATGAGCTAGCGGCGTACCTAGAGGGGCTGAGCTAATGCGTCGCCTACGCATTGCTGTGGATGTTGATGACGTGCTGGCGGAGAATGCCGCTGGCATCGTCGCCTTTAGCAACCAGCGCTGGGGGACGAACCTGACGGTCGATGACTACGATGAGCATTGGGCTAAGATGTGGCAGGTGGATAATGCTGAAGTGAAACGGCGCAGCGCCGAGCTGATAGATGCTAGCCTCAGTACGGGCTATGGACACATTGGCGGCGCGCTGGAGGTGCTGGAGCGCTTGGTGCAGCAGCATCACTTGATGATTGCGACATCACGTCGCTTGCAAATGAAAAGCGATACGATGGCCTGGATCGATGAGCATTTTCCGGGTATCTTTGCCAGTACATCAGTCTACTTCTCGGGCATTTGGGATGAGTTAACTAATGATTCGCACCGTGCCACCAAGGCAGAGTTGGTGGTGCAGATTAATGCCGATGTGCTGATTGACGATCAGCTCAAGCACTGCCAAGCGGTGGCAGCGTATGGCCGCAATGCGCTGCTCTTTGGCGATTACGCCTGGAACCAAGCCGCAACGCTGCCAGCTGGGGTGGTGCGCTGCGCAAATTGGTACGAAGTGGAGGTGGCAATTGAGCGACTTGCTAGCGATGAGCCTGCGTGATGCCATCTACGAACTGATGGCGCAGCTACCGGATGATGCAGTGACGACCTATGGCGACTTGGCAGCTTTTGCTGGCTACCCATATGCTGCGCGGCGAGTGGGGGAGATTGCCCATGGTGGGTCGGAGGAGCTGCCGTGGCATAGACTTGTAAATTGCAAGGGAGGCCTTGCGGTTGGCTTTCCGGGCGGGCAGGCAGCGCAGCGGCAATTGCTTGAGCACGATGGGATCCAGTGTGATGATTCGTACCGCGTGGTTGATTTTGCACAGCGTCGCTGGCGGCCACTTACCGCGCCTCAGAATGATATGAGGAGTAGCTCGCATGCTCACAAAAAATAACACACCACCTACTACGCCGCTCATTGCCATCGTTGGGCCAACCGCCAGCGGCAAGACCAGCCTGGCGATTCGCCTTGCTAGGCAATATGGTGGTGAGATCATTTGCGCCGATTCGCGCACCATCTACAAGGGTATGGATATTGGCACCGCCAAGCCCTCGCCGCACGAACAAGCCCTTGTGTCACACTGGGGGCTAGACTTGGTGGAGCCAGGCCAGCGCTTCACAGCAGTGGATTTCCAGCGCTATGCTAATCGGCAAATTGCGGCTATTCGTCAGCGTGGGCGCATCCCATTTCTCGTCGGTGGGACGGGCCTGTATGTCGATGCGGTGTTGTATAAATTTCAATTTCCGACGGTGAACAAAAAGCTTATGCAGCAGTTACAGGGCTATTCTATAGAAACCTTGCACGAACATTGTCGAGTACACAACATAGAATTACCCAATAATAAATACAACAAAAGGCATGTTATTAATACAATAGTGCGAGAAGGACAACAGTTACAGAGGTCAGCACATGTTGATAAAAATACCTATGTTGTAGGTATTGCATCGCCGCGTGATGTCCTACGCGAGCGCATTGCTGAGCGGACAGAGCAGCTTTTTGCGCATGGTGTTGTACAAGAAGCTACGGAATTAGCGACCCAATACGGCTGGGACAGTGAAGCAATGACAGGGAATATCTACCCAATTATACATAAATTACAACAGGGCGAGTATACGCTTGAGCAAGCCAAAGCGGCATTTTGTACAGCAGACTGGCGCCTGGCTAAGCGGCAAATGACCTGGCTGCGGCGCAATCCCGACATCATATGGCACAGGCTGGAGGATGCTGAGGTCTACCTTGATCGGGTGCTCGCGCAAGCGCACCAGATGTGATACCATAAATCTAGTTGGTGACCGTAATGATAGATGCACTGTTTGGATCAAAAACTCGTGTGAAATTGCTCCACCTTTTCTTGAACAATCCAGGAAAGGCATTTTATGTGCGCGAGATTACGCGGCTAATTAATGAGCAGATTAATTCGGTGCGCCGTGAGCTGCTCAATATGCTGGAAGTGGGGATCATTACGAGCGACAGCGTGGATAACAAATTGTACTACGAAGTAAACCAGCAGTACGAATATTATCCACCACTGCGCGTTATCTTTGCCGACCAAAAAATTGCTCCAGCCAAGAACAAGTCGGGTTACCGGCCTGCTTGGCAAGATGCGATTATGCAGTTGCCACGCTTGCGTGTGGCGATTGCGGCGGGGGCATTGGTGAAGGGGTCTGCCAGTACGATCGACCTGCTGCTCGTGGGTAACCTCTCGGCCACCAAGGTGCGCAGCGTGGTGGCAGTTATCGAGCGACAGGAGGGGCGCGAGCTGACGTATAGCATCCTGAGCTACGACGAGTTCTATTATCGGCTGAGCGTGCGCGACCGCTTTATTACCACCATTCTGACCAACAAGCATACCGTATTGGTAGACGTTGATAATATATTAAAAGAAGACGAAGGAGAGAATCATGCTTGATATCGAATACAAAGGCGGCAACACAGTCATCATTGCGACGAAGAAAACCACGCTCGCAGTTGACCCCAAGCTATCGCTGCTAGGCCTGAAGGATGCTAAGACGAAGGACGCAGTAGAGCTTGCGACCGAAGAGCGCTTTGCGGTAGCTAATCCCGAGGCACGCCTTATCATTGACCAGCCCGGCGAGTATGAAGTGGGTGACTATACCATCCGCGGCATTGCAGCCACGCGCCACATCGATACGCCAGAGAGTGAGCAGCTCTCTACAGTATATCGCATTGAGTGTGGCGATATTCGCATTGCGGTGATTGGTAATATCGCGCCAGAGCTTACTGACGCCCAGCTCGAGGCGCTGGGGGTGATCGACATTGTCATTATTCCAGTGGGTGGCTATGGTTACACGCTGGATGCGACAAGTGCCGCCGCTATTATTCGCAAGATCGAGCCACGGGTGGTGGTGCCCGTCCACTATGCTGATAGTGCGTTGCATTACGAAGTACCGCAAGACACAGTGGAGGTCTTTGAGAAGGAGCTCGGCGCACCAGTCGAGCAAAAACCCAAACTCAAGATCAAAACAGCGAGTAACCTGCCCGAAGTGCTGACGGTGTTTGAGTTGGCTCGAAGCTAGGATTCATATACACCAAGCGCAACCAGCCTCGCAGAGAGGCTGGTTTTTGTGGTATATCTTTACTCCATTTTCTCCTCGCTGCTTTATCTGGTGGATATGAATATTAGTTGTAGTCGGCACGAGTGTTGGTGGGTTGATGGGCAAGATGGGGCCAGTCCCTATAGTTTTCTCAAGAAATGAGTGCGAGACAGTGATGAGGATTGTGAGATTCATCGTGAAATCATTGTCATAATGTGGTCGATTTGACACAGCGCACTAAATTCGATACACTTCGAAATATCACTATTATTTCGATTTATATCGAAGAAAGGAATGATTTTATGGAACAACAATCAACCACGCCGTGGGGTAAGATTGCGGTGCTAGCGCTAGGAGCCTTCGTGATTGGAGCGGATGGCTTTATGCTGGCAGCAGTATTGCCACAGGTGGCACAGCAGCTTGGGGTGTCGCTGGGGCAGACCGGCCTCTTGGTAACGGTGTTTGCGTGGGTGTATGCACTGGCGGCACCATTGTGTGGCATGCTGATGGGGCGGCGCAATCGGCGGTCTACCTTGATACTAGCACTAGCGATATTTGCAATTGGTAATGTAGTGGCAGCGCTTGCGTCGTCATTTGTGTGGATGATGGCAGCTCGAGTGATGGCAGCATGGGGCTCAGCTATGATGATGCCAACGGCAATGGCCTTGGCGACTAGCCTTGCCCCAGTCAAGCATCGTGGCAAGGCAATCTCTGTCGTTACAACAGGTATGACGATGGCAACGGTGCTCGCTGTGCCACTAGGCTCGGTTATGGGGGAGCGCTATGGCTACCATATGCTGTTTTGGGCGATGGCAGTGGCTGCGGTGCTGGTGTTGTGTGGCATTGTGCTGGGCATTCGGGCACGTGAGGCACAGCCAGCGCAGCAGGTACCAACGATTCGCACATTAGTAGCAGGTCTGGCTAATCGTCAGGTTGCACTGACGTTATTGATAACAGTAGTGATATTTGTAGCCGGCACCAGCGTGATTTCATATCTGAGTGCAGTGGTACAGCAGGCGGGTCTGCACGAATACTTTAGCTGGATTTTGCTCATCTTTGGTGTGGGCTCACTCCTGGGTGGTGTGCTAGGCGGCTGGCTGACCGATCGTTTTGCCCACATTTGGCTGGCCCGCTGGGCAATGCTTGCCTTTGCGTTGGCGCTTGCTTTGCTTGGTGTGGCGACTGGGATGCCAGGCGCGCTTGGTCTCGTTGGTGGCAGTGTGCTATTATGGACAGCTAGTGCTTGGATTGCCACGATTGCTCAGCAATACCGCATTATTGCGCTTGCTCCAGAACGGGCTCAGCTGAATCTTTCACTCAATTCATCCAGTATTTACATTGGTCAAGGCTTTGGTGGTATGCTAGGTAGTGCGATTATTAGTAGCCAGCCAGCGCAGGTAATTCCGTTCGTGGCGTCCGGCGTAGTAGTGCTTGCCTTGGCAATGACCAGCAGGTATGAGACAATACAAAGGAAATGACATCCCAACAAAACACCCCAACTGACGCACTCGCACCAGAGCATATCTTTGCCGCTCTGTCCGATCCACTGCGGCTGCGGATTGTCCGTCGCTTGGCTGCGGAGGGGCGGCTGGGCTGCAGCCAGATCGATCATAATCTCTCACTCTCGACTGTCTCGCACCACTGCAAAGTCCTGCGCGAAGCAGGCATTGTCACGAGCGAAGCGGTTGGCACCCAGCGTGTCCTGGTGCTGCGGCCAGAGTTTGCTCGGCAGTTCGCTGGCGTGCTCGCGACGATTGCTGAGTTAGATAAAGCGAAGTAACCACTAAAATATCCCCTATGAAAGGGGATATTTTTACAATTATCGTTTGCTCTGGGTGACTACGCCGCAGCCTTGGCCTTTGTCTTGGCGCTGGTGAGCAGGCCTTTCTTCTTGAGGGTACGGATCGCCTTGGTCGAGAGAACCATAGTGACCTTTTGCCCATCTACAATGAAGGTCTTTTTCTGAAGGTTTGGTTTGAAGACTCGCTTGGTGCGTCGCAACGAGAAGCTCACATTGTTGCCGAATTGCTTGCCCTTGCCAGTCAGTTCACATCGTGCTGCCATATTCTTATTCCACTTATAACTTATATTATTACAATCTGTATTAGTATACGCTGCCAAGGAGGCAATGTCAAGGTGGGTAGACAATGTGGTACAATAAAGAAATGCATATTGATATCGCTCACCTCATTATCGTCCTTGTTGTTATTCTTATCTCAATGACGCTGCACGAGGCGATGCATGGCTTTATGGCGTACTGGCTGGGCGATGATACGGCTAAGGAGCAGGGGCGTTTGACGCTCAATCCACTGCATCATATTGATCCATTCTTGACCATCCTTTTGCCACTGAGCTTGGCACTGCTGGGCCTACCAGTGTTTGGTGGGGCCAAGCCAGTGCCGTACAACCCCGAGCGAGTGCGTGGTGACGAATGGGGCGCAGCACTGGTGGGGTTTGCTGGGCCGCTGACGAACTTCGTCATTGCCTTCATCTGCTTCGGTCTATATGCGACGATTGCTGGGCCAGCAGTGCAGCCGCTGCTTGCTACGGCAGTGAGTGTGAATCTTGGTTTCTTTGTCTTTAATATGCTGCCTATCCCACCGCTCGATGGTTCACGTGTGCTGTATGCTTTGGCACCGGAGTTTGTGCGCCGCGGCATGGAGGTGGTGGAGCAGTACGGCGTGATGCTGGTCTTTGTATTGGTGCTGGTCGGTAGCTCAGCTATTGGTAATGTGATGATGGCGGCTATCAGGGGTATCTTGCAGCTTTTCTCGTTGGTGTTTGGCGTGTCGCTTGGTTAGGAGTAGGAAACCTGGCTTGGTACAGGGTTTAGATTATAGGCTAGCTTGGTGGGAGATTGAATGAGGCTGTCTCTCGTACAAAGGTGAGTGTCTGTTATGAGCACTAGCAGAGTTTTAAACATCCAATACAAGAGGTGCTTCAGCAGATATTGACATGTTTAGTACTAAGGAAGAAGGTGTGAGGATCTCAACATCGCAAACGTGACGCCGCTTACCATTCTGTGGTATACTAAGAGTGTCCCAGACGAATATCGGGCGTGTATGATTTTCCTAACATCATATGATAGGGATTCCAACATTCACCATACCCGTGGGTATGGATGAGGAGACCCACCTTGCATCATGCAGGGGAATATCAAGCGCCTGGGGTGAGTCTGGGATTTTTTGATGGTTGAAGGTCAAGAGTATCACACAGTTTCTCTTCATCACTTCATCCGATGGAGTGTGCTAATCGGTTGTAATAACCAATTAGCAGCCCAGCGCAAGAGGTCGATACTTGGGGAGTATCGACCCTTATAGCGCTCTATCGGAGGAAGTGATGAAGAGGGCCCTGTACTGAAGATGAAGGCTTTGACACCCACGTATCATAAATCCCTTATGCTATAATAGGGAGGCAGTCTATTAGATGATCGCTTGCTACTTGGCAAGAGGAAAGTCCGGGCAGCACAGGATACGACAGTCGCTAACGGCGACCGGGGGCAACCCTAGGGAAAGTGCCACAGAAACGATACCGCTCCGCAACACCAATGCTCGTGCGCAGTAGCGCTCGAGTAGCGGGGTAAGGGTGAAAGGAGTGAGGTAAGAGCTCACAGCGCTGCATGGTGACATGCCGCGGAGGTAAACCCTGTCGGCTGCAAGGAGATAGCCACGGATGAGTGATCCGCTTGTGGCTATCGCTAACCGCTCGATTTGCAGAGCAATTTGCAAACTAGATAGATGATCATCCACGACAGAACCCGGCTTATCGATAGGCTGCTTTATGGTATGATGTGTTAGCTCCAACTTTGGAGCTTTGTTATTTTCTACAACCTCCTCGCCGAACAAGAAAATATCCGGAGGCCAGCGGCTGGGCAAGCAGAAATACACACCCCTGTTACAGAGGTGTGTATTCTTCACAACGTCGTATAAATTGCTACACTACTTGCGGGTGACGTGCTTCACGACAGCTGCAAAAGCCTGTGGCTCGTTGACAGCGAGCTCGGCGAGGACCTTGCGGTCGAGTGCCACACCAGCAGCCTTGATATCAGCGATCAGGCGGCCATAGGTGGTGCCGTTTTGCCGGGCAGCAGCGTTGATGCGGGTGATCCACAACTGGCGCAGGTCGCGCTTGCGGTTGCGACGGTCGCGGTAGGCATATTGCAGGGCACGGATTACCCCTTGCTTGGCAAGGCGAAAGCTCCGGGTGCGATTGTGTTGCATTCCTTTAGCAGCTCGCAGCATCTTGGCGTGGCGAGCGTGGGCGGTTGTTCCTCGTTTGACGCGCATATGTTAGACTCCTAAGGCTCGTTTAGCATTTTTGGCCATACCACCAGTGATGGTAGCAGGGGTGTTGATATTGCGCTTGCGCGACTTGCTCTTCTTGGAGAGTATGTGGTTTCCGAAGGCACGCCGACGGGTCAGTTTGCCGGTACTGGTTAGCTTAATGCGCTTAGCAGTGCCCTTGTGGGTCTTGAGTTTTGGCATTACTTACTCCTTATTACGATGCTGAGGTTGCGCCCAGCCATCAGTGGTTTTTGCTCGACAATCGCTTCGTCCTCAAGAGCGGAGACAACCTGGCTAATTAAATTATAGCCAAGCTCGCGATGCGCCATCTCGCGGCCGCGGAAAAAGATCAAAACCTTGACCTTGTGCCCCTCAGCCAGGAATTTGCGGATCTTGCGTAGCTTGATTTCAAGATCATTAGCGCCAATCTTTAGGCCAAAACGCATCTGCTTGAGCTCATTGGCTTTATTGCTTCGCCTATTGCGCTGCTGCTCCTTCATCTTTTGGTACTGATATTTGCCCCAATCGATGATCTTCACAACGGGTGGGTTAGCATTGGGCGAAAACTCTACCAAGTCTACGCCAGCTTGCCGCGCCTTATCCAGGGCTGCTTGCCGGCTCATGATGCCAAGTTGTTCGCCGCTTTCGCCAATGACGCGCAACTCGCGTGCACGGATGGCTTCGTTGATGCGGGTGGTTGATTTGATTATGCTCTCCTTTGCTTGAGCTTAAAACGAATTGACTCCCCAAAAGTTTACCAGATGTCGCAGCAAAAGGCAAATAAAATATGCTGCAATTTGGTGATTTTTCGCAGCGATTGCTTGGTGAGAGACGCTATAGGTGGGGTTATGAGAATGAAAGCCCCTTGGTTTACAGCGTTTTTCTCTTTTGCGCGTTTATAGATAACGAGCCTCACACCCCACCAACCCCACCAAAGAAAATGTGAGAAACCGGTAGGGCGAGATGCAGATGAGCGGCTAATTGTCCTGCACTTGCAGCGCCTTGGCACAGGCAATTGCCTGCGTGATTGTCTCTTCGAGTGTTTTGCCTGGCTGCCGTCCAGTGCGCTCGGTGTAGAGCGCGTCGAGGTAGCGCGTCTTGGGCGCGCCCTCTGGATGGCCGTAGACGACCTTGGCTGGGTTCTTGCCGATATGAAGGCCAAATTCTACATTGGTGGTAAAGGCAGGCATACCCAGTGTAGGTAGCGACCGGTCGATTACGCGTGGCACCCAGAAGAGCACCACTATTGCTGCGTCGAGCGCCTCCCATTCCCAGCGTGCTTGCTTGAGGAGGTCGAGCTCGCGCTGGGGTGAGGCATCGTGATTCTCTGGTGCATAGACGATCCCGTCATAGCCTAGCGCTGCAAATATTCGCATCGCCTCGGGCCGCCACGACGCCGAGATGAGCTGCTGCGACGCTTCATCGAAGCGTGGTGTGGGGCCAGCGAGGAAGATCGCTGACTGGCCTGGAGTAGGGTGATGAAGGGGTTGGTCAGAGTAGTTCACTTGCATGGCTCTAGTATGGCGGGCTGGTGAGGAGTTTGTCAAATGTTGTGAATTGCACTTAATTGCCAAGTTCTCGCTGATGTATGAAAAATACAGAGGTAGAATACGATGTAAAATACATGACGATATTTTTACAACGCTTTGACCGGCGCTGGTTGTCGATATTGCAACACCTCGGAGATGTGAGCAATGGTGATGTGCGGCGCTTCGTCAAGGTCGGCAATGGTCTGGGCTACCTTGATAACCTTGAAGTAACCGCGTGGGCTCAGAGCGAGCTTGGTGCTGGCGGCATCGAGGAACTGCTTGACCTCTGATGAGAGTGGGATAGAGTGCCGCACCTGGGCCGAGCTGAGGCGGCTATTGCGCATAGCGCTGCCACCATAGCGGGTGGCTTGAGCGTGGATGGCAGTGGAGATGGCGGCTATCGCATGGCGCTGCTCGTGATCGGTGGTGGCGCGGTGTGAGAGCAGTTGCTCGTTGGGGATACGATTGACAGGGATGATCATGTCAATCCGATCCATCAGTGGCCCAGACAGGCGTTTCTGGTAGGCGATGATCTGTGTGCTGCTGCAGGTGCACGCGTGCGTTGGGTCGCCGTAATAGCCACAGGGGCAGGGGTTCATGGTGGCCACCAGCATAAAATCGGCTGGGTAGGTGGCACGCCCGCGCGCTCGGGTGACTGTCACTGTGGTATCCTCGAGTGGCTGGCGCAATACCTCAAGCGTCGTGCGTGGATATTCAGGTAGCTCATCAAGGAAGAGCACACCCAGGTGAGCCAAACTCACCTCGCCAGGCTGTGGCACCGACCCACCGCCAACCAGCGATGCGCGGCTCGCTGTGTGGTGTGGTGCACGAAATGGCCGCGTCTGGACACTCTGGTCGAGCGACAGGCCTGCCAGGCTATGCAGCTTTGTCACGGCTAGTTGCTCATCTGGAGTCAGGGGTGGCAAGAGGCTGGGCAGCGTCTTGGCAAGCATCGACTTGCCAGTGCCGGGTGGCCCGGTGAAGAGGATGTTGTGGTGGCCTGCTGCGGCAATGGTGAGGGCGCGCTTGGCTTGAGCCTGGCCGTAGATATCGTCAAGCAGGGGCAATGACGCGGGTGTTGTTGGTTTATCATCAGTGGATGATGGCTGGTAGATTGGCAGTGGTTTTTCGCCCTTGAGATGAAGGAAAAGTGTTGAAAGATCTGGCACACCATAGAGCGTTACCCCTGATACGAGTGAAGCTTGGGCAAGATTCTCTATGGGTAAATAGATGGTGTTGTAATTATTATCACGAGCTGCTTCGGCAATGGTAATAGCACCTTTGACTGGGCGGAGCGTGCCATCAAGTGCCAACTCACCAGCAAAGACCGCCTCGGCCACTTGCTCGGGCCGGAGCTGGCCGCTACTGGTGAGGAGGGCAAGGGCAATCGGCAAGTCGTAGTGTGTACCATCCTTGGGTAGCTCGGCCGGTGCGAGGTTGATAGTAATGCGCTGGGCTGGATATTCCAGCAGGGAGTTGGTGATGGCGCTGCGCACTCGTTCGCGTGCTTCGTCGATGGCTTTGTTGCCCAGGCCAACGATCTGCAGGGCGGGTAGGCCCTTCGTCATGTCGCTCTCAACGTCAATCATATGGCCAGCGAACCCCACGGGTGCAACCGACCTGATTTTTGCGACTTTGTTCATGCTGTCTATAGTTAAGCATATTGGTGGGGTCTGTGCAAATTATTTTGGTGAGCTTTCGGGAATTCATCTGCCTTTAGTGCTAGCTCTCTCTTCCACTGCCTCATCCGATGGAGCGTGAGGACTGGTTGTAATGACTGGCTCTCAGCCCAACACACAAGGTGAATATTCTAGAGATATTCACTCATATACTGAATAGATGAAAAGAGCGCTGCAATAGAGATAAAAATGCTTTGGTGCTACAAGAGACGAGTCTGAGAGCCTCTCCAAGAAAGCTAACCTCAAGTTGCTCATAGTTGCAAGATCCAAGCTGCGAGAGGTTATACATGAGCAAAACCGTGCTATAATATATACAGACGTGGGGCTGATATAGCGTTCGACGTTTGGACTTTGTCATTGTATTCTGCGAATCGGATATGCACGACACGCATAGATATAACTGCAAAAAATAAAGTTGCAGCAGCATTCCGCAGTGTTGAGGAGATCTTCGCATCTTCCAAGACCGCGGTTGCACTCGCCGCTTAGTCTGGCGATCGCTATGAGGTGCATGGCAACAGGGCACCTTATAGTGTCATAGCTATGTTGCTTGCTCTCCTGGTGGCAGCGGCACGAGGAGAGGACATATACCGCGCAACGATAGGCTGTATTTTTGGTTTGTTTCTGATCGGCCTCGCGTTGTCAAACACATAAACAAACCTATGTTCGTAGACGAATACGAGGGCACCAAGCGGACCCGGGGGCAGTACCCGGCAGCTCCACCATAGAGAAGATGATTGCTCACCAAGCGTGGGCGATTTTTTATTGCACCACAACCTAGGAGGCTGCATACGTACAAACCACAAACACTACTGCGAAGTATCGCCACGATCCACTTGCTAGCCAAACCTCTCTCACCAAAAAAACAACCACCTGCGAGTAGTGGTTGTTTTTGGATGTGGAGTTTTCGTATGTTGTTTATTTTTGGCCTCTGCATAATTTTTTTATTCAGAAGCTACCCTTATGATATGGGAGAAAACTGCTTGTGTCAACGATTTTTGGCAATATTTTTGCGTAAAAAATACCACATCGAACATATACCCAGACCGACCACACATCGCCCAAAACTTGTGTTATAAACACAACATGAGTGATAGAGTACAACAGAGGTCACATACAGTACAGAGCCAAAAACGAACAAAAAATTATTGCAATATATACAACAAAAATGCCTGTGCACAACTCTCGAAAGTACAGAGGTGCAAGAGATGAGCAAGCCGCCAATGTTCGCGTGGGTGAGAAAGAGGGTGGCGAGGCAATGTTTTGCGATAGTTCGCACGATGACGATAATACTCATGCTTGTATATTGGTGCGATGTATAGCGGTGTCGTGAGATGATGCAAGCGCCGCCATAGTTTTGCAGCCTAGAGCCCAACCGATTGACTTACCATACCGCTTGTGCTAACGTAGAAGTAAGCTTTTACAAATATAAATACCCAAGAAAAATAAAACGGAAAAGCTTGCCCTACCATTAACCCAACACAGCGTCGCCATTGGCGTACACCAGGCAGCGGCAGAGCGCGGCATAGCGCTGAGCTTTGGCACTGCCTGCGCTCCGCCAATACTATATAGAGTACCCCCCAAGTAGAAGTACTTTTGTTATCGTTGGCGTCGACGCGTGGTGGCTTCCTCATACATGGCGCATACCGAGGGCTCACCACTCACGCTCCACACTGTGGAGCACCTCTAGCCCGTAGCGGCTGCCGGGCGTCCTAATCTTTTACTTATGAGGACGCTGCAAGCGCGTTGCTTTGTGCGGCTGCTCGGGCTTCTCACCAGGCGGATTGCTTGGTATAGTGATAGATATGTCTCGAAGAATCCTGCTTGCAAGTATGAGCATAGCTGCAGCGGTGCTGCTAGCGATTGTGCTGCAGACCACCACACCAGCGACGATTCACCCCCTGGGGATCGTGCTGGTCTTTGTGCTGTGCTATGTGGTGATGCTGGGGTTGCTAACGTACCTGCTGGCGGGTATTGCGGCGGCGCTGCGGCGTTGGTTGCCCGAGGCGCAGCGGCGAGCGGTGACGCTCAGCTTTCGGCGCTGTTATTATTTTGGCTCGGTACTGGCGCTGGCACCGGTGCTGCTGATTGGAGCGCGCTCGGTGGGGCGTGGTGGCTGGTACGAGCTGGCACTAGTCTTTGCATTTGAAGCAATTGCATGTTTTTATGTGGCAAAACGGTGAAGGGGCGCGTATACTAGGCAGAGGAGGACGGTTCTATGCCACAAAAAATCAACCCCAGCAGTGCCCATCGCGCTAGAGACACAAGCGACATCATCTCCAAAGAAGCGCGCCCCACAGCGCACCAAGCAAAATCACAACAGTCACGACCTGTTGCGAAGAAAACAACGAAGGCAGATACGACCTCTGTTCCATCACCTAGCACACAGCTAAGCAGCTCATCACAAGCTGTCGTAGATAATACATCATCCAGCCAAACAAACGGGCAATCCCCATCATCCACCTCTGTTACGTATGCAACAGCCCGCCGCCGACCAGTGTTGGAGGCGTTTATTGCAGCGGGGGCAGCAGGAATTATGCCATATGCACTATTCGTAGGATTGCAAGCTGCGGTTATGACTGGATTCGGTAGGCGCGCGTTGTCTGAGAAGATCATAGGCCACCTTTTGTTTTTGTGGAGTATTAGCTTGATAGTGCAGTGCTTTATGACTTTGCGTCAGTTGGGTCGGTCGGACCATTATTGGCAGCGGCTTATTGCCTTGATTCTCCTGTCGGGTAATCCTGGGTTGTTAATTGTGGCTACATGGCTATACCATGGATTTTTCGTTGCTCCTGGCCAAGAGCCCGCTTTTTGGCTGTATGGTGAAGCAGTAGAGGTGAGTGTAATTATCAGTATACTTGGCTCACTCTATCTCTGGTATCTCCTGCTTGGCACCAAACGCGAGATTGCGCCACTTACGAACCACAAAGTGTCTAGTGTGATATTTGGGCGTCTGGCGAAGCGCCGGCGTGTGGGCTTGAGTTTAATCGCTGTGGCGCCTATTTTACCATTGCTTCTCTACGTGCTCTTGTTGGTCATAATGTCAATACTCCAAATACTGCAGCTTAACTTTATGTCATATGCCATTATGGATGTGATTGCCCAGTCAGAGCGGATAAATGAAGTCGTGTATATGACGCCGAGCGTACTGGCGTTGGTTGTCGGTATTGTCCTTGTGGCAAACAGCCAGCGCGAATAATCAAGCACCAAAACTACCGCCTAACAGAGGAGAACCGCCCCATGCCAACGCAATCCATCGCTACAACTACTGCAAAACAGCATAGCCACACAGGCACATCTGATGTGTCTGCACCGCCGCGCCGCCCACTGCTTGAGGCCTGTGTGATTGCTGGTGCGGTTGGGACGATTGCCAGTGCAGCGGTGCTGTGTATGCATAGTGTCACGCTCGTGAGTAGCCGGACTATCGGGGAGCGGGCGTTTGGGTGGCTACTGGTTGTTTGGAGTGTGAGTGTGCTGGTGCAGGGCTATCTTGCGCTGCGGCAGTCGCACCGCACCGATCGGTATTGGCAGAGGATTGGAGCACTAAGCTTGCTTGCAGTTAATGCTGTGTTTATGACTGGCTCGACGCTGTATGCTTTTTGGGTGCTGCAGAATCCACTTAAGGTGGGCGTACAGAGTGATGCGATGATCATCGTTAGCGATGTGCTCAGCCTGGTTGGCTCACTCTACCTCTGGTATCTCCTGCTTGGCACGCAGCCAGCCTTGCCAGTGCGGTCTAAAGATAATGGAGATTGCACAACGAAAAACCAGATGATGAAGCGCAAAGTTGGCTTCTGGTTGATGGTTGGGCCAGTCATACCACTGGTGATGATGCATGGTGTGTTGCTATTTGTGTTGCTATGTGCGCATGGGTATGACCTGGGTCTCTTTACTTCTGATGTAGTGAAGTGGCTGGGTACGATGAGTGCTGTGCGGGGAGGTGTCTTGTTCGTCATATCGGCTGCGATATATGGCGGTATTGCGTGGGTTGTTACTGCGCCAGCAGTGTTCATCAGTGGTCTATGGCTCGTTGCTACGAGCAAATATGAGTAAAAAGCTGCTATAATGTAGGCCATTCTACCCCTGTTATTTTCGCTGATTCGGCGATTATGATACAATAAGGTGCGTGTAATGTAACCCGAATGACCTAATAGTGAGGGAAATGAATGAACAAACAAGTAGATAATGGATCGTATGACGGTTCGCAAATTCAGGTGCTCGAGGGTCTCGAGCCAGTCCGTAAGCGCCCGGGGATGTATATCGGTAGCACAGGCTACGACGGTGTGCACCACTTGATTAAGGAGATTGCTGATAACTCCATCGATGAAGCGATTGCGGGCTATGCCTCGCGCGTCGATGTACGTATCTTGGCCGATGGTGGCTTGATGGTGACCGACAATGGGCGCGGTATCCCGGTAGACAAGCACCCCAAGACTGGCCTGAGTACACTCGAAACAGTACTGACGGTGCTGCATGCTGGTGGTAAGTTTGGTGGCGGTGGCTACAAGGTGTCGTCTGGTTTGCACGGTGTGGGCTCGAGCGTGGTTAACGCGCTATCAAACCGCCTCGTTGCAGAGGTGGTGCGCAAAGGACGCCTCTATCGGATTGAATTTGAGCGTGGCCATACTACTGTACCGCTCAAGAATAAGGGCAAAACCGACCGGCCTGACGGTACAACGATTATCTTCTATCCCGATCCGACCATCTTTAAAGAGACAGTCGACTTCGACTATAAGTGGGTGGTACACTACCTTCGCCATCAAGCCTACCTCACGAAAGGCGTCTACACCACTGTGTATGATGAGCGCACCAAGCAGCGCCAGGCCTTTTATTTCGAGGGAGGGATTCGCAGTTATGTCAAGAACCTTAACGTTGGTAAAGATGTGCTGAGCGACGATGTCTTTTATGTGGAAAAGCAAGTCGAGGACTCGATGATCGAGGTGGCAGTGCAATACAACGATACCTACGCCGAAACCGTTCGACCTTTCGCTAACAACGTGCTCACCCCTGATGGTGGGACACACCTTGTGGGCTTTCGCGCAGCGATGACCCGTGTTATTAATGACTATGCGCGCAAGAATGGTCTCCTCAAGGAGAAGGATGACAACCTCTCGGGCGATGACATCCGCGAGGGGCTTACTGCTGTTATCCTCGTTAAGTTGCCCGACCCGCAGTTTGAGGGCCAAACCAAGAATAAGCTTGGTAACCCTGAGGTGCGGCGTTACGTTGACCAAGTAATGAGCGAGTATTTCTCGTACTATCTAGAAGAAAATCCGGCGGTGGCTAAGAAGATTGTTGGCAAGGCGACGTTAGCTGCCCGAGCTCGCAAGGCTGCCCGAGCGGCGCGCGATACCGTAATCCGCAAAGGGGCGCTTGATGGCGCAAGCCTGCCAGGCAAGCTGGCCGACTGCTCCAGCAAAAACCCCGAAGAGTGTGAGCTGTACATTGTGGAGGGTGACTCAGCTGGTGGCTCGGCCAAGACTGGGCGCGACAGTCGTACTCAGGCTATCTTGCCGCTGCGTGGTAAGGTGCTTAACACCGAGCGTGCCCGCCTTGACAAAATGTACGCCAATCGTGAGATCCTCAGCCTCATTAAGGGTATGGGTGTGGGGATTGGTGACACCTTCGACATCAAGGGGCTGCGCTATAACCGTATTATCATCATGACCGATGCCGATGTCGACGGTAGCCACATTGCCACACTGCTCATGACCTTCTTCTTCCGTTATATGCAGCCAGTTGTGGAGGCAGGGCATATTTATTTGGCCAAGCCACCTCTATTTAAGCTCCGTCTCTCGGGCAACAAGCAAGAATATATTTACAACGAAGAAGCTCTCGAGGCCTACTACGACGAGCAGATTGCAGCACGCAAGGCTCGTGGGGTAGAGATAGACCCAAGCGAGCCCCGCATCAAACAAGCTGGCCTGAGTGAGTCTGCCCTGCAACGTTACAAGGGTCTCGGTGAGATGGATGCCGATCAGCTATGGGAGACGACGATGAACCCCGAGCACCGCGTACTCGTGCAAGTCCAGTTGGAGGATGCCGAGCGTGCCGACGCAATCTTCACCAAGCTAATGGGTAACGAAGTAAGCGTACGCAAGAATTTCATCCAGGCCAACGCTGCAAAGGTCAGCCTAGAGGAGCTTGATATCTAATCTATGAACGAGGAACATACAATGCAGCCAGAAGATAACCAACCAACCACCCCAGCTATCATACCTGACCAGAGCCACTCGCGCAGTGTGGAGGTACGCACTGTCGAGGACGTGATGGAGGATAACTTCCTGCGCTATTCGATGTCGGTCATTGTTGACCGCGCGCTGCCTGATGTACGTGATGGCATGAAACCTGTCCATCGTCGCATCGTCTATGTGATGGACAAAATGGGCATCGGTCCGACATCTAAGACGATCAAGAGTGCTCAGATCGTTGGTGAGGTGATGGGTAAATACCACCCACACGGCGATAGCTCTATTTACGATGCTATGGTGCGTATGGCTCAAGACTGGGTTGAGCGCTACCCGCTGGTACAGGGGCAGGGGAACTTTGGCTCGATGGACGGTGATCCGCCTGCTGCAATGCGCTACACCGAGGCAAAAATGACGCGTGTGTCAGAGGCGCTTCTAGCTGATATCGATAAAGAAACCGTTCCATTCCGCGACACCTATGACGCTACTCGCCAAGAGCCTACCGTCTTGCCGGCCAAGTTGCCTAATCTACTACTGAACGGCCAGGTTGGTATTGCCGTTGGTATGGCAACGAACATCCCTACCCACAATCTTGGTGAGGTGGTTGATGCAACAGTCGAGCTTATCAACAACCCTGATGCCACGCTGGATGACCTCATGCAGCACATTAAAGGACCGGACTTTCCAACTGGCGCAGTGGTCTACGGTGGCACGCCAATGCGCCAAGCCTACGCTACTGGTCGCGGTAGCGTGACAATGCGCGCCGTGGCAGCCATCGAGGAAACGAAGAAGCGTGGGCGCTACCGCATCGTTATCACAGAAATGCCTTATGGTGTTAATAAAGCAACACTGATTGAGAAGATTGCCGACCTCGTCCACGAGAAGAAGCTCACTTCTATCAGCGACTTGCGCGATGAGTCGGCTCGGGGTAATGTGCGTGTCGTTATCGACCTCAAAAAGGATGCCTACCCCAAGAAGGTGCTCAACCAGCTCTACAAGCTCACCGCGCTGCAGACTAACTTCCACTACAACATGCTTGCTCTTGTACCGAGTAGCGAGAACGCGATGCGTCTCCAGCCACGGGTACTTGGCTTGCATGATATTCTCGGTGAGTTTATCACGCATCGGCGCATTGTGGTGCGTCGCCGCACTGAATATGAGCTCAAGAAGGCGAAGGCACGAGCTCATATTCTTGAAGGGCTCAAGATTGCGCTTGATAACATCGATGAGGTCGTTAAACTAATCCGAGCAAGTAAGAACTACAACGATGCTTTGCAGGGGTTGATGGAGCGTTTTGCGCTGAGTGAAATCCAGGGTAAGGCGATTCTTGCTATGCAGCTGCGCAAGCTAACCAGCCTTGATCGCCAAGAGATCGAAGACGAGCTGCGCTATCTGCACGAGCTCATCAAGCAGCTTGAGGCCATCCTGGCCGATGAGAATGAGATCCTGCGCCTTATCAAAGAGGAACTGCTCGAGATGAAGGAGAAGTACGGCGATGAGCGCCGCACCAAGATCATCGACCACGAGCTCGGCAAATTCAGCGATGAAGAGCTCATCCCTGAGGAGGAGACCGTTGTTATTCTCACATCAGAGAATTACATCAAGCGTACTTTAGTGAGTGAATACCGCCGCCAAAACAGAGGTGGCAAGGGCAAGCGTGGCATGTCTACTAAGGAAGAAGACGGTATTGATCAGCTTATTCCGGCCAATACCCACGACTGGCTGCTCTTCTTTACCAACAAGGGTCGGGTCTTCCGCCTTAAGGGGTACGAAGTGCCTGCTGCAAGCCTCGCAGCTAAGGGTGTTGCGGCTGTCAACTTGCTCCAGCTCCAGCCTGAAGAGAAAATTACATCAATTATCAACCACGCGAAAGATGCAAGCGATGATGGCTACCTCTTTATGGCGACAACCAAGGGTACTGTGAAAAAGACAACATTACGAGACTACGCCAACATCCGTACGAATGGTCTCATCACTATCAAACTCGACGATGGTGATGAGCTGCGCTGGATCAAACAGACTAATGGCGATAATGATGTAATAATCTCAACATCAGCTGGTCAGGCAGTGCGCTTTAGCGAGACAGAGTGCCGACCAATGGGTCGAGTTGCTCGTGGCGTGCGTGGTGTACGCCTCCGCCCCGATGATACGGTGGTTGGGATGGACATTGTCACCAGTAGCGACCAGCAATTGCTCGTCATTAGCCAAAACGGCTATGGCAAGATTACCAAAGCGGCCAACTTCCCCTGTCATAAACGAGGTGGGGTTGGCATCAAAGCAGCGGTTGTCACCGCCAAGACTGGGCCGATTATCGCTGTGCAAACTCTCGAGCCTGATGCCACTGAGGCACTTCTCATCAGTCAAAACGGCCAAACCATCCGTGTGGCGCTCCAAGACATCCCAACGCTTGGTCGCACCACTCAAGGTGTACGAGTGATGCGCCTTGCCGAGGGAGATACTGTCTCATCGATTGGCATTGTGCGCGAAAAAGACGAGGATAAGGAAGCATAACCATGCCGTGGTATCTCTCGCCATATATTGTGGCCATCGCCATCAGTTGGGCAATTGCTCACGTCATTAAGTTTGCAATTGCCCACGCCAAGGGCAAGGTGCTGGACTTCACCCACCAGCTCTTCATCTCTGGCGGCATGCCGAGCTCGCATGCCGCCACATCATTGTCTGTCTGGACGGTGCTGGTACTGCAGCAAGGGCTACAGTCGCCGCTTGTTGGCGTCACGACACTACTCGTGTTGATTATTTGCTACGATGCTGTCAAGGTGCGGCGCTCATCAGGTGAGCAGGGTATAGCCATCCAGCAGGTCATCAAGAAGACTGGTATTGACGTCACATTGCCACGGGCTGCACAGGGTCACACACCGCTCGAGATCTTCGTTGGGTCGCTGCTTGGCGTGCTTGTGGGCGTAGTTGTATTTTTTGCGACAAAATAATAGCAAAAAAGTGTTGACCATCCGCAAAAAATACGCTATGATGGTTTCAGTCTGGTTGAGGGAACGAAAACAAGGGCCAACAACGAGACGTTTTGTATCTTAACAATTTAGTTGTGCAATAATCATCGTCAGTCTATTTTTGAGTTATAGACGCTTCCCAACAGGGAAGCATCTTTTATGAAAAGTACATCTTTTCTTTTTATGGAGAGTTTGATCCTGGCTCAGGATGAACGCTGGCGGCGTGCCTAACACATGCAAGTCGAGCGGCAGCGCGAGTAGTTTACTACTTGGCGGCGAGCGGCGGACGGCTGAGTAACGCGTGGGAACATGCCCCAAAGTGAGGGATAACTGCCCGAAAGGGTAGCTAATACCGCATATGATCTTCGGATTAAAGGATTTATCCGCTTTGGGAGTGGCCCGCGTCGGATTAGGTAGTTGGTGAGGTAATGGCTCACCAAGCCGACGATCCGTAGCTGGTCTGAGAGGATGATCAGCCAGACTGGGACTGAGACACGGCCCAGACTCCTACGGGAGGCAGCAGTGAGGAATCTTCCACAATGGGCGAAAGCCTGATGGAGCAACGCCGCGTGCAGGATGAAGGCCTTCGGGTTGTAAACTGCTTTTATAAGTGAGGAATATGACGGTAACTTATGAATAAGGATCGGCTAACTACGTGCCAGCAGCCGCGGTCATACGTAGGATCCGAGCGTTATCCGGAGTGACTGGGCGTAAAGAGTTGCGTAGGCGGTTTGTTAAGCGAATAGTGAAACCTGGTGGCTCAACCATACAGACTATTATTCGAACTGGCAAACTCGAGAGTGGTAGAGGTCACTGGAATTTCTTGTGTAGGAGTGAAATCCGTAGATATAAGAAGGAACACCGATGGCGTAGGCAGGTGACTAGACCATTTCTGACGCTAAGGCACGAAAGCGTGGGGAGCGAACCGGATTAGATACCCGGGTAGTCCACGCCGTAAACGATGGATACTAGCTGTTGGAGGTATCGACCCCTTCAGTAGCGAAGCTAACGCGTTAAGTATCCCGCCTGTGGAGTACGGCCGCAAGGCTAAAACATAAAGGAATTGACGGGGACCCGCACAAGCGGTGGATCGTGTTCTTTAATTCGATGATAAACGAAGAACCTTACCAGGGCTTGACATCCAGGGAAGGTCTGCGAAAGCGGACTGTGCCTTTTGGAACCCTGTGACAGGTGCTGCATGGCCGTCGTCAGCTCGTGTCGTGAGATGTTTGGTTAAGTCCATCAACGAGCGCAACCCTTGCAACTAGTTGGATTTTTCTAGTTGGACTGCCCCGGTAACGGGGAGGAAGGAGGGGATGATGTCAGGTCAGTATTGCCCTTACGTCCTGGGCTAGAAACACGATACAATGGCTAGTACAATGCGCAGCGAAGCCGCAAGGTGGAGCAAATCGCATCAAAGCTAGTCTCAGTTCGGATTGGAGGCTGAAACTCGCCTCCATGAAGTCGGAATCGCTAGTAATCGCAGATCAGCAAGCTGCGGTGAATACGTTCCCGGGTCTTGTACACACCGCCCGTCAAACCATGAAAGTGACCAACACCCGAAGTCCGATTCGTCGGCCTAAGGTGGGGGGCATGATTGGGGTTAAGTCGTAACAAGGTATCCGTACCGGAAGGTGCGGATGGATTACCTCCTTTCTAGGGAGTATGAATGCCTGATAGCTGAGTAATCACTATCAGAGCTAGGTCGGTCTCGTGAATATGCTGAGCTTACATATTTACACTAACCCTTCGGGGTGAGACAAAGCTTACATCAAAAGACGTGATGAGGATTGCACAACTAAGTTGTTAAGAGATAGCCCAAATTACTGGGCTATTTTTTGTAAGAGAAGATAATACAACAATACCTCGATAAAAGTGAGTGATGTGGTATAAACAACGCTCATTACTGGTAGTGGGAGTTGTCTTATGTGATTAGTTACTTTCGCGAGGATGACGGTTGAGTCGTTGTTTATTACTCTTTGTATGAGCTCTCGATCTGTTATAGATAAAAGAGATATGAGTATAGCTCCTTAAATATCTAGCTACGGATAAGCTATACATCATAAGCAGAGCAGACGAAACAAATATTATTCTACGATAGGGTAGAGGGCAAAACACTAGTAATCAAAAAGGAGCGCCATAGCACTCCTGATCGCCTCTCAGCGAGGTTCGGTTCTCTAGCTAAAGTGAAAGAACAGCCCAAGAAACGCTCGCAGGATCATATCGTGCAGGTTGGTCATGACAAGCAGGCCCAGCCCGCAGCCGATCAACCCCCACATCTGGTAGCGGCTGTAGCTGCCAATGTCATCGCTAAACATATCAGACAACTGGCGGTGCCATACGACAATACAGCCACCAACGATCAAGATAAGTGTACCGATGAAGAACGATCCCCAACTAAATGTATATTGCATAATATCTAGTATACTCTTGTACTGGCGAAAAATCTATGCTAATATGGAACAGGTTCAGCGACAGAGTGCGCGAACGAACGTGGGGATATAGCTCAGTTGATTAGAGCACCTGCTTTGCAAGCAGGGGGTCCAGGGTTTGAGTCCCTGTATCTCCACCATTCGCATGGGGTGGTATGGGCTTACGTCCATCCCACTCCACCAATTTTTTTGCTTGATGGTGTAGGGGCGATTAGCTCAGCTGGTTAGAGCGCGTCACTGATAATGACGAGGTCGGTGGTTCAAGTCCTCCATCGCCCACCAGATAAGCAAGTGTGACATCACACAATGCGGGCGCTTAGCTCAGTTGGCTAGAGCATCTCGTTTACACCGAGAGGGTCGGGGGTTCGAGTCCCTCAGCGCCCACCACAAGTTCCGTATACGAACCCTGGAGCATGCCACACCCTCAGTTACAGCTGATTACCCGTTCATCGTATGAGCGGGTGTTTTTTATGAGTAGTATTGTTGGTGTGTATGCTGTGTGTGGTACTTTCCTCTGGGGTATGATAAAGGAGCTAAATATTTACTAAATATGAGCTCCTAACGTAGAGTTGAGAAGTGGCTAAGTATACTAACAGGCACCCGCGCTTTATTGGACCATTGGGAGAGATGTAGGGGGATACGAGAAGTAATCGAGATATACTACGCAAGTTATTGCTCTAAAAACGGCTGTTCATTGAGTGCTCAGTACTACCAAGAGAAATATAGTAGCGAGCAACAGCAGTGTGTCTTGTAACCAACAACCCTCCACATTGCACCACAAAAAAGCCGATACCAACGCCTCTACCTCTGATGGCAAGACGTAATCGAGCAAGCGCTCATCAAGAATAATATTTTCTGCAAAAATCGCTCAAAAAAACCTTGCCAAACGCCGATGATTCGTGTAAACTTAAGTCCAGTGAGCACATGTTCGGCAACGAACCTCTGGCAAGAGGGTAATGATGGAGTGGGTGCAATAATCATTGCCAAAACTACAACGAAAAGCTACTTTACACAGAGTAGCCCAAGTGGTAGAATAGACAAAGTTGCGAGTTTGAGCACAGACAGACAGACATCATACTAGTGATGTTCGCAGGTGTGTGCTTACAACAAGACACATGCAGTTTAACAATTTAGTGATGTAAGAAAATAACGATTGACGGCACTATCAGTTGGTCTATACCAATTGCTAGTTAAGTCAATGCATAAAAAGGTACTCAAGGGCACACAATGGATGCCTAGACGTATATTACCGATGAAGGACGTGGAAGACTGCGATAAGCTTCGGGTAGCTGTCAACAAGCTGTGATCCGGAGATTTCCGAATGGGGAAACCTAGCATGAGTCATGTCATGTTGCCACGTGCTGAATACATAGGCACGCGAGCGGGAACCATCTGAACTGAAACATCTTAGTAGGATGAGGAAAAGAGAGTAAATAACTATTGCGAAAGTAGTGGCGAGCGAAATCGCAACAGCCCAAACCTTTTAAGTTTTTGCCTATTTATTTAGGCAAATAAGTTGATAGACGAATACTTAGAAGGGGTTGTGAAATATCATATGACCAAGCCAGAGAACTTGATTCTTCTGAATCGAGCTATCTGGTTTGCGACTACTGGCTATCAACGGTAGGTAAGGTAAAAATCAGCGTGGTTAGCAGAACAAGTTTGAATACTTGGTCAAAGAGCGTGAAAGCCGCGTATGCGAAAACAACGCTGACCTTATGTATGGTGTTTCGAGTAGGTCGGGGCACGAGAAACCCTGATTGAATCCGGCTGGACCACCAGCCAAGGCTAAATATAATATACGATCGATAGCGAACTAGTACAGTGATGGAAAGGTGAAAAGAACCCCGGGAGGGGAGTGAAATAGATCCTGAAATTGTGTGCCTACAAGGAGTCGGAGCCGGCTTGTCCGGTGACGGCGTGCTTTTTGTAGAACGATCCAGCGAGTTAATTTCGTGCGCAAGGTTAAGCCAATTGGCGGAGCCACAGTGAAAGCGAGCCTGAATAGGGCGAATGAGTGCACGGGATTAGACCCGAAACCGGGTGACCTAACCATGAGCAGGCTGAAGCGACGGTAACACGTCGTGGAGGGCCGAACCAGGGTACGCTGCAAAGTGCTTGGATGACTTGTGGTTAGCGGTGAAATGCCAATCGAACTCGGAGATAGCTGGTTCTCCTCGAAACAGTTTTAGGACTGGCGTCATGTAGTAGCAGTCGGGGGTAGAGCTCTGTAAAGGACTGGGGCTGGCAACGGTACCCACCCTTAACAAACTACGAATACCGATTGTGGAATCATGGCAGTTAGAACGGCGGAGCTAAGTTCGTCGCTCAAAAGGGAAACAGCCCAGACCATCGTCTAAGGTCC
Source organism: Candidatus Saccharimonadota bacterium (assembly GCA_030528025.1). GTDB lineage: Bacteria > Patescibacteriota > Saccharimonadia > Saccharimonadales > Saccharimonadaceae > Saccharimonas. Next base: position 267,040 of record JAUMZP010000001.1, read on the forward strand.
CTAAATTTACGTTAAGTGGGAAACAAGGTGAGATTTCTTAAACAGCTAGGATGTTGGCTTAGAAGCAGCCATTCATTTAAAGAGTGCGTAACAGCTCACTAGTCAAGAGATCTTGCGTGGAAAATGTAACGGGGCTAAACGTAATACCGAAGACATGGATTGTATGCTTTGCATACAGTGGTAGAGGAGCGTTCCTATCAGCAGTGAAGCAGTATTGTAAAGTATTGTGGAGTGGTAGGAAGTGAGAATGCTGGAATGAGTAACCATAAGAGAGGTGAGAATCCTCTCGGCCGTAAGAGCAAGGTTTCCTGAGCCATGGTAATCATCTCAGGGTTAGTCGGGCCTAAGCCGAGGCGCAGAGCGTAGGCGATGGACATCAGGTTAATATTCCTGAACCGGTATATACTTGTATGCTATTCACGGCGAGATATCCGGAGCGGATTCATGGTTTATCCGTCCAACCTCGTGGGAACGCGAAGGGAGTGAAAGTTACCCTTTTGGGTGACGATTCTGGAGAAGGCGCTGGCAAGAAAAGTAGACATACGCGTGGTATATGCCGCCCGTACCGCAAACCAACACAGGTGCTCGAGTCGAGTAGACTCAGGCTTACGAGAGAACCTTCGCTAAGGAACTCGGCAATACAGCGACCGTAACTTCGGAATAAGGTCTGCCCCCACTTCGGTGGATATGTTGTCAGTTCATAGCTTATAGGTGTGGTTAAAGAAAGAGTATCTTTAATACATCAATTCTTCTTGAGATAGAACCAAGCTTTGGAACTGAAGCTCAACACATCTAGCGATGTGGGGGCCGCAGCAAAAGAGCCCACGGAACTGTTTATCAAAAACACAGCTCTCTGCCAACACGAAAGTGGATGTATAGGGGGTGACTCCTGCCCGGTGCTGGAAGGTTAAGGGGAGTGCTTTACGGTGCGAACTGAAGCCCCAGTGAACGGCGGCGGTAACTATAACCGTCCTAAGGTAGCGAAATTCCTTGTCAGGTAAGTTCTGACCCGCACGAATGGAGTAATCATGTGGGCACTGTCTCAGCGAAGGACTCGGTGAAAGTGCATTGGCGGTAAAGATGCCGTCTGTCCATACCAGGACGAGAAGACCCCATGGAGCTTTACTACAGCTTTACATTGATCCGGGTTTCAACATGTGTAGCATAGTTGGGAGACTGCGAAGCAGATACGCTAGTATTTGTGGAGTCGCAATGTGAAATACCAACCTTGTTGTGATCTTGATCTCACTTGTGCCGTTATCCGGTATGAGGACCGTGTATGGTGGGTAGTTTAACTGGGGCGGTTGCCTCCTAAAGAGTAGCGGAGGCGTTCAAAGGTTGGCTAACTTCGGATGGAAATCGAAGTGATAGTGTATGCGCACAAGCCAGCTTGACTGTGAGGACTACAATCCAAGCAGAGACGAAAGTCGGAGCAAGTGACCCGCTGTATGTACTTTGTACAATGTATGTGGGAACGACAGCGCACACGGATAAAAGTTACCCTGGGGATAACAGGCTTATAGCGCCCAATAGTTCACATAGACGGCGCTGTTTGGCACCTCGATGTCGGCTCATCACATCCTGGAGGGGGAGCACCTTCCAAGGGTTCGGCTGTTCGCCGATTAAAGTGGTACGCGAGCTGGGTTCAGAACGTCGTGAGACAGTTCGGTTTATATCCGGTATGGACGTTAGGAAATTTGAGAGGATCTGCCCCTAGTACGAGAGGACCGGGGTGGACGCACCTCTGGTGTACGGATTGTGGCCACCTGCTGCATTGTCCGGTAGCTATGTGCGGACCAGATAAGCGCTGAAAGCATATTAAGCGCGAAACTGACCTCAAGATTAGATTTCCCTATGAGGGCCGTGAAAGACGATCACGTTGATAGGTGCAAGGTGGAAGTGCAGTAATGCATGGAGCCGAAGCATACTAATCGCCCCATTGCCTTTTTATGTCCTTGTCTACGATGCTAATGCTTGCATTGGTGGCGTGGATGAGGTAGACTTAACTAGTGATTGGTGTATATCACCACTGTCAATCGTTGACACGTACATACCATACCGTGCAGATGGACATCGAAGCAGGGGTTTGGCCCACCGAGGAAATATATCGGAACCAAGCGTCTAAACCCCCACTTCGGTGCCCATGGCGAGGAGGAGACACCTGTTCCCATTCCGAACACAGAAGTTAAGCTCCCCAGCGGCGATTATACTGCTTTTAGTGGGAAACTAGCACGGTGCCGAATTATATAAGAGCCATCCGAATAGGGTGGCTTTTATCTTTGGGGGGATGATTTTATTAACGAATTGATGTTTGCCAGTATGGTTTATTCAAGCGTGATGCTGCTATGTATTTGGCGGGGCTTTGGCCATGCATTACCGCTTTTATCAACGTGCTGGTGTCTTTTGTGTGGTGAGACGTAACATAGAGTTGAAAAAGTGATAGATTCAACAGTGGTCATAGGTGCGAAGTTTGCTACTAGGTTGCAAAATCTAGAGAGAGAGAGTATTATATAGAGTACCTAAGCAACAAAAACAAGGAGAAGCAACATGCCAGTCAAACACGCCGAATCATACCCACGAACGCCAGAAGCTCTTAATGAATACAATGAAAAGTGTGATCCAGAATATTTGCTGGAGCAAGCCAGCCAGAGCTATGAGAGTGGTAAGACGGACGAAGCGGCGCGAACGCTGGGCTATATTGGCTGGACACTAGAAGGGCTTGAGGCACTGAAGTCAGCAGAAGAAGTTGAGCAAGAATAGCGTTATTTTAATTGAAACGAGCACAAGCCAGCCTACTAAAGAGATAAGGCTGGTTTTTTGATATATATAAATTGCCAAAGTAGTGTGCATTTTCTATAAAATCCAGAACGTTTTTGGTACAAACGTATCATTCTATTGTATAATCGCTAGAGAGGGGTGCTTGCTCTGCGACTTGGAGTATCTTAGATGAGTGAGGCACTACCGCTGGTGGGTCATGAGTATCTTGATGGCAATGCAGTGATAATGTGATAACCATAACCAAAAAGGAGTGTTCTTATGACAGAGCAACGACCACCATCAATCAAAAATCACTATAGCGAGCGTTCCATGCGGCCTGCCGATGTACTGTATTACGACAAGGAGATTGCAAGACGTCCGCGAATACTCGAGCCACCAGTAGGAGACAACCCATACGGGCAAGAGATGCTTGTGGGTGGCGTGGATGGTACGCAGATTGATGTTGTGCGAGAAGCAGCTTTATTGCCACAGCCCGATGAGAGTGTTGTTTATACAATGTACGATGCACAATCTCCCTATGCACTAACAGTAAGCATGCGGCACAATCGTGCACTTCTGTACCTCTGTGACGAGAGCGATAGTGGGCCTATACCACGCAAAGCAGAGGGCTATGCACTCAAAATGAGCTTGGTTGATATATCGCACCTTGCAGATATGCGATTTATCACGCTGGGAGAACCAGTCGTTTCGCTCCCTGACCCACGGAATCATCGGGCTGCGCTGACTATTACGCCAGATGCAATAGGGGTCTTTGGGGCGGGCACGGCAGTCGATGATGGCAGCAATGAGACTCAGCCAGCCCAAAGCGATGCATCGCCATATTCTATGAATGTTATGAATATACTCCATCCACAGCTTGTGCAATACGAGGTAGCTCGGCAGCGCTATAACCATGCCAAGGAGCGGCAGGATAATCCATTGCGGCCTCGCACTCTTGACCAGCTTGGCTATGTGGCGTATGGACGGAGTGGTTGGATCTAAGAATAAGAAAGCTGAGGAATGATACTGATACCTATTTCTCAAAGTGTTAGAGGGTCGACGTGTGCAGTGTCGACCCTATGGCTAGTAGTAGAGGCCTACTTTATACTCGTCTTATGTAAGTGAAAGAGGCTCTGTCTCAAAAGAATAGAAATTACCAGATAACAAAAACAACCCTGTATGCGCAGGGTTGTTTTTCATTCTCGAATCTCGCAGCAAACGAGAATTGTTGTGGTGGACCTTGGTGGAAACGATCCAAACCAAAGCTAATACTTAGTATATAGCATAGGCGTCTTAAATGCAATACCAATAATGCAATCTGAAAATGCTCATGTAAACGTTGACAAAACATATACAGTATGCTATATTTAAATCATGATACATATCATATATGGTATGTAGCGAGGATTTGCTGGCCTACACTGGCAACATACCTCTGATAAATATATAAATAAGGAGTAACCCTATGGCGGGAACAAAAGCTGGCGGCCTGAAGGCTGCGCAAAAAAACATCTCTAAAGACCCTAACTTCTACGCCAAGATTGGCGCCAAGGGCGGTAAGAATGGCCGCACTGGTGGCTTTGCGGCTAACCCACAACTTGCTCGCGTGGCTGGCGCTAAGGGCGGCCGAATCTCTCGCCGCACCAAAAAGGCCGACGATGATGCTGTTGCGGCTGCTCCGCAATCGGACGTTGCACTCGCTGCTTAGAGGCGGCGCAGGCATCTCTCAAAACACCTCCCAGATATCTGGGAGGTGTTTTGAGGTATTTGCAGTTTTTTGTGTGGTGGTTATGCGCCGCTGCTATGGCTGCCTGAGCGACATTCTCCCGCATTGTGCTCGTGAGAGCGAAGTAGCGGTGCGCGAGAATTACTGCGGCAATTAAGGCTCGCGTTATATTATCGTGCTTTTTACAACATAACGTCGGAGTTGGCAGGTAGTGGCGCTGTTGGCACGCCAGTGGGTGGAGCAGGCAAGGCAGGTGTATGTGCCATCGCTGCGCTGTAAGCCAGTTGCGTTGCAGTGTGGGCAGCGCGAGCGGGCATGGAGCCAGTCGCGGTAGGTGTCGAGGGCAGATTCGATAAGATCATCATCGACCGTCAGCTGCCAGCCAGCTCCAACACGGTAGCCAGCACTCCATGCAGCGCGCTCCATTGCAACGAGCTGCACATCGTGCGCATAGCCACAGTGCCCCAGAAGCGCATGACCATACTCATGGAGAAGGTAGGCAGAGGCCTGGGCATCGTGTGGATCGTAATAAACTGTGCGGCTTGGGTGATGCCAATGAAAGTGGCCACCTGGGCGAAAGGTGAGTGGCGCAATACCCGACGTGCGAGCGTGCTGGGTGAGGTGAGAGATAAGCTGATCGAGTGGCATGGGTGGTGGTGATATAGCCACGTCTATCGACATGCGAACCAGCTAGCGAAACAATAGATACTTCGCACGATTTGACAGAGGTGGAGATTATGATTTGTTCGTGTATTGTATGTGTCAAGATCAGTGTAGCACAGCCTGCCTGCAATGCCTAGTGGGTGGTGTGAAGTATCGGTGTATGGTGAGCTCCAGAGAGGCAGAGCGAGACGCATGAGTAATAGAGCGCGTGCGTTGCGTTTTGCGATTGATTACGGTATAATAGAGAGAGTAACGTAAACGAAGGTTTGGCAATGAAGCAGCAAGGATCAATTATCGGATACGTCGTCGTCGGGACAGTGCTGACACTCGCACTGGTTGGCGGGGTCTTAATCGTCAAGAATAGTCACAATAGCAGCGCTCGACAAGTGGCAAGCACCACTGCTACCGACGCCAAGAAAAAGGAATCAACACAGAGCAGCAAGAGCGCTAACGACAAGCTGGTCGATAGCCTTAACAGCAAATCAACAGAGGCCAGCAAGAGCAAAGAGACGAAAGAAACTCAGTCGCAAGACAAGAAAAACACCACATCGACTGCAACTAATAGCGAGACGAGTGGCGCATCGAGCACAACTACACAAAGCCAATCGACTCAGTCTACTCAATCTCAATCCTCAAGCACGCCTGCCGCGACATCATCGACCAACTCCAGCACTCCTTCGCAAACTCAATCTACCCAGCAAGTGAGCGCTTTGCCGCAAACCGGCCCCGCTGAGGGCCTAGCAGCCGTTGTGGCGGTGAGCAGCCTGGCTGGTGTAGCGCTAGCTTACCGCAAGTCGCGCACACCCGCGCTGTAAGATATACAACATCGACGCTGTTTTATTGGTAACACAACAATTACCCCTGTGCAGAGCAGGGGTAATTGTCATCTGAGAGAGGTAATATAGGTGCTGTGATTATAGCATCGTTGTGTATATAACTGCATGATAGTTCGTGCTATGTATAGTGTGGGTGAGAGGGGTGAGCCGGGGGACAAGTGGCTTGGCGTTCTCAGACTGCTGAGCCGAAGCCGTTAAACCTTATAGTATGATCTGGAAATACAACAGCAAACCTATCGCACAAGAGAATATCTAGAGGCTAGCGACTGTGGAGTGGACAAGGTCTGTGATTCACCGAGCTGGAGTGCTTTTGGTGCGATGAGTGTGCTGTGTGGGCTATCTGTTTGGGTTGATTATTTATAGAGGTGAGGCTGAGGAGCTCCAGGTTTTGACGCTTGCAGCGACTTTGTGTATAATACAGAGGAATGGTGCGCCGCACGGCCGGCGTGTCTCATAATATAATTAAATAAGAGGAGTCTGTACCAAGACTTATGGCAACACAAGCCTTAACAATGGATGATTTGCTCGCTGGCGACGGCGTCAAGCAACTAGTAACCGGCGAGGTCGTGACTGGCCGCGTATTATCGGTGCGCAAACGAGATGTATTAATAGACCTAGGCCCACAAGGGGTTGGCTATGTGCCACGGCGCGAGATTGGCGCTGCCAAGGCGCTAGCAGTTGGCGATGAAGTAACAGCCAGTGTGGTAGATAGCGAGCTCGAGAATGGCTATAGCCTGCTGAGCTTGCGCAAAGCAGCCAAGGACCGTGGCTGGGAAGAAGCAATGGCTAAGCTGGATGCTGGCGAGATCATCGAGGTAGCACCATACGACGCCAACCGCGGTGGTATGCTGGTTGAGTACGAAGGCGTGCGAGGTTTTTTGCCGGTGTCGCAACTGTCGGCCGAGCACTACCCACGGGTGGGCGGTGCTGATAAAGATGAGATCTTGGCACGGCTCAATACTCTGGTGGGGCAGACACTCAAGGTGCGCATCCTTGACTGCGATCGCAAGGCCAATAAGCTGATCTTTAGCGAAAAAGAAGCCATCAAGGATGGCCTGGCCGCCCACTTTGAGAAGCTCAAGGTTGGCGACACCGTCAAGGGTGTCGTGACTGGTGTGGTGGACTTTGGCGTCTTCGTGAATGTCGAAGGGATTGAGGGGCTTATCCACATCTCAGAGATTAGCTGGGAGCGCGTCAACAACCCAGCCGACTATGTCAAGGTGGGCCAGAGCGTTGAGGCGAAGATTATCAGCATCGACAAAGATCGCCTAAGCCTGAGTATGAAGCAGCTCACCAAGGACCCATGGCTTGATGAGGTGGATCAATTCACCAAGGGTCAGACCATCGAGGGCACAGTAACGCGCATTACCCCATATGGTGCCTTTGTCCAGATTAGCCCAGCAGTTGAAGCGCTGGTGCACGTGAGTGAGCTCGGCAGCGGCGGTGCCGACCCAGAGAAGGTCTTTACACTCAATGAGCGCAAGAGTTTTGTCATTCTCGACATCGACAAAGATGCGCACAAAGTGAGCTTAAGTCTCGCCGACAAGAAAAAATAACCAGTAAATTACAAAAGATGACCGGCTGTGGCCGGCAGAAAGGAGTGTGTGTATGAGTCAGTCTGAAAAAGTGTTGGTCATTGCCGATTCGATCACCGTTGGTGAGCTGGCCCAAACCCTGAATCTGCCGGTCACGAAGCTGATTGGCGAGCTCTTCAAGAATGGCTTTACGGTAACAATCAATCAGCGGATTGATTTTGAGATTGCTGAGATTATCGTGGAGGAGCTGGGCTTGGCAGTGACGCTGCAGCGCAAAGCTGCCGAGCAGCATACTGTGCAGCACCTGCACAAGCCATCGAGCAATGCTGTACCGCGCCCGCCAATTGTGGCGGTGATGGGGCATGTCGACCACGGCAAGACAACACTGCTCGATACTATCCTCGAGATGAAGACGGTTGCTAGTGAGGCTGGTGGCATTACCCAGCACATCAGTGCCTATCAAGCCCAAAGGGGTGGTCGCACGATGACGCTGCTTGACACCCCTGGCCATGAGGCCTTTGCGGCGTTGCGTCAGCATGGTGCCGCACTGACCGATGTGGTGGTGATTGTTGTGGCAGCCGATGATGGTGTGAAGCCACAGACGGTGGAGGCGATCCGCTTTGCACGCGATGCCAATGCCAAGATTATCGTTGCTATTAACAAGATTGACAAAGACACAGCCAATCCTGATATGGTTAAAGCTCAGCTTGCTAGTGAGCATCATCTCAACCCTGAGGAGTGGGGTGGCGATACCATTATGGTGCCAATTAGCGCTAAGACTGGCCAGAATATTGATAAGTTGCTCGATACCATCCTACTTGTGGCCGACATGGAAGAGCTCCGCGCCGATACGGATGTGCCAGCTGAGGGGCTCGTTATTGAGGCACATATGGAGAAGGGTCGTGGCTCGGTAGTAAACTTACTCATCGAGCAGGGCCGCTTGGCACCAGGGCATTTCCTCGTGGCAGGGCAGGCCTATGGCAAGGTGCGTACTTTGCTCGATTACACTGGTACGCCTATCAAGACAGCTATGCCCGCTACGCCAGTGACGGTAACAGGTTTTAAGGAATTGCCGCAATTTGGTGATATTTTCACAGTGGTCAAAAACGAGAAAGAAGCTCGCCTGGCGGTGCAAAAGGCTAAGCTCGACCAAGCGCGCAATGCCGCTACCACCAATGTGACTGGTGCTGACTTGCTCAAGCTTATGACGCAGAAACACGACGCTCAGGAATTCGACGTCATCGTCAAGGCCGATGTACAGGGGTCACTTACCTCAGTGATGGATAGCTTGCGCCTGGTGGAGACGGGCGGGGCGATCACGCTGCGGATCATTGGCCATGGCGTGGGCAATATTACCGAGAGTGATGTGCGCTTGGCTGGTAGTAGTAATGCAATTATCTATGGCTTTAACGTCGACCTGCCGCCAGCTGTCAAACGCCTGGCAATGCGTGACAAAGTGACAGTGCGCCGCTACCAAGTGATCTATGAGCTACTTGACGATGCACGCCATAGCATGGAAGCGATGCTCGCACCAGAGGTGGTGGAGACGGAGATCGGCCAGCTAGAGATTAAGGGTGTTTTCCGGACGATGCGCGATGCGGTAATTGCCGGTGGGCAAGTGACAAAGGGTAAAGTGATGGCAGGGCTGCTGGCCCGTGTGATGCGTGGCGAGGAGCAAATTGCCGAAGTAATAGTAGCCAGCGTGCAGCGCCAGCAGCAAGAAGCTAAGGAGGTTTTTGAGGGTGAGCTCTGCGGCCTCAATCTCACGACCAGCAAGAAGCTCCAGCTCGAGATTGGCGACACCCTCGAGTTCTTCACCCGCGAGCTAGTGAAGCGTACGCTGCAGTAGTGGGTTTGGCGGTGCTTGCTTTGCCCTGTAGAATCTCGGTATATTTATATTAAGTGGTAACTCTGTTTTGCTGCTGGTATATAAAACCCGCTATGGGATAATGGCGGGTTTTTAAGATTGGGGCATCTCCCTCATTGACACATCACCTCTGTTGTGGTAGGATGTGGGCAGAATATATAAGGAAAAAAATTAGGACGGGTAGTATGGCAAAAGGACATGAGGCAACAGGAACAAGCACGCTTGACCCAGTGCTCGAAACAGGCTCAGCCACACGAGCTGGCGTTAGAGGTGTGGTGAATCATATGATTGGAGCGGCAAAACGCATTCCTGACGTATACACGAGGAATGTAGAGACGCAAAAGGCTGTGAATGAACAACTCGGCGAGTCAGGCCCAATGGCTGGGCTAGACCGACGACTTAGGGATTTTCAAACCACGCAACAAGAGCAGCGCTTGGCACGACAAACAAGTCCCGAAGCGAATAAGAATACAGTGAGAAAAACACTTGTTGTGGTCGGCGAGACTATCAGAGCTGGTCTTGATAGTTTTGGTGTTGGGACGATTGGTGAGGAATACTCTGAACCCAAGACGACAGAGCAAAAAATCTCTCCTGCTCCACCAACAGAAGAAGACTATGCATGGGATAAAGCACAGCGTGAAGCCGAAACACAGCAAAACCAACCATCAACGCCTGAGCAAACATCACCAACTGAGCAAGAGCAATATGCCGGCGAGGAAGCAACCCTTGCTCGTCTACAAACGGAAGTTACAGCACTGACTAACGAGAAGGTTCAGGAGATTAGCACAGCAGAGTCGGCTACAGACGCGGCATTTGCCAAGGGTATGGCAGATATTGCGGTGCAGAGCAAAATTGCGCATGAGGTGATCTTGCCATATTCGGCGGAGGGGATTGCTCAGCTGGAGGCGATGCGCAGTGACGCACTTGCTACCTTGCAGCAAGCCTTCGACGCGCGCAATCAGGGCGCAAAACCTACTGCTACTCCAAACCAAGAACTAGCCCAAAGCGTAGCTCATGCAGAGCATACTCCTGTGCCAGTCTCGACGAGTGAGCAAACACCTCAAGCTCCGGCTGGCTTCGAAGCGCAGGTGAACGAGCTAACAGACCACACTGCCCAGGAGATTATGGCGAGCCACTCGACTATGGATGCAATCCGCATGAAGGGTGAGGCAGCAAGTGTAGTGCTGAGCATGACGGCGCGCGAGCTGATGCAGCCACACCTTTCGCGCGAAGATGCAGCACAACTCAAAGACACGCGCGACCGATCCCTCGCAGTACTCCAAGCAGCACTCGACGTGCGGCTGGAGTCGCCAGACTCACACCAAGCTGCCTCTGTAACGGTAGAGAGTCAGCCTCTCGCAGAAGCAACACAGATCTCCGGAGCAACCACAGCAGAACCAACACATGAGGAAGCTGATGGTAGTGTTGAGGAGAATCGCGCAGCGAGTATTGAAGCGGCTGAAGGGGTAGGGGAGAAGAAAAAAGACCGATTGATACGTCGGACACAGACTGCTCAGCATATGGCCCGGAAAGCAATACGAGCTGTGAAAGATTGGTTTAGCCAGAAAGTGCCAGATTCAAAGCCAACACCAAATCGCCCTCTCAAGGACCACTCTTTTACCAAAATGTCTAGTGACGAAGCGCATAAACAACCAGTAGCAGTTGATACCGAGGCACAAGCTACTCAGCCGCACACTCCATCACAAGAGATGCCAGTTGCTAATACAGAGGATCCTTTTGCGCTTGCAGAGGCGGCAGGGGTTATTACAGGGAACAGCAACCCTGACGAAGTAGTCGTGACAACCCCTGATGAAGCGACTCATCGTGGTGAAGATGAGCCAGAAGAACTAGCTGAAGTCATTGATCTTCTGAGTGTTGTAGCTGGTACACAGCAAGAGCCCCACACTGACGTTGAAGCCCCCACCGAAGAACTTGAAACTGTCGCCGAGGCAATCAACACACAAGAAGATGCGCCGCTTTCGCGAGATGAAATGCGTCAGATGGAGCAAACAGCAAGAAGCAAGATACAGCTTGGTGAGTATGATTTGTGGGCGGAGATTACAAAGGCTGATCTCAATGGTGCAGAGGTAGATATTGATGAGCTCATCAAAAACACTCGCACAGCGATACAGCTAAATATGCGAGGTTGGCTCCAAGAAGAAGGCCGGCAGCACCAAGTAAGTGGCTTATACCTGAGCACACTAGAAGTACGAACAATGGAAAGTGCGGATAGCGCCCTGGAGTCGATCAAACAGGCATATCTCAAAACCAAGCAAGCACGAGAGAGCCGACAGGATAGCGCAGCCTAGCGGTAGAAAATCATGAGCACTGTGCCCCTCCCAACAGATGATGACAACCCCTTTTCATCTCTCATCACCCAGCACGACCTCGATCGCCTTGGGATTAAGACGCGCGACTCAGCAGCGCTGCTACAGGAGGTGAATAACACGCTCTATGAGCGGGTGGGGCTAGAGGTTATTGGCCGCTTGTCGGATAATGACCTCGATGAGCTAGTGCGCCGCCAGGAGACGGACGATGGCGCAGCGCTATTTGCTTGGCTGTCGCAGCGAGTTGCGCACCTCGACGAGATCCTGAGCGACGAGCGCACACTCATCCTTGGCGACCTAGCCAAAAAGGCTGATGAGTTGAATGACACAGCGTGAGTTCTGTGTAAGAGCTGTAGGCGTACTAGTGCGAATGTATTGATCGATGACTGCGCGAAGTATCTCAACGCCACCCTCGCAATGAATAACGAATGCCCAGCCTCTCTACAGTGTGCCGCACTGTATATACTATTCTCTTTGTTGATTGAGTACTTACTTTACCTGGTTGGTTATCGAGCGCACGATAAAAAGATTACTCAGGGCGAGGGTGTAACAGAGGTAGACAACACTACTGAGGGAAATTACACCACATTTTACCATTTTTATTGTATGAGGGGTGGATTGTTTGGTATACTAGGGGCAGGAGGAATTGAAAAACATGTTTCAATTAGACGATGCTTTTTTGCAAAAAATCGGTATAGCAGACTGGCCACCAGAGGTACAGCAGCGCTTTGTCGACAACTTTCGCCAAGTGCTGGAGCTGCGCGTTGGCACGGTGCTGAGCGATGGCTTGAGCGAGGTGCAGCTGAATGAGTTTGAGTCGTTTATGAACCAAGACGCTGCGGTTATTACCGCGTGGATCGACGAGCACGAGCCTGACTACGAAGATGATAAGATATACCAGAGCCAGCGCAAAGCCTACGAGAAAGCGGCAGAGCAGCGTGGTGTGGAGGTAGACCAGCTGGCACTCTTTGCGGAGTATGCGCAGCTTAAGTGGCTCACCCACAACCGCCCAGACTACAGAACTGTCGTGCGTGAGACTTTTGAAGGCCTCGTGGATCTCGCCAAGGCTGACCCGCAGAAGTTCCTTACCCAAGAGGGCTTGGCTAGCATCTTCCAGAGTAGTGATGCGGCAGATGGTGGTACACCAGACGAGCTTGAGGGTGGCCACCCCGACTCTGATGTAGCGCTTGCTGCGTAGTGATAAGGACGAAGTAAAAACACGTATGACCCCTGTGAATGCAGGGGTTTTGTGTTTGGTTAGCTTCTTTGATTAGTCTTGCAATGCTTTGCCATCGAATAAGAAAATATCTGGAGGCCAGCGACTGGGCAAACAAAAAAGCTATCTCTATGATCTAGTTGGAACATTTTTCATCATTCATACCCGATACCCGCGCAAAAATGCTGCGGCGCTGAGTTCTTTGCCGCTGGGGGCGATGAGCTGGTCGATGACAAGATAGGCGCCGTCGCTGCAGCGTGGATCGAGCGTGGTGACAGGAGCCAGAGCGGTGTGTGCCTGAGTGATGATATAGTGCCGCTCGCCCAGCTGGAGGCGAGCGCGTGGGTAGTGATGGTAGGCGCGCACTATTGCTTCGGCCGCTGCGGCAGTGTGCTGAGCAGGGTTGATAATGCCACTGGCTTTGGTGAGGAGCTGGCAGTAACTTGCGTTGGACTCATCTTGTGGTGTGGGCTGGAGGCTACCACTCACGATGCGTGGCAGGAGTTGCACTAGTGCCTTGCTGCCAAGCTGGCCTAGTGTGCTGTAGAGTTCGAGCTGCTGCTCGTCACCGCGTAAGGGGTGGGTGAGCTGCGCATAGACTGGTCCGGCGTCCATAGCAGCGCTGAGCTGCATGATGCTGACGCCAGTGGTGGTATCGCGATTGGCAATGGCGCTCTCAATCGGTGAAGGGCCGCGATAGCGTGGCAGAAGTGATGGGTGGAGGTTGATAATCCCTGGGGAAAAGCAGTCGATTACTACTTGGGGGATAATCTTACCAAAGCTCACCAGTACGCCAACAGGCTGGTCGAGCGCTTGGATATCGGGGATAATATCGCGCAGTTTGGTGGGCTGTAACACTGGAATGTCGTGTGTTAGAGCAAGCTGTTTGACTACTGGTTGACACAGTTGCTTGCCGCGCCCACGCCGGCTGTCTGGCTTAGTGATAACCAACCGGACGGGAAAGTCATGCTCCAGTAGCTGCGCGAGGCTGATAGCGCTGAAGTCTTCAGTCCCAAAGAATACGATTGGTCTTGATATGCTCGTCATAATCAACTGGTTGGAGCTCGCCCTTCTCATCGAGGTGATAAAATGCGCTGGTATCATCGCGAATGCGGTCAATAAATACAATGCCATTGCAGTGGTCAATCTCGTGTTGCAGCACTCGCGCTAAGAAGCCGTCGGCCTTAAGGCGGATGGTGTTGCCATTGATATCAAGTGCCTTGACCCGGACGCGGCTGTAGCGTGGCACCTTGCCATAGATCCGGCCTGACACGCTCAGACAACCCTCATAATCACTCACCAGCTGGCCTTCGTATTTGACGATCTCTGGGTTGATGAGGGGGATAAAGGTGCGGTTGTCTTTGTCATCGAAATCTTCGCGTACAATAACGACTCGCTCTAGCTGATCGATCTGCACTGCCGCCAGTGCTGCACTGATCTCGTGTGGACGTGAATTCTCCCAGTCGATGCTGGCGCTGGTCATATCGGCCACCAGCTGGCGTGTCTCGTCGGTAATAACATGTACCCGCTGCGACTTCTGACGCAGGTGCGAGTTGGGTAGGGTGATAATAGCGTCTTTTTTCATTAGCTTTATTATAGCAGATGGTGGATGGGGTGAGCGAGTGGGGCGGCTGCTTAGTAGATCAGCCGTATCATCAGACAAGAAAATATCTGGAGGCCAGCGACCAACTAAGCGGTAGAACTCTGTATATTATCTGGCCAGAACATTTTTGGTATGATGATATGGCTGATCTACTACGAAGAATGTTTGATCAAAACACCACTATTCTCTATCAGTCCATTGCATATTCCACCAGAGTGAAATAGGGATGAGGTGTTATCGCTAAGAAAGAGGAGTTCTTGCGCCTCTATCATAGCAGTGACTGTGGGTCGATATCCACCTGCCAATGTTTGGTGGGCATGTCGGCAATAACAGCGAGGAGGTCGCGGCGTTGGGCGGCTTTGATGATGAGCTGCCAGCGGTAGGTGTCGCGCAGCCGCTCGTGGAAGGCGGGCGTGGGGCCAAGAATGTTTACTGCGGGGTGGTGCTGGCGAATCTGCTGAGCGAGTGCTTGACTATTGCGGATGGCGGCTGCCTCCGTCTTGTATACGCAAGTGAGCTTAAGCAGGTGGACGAAGGGCGGGAACTGCCCACGGCGGCGCTCGGCCAAGGCTTGGTGATAAAACGCGGTATAATCTTGAGCCAGGCCAGCCTGAATCACTGGGTGCTGCGGCTGATACGCTTGTACGATAACTGTAGTGGCGTGAGCAGAGCGCCCCACTCGTCCCACCACTTGAGCAAGCAGCTCGAAGATGCGCTCGTTGGTGGTGTAATCGGGCAAAGCCAGGCCAGCATCAGCCTGCACTACTCCAACGGTGCGTAGCTGCGGCAGGTCGAGCCCCTTGGCTACCACCTGCGTGCCAATGATAATATTGGCTGTGCCATCATAGAGGGCTTGATATTGCTGCTCGAGACTGCTTGTGCTACTGCTGTCGCCATCAAAGCGAACAATACGCGCCTGGGGCCAGCGCGCTGCCACCTCTGCCTCGATGAGTTTTGTTCCAATCCCGCGGTGGACAATATCTGTGCTATGGCAGGTGGGGCACATCGTTGGCACTGTGGTGTGGTAGCCACAGATATGACACTGCAGCTGGTGACGGTCGGCGTGGAGGGTGAGGGGAACAAAGCAGCGTGGGCACTCGGCTGCCCAGCCGCAGTTGGTGCAGAGCGATACATTGGCGCTGCCACGGCGGTTATGAAAAAGCAGGATCTGCTGATTTGCTGCAAGTGTGGCATCAATGGTGGTGATAAGCTGATTTGACAAAAAGCGATGCTGGGTGAGGTTGCTCCGCTGGGTGAGGTCGACCAGCTGAATGGTAGGGGCGATAGCCTCAGGCCGAGCTTTGCTCGGTAGGGTAGCGATCGGCCGCTTGGCTTTTTGTGCTAGATAATACTCGCTGACCAGTGGTGTGGCTGACCCCTGCACCACGGTCGCACCATGTTGCTGAGCTAGCACACTTGCGGCCCGCAGCGCCGAGTAGCGGGGGGATTTGTCTTGCTTGTAGCTAGTCTCGTGTGCTTCGTCGATGATGATATATCCCAGATGCTGCAGTGGCAAAAAGAGGGCAGAACGTGGGCCAATTGCCACCCGAGGCTGTGTACTTGTCAGAGCAGCTAGCCAGGCACGGTGGCGCTCGGCCTCTGTCTGGTGCGAATGGGTGAGGATGATATCGGCAAAGTGTTGCCGAAACTCTGCCACTAGCTGGGGTGTAAGGGCGATCTCTGGCACGAGGACAATCACCGACCGGCCTGCAGCCAAAGCGTGGCGTGCAAGCTCGATATATACCGCCGTCTTGCCGCTACCTGTCACACCGTGGAGGAGTACTGTGCCAGGGCTGGCTTGGCGGATGGTGCGAACGGCCTCTTCTTGCTGCAGGTTGAGTGAGAAGGTGGGTGTGCGGCGCTGTGGCGGTGGGTTGGCAGGGCGGTGCGGTGTGCGGCGCTGCTTGGCAATGCCAGCTGGTAGCACTGTCTGTAACACAGTGGCGAGGTGCGTGGCATAATAATCGCTCAGCCATTGGCTCGTCGCTAATAGGGGAGCAGGCAGCGGTGGCAGTGGCACGATGGCATCAAGTGGCTTAGTAGTATATGTCGGCTTTTTGGCGCGCGTCATGATGATGCCCACCACCTGCTGCACACCAACGCTCACCTGCACCACCTGGCCCAGCGGTAATGCTTCTGGCCAGTGATAAGTGAAGCTCTTGCTGGTAGCGCGGATAATCTTGAGCGGCGCAACTTCGTAATAGTGCATAGGATTTATTATACCCGACGGCAAGCAAGAGTGTAGAAGGGCTCGTCTCTCCGTCGCTACTTCATCTGGGTGGCGTGCAAAACGTGCACATCAATCTTGCTCACCCTGCCTAAAGCTGGTATGATAAGGGCTAGGCACGTGTGCCAGGTGGATGGTAAATTAGCAACGGTTGCGACAAAATATGCACAACCGTCGGTGGGTGGTCTTGCCAAATTGCCATCAAAAAGTGTAGAATAAAAAGCAACAGTTGAGTAGAGGTAACGGAAGCGAGAATTCGCTAAGGGAAGCATGTTAGAAACGTTTATTACATCACGGGTGCGGCGCAAAATCATTGTGGTCTATGCTAAGTATCCAGAGTTCCATACCCATGTCCGCGGCTTGGCGAAGTTGATCAAAGAAGACCCGGGCAATATCCAGCGCGAGCTTAAGAATCTCGAGAAAGCTGGTTTTTTGATGGCCGAAAAACAGGGTAATACCAAAATGTATTACACGAACAAGCAATATATCTTCTTCAAAGAATTGCAGAGCATGGTAATCAAATCCTCGCAGCAGCAAAAGGGTCAACAAGCGGCGGATACTGTGCAGCTCTGATGAGTTTATTCGCACAGATATTAGCGGCGCGGGGCTTGCATGGAGTAGCTGCTGAGGAGTTTTTACACCCCGATTATGACGCGAAGCCCGATCCATTCCTGCTCTCCCAGATGCAGATGGCGGTGGATCGCTTAGTGCAGGCGCACCAGCGGCGCGAAACAATCGTGATTTATGGCGATTATGATATCGACGGCCTCAGTGCGACGGCACTGTTGCTTGATGCCTTTGCGAGCTTTGGCTTTGCTGCGGTGGAAGCCTTTATTCCTAATCGCTTCGTAGAGGGTTATGGTATGACTAAAGGTGCGGTAGATAAGGTAGCGGCGATGGGGGCGCAGCTCATCGTCACGGTGGACTGCGGCAGCCTCTGCCATGAGGAAATAGCCTATGCGAAGGAGCGCTACGGTATCGACACAGTAGTGACCGATCACCACAACATTGCACCGACTCGCCCACCCGCCATCGCCACGGTTAATCCGAAATATGACGACCACCACTATCCCTTCCGTGACCTCTGTGGGGCAGGTGTGGCCTTTAAGCTTGTTCAGGCTCTGCAGACGGTGCTGCCGGGTTTGCCAGCTGGCTACGAGAAGTGGCTGCTAGACTTGGTAGCGCTGGGTACAGTATGCGACATAGTATCGCTACAGAATGAGAACCGCGCCAATGTGTACTGGGGGATCGAGGTGTTGAAGAAGCAGCGCCGCCCTGGCCTCAAGGCACTGCTGGCGGTGGCTGGTGTGCAGCCAGCCCAGATTACCGCTCGGACGCTCGGTTTTGGTCTTGGCCCGCGTATGAATGCGGCAGGGCGATTGGCATCGGCTGAGTATGCCCTCGATATGCTGCGGGCGCGCGATGGTTTGGCGGCGCTTGAGGCGGCTCAGCAATTGGATCGCTTCAATACCGAGCGCAAAGCCATCCAGCAGGCCATCTACGATGAAGCTTGCCAGCAGGCCGAGCGCTATGCTACCGACCCTGTCCTCGTTGTGAGCCAGCAGGGATGGAACCATGGCGTGATTGGGATTGTGGCATCCAAGCTGGTAGAGGCGTATCATAAGCCAGTTTTTATCATTAGCGAGCGGGGCGAGACAGCAACAGGTAGTGCGCGCAGTTTTGGCGATTTTTCGGCTGAGCGGGCAGTGCGCGCTGCCGATGATGTCATTCTGCGTGGCGGTGGCCATGCGGCAGCGGCTGGTGTGACACTCGAGACACGGCAGATCATCGCCTTTCGCCAGCGAGTGAACGACTACTACCGCTCGCTCCATCTCTCCGACCAAACGCACTACCTCTTGCCGCAGGCTGATGTAGTGATTGATGATTTATCAGAGGTAACAGAGCAGCTAGTGGCC
Organism: Candidatus Saccharimonadota bacterium; assembly: GCA_030528025.1. Taxonomy (GTDB): domain Bacteria; phylum Patescibacteriota; class Saccharimonadia; order Saccharimonadales; family Saccharimonadaceae; genus Saccharimonas. The sequence goes on from JAUMZP010000001.1 coordinate 285,713, forward strand.
GACATTGCCCACCTTGAGCCCTTTGGCAATGGCAACCCAGAGCCTGTTTTGCAGCTGCGCCGCGGCACTGTCTCACAGGTACGTCACATGGGCAGTGATGGGCAGCACATCAAGCTTACTGTGCAGGATGGGCAAGGTACAGCGCTGCAACTATTGGCCTTCAACGCGCCACCGAACTTTGTACGCCAGCCAGGCGATGTTATTGCGGCTTGGTTTCAGCCAACTATCAACGACTGGCGTGGTATGCGCAGTGTAGAGGGGCGGCTGCTCCATGTAGAGCTGGTGAATGAGTAGTGTTGCACCGCAGCATCGACACACGATGCCAAACCAGCTATACTACCACTAGAACTAACCCAGGGGACCAACGCAGTGCCACCCCTCTACCTCGATACCAGTGCGCTCGACTTTAGCGCCATTACAGACACCTACACCAAAATTGCCGACCCAACCGGAGCGGTACGTCCGGAATTTGCGACCGAGCAGCAGGCCCTGACTACCAGCTTCGCACGGGCGGATGGCCAGCAGTATGTAGAGACAGAGAACATTGCCGAAGTGGGCGATGCCATTATCACTGGGCCAGAGGGCGAGCGCTATAGCATCCCGGCGGCAGATTTTGCCGCCTTGTATGAACCGCTGCGTGGTGAGGATGGTGCAGTGGTGCCTGGCGCGTATCTGCCGAAGAATCAGATCAAGGCCATGCCCAACCCAACTGGCCACGAGATCGTCATTGATGCGCCGTGGGGTGGCCAGCAGCACGGCGAAGCAGATTGCTGGCTGGCGGAGAGCCAGGTCACTGGCGACCGCTACATCATTGAGGCGGCTGCCTTTGCTCAGACATATCGGCTGAGTGAGTCATGAGAAGGTGCGCTCATTTATCGCTAGGTGAGCCGATTATTAACAGGGGTCAATAGCGATTGACTCCTTTGCCTAGCATAGCGTTTTTAGTAGTAACCGCTTGGTGGAGTTTGGCGCCGTGGGTCGTATAAATCAATATCGGAGTGGTAGCGGCGCTCAAGATCCTCCATACTCTCCCATGTACCAGGGGCCTCAAGCATAAGGGTGATGTCCCAGGTTAACATCGAAAGCGTCACTCGCACACCATCATCAAGGTACCACTCAATGTGTGCCATATCATCATCACGCTCGATCTCCGTTCCCTCACCAAACTGCGCAGCAAGAGCTGTCTCGTATGCGTCATAAGCGTTTGTTGGTATCATATAATACTCACCGTAATATAAGTCATCTCTGCCTGCTACATCGCCACCTTCGAGAGAGGCAAGGGATAACCCGATAGATTGCGGATGATCACCACCTGGTACGCAGGTAATATTAGGGTATGTTGCCACTTGCGTGTCTAATTCTCTGTAAGATTGTGGCCACTTACCGGTCAAGTCAGCCACAGCTTGTAGCATCGTCTCAACGGATGCGGCGCGATATACATAGGGGTGTGGTAGAGTTGGTGTGTCGTCTGACATGGTGTTTCCTTGCTTTAGATTCTTATCAGCCAGTGTAGCAAATATTTCAATTTGCGCCAACCCGATCATCTGTGCTATAGTAGGGGGCAAACAAACCACACCAACAGAACATCCACCACATAACCACGGGAGGTCCCATGGAAAGATTTGTTTGTCCGATAGACACGCCAGAATTGCAAAAATCAGAAGAAGCGCTGCAGCCACTCGCTGCTACATTGTTGGAGAGTGCTCAGTGGCAGCAGCTGAATGGTATAGAGGATAAGACCCCTGAAGTAGCTAAGCAGCTAGCAACCGAGCAAGCCAAACGGGCAGAGCAGTTGGTGTTGTCGCTACGGAAGCATAGCTCTAGCGAAGACAGACAACGGATGACCAGCGAACAATTAACCAATCCAGAGAGTAGGTTGTATAAAGATGCGCGAGCGGCAATCTATATCCAAGAGGTTAATACTCAGACTCAGAAGAATAAAGGGTTGGCTGGAGCGTCCAAGTTACCTGTATCAGGAAAACTACCTGAGAGTGAGCAGCGTCGCTTGCTATTGCCTATTGAGTACGCCTTGCAGGCAGCGGAGACGACAAACGAGGAGTATGCGCAGCGCAAGGGTGGAAAGAGTAGGTCGGCTGCAGGAATGGGCCGAGCGGCAGTGATAGTTACTGGCCCCACAAGCTCATCAGACAAGAGCCAGTGGACTTTGGGAGCGTAAAACTACTAATAGACAAGACAAAACCAGCTACAAAGGCTGGTTTTTTTAACTATTTGCATTGTTTCATTACACCAAAATACTTGAGAAAGTTAGTGGATGAGAGGGGATAGACAGGGAGAATCTGAGCTGATAGACACATTGCGCTGCACCGATAGCGCTGTCCTCAGTCAGAATGCACCCATACTTCGCACCATCGTATCATATCTTCACCTCTGTAATTACGCGCACAAATGTACTATGTTCCAAAATTAGACAAAATGGTTGTATAACTTTGGCAAGTACGCTACAATGGAGGCATGATGCAACAGGAAGGACCAAATCGCAATGAGTTTTGAGGCAAGTATTAGGCAACTGCGTGGCAATGCGGGGCTTTCGCAGCAGGCGGTGGCCGATGCAGTTGGGATTGCCCGCGCGACGTATATCAAGCTAGAGAATGGTGGCCGCGAGCCAAAGCTTGGTGAGCTGACGAAGATTAGCCAATACTACGAAGTTGGCGTGCAGGAATTGATTAGCGGCATTGCCATGACGGATACTATTGCACAGCAAGCTCAGCACAGTCCGTGGCGGGTGGCGGACGATGCAGCGCTGTATGTGGGTGATGCACCAGCCGAATACCGCCACGATGATGCGCAGGGTGCCCAGCCCGCGGCTGCTCAGTCGCGCGATGCTATCCCGCGGCTCCACACCACCAAACTGCGCCAGGTGTTACTCTATACGCTGGGCAAGATTGGTGCGCGGCCCAATGTGGGCGAGGCGGTGTTGCATCGGCTACTGTACTTTATTGATTTTGATTATTACGAGCGCACAGGCAAGAGCGTTACCGGCCTGGCGTATCTGCACGAGACCTATGGGCCCGCACCGGCTGCAGATTTGCAAGCTTTGGTCGATGAGATGCGGGCACATGATGAGCTGGATGTTATCGAGACGAAGCACTTTAGCCACAAGCAGCGCAAGTTCCTTCCGCTCAAGAATGCCGAGCTGAGTGAGCTCAGTGCCAACGAGATCAAGCACATCGATGCCGAGCTAGAGCGCCTCGGGAGCAAGAGCGCTGCCGAGCTAAGTAATCTTGCCTACAAAGATGCGCCATGGGTGATTGCGAAATATGGACAGACGATTGATTACCGCGACACGTTTTATCGGACGGACGTTACCTCTGTAATCGAGTCAGATGATGATCTATAAGCAGGCAACAGAATTTTCGAGTGATCTCCAGACGCTGGCACAGCGCATTCACACACTGCCAGCCGATATCGAGCGCGTTAAGCCGCGGCTAGTGCGTATCTTTGCTGAGCCAAGTGAGGTAGTGGTAGCGGATTTTCGCCAGCAGCTCTTTGCGTGTGGCAAGGCGGCCATTATACAGCAAACTGCTCAGTGTACAGTAGTGCAGCTCTGTCTCGATACCGACACAGCGGCCTATCAGCGGGCAGTGTGGTTGGTGTTTGCAGTGGTGCGAGCACTACCTCGTGATGCACCGTCGCGGGCGGCTCGAGCTGCCAGCACGATTATCCTTATCGAAGTCTATGCCACCCCTAATAAAGCGCATGGGGACAAGCGGCGTATCAAGCGAATTATGAACAAATTGGAGGAAGCATAATGTAGAGCAACAGGGTACTCACACTGGTCGAAAATAAGCTGCGTAGAAGAGAAGAGAGCCACGCACGGCTGATGGGGTTGACAAACAAGACGCGATTTGCTAGAGTAGTGTCCTTGGGTCTGGGGTATAGACAATGCTACTCTTGTCCGGTTTACTGTCTTGTGACTGTGTGATACCACTGTTTTTTGCGCTCCGCTTTCTACCGCTTATGCTTCCTCCGACCAAATACTCGCTCTAGGCTCCCAATATTAGAGCGAGTATTTGGGCTGAGGCATCCATACCTCTCGAGATGCGAGAGGCGCTCCATCGATGTGGTGTACCACGTAGCTACAAATTAAAGCACCCGTCACAAACTATTCATAACAGTGTAGCATATTTGTTGCAATTTTGTGAAAAATAGGCAAATAAGTATCGGTCGCTAGCGATACATACCACGCTTGCGATTTTGCAAAAATAGCACAAGACTGACGACAAAGGCGATGGCATATACAGTGATGAAGAAGGCATAGAGGCATAATGAGATAATTGCCTCATGAGAAGGGACATTCCAGAGGTTTGGTATTATCACATGGGTTGGCGTGGTATAGTCTCCTCCAAGCATCCCGATTGTGGCGTGGGCAATCATCTCGAATAGACTAACAATGAGCATGCCACCAGTAACGAATAGCCCCTGCGACATACTGCTATCACCCTCCGTTTGCTCTGGTGCAACAATGAGCAGGATCGGCAATATACCAAGGTTTACATAAATAATGTAGCTGTACGCTGCGCCAAGAATACCAAAAATGGCAGCAATAACGATGTACAGCACCAACAGCGCAAATAATAGCCCAGCAGACACCCAGCGGATAACTACACCAAGTGACGAGCCAGTGCGCGGCATGGCTGTGGGTGAATAAGCTGGTGGCATTGGTGCTGGTGCGCTTTGTGGTGGCTGAGGCGGGTACTGTGGGTATTGTCCGTATGGCTGTGGTTGTTGTTGCTGCTGCTGGGGATATGGTTGCTGGATGTATGGCTGAGGCTGCTGGGGTGGCTGTGGTTGTTGTGATTGCTATGGGTATGGTGAGGAAGGTGTCATAGTAGATTGATTATAATACAGAGACAAGCGCTGCGCCAAGCAAAAATAGCACAATAACTCAGCCCTAGAGCCTCACTGTTGCTCATATCTCTCGACGCGAGGGTGTAATTGTGCTAAGCTACATGAGTTTCGGAGTTGTGCTAGCACCAGAGTAGTGAGGGGTATATCACACCTGAGCGCTGGTTTTTTGTAGGTGATACAGTAATTTGCACAACTTTGCGCGATAGAATTGCAAAAATTGTCGCATCTGCTATAATGAGGAGCGATATGGTACAAGTAACACGAAAAGACGAGCGCGAGGCGAATGAGAACATCATCCGTCGGTTTAACAGCCGAGTGTTGAAGAGCGGTGTGCTAGCAAAGGCACGAGCATCGATGCGGTTTGCCAAGCCGATCAGCAAGACCGATCGCCGCAAGAAGGCCATTACCCGTCGTCAGCGCAAGGCTGACAAGATGGCCAAAGTTCGCCTGGGGATCCGCTAGGTGACGACGCTCAAGCAGCGTATCAAAGACGAAACGAAAGCCGCTTTGCTTAGCGGCGATCGTTTTGTTGGTGACACCTTGCGCAACCTTGGTGCTGCTATCCTCGATGAAGAGGTGAAGCAGGGCGTGCGCGAGACTGGCCTGGACGATGCTGCCGTCGAGCAGGTGATCGTTCGTGAGGTGAAGAAGCGGCGTGATGCCGCAGCAATCTATCGCACCAATGGTCGCCCTGAACTTGCTGAGCCTGAGGAGCGCGAGATGGCAGTGCTCCAGCACTATCTGCCGCAGCCACTGAGTGATGAGGAGCTGCAAGCCGTGGTGACCCAGACGATTGCCGAGCTTGGAGCAGATAATCCACGGATGACGGGCCAGGTGATTGGCGCTGTCAAGGCCAAGGTGGGTAACCGAGCTGACGGTGGGGCGATCGCTCAACTGGTGCAACGTGCCCTTGCCCCGTAGTTTTATGACAAGAGCAATAATTTTTCTTAATAATAACTATAACCACATAATAACAAGGAGGCACAGATGATTCTTTTGTTTGGCCCAACTGGTGCCGGTAAGAGTATGCAGGGGCAGATGCTGGCAGTACGCCAGGGGTGGAAGTGGCTCTCGACGGGTGAGATGCTGCGCCAGAGCACCGATCCAGCGGTGATTGCTACCCTCAAAGCTGGTGAGCTCGTGAGTGACAAGCTTACTTACCAGGTCTTCGATCATGCAGTGCAAGAGGCGTATCGCAAGCATTACCAAAATATTATTGTTGATGGATTCCCGCGCACGAAAGAGCAAGCCGCGTGGCTCGATGACCATCTCGCGCGTACTGGTGATAACATTGACCTCGTCGTGGTGCTGGAAGTGCCTGAGCAAGAAATCATGCGCCGCTTAGCCAAGCGAGGCCGAATGGAGGATACACCCGAGACGATTGCGCGTCGCATGGCCATCTACCGCCAAAAGATGTACCCAGTACTTGGTATCTTTGCTGAGGCTGGGGTGAAGATCATCCACCTCGACGGGACTGGCACCGCGGGCGAAGTGCACGACCGGATTTATGACGAGGTAATGCACGCATGGCCCAACTAATCACTGGTATCAAGACACCCGAGCAGCTCGAGGCGATGCGCGAAGGGGGCAAGCGCCTGGCACAGATCTTTGCTGATATCCGTCAATTTGTTCATGCCGGGGTAAGCGAGAAGCAGATCGATGCCTTTACGGCAGAACGGATTGCTGCCTACGGTGCTGAGCCAACCTACAAAACCCCAGAGGTAAACTTCCCTGGGGTGATTTGTATTAGCACCAACGAAGCAATCGTCCATGGCGTACCAAGCGATTATATCTTGCAGCGGGGCGATGTCGTTAGTTTCGATCTCGTCATTACCTACCGCGGGATGAAGACAGACAGCGCCTTTACTATGGTGGTGGACGATGCACCCACTGGGGCTATTAAGCACTTGCTCCACACTACCGAACGCAGTCTCTATGCTGGCATTGACGCGATCAAAGGGCCAGTGCGCACTGGCGATATTGGTGCAGCGGTGGAAGCTGTGCTGCAAAAGGGCCGCCTTGGGATTATTCGCGAGCTGGTGGGGCACGGTGTGGGTCTCGAGATGCACATGCCGCCCGATGTGCCAAACTATGGCCGCAAAGGTACTGGCCCGCTGCTCCAGCCTGGTGATACCATTGCCATCGAGCCCATGGCTACCCTCGGTGGTAGCGCCATCTACAGCGACACTGCTGGCGATGGCTGGACAATTTACAGCCGCGATGGTAGCCTCGCCGCCCACTTCGAGCACACTGTCCTCATCACTGAGACAGGGGCGGAGATTATGACGAAGCTGTAGAGTGTTGATTTACCAACACAGCACCAGGTCTAGAAACTCGTCAGGATAATGAATGACGAGTTTATACTATACTAAACATACATCAGAATAACCAACAGAGGTATAGATATGGCGACAGACAAGACAACGACACCAACACCGCGCACGCTAAAGATGTGGTTTAATGTAGAAAAGGTCAACACTGAGTGTGATCTTGTGATCGATGGCCTAGATGATAGCGGTAAGTTTATTTATGTACCATTTACAAATTGGTATAGCTTAACTAATCCTGAAGATATGCATCGTCTCTTTACGAGGGACCTTGGACCTGGCTTTTTCCCATATGGCTTTGCAGCGGGGACATTTGAGCTAGAGCAGTGGTACATTCAGATTGCCTTTCGCCCAATTGACAGGGTTATAGATAAAAGAAACCGTCCATCAGTTGTCTATATGACGGTTGTTGGCGATGGAGTTAGGGATGATGGTATCTGGGATGTGCCGGTTGACCCCGAACAAGTGCGCAAAGAGTACTGCCGTGCCTTTCAGAAATTCTATAAAGAGAGACATGAGGAGCTTGCTAAGGAAGGGGTTCGACTCGGAGAGGATGATTTTTGGGGTAATAGAGATTACCCTTTGCATGATTAAGATTTGTCCTCCCATATTGTACAAGACACAGCATAACCTGTATAATGGTACTATGCATGAAAATTCTCAATACGCAGTAGGAATAGATGTCGGGACGACGACGATTCGATGCGTGGTGGGGCATATGAATCCAGAGACAGGTACGCCGACGATTGTTGGCGTAGGGCAGGCACCGAACAGTGGTATGCGCAAGGGTATGGTGGTCAATCTCAGTGGCCCAGCCCGCACGATCGACGAAGCGCTGGGTGAGGCCGAGCGGATGAGCGGCTACGAAGTCAACAGTGCGACGGTGAGTGTCAATGGTGCGCACATTACCAGTACTCGTGCCACTGGGATGATTGCCGTGGGCACGATCGATCACGAGATTAATAATGATGATGTGGCACGCATTGAAGAAGTTGCCACAACAGGCAAAGTACAAGCCAACCGCGAGATCCTCGAGGTCGTGCCGCATAGCTATACACTTGATGGCCAAGCGGGTATCAAAGACCCGCTGGGTATGACGGGCACACGGCTGGAGATTGATGCCAATGTCGTCTCGGCTTTAGCGCCCTATGTGGCGAATTTGCAAAAAGCGGTGGAAATGGCGACCGTCCATCCTCATGCCATTACACCAGCGGTATTGGGAGCGGCTAAGGCAGTGCTGAATGAGCGGCAGATCGAAAGCGGTGTAGCAGTGGTTGACCTTGGTGGAGCAACGACCAGCGTGGCAGTCTTCGAAGAGGGGGATTTGCAGTACGTTGGTGTCATTCCAATGGGTAGTGTGAATGTAACGAACGACCTCGCTATTGGTCTCAAAACTGACCCTGATGTTGCGGAATTGGTCAAGGTCAAGCATGCTGCGGCTGGCATTAAGGCAAGCGACGCGGTGGCTAAGGTGCGGCGCGATAAGGAATCGTACGAGTTTGCTACGGAGGAGATTGACGAGATTGTTGATGCCCGGCTGGAGGAGATTTTCGAGGCAGTACAGAAGGAACTCAAGAAGGCAGGTCGCGCTGGCAAGCTGCCCAGTGGTGTTGTACTGACTGGTGGCATGGCTCAGATGCGTGGCATGGCGAGCTATGCCAGGGAACAGCTGGGAGTAGCTGCTCGGGTGGGTCGACCAACTGGCTTTACGAGCGGGGTGGCCGACCAGATAGAAAAGCCGCAGTTCGCCACCGCAGTCGGCCTGATGCTCGCCGATAGCGAAGGCGGTCAGCAGCCTACACAAGCCTATACCAACAGTGGTACAGCACACGCCAAGGGCGCGATTAGCTGGCTTCGTCGGCTGCTGGGATGGCTCAAGGCCTAGAATCATACCGATGAGGATGATATACTAAATGGTAATGGTAAAGTTGATAGTTGCACAAGGGGAGAAACGTGAATGCCGGAAGTAAAACCAAGCGAGATCCAAACCTTTGCTAGTATCAAAGTCGTTGGCGTCGGTGGCGCTGGTGGGTCTGCTGTCAATCGAATGAAGGACGCCGGCCTGGCTGGTGTGCAGTTCATTGCAATGAACACCGATGCTCAGGCGCTGCATAATTCGCAAGCTGATATTAAAATTCATCTTGGGCATAACACCACCAATGGCCTTGGTGCTGGTGCTGACCCCAGTGTGGGTGAGGCTGCGGCACGTGAGTCGCTCGACGAGATCCGTCAGGCGCTTGAGGGGGCAGATATGATCTTCGTGACGATTGGTGCTGGTGGTGGTACAGGTTCGGGGGCTGGCCATGTGGTAGCAGAAGTGGCGCGTGATCTCGGTATTCTTTGTGTGGGCGTAGCTACCAAGCCTTTTACCTTTGAGGGCGAGAAGCGGCGTATCAATGCTGAGTGGGCGATCAAGCAGTTGGGGCGGCAAGTCGATACGCTCATTACTATCCCCAATGATCGTTTACTTGACACAATTGACCGCCGGACGCCACTACTTGAGACCTTCAAGATTGCCGATGATGTGCTGCGCCAGGGTGTGCAGGGGATATCGGAGTTGATTACCGAGCATGGACTGATTAACTTGGACTTTGCTGATGTCAAGGCAATTATGAGCAGTGCTGGTAGTGCACTGATGGGGATCGGTCGGGCTAGTGGCGAAGACCGAGCTCAGATGGCAGCCCAGCAGGCAATTGATTCGCCACTGATTGAGGTGTCGATCAACGGTGCCAAGGGTGTACTCTTCAATGTGACGGGTGGCTATGATATGAGTATGGCCGAGATTCAAGAAGCGGCTGAGATTATCACTGGTGCGGTGTCGTCCGATGCCAACATTATCTTTGGTGCGACGCTCAAGCCCGAGCTGGAGGATGAGCTGATCATTACCGTTATCGCGACTGGCTTTGATAGTGATTCGTTCTTTGATGACGATAAACCAAGCGATGCCGAAGATGACGAAGAGTCGGCCGAGACGGTTGACGAAGCAGTCGATAGTGTCGATATGGCCATCGACCCCGAGGCGGCTGCTCACTTTGCCCAGGAGAATGAGACGAATATTTGGGATCAATCGATGGATGACGACGAGGATGACACCCCGGCCTTCTTGCGCCGCCGCCGCAAAAAGGAGGCAGACGCGTGACAACCCACCGCGACAAGATTGGCAACAGCCGCGTGTTAGAATCGCGTGAGTCGGCTGATGGCGTGACGATTCGCCGCCGCCGCGAGACTCCTGATGGACACCGCTTTACCACCTATGAGCGGATCGAATACCCAACGATTGCAGTGCTCAAGCAAACGGGATCGCGCGAGCTCTTTGATCGAGCGAAGCTTCGCGCCTCGGTACGACGCTCGGTGGGGAAGTTTTTTCAGTCGGAGCTCGAGTTGGAAGCAATTATTGATGCAGTAGAAGACCGTATCCATGATGCAGGCGAGAATGAAATTGAGTCGCGAGTGATCGGCGGTTTTGTGCTAGATGAGTTGGCTGCTCGCAATGAGGTAGCCTATGTGCGTTTTGCAAGCGTGTTTTATAAGTTTAAAACGCTCGATGACTTTGTAAAGATATTAGAGCAGCGTCGTACTGCTAAGCAACGGGCGAAGCAGGATTAGAATACAATGCGTGCGCTTATTATCTACCGAACTGAAAGCGATTATGCGCGTCGTGTTTTTGATTATCTACGTGATTTTAGTCGACGTACAGGTCATGCAATCGAAGAGGTTAGCCCAGACACACGCGAGGGGCAATCACTCTGCCGCACGTATGACATTGTGGAGTACCCCACCATCCTTGCCTTGGCGGATAACGGCCAGGTGCTGGGCATGTGGCGCGGCTTGCCACTGCCAACTATCGACGAAGTGGGGTACTATGGTCGTTAAAACGCCCAAAGCACACACCACGACTACTGTGGTGGCGGACGATACGAGCCGCACACCATGGCTCCGTCGCCCTGGCATGGCAGCGTTGCTGGCGGCAGCTTTGGGCAGTGGCCTGGGGCTTATGGCATCCTTTGTTCTTTCGCTTGAGGCACTGCATTTGGCGCAGCACCCTGGTGGGGCGCTCAATTGTGACGTCAATGCCGTGCTGAGCTGCTCCACAGTAGCACAGCATTGGTCGGCGACGGTGTTTGGCTTCCCTAATAGCTTCATTGGTATGATGGCCGTGCCAGTGATGATAACGGTGGTGGTGGCACTGCTGGCTGGGGCACGTCTGCCGCGCTGGTTTGTGCGGAGTGCGTGGGGCGGCACTGTACTGGGGATGATTTTTGCACTGTGGATGTTTTATATGAGCTTTGTTGTTATTCGTGTGCTGTGCCCGTGGTGCCTAACGCTCGATGTGGGGATGCTGCTGATCTTCTTTGGGATGACGCGCTACTGCATTGAGGCTGGGGTGATTGGTAGGGAGCGTACTAAGCGCTTTGCTCGCCATGGCTACGATGTGCTGTGTGGTGTGAGTGTGCTAGTGCTGGCGGTGGCGTTGATTATTGTGAAGTTTGGCGCGGAGCTGCTGTAGGTAAAGTCGTTTTTTGCACGGTGAGATTGTCGAGCTTGTCAGGATTGGCAGGCTTTTTAAAATGAACAGAATGTTATATTATTCATTACGTTTTTATGTTTATTGGTGTAATAGTGAGTATTTTCTCGTACCAGGGATGCTATGGTATAGTGGCAGCTACCACTATATCGACGCAAGTGAGTTACCTGTTAGCTTGAGATGCTCATTTGGTGTAGTAGGAAAATAATGCGTAAGGATAATGTATGATGAATTTTAACATAGTTATGAAGCTCTTTGTGAGACTTAAGCACAACGTGCTGTTAACGCATAGGCTATTGTTGCATGACGCAACCGAAATAGCAAGATAGCGGGAGGAAGATGTCGCCTATTGGTGAGCCTGTGCATATGAATATAGATAGCATCTCGTTCATTACGCACTATTGATGGTGAGTGTGTTGGCGGGCTTGTGTGCATCGTGAATTTGCTAGCAAATATGATGACAATATGCTAATGCCGCCGTGCTGCAATAGATGAAATTTGTCTGAATATCAATCATAACGTATTCAGCGAGAGGTGAGTGATATATTTTGCTAAGTGGTGCAATTTTGAACGAAAGAAAAGGTATGTTCAGTTTGGTGGAGATGTGAAATCGATAAAGTTGCATGGGTTAGTTTGATTTTTATCGGCCAGTTGCCAAGTATGTTTGCGAAGGACAATTCAACATGCTGGAAAATGAAACGATTGATACCTGAAAAATGAGCGAGCTACAACGATACGGCTATGATGACAATATGCGTGCGATAGCAGGGGGCTGTTGTAAACTGTGAAGTGGATGCGCGTGATGTCATAGCTTGGCATGGTAGCAAAGATTCTTTGCAAAGTGGGTGAGTAAGCTACAGCACGATGCTAAAAATGAAGTAAGGCTCTTGGCTGGGCGATGGTGGCTGCACATTGACTGATATTTGTTAAAGAAAACCGATTAGTATAAGGACACTATAGAGCGAGAAGCAAGCAAAAATGCTGCTGCGTCACAGCATGTAAATTTCATAGAATTGTGTAGATGAAGTGGTGTATCAAAAAAATCATTTCGGTTGCATAATGAAAGTAATATGCTATGCGTAAGAGACATAGCGCGTACGCGACAAAGCGTCCGTTATCGTAGCACAACGCAGTGCCCGCAGACGGATGCTATGCGAAGTAAGATGGAAGGTGTAATAATTTGCAATATGCTCATGTTTTTAAAAATTCTCAAGCGGCACTTATTCCTAGCTGCTTACTACATCAACTATACTGAAGTGGCTTGCATCTATTTTTACATACAGTAATAACAGAATATGCGCATGTTTCTATAGCGCAAAAATGAGGCTATAGGACATGATATAGGGCGGAAGGAAGACGATCAACTGCTATAGCGAAGTTATCGTGCAGCGCGGCAGACTCATCGCTCTATATTTTATACCAAACAAAAAATGCGAAGCAGCTAAAGATATGTAAGGTATACAAAAATAAGCTATATGCAAAATATGAATATGCTGAGCAGAACCGTTGCAGAAAAACTGGCTACAAGCGTAAGTGTACCAAATGGGCGCTAGATATGTATAAGAACGTTATAGATGTATATATCCCGCTCTAGATATACAGAATGCCTGTTATAAGCGCTGTCACGCGCTAAGCTCTAGATAAGGGAGGTGTAAGAAGCTATATGAGCATTTGCCAAGCATCTGTGGCCCCTCAGAAGGCAAATAGACCATTGTTTGTCGTTGATAAGAGAAAATGAGCCTGTGTATATGGTGTGTATAGTACAACATAGCTCTGTTGTAAAAAAACTAGAGTAGTGTGAGGAGAGTAAATTGAGATTGTGTTGTCTAAAATACACAATATTGTTGACGGTAAGGGATAGGGAGCAAGATGTGATATATACAACGATCTATGTTAGAAGCAGACATGCCATATGTATATAAAAAACAACATACAGAATCACAACGAAATAAACTCGAAAACAAGGGAGATAAAGCGACAAGTCTACAACGTTGTAGGCAATAATGTATATTGTACATATAACAACAATTGATTTTGGGTACCGTAGAAGGAATGACAGGGGTGAATCAGACAAAGTTGTTAAAAGTATAACGCACATAAAATAAAAGTATGCTAATGAATAGCAGAGGTAGACAATTCTTTGCAAAGTATACTAATGCATGATAGAAATCTTCTCGATAGCGTCCTCATTAGTATATTAGCTACTTTGAGATGATAGTTGGGACAGACGTAGAGCTTGTTGTGCACTATCTATAATAATAGTATGCTAGAGACATGAAGAACAATACAATTTTACGCATTGGTGCTGGCGCGGCGTTTGTGGCGCTAGGCGGAATATTATTCAGCGAGAGCTTCGGTGTGCAATTTCATTACTGGCGGGAATTTTGGTATGGTTTGTGCGCATTCGGATTTATCATGGTTGGTGTGCTCACACTGCGCAATCGTAATTGGTTGTGGGGGGCGCTCTGTGTAGCAGTTGGCCTAACAATTGGCGCGAATGCATTTTTGCATAACAACGTTAATATTTGGCGAATGTTTTTACCCCTGGTGCTGATCGCGATTGGCCTGACAATTATTTTTAATTTGTCGCAGCGCCAGCGCCGTATCGCAAAAAAATCGCCGGACGATAATATGGTTGCCTCCTTCTCGGGCAACACGCGCAAGATAAAAGGCGAATTTGCAGGAAACTCTCTCTCGGCGGCGTTTGGTCAGGTGGACCTCGACCTGCGCCAAGCCAAGATAGAGGATGGTGCGGTGATTGATATTTTTATTGTGTGTGGTGGCATCAATATTATTTTTCCAGACAACGTCATCGTCAAGACGCAGGTCACTAGTATCTTTGGTGGGGTAGAGGACAAAACCAACGCTGTCAAGAGTGCAAAAAAGACTGTCTACATTCGCGGCGACTGCGTCCTTGGTGGGCTTGAAATTAAATAATAAGAAAAACAATAATTTGCTACAACACGCTTCTTGATAACAACGAGAAGCGTGTTTTTTTGTGTTGAGGTGCGCAGCTAGTAGAGTGCGGGTTGAAGCTGGTACGATAGTATGCTGCCAGATTTTAAACTTCGCACTTGGTTGAGGAGCTTTGCTAACACTACTGGCAACGAGCCACATGTTTGTTACATACAATTGATAAAATTTTTCGTTGCTTGATTGCTCATTGTCAAATATTAATTGTAGTATTGCAATGTGAGAGTGGTTTCGTAACATGCGTCAACGTTTTTTGATTTTTGTGTGCGCTACTCGGCGAGGATTGCGACAGCTTTGCGATATTTGCACATGATGGATTAATACGCCTCGCTAGTAATAATAAATGTACATGACAACAACGCACACAAAAATGTGCTGCTTGCAAAAATAGTATGCAGAGTCTTATGGTTTGCTAATTCACTTGCACTTCTTGCAAAATAAATAAGATGAACATAATGCAAAAAGCATTCAAGTTTCATACAAGCACGTCTTGCAAGTCTACCTTAGCTACGGCACATACATAAAGCATAAAAATGTACTGCTAAGATTTTTGCGCAAGGTATACTTTGAGGTGGGTGAGCCAGAGCGCCACAAATGCCAGTATGCTGTGTCAAGCATTCTTGCTATACTAAAATTATGAACCGTTGCCCCTGGGCCGAATTGAGCGATAACGAGTGCACCTACCACGACACTGAGTGGGGTGTGCCGCTGTATGATGATCAGAAGTTATTTGAACTGCTCTGCCTGGAGGGTGCACAGGCTGGCTTGAGTTGGAGTACAATTCTGGCTAAGCGAGCGGGCTACCAGCAGGCTTTTCATCAGTTTGCAATTGCTCGCGTCGCGGCTATGACGGATGCGGTGCTGGAGGCGCTTATTCACGACGCACGTATCGTCCGTAACCGGCGCAAAATTTATGCGGTGCGCACCAATGCCCAGGCGGCGCTGCAGGCTATTCACCAGCACGGCAGCCTACAGGCGTACTTATGGGACCTGGCGGGTGGTGCGCCAGTGCAACATCACTGGCATACTGCAAGTGATGTCCCCGCCGATACGGCCACATCCCGAGCAATGAGTGCGCAGCTCAAGCGGGACGGCTTTGCCTTCGTCGGCCCAACGACGTGCTATGCCTTCATGCAGGCTGCGGGGATGGTGAATGACCACGTGGTGGGGTGCTTTCGGTACAAGGAGTGTGCGGTGCTGAACATTCACTCTACATTAGAGTAAAAAGATATATAGTTATATTAACCGGGCTATATCTTGAGGTATAAGTACTTTTGGTTTTGCGGCTAGTGCGCTACAATAGACCCAGAGGCATTTTTGCGTAGCTTATGGTGCGCAAAATGAGTGGCTATCACCCACGAAGCCTGCGGGAAGAAATTGGTTTGTTGTTTTCATGGGGAGCTGTGAATCTAAGAAGCCAAGAATAGACCCCGCCGCGAATGCTGCGACAAGGCAATAATCAAGTGCTGAAAGAGTATAGCTATTTCTGTCATTCTACCGGGAAATGCTAGAATCACTTCTTTTGGAATCGAGATGGTACCGTCCGCGCGAATACCCAGCGGATTCTCGAAGCTAAGAGAGGTGATTTTATATTGTAGAGGGAAAACAATGGCATCAGTAAAATATTACCAACCAGAGTATGAAAGTGAGAGCTTTCATTGTGCACATTGTGGGGTGTATGCAAGTCAATATTGGGGTTATCTTTGTACGAGAAAAATGACAGATATAGTCCATATCAGCCAGAATCAGTCATTGTCTGACAAGTTTGCTACGTCAATCTGTAGTTATTGTAGAGAATGGTCGATATGGGTTGAAGAATCTTTAGTTTATCCGGCGCAAATTACAGTAGAAAATCCGAACGACGATATGCCAGACGATGTTAAAAAATTATATAAAGAGTCTGCTCAAATATTACCTGCTTCACCGCGTGCAGCTGCGGCATTGCTGAGGCTAGGATTGCAGATACTTCTCGGTGCTGTGGGTGGTGATGGCAAGAACATAAATGATGATATAGGAAAAATAGTCGCGTTGGGTGTTGAGCCTGAAACGCAAAAAGCTCTAGATACTCTGAGGATATTTGGCAATAATGGAGCTCACCCTGGGGAGATTAAGCTTGATGAAGATCCTGACCTAGTGAACAAAATGTATGGGCTAATGAATTACGTTACCGATAGGCTTATTACTCAGAAGAATCAGATAAATGAATTATTCGAAGGTTTGCCAGAGGGAATTAAAAATCAGATTAAATCACGAGATAGTAAAAATAAGGAGAAAGTATAATGAAATTCACACACGGTACACGCCGCCGAGCGGCAGAATATGAGAAGGACTGGGTGCAGCGCTGGAAGGACGACCAGACGTTCCAGAAGTCGGTGGCGCAGCGGCCAGCGGATAATGCCTACGTCTTTTATGACGGGCCGCCGTTTATCACCGGTGTGCCGCACCACGGTACGCTGCTCAGCAGCATCGTTAAGGATGCGGTGCCGCGCTACTGGACAATGAAAGGTAAGCGCGTGGAGCGCCGTTGGGGCTGGGACTGTCATGGCCTGCCGGCAGAGAATTTCGTCGAAAAGCAGATGAATATTGTGGATCGGCGGCAGATTGTGACGAGTAGCGACCAGCCAGCACCGCTAGATAAGGACGGTAATCCTTTGCCGACTATCAGTCTGGAAAGATACATCACCAAAGCGCGCGAAAGTATGGTGGCAAATAGCGAGACGTGGCAGGGCGTGATCGACCGGATTGGTCGCTGGGTAGACTTTACAGGTGCCTACCGCACCATGGACAAGGACTTTATGGAGAGCGTCTGGTGGGCCTTTAAGCAGTTGTATGAAGCGGGCAAGATCTATGAAGGCGAAAAGGTGCTGATGTATGACACCAAGTTCGCTACCCCTGTGAGCAAGGCGGAAGTGACCATGGATAATGATGCCTACCAGACAGTGACCGACCCGAGTGTGTATGTGAGGTTTAAGCTAGTGGGCGAAGACGCTGCCATTTTGGCTTGGACAACCACGCCGTGGACATTGCCAGCCAACCTGATGCTGGCCGTCAACCCAGATATGACCTACTGCGAAGTGCTAGTGGATGGCGAAAAGCTCATCCTTGCCGAAGAAGCCCTCGAGCGTACCCTGCAGGATGAAAAGCATCAGCTACTGAATTACGAAGTGCTGCGTACCTTCCCGGGTAGCGAATTGGTGGGCAAGAAGTACCGGCCGCTGGGTACCGGCTCGACCTGGCCAGACAGTGACAAGATTCACACCATTTACACGGCGGATTTCGTCACGAATGAATCGGGTACGGGCATTGTGCATATCGCGCCGGCTTACGGTGAGGATGACTTTGAACTTGGTAAGGCTAATGGTATCGCGCCCTTCCATGTGATTGACGACAACGGTTACTACACCGATAGTAATTACAAAGGCCTGGAGGTATGGGACAACAACAAGTTCATTGCCAAAGACTTGAAAGAAAAGGGCGCGGTATGGAAGATTGAGTATATTCGTCACGAATATCCGTTCAATCCGCGTAGCAAGCAGCGCATTATGTACCGGGCTATTCCAAGCTGGTTCTTCGACATCCAGGGGCAGAAGCCGCTGATGCTAGATGAGAACGAGCATATTAATTGGTTCCCGCGCCACCTCAAGCATGGCCGCTTTGCGAAGAATATTGAGCAGGCACCAGACTGGAACCTGAGCCGCGACCGCTTCTGGGCGACGGCGATGCCAGTGTGGAAGGGTGACCGTGGTACGGTTAAGGTGGTTGGCTCGTACGCGGAGCTGAAGGAGTTGAGCGGTGTGGAACTGGATGATTACCACCGCCCGTGGGTGGATGACATCACCTTTACGATTGATGGCGAGACATTTACGCGTATTGATAAGGTGCTCGATTGCTGGTTCGAGAGTGGCAGCATGCCGTTCGCGCAGCTGCATTATCCGTTTGAAAACCAGGCCACGTTTGAGCAGAATTACCCGGCGGACTTCATCGTTGAGTACATCGGCCAGGTGCGGGCATGGTTCTACTATGTGCATGCCGTCAACGTCGCCTTAGCAGAGATTGGTGCCTTTGGTGAGGCAGGTGCGCAACACAAAAACGCCTACAGCAACGTCATTACTACCGGTGTGGTGGCGGGCAATGACGGCCGCAAGATGAGCAAGTCACTCGGTAACTTTACCGATCCGAACGAGCTGATGGATAAGTTCAGTGCTGATTCCTTGCGCTTCCTACTGCTGAGTAGCCCGCTGCTCAATGGCGAGGACTTCGCTCTGCACGATAAGGATGTGGGTGATGTGGCTCGGAAGCTGGCGATGATCTGGAATATGTATGATTTCTTCACCATGTATGCTGAGGTAGACGGCTGGGAATTTGACGGTGAGTTGAGAGACCCACTCGATGAGCTGACTAACCCGCTGGACATCTGGATCATCAGCCGCTTGCATCAGTTGGTGGCGGAAGTTGAGCGTCACATTGATACCTATAATATCCCTGATGCGCTGAGCCCAATTTTGCCATTCCTTGACGACGCCAGCAACTGGTATGTCCGTCGTAGTCGTCGCCGCTTCTGGAAGTCTGAGGATGATGGCGACAAGAGCGACGCCTACCGCACACTGCACTATGTGCTGGTGCGCCTGAGCTACCTGCTGGCACCGTTTACGCCGTTCTTGGCTGAGGAGTTGTACCATAACCTAACGGGCGATAACGAGTCGATTCACCTCAAGGATTGGCTGCCAGCTGGCGCGGTGAATGAGCAGGTGCTGGCTGATATGGCTCGCACGCGTGAGCTGATCAACAACGGACTAAGCTTGCGGATGAAACAGGATGAGCACCAAGTATCGATCAAGGTTCGCCAGCCGCTGCAGTGTGCGGTCTATGCGGGTGCGAAATTGGCTGAGTACTACGAGCAGATCATGGCCGAAGAGCTGAACGTCAAGGAAGTTCGCTGGGTTGAGAATCAAGATGAGCACTTGGCGGATTATGGCCTGACTGAGGGTGTGGTCAAGCCAGAGAGCTGGGTCGAAATTGACAAAACCATCACCCCTGAGCTCAAACGCGAAGGTTTGATGCGTGAAGTCATTCGCCATGTGCAGAGTGCGCGCAAGAAGGCTGGGCTGCAGGTGGATGATCGGATTATGCTGCACCTCGTGGTCGGGGCTGAGCCCGCCAGCCAGCCAGCGGCGCCGGGCCAGGTGCAACCAGCTGATGACGCAGCCGCGCAGCTGCGCCAAGCCCTCACTGAGCACGCCGACACAATCGCGAGTGAGACGCTGGCCACAATGCAGCAGCCCGGCGATGTACTCTACCAAACGACGGCTATGGTAGATGGCGCTGAGCTGCAGATGAGCCTCGCCAAAGCATAGGACTACAAGGAATAACATGCTAAGCTCGAGTGGCGCATCAGTAGTGAGACGTCACTCGAGCTTGGTGGCTGGCAATATTTGAGTTTCTACAGCCATCCTCACTCCTTGTGCTAGTACAGCGTCCTCACTAAAAATATTGAGAGACCAGCTGCATAACAAGCAGAAGAGCTTGTTTATCATTTCATTCTAATCGAGATATTTTTAGTGTGGTAAGTGTGCTGTACTGGCTACTAATAGGGTACTTAAAGAACTAACTGCTAGCTTGATCACTCTCTCGCGTTAAATCGCGTCCTTGTTCCTCTTAAAAAGGCTCAGGAGTACAGAGCGACAATTGCTACAATGGGGTTATAAGCCTGCACGATAATTGAATATCATGACTAAACTACCTACTACCATACCTACCTCCTCATTACGTCAGCGCTTGGCGGGGTTGTGGCTGGTGGTGCGGATTATTTGGCAGGAGGCACCGCTGACGATTGCAGTCCAAACGGTGGGAGCGGTGCTGTCGGCGGTACTGCCATTGGCCACGGCATACTATGCCGCTCTTGCGACAACGGCTTTGGCTGAGGCATACGCGACGGGTGGGCAGCCGCAACTCCTCATCTATGTAGTAGTGACTGTGGTACTGGGCGTTGTGGCGAGTGTGTGGTCGGTGGTGCAAGGGTATTATGACCAAGTGTCGCGCTATCGCATCGAGGCTGCCATGAGTGACCATATGTATACCCGTCTCCATGCGCTGGATTTTTGGCGATACGATGACCCTGCGACTATTGATATGTTTGATAAAGCGCAGCGCTTCGTCCAGTCATTTTCGTACCTCTTTACCCAACTGGTGCGAATGCTGACGGCGCTGGTGTCGCTGGCAACAAGCCTGTGGATGATGGTGATGGTGAGCTGGTGGCTGGGGTTGCTCGTGCTCGTGGCGCTTGTGCCAAGTAGTGTGGTGCAGGTGCGGCTGTCGCGTTTGCAGGCTGGTCACTGGCGCGAGCAGGTGGCGACGCGGCGGCGCATGGCGTGGATTGAGCACATCCTTAGTCGACCGAACTTCATTGCTGAGCTACGCCTCTACGGAGTGATCCACCATCTACTTGGTGAGCGAGCAGCACTGCGGGATAAAGATCGGCTGCGGGTGCTTGGCTACGAGCGTCGCTTTATGGGGCAGCGCCTGGGCGGAGAGATTATCCAGGCGGCAGCGGAGGTAGTGGCGCTTGTCTGGGTGGTGCTGGAGATCGTGGCACACCGTCAGCCGATTGGGCAATTTGTGCTCGTGCAGCAAATGGTAGGGCGAGTGATGAGCGAGATGGATAGCGTGATCAATACATATAATATGATTGACGAAGACCTCGCCACTATGGTAGACTACCAGCGGTTTATGGCACTGCCAGTTGCAAGCCATGCAGCCACCATTGATGAGGTAACGCTGCGTGATGCGATCGCGGTGCAGCAAGTGTCATTTTGCTATCCAGGCACGCAGACGGCGGTGCTGCGTGATATTTCTCTCACTATTCGCCGTGGTCAGCACATTGCCATTGTGGGCGAAAATGGCGCTGGCAAGAGCACGCTCGCTCGGTTGCTTACTGGACTGTACCAGCCTACCAAGGGCACCATTACTATTGATGGGCACGATCTCCGCCATATCAACCCAGCAGCCTGGCATCGGCAATTGGCCGTATTGGGGCAGGAGTTCATCCGCTATGACTTCGCCACGGCGCACGAGAATGTCTGGTATGGCGATGTCTCGCAGCCAGTGGATGCAGCGCGCCGCGATGCTGCACTGCGCCAGGCCGAGGCAGCCGATTTTGTCCGCAAACTCCCTCATGGTGGGGACAGCTACATCAGCAAATGGATGGAGGCGGATGACCACGAAACAGGGGTCGACCTATCTGGTGGGCAGTGGCAGCGCCTGGCCTTAGCGCGCAACTTGTATCGCAATGCGCCTATCATCATCCTCGACGAACCCACCAGTGCCATTGACGCCGCCGCCGAAGCACGCATCTTTCGCCACCTCTTTGCCAAGCAGGGTAAGACTATCATCACCATTAGCCACCGCTATAGCACTGTTAAGAAGGCGGATGCTATCTACGTTATCGCCCACGGCCGCATTGTTGAGCATGGCACTGCCACTGCATTGATGGCGCAGCGTGGTGCATTCTACGAGATGTTCAAAGAACAGATATAGTTTGGTATAATAGGGGTGTGGCGCGTTGGCGGAGCGGTTACGCAGAGGTCTGCAAAACCTTTTAGACGAGTTCGACTCTCGTACGTGCCTCCACAATTGTTGATGAATAGCTCTCTCGATAGAGCTATTTTTGCTCTAATAATTCTTTTAGCTCAGGGAAGGTTGGCTGGAAGAAATGATTGCGATCTTCGAAAATATGTGCCTGAGCAGTTGGCACGTCTCGCTGAAATTTAGCAAGTTCTGTAAACGGCACGACTGGGTCATCTTTACTATGAAATAGGTGGATTTCTTTGGTGGATTTTTCTAAACCAGTGGTGCTTGTTACCTGAAAGCTACCGAGGTCTTCATTCGATTCATCATCATAGCACGGCGAAACTAGCACGAGCCGCCGGACTGGCATTTGCAGTGGTGATTCATGCAAGTACTTTGCCAAAAACATTGCGCCCAAACTATAGCCAACCAGCTGAACGTCATTGCTAAGCAGGAGCAGTAGTTTCTCAAAATATATTTTCCACTCAGCGTAGCTAGCGTTTTGCTTATTAGGGAAATCTGGTAGTAAAACATCAGCATCAACGATTTCTTGTGCCAGCCAGTCACGCCATTTTTGTGCCCACAGTAGTCGTTCATATTGCAGCTGACTATTCTTTAGATTATTCAAGTAATTTTCGTAGCTATTAAAGCTTGATCCGCCGTGAATTATTACAATTTGCTTCATAAACATAGTATAATACAAGCAGCACATGGCTGCTATGCCAGAAGTGCGACTGCAAGCGCGAGTGGCGGAACTGGTAGACGCGAGGGACTTAAAATCCCTTGGCCAAAAGCCGTGCGGGTTCGATTCCCGCCTTGCGCACCAGACATGATATAACAGAGAAGGCCACTTGAGGAGAGTGGTTTTTTCGTATACATAGCCAGAAGGGTAGAGTATGGCGGCATTAGTACTAGCTACGAGCCCAAGATTTATTGTAGAATTACCATAGCGGCTAGTATAAGCCACACAATTTGGTATAATAAGACTATAACCAAAAAGGAGAAACGACACTATGACAACAGCATTAATCGTTTTGCTCGGCGTGATTGGCCTGCTCGTTTTGTTTGGCATCTTCATGTGGGCAACGTACAACAGCTTGGTCAAGCTGAAGATCCGCGTGGACGAAGCCTGGAGCGACATCACCGTCCAGCTCAAGCGCCGAACAGACCTCATCCCGAACTTAGTCGGTACTGTAAAGGGCTATGCAGCACACGAGAAGGAAGTCTTTGAGAATGTGGCAGAGGCTCGCAGTGCCATCATGAATGCCCAAGGCGTGCAAGAGACAGCTGCGGCAGAGAATATGATCGAAGGCGCTCTGAAGAGCTTGTTTGCTGTAGCAGAGGCTTACCCAGAGCTCAAAGCTAACCAAAACTTCATCCAGCTGCAGCAAGAGCTGGTGGACACTGAGGACAAAATCCAGGCTGCGCGCCGCTTCTACAACGGTGGTGTACGCGACCTCAACACCCGCATCGCCATGTTCCCGGCCAACATCGTGGCTGGCATGCTGGGCTTCAAGGCTCGCGAGTTCTTCGAGGTCGAAGACCGTGCCAGCGTCGAGAACCCAGTACAAGTGCAGTTCTAGACACCTCGCACACTATATATAGTGAAGCCGCTCTCGATGGAGGGCGGTTTTTTATAACTTGAATTTCACAGCGTCACTGTTTAGCATTAGCTCCACCTCGCAAAACCACCATTATCTGCTACAATATATCTATGTACAGAGCAATTGCACACAACAAACGTAATACAGTTATTTTGATGATCGTCTTCGTCGCGATGGTGGCGGTGATTGGCCTGGCGGCGCAGTTGATTATGAATAGCCGTGGCATGCAGGGCAACCTGACGATCTTTTGGGGGACGTTCATTGGGGCGCTGATCTATGCATTGGTGCAGTATTTCATCGCTTCTAAACTTGCTATGAGCATGACTGGTGCGGTAGAGATTCGCAAAGCAGATAACCCCCGTTTGTGGCGCACCGTCGAGAATCTTGCCATCACCGTGGGGCTACCTATGCCGCAGGTGTATATTATCGACGACCCAGCACCGAACGCTTTTGCTACTGGCCGCGACCCCAAGCATGCCATTGTAGGCGTGACGACGGGCCTGCTGGAGATTATGGATGATCGTGAGCTGACCGCTGTGCTGGCCCATGAGATGGGGCACGTCCAAAACTACGATATTCGGGTGAGTATGATTACCTTTGGTCTGGTGAGTGCGATTGGCCTAGTGTCGGATATTGCACTGCGTATGCTGTGGTTCCGTGACAACGATGACCGCGAGACCAATCCGGTGCTGCTGGTGCTTGGTGTTATCGCCATCATCCTCGCACCCATCGTGGCGGCCATTATGCAAATGGCGGTGAGTCGCCAGCGTGAGTACCTGGCCGATGCGACTGGTGCACTAACGACACGCGACCCAGCTGGCCTGGCTAGCGCGCTGGGTAAGCTGCAGGCATACACTCGCCCGATGGAGAAGCAGGTCAGCTCAAGCGCTAATATGTTTATGGTGAACCCGCTCAAGCCGGGGTTCTTTAGCCGGTTATTTAGCACCCACCCACCGCTTGAAGATCGTATCAAGCGTCTCAACGAAGATATGAACAAATGGTAGGGTGGTGACTGTGGCAAAAAAAACAACAAAGTCAACTCGCCGCTCATCATCACGCACCGCTCTCACGGTGACTACGAGCCAACATTGCTCAAAAAAAGAGGCAAAACACCTTGACGTTGCAAAAAATGCAACATCATCCTCTCGCGGTACTGCTTCCACAAAAGCCCGCTCGCAGCACTCGAATGATGCTCTATCGACGCGACCCAGCTGGCGCGCCAACCTCCATTGGCGTACCTGGCAGGCTCGCGGTGGTAGGGTAGTAGCGAGCAGCCGTCAATGGTTGCATAATTTACAACTGAGACGGCCGCATCGAAGCTTCCGTCGCACTCGTCGACGTGATTATGCGCGTTCATTGCAATTACCAGGCTACGTCGTCTTTACTGCACAAGCGATGCGGATGGTGCGGGCGCACTGGTGGACGTTCTGTCTCTTGGCGGTGTTTTATGCTGTGCTGCTCTTGGCGCTTGGGGCGATTACCAACCAAGCGATGTACGACCGCCTGCAGAGTATGCTAGCAGAGTCGGGCAAGGATATTCTTACTGGTGCCTGGGGCAAGCTAGGCGAGGCAGGGCTCCTCATGGTGACGGCCTTCGGTACGGGCAGCGGCAATCTTAGCGCTGACCAGCAGCTCTATGTGGTGCTGGGCTTTTTGTTGGTGTGGCTCACCACGGTGTGGTTGTTACGCGAGTATAAGGCAGGACGAGTGCCACGTCTGCGTGATGGGCTGTATAATGCCTGTGCACCACTGGTAGCCACGCTGATGATTGTTCTCGTCTTCCTCGTGCAGCTTATTCCGCTAGGGGCGATGGCGCTGGTGTATATCGGTCTGTCGAGTAATGGAGTGATTAGCGAAGGATTTGGCTCGATGCTCTTCTATGTGCTACTAGCTACTGTGGCAGTGCTGACGCTCTATTGGGGTACGAGCACCTTCATTGCGCTTGTGGTGGTGACACTGCCTGGTATGTACCCTATGCGGGCGCTGGCAGCGGCGGGCGATTTGGTGGTAGGGCGACGGCTGCGGATATTGTACCGGCTGCTGTGGCTATTTGGCAGTGTGGCAGTGCTGTGGTGTGTGGTGATGATCCCTGCTATTCTCCTTGATGCCTGGCTCAAGCACCTATGGCAATGGTACGCCTCTGTGCCGACGATGCCCGTCCTAGCGGGCTTCATCAGCTCGGTGACAATGGTATGGTGTGCAGCGTATATCTACCTCCTTTATCGCAAGATTGTTGATGATACGGCAGCACCAGCGTAAGGTGGCGTGCCTCGGCAGCGTGTTGTTGGATAAGATATGTGCGTGATTGGCGGGAAATAAACTACCTTCTCTAGTATGGCGGTAGCTTGTCCTCTCCACATCCCTCCGATAGAACACTATAAGGGTCGATGTCTCCCAGACATCGACCTCTTGACGCCAGGGCTGAAAACTCGTTATTACAACGAGTTTTCACGCTCCATCGGATGAATATGGAGAGGACAAGCGCGAGATGCAGTAAGGAACTACTTTTAGATTAAATATATGCTGCAGTATGGTTACAATGAATCTTCTCTTAAAACACTGCACTCATCGCCAAATTCCGCTATACTAAAGCAGTAAGGAATCACTATGACACAAGACAAACATCTAGCATCACCCAACCTATCGCCAACTCAGCGTAGTGCCGAGCTGCGTCAGCTACTCAATCGCTATAGCTATGAATACCATGTGCTTGATGCGCCCAGCGTGAGCGACGCGGTATATGATAGCCTTTTTACCGAGCTCAAGCAGCTCGAAGCTGCACACCCTGCGCTCATCACGCCTGATTCGCCTACTCAGCGGGTTGGTAATGTCCTGAAAGGAGGCTTCATCAAGGTGCAGCATCGCCGGCGGATGGTTAGCCTCAATGATGTCTTCGACACAGCAGAGGTCGAGGCGTGGGTGCAGCGCATGGATAAGCTCTTTCCGGGTCACAAGCACGAGTTTTTTGCCGATATCAAGATGGATGGCTTGGCCTGCGCGCTTATCTACAACGATGGCGTGCTGGTGCAGGCCGTCACACGGGGCGATAGCTACGTTGGCGAAGATGTAACGAATAATGTGCGGACGATTCGCAATGTGCCGCTACGCCTGCGCGAAGCACCTGGCTTTGAGCACTTACTGCGGGGCAGGACGGAGATCCGTGGGGAAATCGTCATGCTCAAGCGCGACTTTGCAGCGCTTAATAGGCGGCAGCAAGCTGCTGGCCAGCCAGCCTTCGCCAACCCGCGTAACCTCGCGGCTGGTACCATTCGCCAGCTTGACCCAGCACTCGTGGCGCAGCGCCCACTCCATTTTCGGGGTTACGATGTCATCCGTGATGATGCGGCTGAGGTGCCGACCAATAGTTACGCTTATGACGCTTTGACAGCATTAGGTATCACACGTAACCAGCAAGCGGCGGTCTTTACGAATCTAGCCGAGGTAATGAATTTCGTCCGGCAGTGGGGTGAGCAGCGCCGTGTTTTGCCGTTCAATACGGATGGCCTTGTGATCAAGATCAACAATCGCGCTCTCTACGACCGCCTGGGTATGGTGGGTAAGAACCCGCGTGGTGCAGTGGCCTACAAATACGCAGCCGAGCAAGCCACCACCATCGTGCGCGATATCGTCATTAGCATTGGCCGGACAGGTGCTGCCACACCAGTAGCGGTGTTCGACCCAGTCGTCGTGGCTGGCACGACGGTGCAGCACGCCAGCCTGCACAATGCCGACGAGATTGCTCGGCTCGATGTGCGGCGTGGCGATACTGTGGTTATCTTCAAGGCGGGGGATATCATCCCGCAGGTCGAGCGAGTACTGCCAGAGCTGCGCCCAGCTAATACCGAGCCGATTGATTACCCAGCTGAGCTTCAGCGCCAATATCCCGAGCTGCAGTTCGAGCGGCCTGCTGGTGAGGCAGTGTACCGGGTGCGCGGCGCTAGCAGCTCGCTTATCCTCACGCGTGCCCTCACACACTTTGCATCTAAAGGGGCATTGGATATCGACACACTTGGCGAGAAGAATGTCGCTGCATTGGTCGAGGCTGGCTTGGTACATGATCTAGCCGATATTTATGCACTAAGGAAGGAGGATCTTCTTCGGCTTGATCGCTTCGCTGAGGTCTCGGCGCAGAAGCTCATCGATGCCATTGCTGCTGCAAAGCGTCCACCACTTGAGCGTTTCCTCTACGGCCTAGGCATCCGCCACGTGGGTGCGCAGACGGCAATTGATATTGTGAAATATTTTGCAGATGATTCAAAACATGATGAGTCGCAGCAGAGTGGTGTGAATAAAAATCATAATGATTCAGGCGAAAATGTGCCGCATGATAAATCGCAAGTACCCGTCAAAACACTTGCAAATGACAAGCAATTGCTTGGCTTTCTGCGCTCTGCCACGCTCGACCAGCTGCAGGCGATTGATGGCATTGGCGTGGTAGTGGCTGAATCGATCGTCGCGTGGTTCAGTGATGCAGACAATATTGCTTTACTAGATAAGTTTGCTCAATGTGGTGTCGTGCCGCAGCATAAACAATCGTCACAGCAACTCGCTGGTCAAAAATTCGTCATCACTGGCACATTGCAAGCAATGAGCCGCGACCAAGCGGCCGAGAAAATCCGTGCTTTGGGTGGCACCTTCCAAAGTAGCGTTAGCAAAGATACCACCTACCTCGTTGCTGGTGGCAAAGTTGGTGCGAGCAAGCGGGCCAAGGCGGAGAAGTATGGTACGATGATGCTCACTGAAGAACAATTTTTAACACTTATCTAGTAAACAGGAGAAAGATACATGGCAACCCCAGAACAACCACAAAGAGACGAATTAATCGCTGCAGTAAAAAGCATGGCGCCATTTCCAATTCTCATGGCAACCTTTATGCTTGTGTATGCTGTGTGGTTTGGCGTGGCGTGGAGTGTTGTTGGTTGGGCAGTCTTTGCACTATTTGGTGTGTATGCGGTATGGCTGATTTTTTGTGGCGTGCAGCATATCCGTGTGACGAAAAAATTGCCCAAGCCAGCACCAACGCCAGCCAGCAAACGGATCGCTAAGCAGATGCAGCTGCTGAGTACGGTGTCGTATGCACCACTATGGATTATCTTTGCGCTGCTTGGCATGTTCCAGCAGCAGATTTATATCATACCGGTGCTTGTGCTGATTGTTGGGCTGCACTTCATTCCCCAGGCGAAGATCTTTGACCGGACGATTGATTATTATCTTGCACCTCTCCCCATCTGCACTGCATTGATTGGCTTCTACCTTGCCTTTGCAACGAGTACTTCGTGGCAGGCGGTCTATGCTGTTAGCAGCATTGGCGGGGCACTCGCAACCGCAGGATATGGCCTATACATGGTGCTAGGCCACAAGCAGCTCATGAACCAAATAAACCACGCGTAAGAACTATACGACGCCGCACGCCTAATCGGCTGGCTTGCAAAAAGCAAGTAAAAATAAGCGTATAGAATCATCTGAACATATCACACTATGATTCAAAAATATAATCCTAGAAAGGGGAATGGTAAATAATAGAAATTAATAACAACAAGAGCAAAATCACACTAGATATCAGTCTATAACAGAGGTACTATCATGAGTATGACAGACAATACGTACAACAAATCGACCATGGCTGGCTTCTTTCTAGATGGCTGGTATGTCTTTGATAACTTTGCGACATGCCAGGTTGAGTGGCACGGCGTGCTGCACCCGACGAGCGAACATGCCCACCAAGCGGCGCATTTTTTTGATACCAATCCAGCCCGGGATGAGCAGGTGCACTTGTGTCGCTCGCCGCGCTTAGCGTCTGATTTTGCCAACCAGCATAAGGCTGAAGAAGACCTCAATTGGGACGATAAAAAGGCGGCAATTATGGAAGAAATTGTACGCTGCAAGATTGCTCAGCACGATCTTGTGCGGGAGACACTCATTGCATCGGGCGATCGATATATCGTGGAGATGAATGACGATGACAGCTTTTGGGGTTGGGGCAGCGACCATGCTGGGCGCAATGAGTTTAGCAAGATCTGGATGCGTCTGCGGGATGAATTGCAAAATACAAGTGAGAATAATACCATGAATGGTGATGAACAAAATTCATGATGAAATCCTTGTGAGATAATAGCAACTCTTAATAGTAGGCTATATAATCCCAAAAAACCCAACAACCAACAGGCAAGGAGGATAAGGCAATGGTGCGATTCTATCTCGAAAAGCTCGTACGTGACAAGGTTGTCGAGAAATGCAAGGCCGACCCGCAGGTGCTCCATATCAGTTGGATCGCGCGGCGTATCGCTGTGAGTTACAGCGCAAGATTTATGAGGAAGCAAACGAAATTCCACTGGGCGATGATAGGCTAGAAGAGGCGCTGCAGGAGCTGGCGGATGTGCAGGCTGTTCTCGATGCACTGCGCGATGATTTTGGCTTTTCGCCTCAGCAGGTGCAAGACGCAGTGGTGCGCAAAGCTGCGCACGCTGGCGGCTTCCAAAAGCGCTACTATATTGCGTACAACGATCTAGCGGAAGATAGCAAATGGGTCGAGGTTTTTCGGGCGCAGCCAGAGAAGTATCGAGAAGAGAAGTACAAAGGAGATAAATGATGCAGCAACCACTATTCATCACGGGCAACCAACACAAGGCTGACTACCTAGCGCGCATGCTTGATATGCCGCTAGAACATCGCAAGATAGATTTGGTAGAGATTCAATCATCTTCGCCCGAGGAGGTTGTTCGACACAAAGTGCGTGAAGCGTATGAGCTTGCCCAGCGGCCAGTCCTTGTGGAAGATGTGTCGCTGGGGTTTGCGGCGCTGAATGGATTACCCGGCCCATTCATTAAGTTCTTCGTCGAAGCGCCAGATGGGTTGGAAAAATTATGCCGTATGCTTGATGGATTTGACGATCGATCGGCACTGGCAGTAGGTGTGTTTGGTTACTATGATGGCTGTGAGATGCACATTTTTCGCAGTGAGCTACCTGGCAGTATTGCAGCACATCCGCGAGGCGACAGTGGCTTTGGTTGGGACAAAATATTTTGCCCAGATGGCTATAATGGCCGGACGCGCGCTGAGTTATCGCCAGAAGAAGACGCAGCGACGTATCACATTATTAAACCAATTGCGGTAGTTCGCGAATTTTTACAAACTCATAAGTGATATTTTGTACAACTTCTACCACTGTTATTTTTATGAATCGAACATTAATTTTATTCACCATGATTAATACATGACTGAATATTGATGGTATGGTAGGTAGTAGAATGCACACTTATGACAAAATTTAATAGTGAATTTTCTTTGAGTATATTCAATATTATTGTATAGGAGAATGGCAACTAGTGTCGTCTCGAATCTTGATTTCTCGCTATCAGAGAGTACGAGGACGGCACAAAGATAAGTACTTTACTTGCAATGTGCAACCAAAAAACAGGCTCATCTACCTGCACTGCGACAGAAAAAGCAAACGACAAAAAGCGCTCTGGCGCAGTAGCAAATCGATACGTGAACCAAGATAATCACCGCAGAAAAGAGAGCACGAAGAGAATACGACAAAGAAAACGATTGCAAAAAGCAAGCAAGAAATCACTAGCCTGGGTGAATGAATTGCGCAATTTATTCAGTCGCCATACTACCAACGATTAAGCTCGCGCCAATCACATCATCAACGCTCGAGCCACGCGATAGGTCGCTGATTGGCCGTGCGAAGCCTTGCAGAATAGGGCCGTAGGCGTGGCCACCAGCCAGGTGCTCGGCCAGCTTGTAGGCAATGTTGCCAGAGTTGAGATCGGGGAAAACGAGGACGTTGGCCTGCCCGGCGACAGGGCTGATAGGGGCTTTTTTGTGGCCAATGGCGGGGACGAGAGCGGCGTCAAACTGGAGCTCACCATCGATACGGAGTTCTGGCTGGCGGGCTTGCACCTCTGCGAGAGCGTGGCGAATTGTTTCGACACTTTGGCCGCCAGCACTGCCGAGCGTCGAGTAGGAAAGCAGTGCAATGCGGGGCTGCCAGCCAAGACGAGTGGCACTCAAGGCGCTGGCTCTAGCAATGGCGGCTAGGCCAGCGGCATCTGGTGTGATGTTCATCCCGCAGTCGGCAAAGATGAGTAAGCCGTCCTCTCCGCCAGCGAAGTGAGGCATATCCATCACGAAGAAACTCGATGCATAGCGCACCCCCGGCGCCAGGCCAACGACCTTCAGCGCAGCCCGCAATACCGCAGTGGTGGGGTGGTCAATGCCGGCCACCATAGCATCAAACGTGCCATCGTGAAGCAGCTGGGCTGCGTAGGTGAGAGGGGCAAGGGGAGGTGTATCGGCGGTGTTTGCAGATGTCGTATCGTGTTGGTGGGGCACTGTCATAATCTCGATGCCATTAAGCGAGATACCTGCATCGGCAGCAGCCTGCTTGACAGCAGTTGGGTTATCCGAAACAAGCACAGGCCGAGCAGCATGCCAATCGGCTAGCTGGCGTATGGCGCTGAGGATAATGGGGTTGGTACCTTCTGGGTAGGCGATGCGCGGCGGGTGAGTAGCGAGCGCATCACGGAGGGTGAGTATACGCTGATTCATACATATAGTATAATCAATACATGGAAGAACTCATAATCGAACAAGCAACCGCCGTCAGCCAGGCTGATGTGGTGGCAATCGCAGTACTGGGCGATGTGCTGCACCAAGCCGGAACAACCGCGCCAACTACTCCAACTACCTCTGATGCAGCGGCGATGGACGCTTTGCGTCAGGTTCTTGAAGCAGTGATCGATGCTGAGAATCAAGTTCTACTCCTCGCCCGCCTTGATGGCAAGGTGGTGGGTATGGCAACGCTCGCGCTGCTGGTGGGGCCGATCGCTGGGCGTAAGATCTACCTCGATGATTTTGTGACCGACCCATCGGTGCAGGGCAAGGGGGTTGGCTCGCGGCTGTGGAATGCGATGCTGAGCTGGGGTCAGCAGCATGGTGCGACCAAGCTCACTTTCACCTCCAACCCTAAGCGTCAAGCAGCCCATCGCTTTTATTTCCATAAGGGCGCAACGATCTATAACACGACAGTGTTTGAGAAGACTATCGAGCAAAAGTCTGAGCTGTAAGCTTTCTTTGACGAGAGCAACAGACAAAAGAGATGTAAGCCACTGCTGATGATATTAAAACTCGACTAGCATATTTTAGACAAACAAGAAACCGGCTATTTATAGCCGGTTTCTTCTCTGCCTGAGCAAGTGTTTTCTCTCAGATATTCTTGCTTATCCTCTCCTAGCGGCAGAACTGCATGGCAATGTAGTATTGGTCGCCTTTTTGCGTTAGGCCAATGCCAGCTTTGTCGTAATCGCCCGAGAACATGATCTTGTTGTGTGGTGGGGAATTGATCCATACATCCGTGGCTTGTTGCTCGTTGTATGAGATCGGCACGAGCTCAAGAATCTCACCACTGGTGCGGCAGCTGTAGAGTTGCTTCAGGCGGTCGAGGCCGCCATCGTGGCTGAGCTTATTAATCTGCGCATTGTAGGCCGACTGAGTACGCGAGCTTGTATCGATCTGCTCGATGCGCTGCACACTACCGAGCGAACGCGCTGCCCGCTCCTTGTTGACTGTCACAAAGACACGGTCAACAAACTCCAGCGATGGCACGTTGGAGTTAGAACTTGACTTATTATTCGATGGATTGCTCTTTTGGGCGTTGCTCTTCGAGCGCGTATTCGAACCAGACGAAGCGCCATTGGTTGCGGCTGGCTTTTGCTCAGCTGCTGGCGTTGGCGTTGGTGTCTCGCTGGGCTTCGACGCTGGCTTGATAGCCTTGGGAGAAGCGTTGGAGGCGATGATTATCTTGATAGCTTGGTTGCGCTGCGCGGATGGCTGATCGGACGGCGCTAATGCCTTGGCCATATGTCCACCGGTTGTTGCACTTGTTGTATTGTATGCAGGCGCTGACGAACCACTCTTTGGCTGGGCTGCTACGATGACACCCGCGCCTGCGAAGACGATCATTGTACCAGCTATGCCATACACGAGTCTCTTCATACTCATATTACCCAGCGTAGCATAGATATGACAGGATGTGAAATAAGATTTGTGAAAAACTGGCTCGCAACAGAGGCAAAAATTGTGAGAAAAATAAGAAAAATAGCGCGAAAGCGCCAATATAGTATGTATAAACAAGGTTAGCTCACCACTCACCGGAATGCAGTGCACTCGACGGTGAGTGGTGAGGGCGGACTTATGGGGATACGAATGTGATGACTATCTCTTCACCTTCTTTCAGTTGACTGAGCTACTATTGCCTCATTGATGCTGTTATTCATCTTTCTGAGGCTTTGTATGGTGTGTAGTATAGCGAACACAATAAATGCTAGGGCTAGGCCACATGCATATGTAATTCGCCATGGGACACTGAGGTGTGTCTCAGCCGCAATAATGTTACCAAAACTAAGGGCTATGTTTGCGACATTCACTATACACCAAAAACCGGATGAGACTGCAGTGCGCCAGTGACGTTGCTTTATATACTTAGGCAAGTATGCTAGCGTGATAGCAAAGGCAGCTGCTGAAATAACAATCGCGATGAAATTGAGAGTCATTG
This sequence comes from Candidatus Saccharimonadota bacterium, assembly GCA_030528025.1. Taxonomy (GTDB): domain Bacteria; phylum Patescibacteriota; class Saccharimonadia; order Saccharimonadales; family Saccharimonadaceae; genus Saccharimonas. Next base: position 320,132 of record JAUMZP010000001.1, read on the forward strand.
TAGCCTCCTAGAAAAGTCCGAACCCTTTGCGGGATGCAAAAGGTTAATATATATATATCAATATATGAGCGGCTCGTCAAGGTGCTTGCTGTGGGATCATCATGTATTGACAATTTGTGCTGCGAAAATAGTAAGTGCGAGTCACCTCAGCGTGCTACTTCCTGCTTGATGGCGTATACTACTATATATGAACTCCGTTCCACCAGCCACCCCGCCTGCCGTTTTTTGCTCTTATGCCTTTACCGGTGAGGACGAAGCAGTGGTGCGGGCACGGATGCGTGGGGTGGTGGCAGCGCTCGAGCAGGTGGGCTGTGCGGTGTATTGCAATCTTTTCGACCCAGCATGGCCTAGCTACCATACGCCAGGTGAATTCATCTGCCGTGCGCTGAGCGTGTTACCCCAGTACGATAGGGTGCTAGTAGTCCAAGCATCGCCGCGGCGCAGCGAGGGGATGCTTATGGAGGTGGGTGCGGCGCTGGCGCTGGGCAAGCCAATCGCCCTGGCACAGCACCACAGCGTAGGCCAGCAGAGCTACCTGAGCGACCAGCTCATCGCCACGCGGACGGAGGTATGGCATAGTGAGGCAGAGCTGCTAGCGGTGGTGCAGCGACTGGTGAGTAATGATAGTGAGATATACCAACTTTGACATCCGCCGCCGTCTCTGCTACAATCAGTCGGAAGTATTAAATGATATAAGGAATCAGATGAAAGCAGTCATTCAGCTTGGCGGCAAGCAATATCTCGTCGCCGAAAAAGAGACCCTCCTGGTGGACCGCCTCCCGGACGGCACAAAAGCGCTCGAAGCCGATGCACTCCTGACCATCGATGGCGAGACGACCACTGTTGGTACGCCGCACGTTGCAGGCGTCAAGGTCAAGGCCGAGGTCGTGGAAGCGCTCGTTAAGGGCGACAAAATCCGCGTCATTCGCTACAAAGCCAAAAAGCGCGTTCACAAAGAGCGTGGTCACCGCCAGCAATACAGCCGCATTACGATCACATCGATCAAATAATCACGGTGTATTAAGCAATAGCAACAAGAAACCACCCAGCCAATGGGTGGTTTTTGGTATAGTAAAGGCCTGTTCTTGATTTGATCGGTTTACTTTCAGAGAGAGTATTATAGGTGTCATAGTATATGACACAACAGAGGTATATCATGGCGCATGAGCATCCCAGAACAAACAATCAAGAGAAAATCGCTACAGTAGGGCAGTTTGCTGAGCGGCTCTCCAAGGAGGAGAAGGCACGGGCGGCAGCAGACTTCGACGACCTAGTACAGGAGACGCTGCTGCGGTTTGCTGGTGAAACGGTTACATACGATCCCACGGTTCTCACCGACCGCGTGAAGTCAAGTGTCTTGCTGTATGCAACACAGGGTGAGAGAACGGTCACGATCCTGACCGAATCGGCAACACTAGATGATGGCACACAAGACGGAACGATTAGCCTCGGGGAGCGGGGTGGCGACCGTTTTCGCTATCATCTTGAGGATGGTGTGGTGCGGCGATTTGATATGCCACAGGGGAGAGAATCGCAGCGTAAAATACCACAAGAATTGACCATTGGTAGAAATCTACCGCCAGAGGAGGCATACGAGCGCACGCTTGCAACGATAGATCATCTCAAGAACGAACTAGCAAACCAAAAACTCGAGCGCCAAATGGGCATCAACGACCAACCAGTTGACACGCATGAAGTTGCCCAGCTGCGCGAATTACTCGCAACGGCAGAGTACAGGGAGCTATACTAAAGCTATTCTGAATATAGTATAAAGACGTTCATTTGTTCACCTCTGTTATTTGCACGAAGTTATCCTTCTATAGTATGCTAAAAGGGAAGTATATCTAACACACAGAGGGAACAACATGACATACAACACAGCACCCCGCGCGGGCGATGATTTGCGTCGCGCGTCACACGCAACCAATACTGGCGCTGAGCTTGCACCGCCAGGCCAGCACGAGCAGCCAGGTTTACTGGCTGAGCAGCTCACCGCAGTCGTGCAGGATATTATTACCACCCAGCACAGAAGCGCGCGCCAACGTGGTGCAGCCGGCCGGCGGTACTACGACGGTGGTGAGGTGCGCAGCGTATACTTTGGCCGCGAAACTGATAGTGGGCAGCGCCTCACACTGAGTGCCCGGGCTGCCTTGGATGATGATGGTCAGGTGCACGACCCGCATATTATCATCTACGAGGTAGATCGATACGGCGCGTATGCTGGCGCAGTGCGGTCGTACTACCTCGACAGGCCTGACCATAGTGACGCATCACTGACTGAGCCACAGGTATTTTGCTATGAGTACGATATCGCCGATACAGATGATATATTTGTATTGGTAGATAAGGCACAGCCAACAGAGGTAGATGGCCAAGAACTGGCCAAGGTATGCACACTACTCCAGCATGCGACAGCCCAGTCGCCAGAGTATTACGCTCACCAAGCGCTCAACAAGGTACGCAGCATGCTGCCGTGGTATGAGCGCTGGGGGCTAACAGCTATACATACTGCAGAACAGATAGCACAGCGTGCATTGCAGTTGGTAGGGTAGTCTATCGCTATTTTGTAAAAGCAAGCGCATACCCCTCGCTTCGCACATGAGTGAGCTGGTGCGCGGCGGCGCGAGTAATGATGCGTGAGTGCTGGCAGGGGTCGGCCTCGAGGATGAGCAGACTGCTAGGTGCGAGCCATTGCTCCGTCTGAGCGAGGAGGGTAGAGATGAGCGCGAGCCCATCATCCTCGGCAAAGAGTGCCCGGGCTGGCTCGTGTGCTGTCTCGCAGTCGTCGCGCCGCCAGGTAGGGTTGACGTAGGGGAGGTTGGCAAGAATGACATCATAGCGCTGCTGTGCTGCCACTAGGAGATCGCTCTGAATAAAATGAACAGAGGTAGCGCCATGCTGCTGCGCGTTGTGCTGAGCAATGGCGAGAGCTTCAAGGCTTATGTCGTATGCATTAACCTGGCACTGTGGAAGCTCGAGCTGTGCTGTGATGGCGAGAATGCCGCTGCCAGTGCCAACATCGGCAATGGTACGCTGCGTGGGCTGGATGAGTTGCAGTAAGAGGATAATCATCTGCTCTGTTTCGGGCCGGGGCACGAGCACAGCGGGCGAAACGACGAAATCGCGCCCGTAGAATTCCTTGTGCCCCACCAAGTAGGCTAGTGGCTCATGCCGAAGGCGGCGGGTAAGGAGCTGCTCTGCCTGCACCTGTTGTTCGTGTAGGAGTGTGCTATCGCCGTGGGCATGGAGCCAGTGTCGAGGCCGCTGCAGCACATGGCTTAGCAGCAGCTCACTATCGAGCCGGCTGCTGGCAATACCAGCCGTCCGCAGCTGGGCAGCCGCCACAGCAAGCCAAGCATCGACAGAGGTAGGTAAGGAGGTTGAGTGACGCATTAATGCATTATATTGTAGCATAGTGAGTGATGGTGTAGACGGGGTGATAATGATTCTACGACACACTAATACGCTGATAGGATTGGTGATTTACTGTGTTGCTCTTGATGGCCTACACCTCTTGCTTTCTCGCCCCATTCTATGGTACTATGATAGCTGTAATTTATTACGTAATAGCAACTCATCCCAGGACGAATTGGTAAGTCTTGGCCAGCGAAGTGTGTAGTCACGCAGCGTTGGTGCCAAGATACTGCTAGTCGCCGGGGATTTTACATGGGAGCAAGAGGGCAATGAAAGCACTTCTCGGTACCAAGATTGGTATGACCCAAATCATCAGCCAGGATGGCACGACGATTCCTGTCACGCTTATCCAGGCTGGGCCTGTCGCTGCGACTCAGGTCAAGTCCGTCGAGACAGACGGCTACAACGCAGTACAGGTGGCGTATGGTGCGGGTAAGAACCTGAGCAAGGCCGTGGCTGGGCATATGAAACCAGCCGGTGTCACCCCGAAGCATATTCGGGAATTTCGTGTCGATGACCTTGGCGATGTCAAGGTAGGCGACACATGGAGCGTTACGGAGTTTGCGCTCGGCGATGTCGTGGATGTCACGGGCATCAGCAAGGGTAAAGGTTGGGCTGGTACGATCAAGCGGCACAACTTCAAGCGCCACCGCAAAACCCACGGTGGTAAGGGTAACACGCGTAAGGTCGGTTCGATCGGTAGCATGTACCCACAAAAGATTTTCAAAGGGAAGCGCATGGCAGGCCAGATGGGCCACGAGCGTGTCACTGTCAAGAATCTGACGGTTGAGTTTATCTCGGCTGAGGATAACTTGATTGGTGTCAAAGGCGCTGTCCCAGGCCCCAAGAAGGGCTTAATTATCCTAGGAGGTGCTAAGTAATGGCTGAATCTACCAAGCCAGCAAAAGCAACCTTGCCAACCAGCGTCTTCGGTGTCGATGTGCCGAACCACGAGCTGCTTAAGCTCGCTTACGACGCATTCTTGGCAAACGCCCGCCAGGCAAGTGCAACCACCTTGCAGCGGGGCGAAGTCCGCGGTGGTGGCAAGAAGCCATGGCGGCAGAAGGGCACTGGTCGCGCCCGTTTCGGTAGTATCCGCAACCCAATCTGGCGTGGCGGTGGTGTGGTCTTTGGCCCACGCGGCAACGAGAACTACCGCAAGAAGTTGTCTAAGACTAGCAAACGTGTCGCCATTCGCCAAGCCCTCACGCTCGCTCATCAGGCTGGCAAGATCCAGGTCTTGCCTTTTGAGGATAAGGTAACTGGCAAGACCAAAGACGCTGCGGCGTTCCTCCGCCAGTTCAAGCTCGAGCGCAAAGTGCTGCTCGTCGCTGGTGAGAAGTCGCCCGAGCTGATTCGCTCTACGGCCAACCTCCAGCAGGTGCTGGCTGTGAGTGCGATGTATCTCAATGTCTATTACATTCTTAATGCCGACCATGTCGTCCTGTCGCCTCAAGCGCTGGATGTTATTACGGCGTGGCTCGCACAGGAGGACAAATAAATGCAACTCGTATTAGTCACTCCTCGTGCCACCGAAAAATCCTACCGGCTCATCACGAGCCAAAACACCTACATCTTTGATGTGCCGCTGTCGGCTAACAAGCAGCAGATCGCTGCGGCTGTCGAGGCGCAATATGACGGCACTAAGGTGGCCAATGTCACTACCGCCGTGCAAAGCGGCAAAGCTATTCGCTACAGCCGGGGCAAGCGCCGCTACCCAGGTACCACACACCGCCACGACAGCAAAAAGGCGTACGTCCGCCTGAGTGAAGGCGAGATCAAGGTGTTTGAGACCGAAGAGCAGCCGCAAACAGAGCAGAAGGAGGATAAGTAATGCCGATTAAGCAGTACAACCCAACCACTCCCGCCCGCCGCGGCATGACATCGCAGGATTTGAGCGATGTGACGACTCGCAAGCCGCTCAAGAGCCTTGTCAAGGCTGGTAAGCAGAAGGCTGGTCGCAATAACACAGGTAAGATCACCGTCCGGCATCGCGGTGGCGGTGTCAAGCGGCACTACCGTTTGCTCGACCATCGCTTGGTCGCTGGCTTGACGCTGACGGTGGAGGAGATTGAGTACGATCCAAACCGCAGTGCCCGCATCGCTCGCGTGAAGGATCAGCATGGTCTCTACCACTACATCTTGGCTGACACTCAAATGACCAAGGGTAAGGTGCTCCAGACTGGCGCTGATGCGCCAATCGAGGCGAGCAACCGCATGCCACTGGCTAACATCCCGGTTGGTAGCCAGATCTACGCTATTGAGATCAACCACGGTAAAGGTGCTCAGATGGTGCGCAGCGCTGGTACTAAAGCCCAGCTCATGGCCAAAGAAGACGGTTATGCCATGGTGCGGATGCCCAGTGGTGAGGTGCGTAAGTTCCGCCTTGAGTGCGAAGCCAGTATTGGTGTGGTAGGCAACGTCCAGCACCAGAATGTTAAGCTTGGCTCGGCTGGTCGCCGTCGCCGTATGGGGTGGCGTCCAAGTGTCCATGGTAAGGCTATGAACCCAGCCGATCACCCAATGGGTGGTGGTGAAGGCAAGACGGGTCCTGGCCGCATTCCAAAGACGCCATGGGGCAAGCCAGCAATTGGCTTCAAGACCCGCCGTCGCAAATCAACGAATAAGATGATTGTCCGCAGTCGTCACGAAGCTAAGAGGAAGAGGTAGTCTATGAGTCGTTCACTCAAAAAAGGCCCATTCGTCGACGCGAAGCTTGCCAAAAAAGTGGCAGCGCTGAAAGTTGGCGACCGCACCGTGATAAAGACCTGGGCCCGCAGCAGCACGATCACGCCAGAGATGGTGGGGTTCACCTTTGCAGTGCACAATGGTCGGGTGCATGTGCCAGTGCTGATTACAGAAAACATGGTTGGCCACAAGCTTGGTGAGTTTAGCCCAACCCGTAAGTTCCGTAAGCACGGTGGAAAGGATAAGAAGTAATGGCCGCATCACAGACACAACAGGGGTCGAGCGATGCACCAGCTATCGTTCGGGCGCACATCAAGGGTATAGATCAGACCCCGCGCAAGGTGAGCATCGTTGCTAGCCTGGTGCGTGGCCGCAGTGTGGCCGATGCGCTGGTCATTCTTGATCACACCCCGCGCCGCGCGGCACTGCCTGTTAAGAAGGCAATCGCCAGCGCCCAAGCCAACGCCATCAATAATCATGGCCTTGACCCACGCAGTTTGCATATCTACAGCCTTAGCGTGACTGCTGGCCCACGCCTACGTCGCTACAAGCCGGCCAGCCGCGGCCGGGCTCAGCCATTCCAGAAGCGCTCGAGCCATATCTTGGTTGAGGTGAGTGGTGTGGAAAAGCAGGTCAAGAAGGCATCCGCCAAAGCAACCGATACAGCCAAGAAAGGAGACAACTAAATGGGCCAAAAAGTAAACCCAGTCAGTTTCCGCCTCCAAGTCCACAAAAACTGGAGCTCGCGTTGGTTTGGCCAAAACAAGCGCGACTTTGCGGCTTGGTTGGCAGAAGACATCAAAATCCGTGAGCTGATTGAAGCTCGCTATGCAAGCCGGCCAACGATTGACCGGATCGAGATTGAGCGCAGCCCAAACCAGATTACCATCACGATTCACACTGCCAAGGCTGGTGTGGTGATTGGCCGCGGTGGGGCCGGTGTGACAGAGCTTAAGCGACAGATCGAGAAGATCGCCAGCTTGCCAGTCCGTATCAATATTGAAGAGGTTCGTCGGCCAGAGCTCAGCGCCAAGCTCGTGTCGGAGAATATTGCTCGCCAGCTCGAGCGCCGCGCCAACTTCCGCCGCGCCGTCAAGATGGCTGCCCAGAATACTATGAATAGTGGTGCAAAGGGTATTCGCATCGAGGTAGCCGGCCGGCTTAACAATGCCGAAATGGCGCGCCGCGAGAAGGTTATCGAGGGCTCGGTGCCATTGCACACCTTGCGGGCCGATATTGACTTCCACACCGCACGGGCCAACTGCCCTGGCGTGGGTATTGTCGGCGTCAAGGTCTGGATCTATAAGGGTGAAAGGAGTGCGAAGTAATGTTGCTACCAAAGAAAACAAAATTTCGCAAAGTCCGCATTGGCAAGAACCGAGGCAACGCCACACGGGGCAACTACATTGCCTTTGGTGACTATGGCCTGCAGAGCTTGAGCAACGAGCGTATCACAAGCCGCCAGATCGAGGCAGCTCGCCAGGCAATGACCCGCTACGTCAAGCGTGGTGGTAAGATCTGGATCCGTATTTTCCCACACACCCCGGTGAGCCGCAAGCCACTGGGCCTGAAGATGGGTGGCGGTAAGGGTAACCCTGAGTTCTTTGTTGCGAAGGTCAAGAATGGCACCGTGATGTTTGAAATGAAGGGTGTGCCAGAGGATGTCGCCCGCGAGGCAATGCGCCTGGCGAGCCACAAGCTCCCCGTCAAAACACGCTTTATTAAGAAAGAGGAGGCCTAGCGATGGCAGAGAATGCAGTCCCTGCAACAGAGGTCAAGAACCTCGAGACACTCCAGCAAGAGCTGGCCGCCAAGCGCGCTGATTTGCTTGAGGCCCAGCGCGGCCATCGGGCAGGTGAGCTCGCTAACCCGCGGATCCTTGGCGTGTATCGCCGAGAGATTGCGCAGATACTAACGGAAATTAATCAGCGGAAAGGAACAAACTAATGGCCAAGACATTGACCGGCGTTGTTTCCTCGGCCGCGGGCAACAAGACCATCACGGTGACCGTGACCAGCCGCGAAACACACCCTATTTACGGCAAGCAATACACCGTCACCCGTAAGTATGCTGCTCACGACGAGACAAACGATGCTAATGTTGGTGATACGGTGCGGGTCATTGAGACACGCCCGATCAGCAAGCGTAAAGCATTTCGGCTTGATGCTGTGCTCAAGCGCTCGCAGGGCTCGATTGAGCTCAAAAACGATGACGCAGGCGAAGAGGAGGCAGCATGATCCAGCAAGAATCTCGCCTTAAGGTAACAGACAACAGTGGTGCAAAGTCTATTCTGTGTATCCGCGTGCTGGGTGGTACTCGACGTCGCTACGCCCGGGTGGGCGATGTAATTGTCGCCAGCGTCAAAGACGCCAGCCCGACTGGCAACGTCAAGAAGAAGTCTATCGTTAAGGCAGTGGTGGTACGCACCCGCGACCAAATCCGCCGCAAAGATGGCAGCACCATCTGCTTCGACGACAACGCTGCCGTTATTATTAACGACGACAAGACGCCCAAGGCAACTCGTGTCTTTGGCCCTGTGCCACGCGAATTGCGCGACCTTGGCTATAGCAAGATCATTAGCTTGGCACCGGAGGTACTCTAATGGCACAGCGCATCAAAAAAGACGATATCGTCAAGATCATCAGTGGTGACGACAAAGGCGCAACGGGTAAGGTGCTGGCCGTTAACCCCGCTCAGCAGACTGCATTGATCGAGGGTGTGGGGCTGCGACACCGCCATGTTAAGCCAAGCCAGCTTAATCCACGTGGTGGCACCAAGGAGATTCATGTGCCGGTGCCACTGAGTAAGCTCGCTCTCGTTGTTGATGAAGCAGCTGGCACGACGAGCCGCATTGGCTATACTATTAATGCTGAGGGCGCTAAGGTACGCGTTGCTCGGCAACTGAACAATAAGGAGGTCAACTAATGGCGAAGGCAACTGCATCCGCCGCTCCGACTCCTCGCTTGAAAGCCTTGTATCTGGATCAATACCGCAAGGAACTCCAGGCCGAATTAGCCTTGAGTAATGTGCACCAAGTGCCCAAGCTCGAGAAGATTGTGGTCAGCGCAGGAATCGGTAAGCACAAAGAAGACAAGCGCTACCACCAACTGGTACGCAATACCATTACTAAGATCACTGGTCAAGCGCCAGTTGATCGTTTGGCCAAGAAGTCGATCGCTGGCTTTAAGATCCGTGCTGGCATGGGTGCGCCGATTGGCGTAAGTGTGACGCTGCGCGGCGCTCGGATGTACGAATTCCTCGACCGGCTAGTTAATGTTAGCCTGCCACGGGTGCGCGACTTCCACGGCGTGGGGAGCAAGTTCGACAAGGGTGGCAACTACAACCTTGGCATTACCGACCAGAGTATTTTCCCCGAGCTCACCTTTGAGGAGACGCAGATCGTTCATGGCCTCCAGGTGACGATTGCCATCGAGCAGGGTAGCCCAGCGGCAAGCCGGGCACTGCTGGAGAAGTTTGGTCTGCCGTTTGAGAAGGAGGGGAAATAGCGTATGGCTAAGAAATCAATGATCGCACGCGATCGCAAACGCCAAAAGATGATCGAGAAATTCGCTGCCAAGCGCGCTGAGCTCAAGGCGGCGGGAGACCTCGATGGCCTGCAGAAACTGCCGCGCAACTCGAGCCCAACCCGCTGGAAGAACCGCGACACCCTCAGTGGCCGGCCACGTGGTTATATGCGCCGCTTTGGCCTGAGCCGCATTAACTTCCGCGAGAAGGCATCGAAGGGCGAAATCCCAGGCATTACAAAGAGCAGTTGGTAACGGAAAGGAGATAGAGTTATGAGTTTACAATCAACTGACCCAATCGCGGATCTCCTCACCCGAATCCGCAACGCTGCGATGGTTGGCAAGACAGAAGTCCGTGTGCCTACCAGCAAGCTCAAGCAAGTTGTGGCCGAGCAATTGGTCAAGAATCACTACCTAGCAGATGCTACCGTCGAGGCTGGTAAGCCACGCGGTACATTGGTTGTCACTATCAACCACACTGGCGAGAGCCCAGCTTTTACCGAGCTAGCCCGGGTGTCTAAGCCAGGCCGCCGCGTGTACGTGGCTGCCGCCGACATTCCTAAGGTCAAGCAAGGCCGCGGCATCGTCCTCGTCAGCACCAGCAAGGGTGTCATGACTGGTGGCGAAGCAGCCAAGCACAAGCTTGGTGGCGAAGTGCTGATGAAGATCTACTAATCCGTGCATTGCCAACAAAATAAAAGCGCTCAGGAGAAAATCCTGGGCACTTTTTGTGATAGCAGCAAGCGGCATTATCGCGGTGGTATGTACTATGAACCTCAAAAACCTTGCTCATTACTCACGGGTCATCTCTTCATACTCTCTTCTCAGAAACGCTAGTAGGGTTGATATTTCTCAAATATCGACCTATTAACGCCAGGGCTGAGAATCAATCGTCGTGATAGATTCTCGCGCTCCAATAGGTGAAGTGTCAGAAGAGAGGCTTTGAGGTTTATAGTATCTAACGCAGATAGTCCAAGTTTAATAAGGAGGGTGAGTACTAGAACCTCTGAAACGATCATGAATCATAGCTTATCCTCACGGCGTGGTTTTGAGCTTCGCGTATATCAACTGGACGATTAGATGTTTTTTTTTGCTATGCTTCTCGTAAGGAGAAGGATAGAATTATGGAACGATGCGTAACAACAGAACAACACACGCAAACTGATACAGCTGGCGATTTTGATTCGCAAGCTCTATGCGAGGAGGCTGGTAAGAGCATTAATGAGCGACATGAAAAGATAGACACTGTTGTTCACCAGCTATTTGTTGACTACCCAGTGGTAGAAACAGCTGGCTTGGATGATCGCGAGGTTGTCAAGCGATATGATGTTGATGAAGAGATTGCAAGTCGTGCATTAAAGAAGGCGATAAGGAGAGAGCAGTCTCACTTTGGCCGCCATCTTGACTACTAGTATAGTAAGAGTATCCCGAATTCCGTAGTATATAGAATGGTAGTAGGGAAAAAGCCGGAGCATGTACACAGGAATACTATAAGCTTTGGTATCTTAGCCTTGCTTTTTTATCAAAAATACCGCATACTAATGCGCAAGTACTCAGAACAAAAGTAAAAACGAAGCGAAGTATCTTATAGAACACCATGCCATTATACGAAGTATCACCAGTATCACCCTGCGAAGTAACACCATATGAAGACCAGTTGACCAATGCTTTGTGGTATCGTGCAAGCCAGCGGGCTGTGGAGCTGCTGAATATGCATGATCTGCAGCGCGCCGACCTTAGGTGGCCGACGCCGCTTGCGACGTTGCCGATTGCTCTACCGCTACGGAGCCGAATGCACTATGATGATGCAATTGACCCAGTAGCGCATGTGCCAATTGCTCAGATGAGCTATGAAGAGTTGGTGGGCTACTGCGCGCCAGATAAGATTGGGATAGTGATGGCGCGTGGTGCTGCTTTACTGCCTGAGCTCGTGCCTCAGGCTCAGCATGATGTGATGCGACAGCGCCTCTTTGAGACAATGGCGCAGTCGAGCTCGCCCGAGCAGTGGCAGCAGGCTGATATGCGCAACCGCCAGCAGTACGAGACTGGCCAACCACTGATCGAGCAGGGCGATATGATCCACGCCATGCAGCCAGCCCACGTGGCTGAGGCATTGGTGCTTGGCTTGCGCTGTAGCGAGGTTACTCACCGGCAGGGGCTTGACCCGGTTTTTCCGCTGACGGTGAGTTTCTTCGCTGCACGTCATACGGTGCAGCCTGGGAGTGATATACCACTACCCCGCAATGACCCCTATGGCCTCGTCAATCTCATTTTGGCCCAGCCAGAGCCTGGTCAGGTGCACCTGTCGCGTGAGCATACTCAGCAGTACCAGAGCTTCGTAAGTATGGCGACAACAGGGGTCAAGAGTATTGTGATTCGCGATCGAAGCGCAGACTGGACGGAGGGGGAAGTTGCCGATGCAATCGAGCATATGCGGCATATTATCCCCCAGAGTGGCCGCTACATCCCGTTCTACCGACAGTCGACGGGCCAGCTCCTCTTGACGCCTGAGCAGTTTGATGCTGCTCGGGGGTAGGTGTATACTATAAAGAAGAGAGCTAATATGCAGCAAGGAGGTTGCTTATGACAACGCGGATGACATATTCTCGCGACGGGGGAGCGTTATGCTGACATTCTTTGCCTGTAGTGACAAAATAATCGGCTGGCTCGACTGCCAGTGGCAGCCAGGGAGCCCACTGTGGGCGCTTGCTGGACTGGTGGGATTGATGGTGGTTGGCGCGATTATTGCGGTGGCAGTGGTGGTGCATGTCCGCCGTCGGAGCAGCGCGCAGCAATAATCCTGCAGTAGTACCTATATAGCACCGTCTAGCTTGGTCGGTATTGGTCGCAAGCTTCGATGTAGTTTCCTATCCGGACTATACTACAGTTCTGCCACTCGTGTCTTCCACCCTTGCGTTCTCTCCGTCATCTGTGGTACAATTAGTAAGATATTAACTTTGCGAGTGAAACGGGAGTTTTGCGTTCTGGTTGTTCGTTGTGGAGAGCTGCTAGCAGCACGAGACAAACATTTTGCTGGCTACTAATCGAAAGGTAAGCAATGAGTCTGAGTCGAATCGGAAAACTGCCGGTGGCGATTCCATCGGGTGTGACAATCACGGTTGACTCTGGTGATGTGGTCGTCAAGGGCCCCAAAGGTGAACTCTCGCAGTTCATTACGCCAGCGGTTGAGGTGAAGGTCGAGGACGGACAGGTGACGGTTCATCCAAAGGATGAGTCTAAGGCTGCTCGGGCCCAGCATGGGCTGATGCGCGCCCTCATCAACAACATGGTGATTGGCGTGACCCAGGGGTACGAGAAGCGCCTCGAGGTCAAAGGTGTGGGCTTTCGGGTTTCGTCGAGCAATAACGAGCTGACGATGAGCCTGGGCTTTAGCCACGAAGTCCACTACAAAGCCCCAGAGGGGGTTAGTGTAACGAACGAGCGAATGGTGATCGTCGTGACAGGTATTGACAAGCAAAAGGTCGGCCAAGTCGCCGCCGAGATCCGCGCTCTCAAGAAGCCAGAGCCATACAAGGGCAAGGGCATTATGTACGTTGGTGAGCAAATTTTGCGCAAAGCAGGGAAGGCAGGTAAGAAATAATGGCACACGCATTAGCAAAAAAACTCCTGAATCGTGACCTGCGTAAGCGCCGCGTCCGGGCTCGCGTACACGGCACGGCTCAGCGCCCACGCTTGAGCGTGACGATTAGCAACCTGCACGTAAGCGCGCAGCTTATTGATGATGATACTCACGCAACATTGGCTGCTGCCACTACTGTTGGTACCAAAGCAACTGGTACCATGACAGAGAAGGCCGCCAAGGTGGGCACGGATATCGCCAAGAAAGCCAAGAAAGCAAAGATAAGTGCAGTCGTCTTCGATCGCAATGGTCGCCAGTACGCTGGCCGCTTGAGCGCCCTGGCAGATGCTGCTCGCAAGGAAGGATTGGAGTTTTAGTATGGCAGACAGACCTGCAAATACTACACCTCGTCCAAACGACTGGCGCAACCAGCGTGGTCGGGGCCGAGGTGGTCGCCGCGATGACCGGCGCAACCAGCGTGATGACACGCCAAAGGAATTTGAAGAAGTTGTTGTCAACATCGACCGCGTGGCGCGCGTCGTTAAGGGTGGCCGCCGCTTCCGCTTTAAGGCGCTTGTGGTGGTGGGTAACCGCAAGAACAAGGTTGGTGTTGGTGTGGCGAAGGGTGCCGATGTGCAGACTGCCATTGCCAAGGCAACCTCAGTAGCCAAGAAGCATCTCGTTGTTATTCCGGTGGTGAATGAGACTATCCCACACGAGATGGAAGTTAAGCTCAGTGGTGCACGTGTACTCATCAAGCCAGCTGCGCCTGGTACGGGTATCATTGCTGGTGGTGTGGTGCGCGCCGTCATTGGCGTGACGGGCATTCGCAACCTGCTTTCGAAGAGCCTGGGCAGTACCAATAAGGTGAACATCGCCTATGCCACAGTAGAAGCTCTGCGCAGCATGGTGCCGCGTGAGCAGTGGGTTGGTGCCAAGAAGCAATCTGCAAGGGAGGGCAAGTAGATGAAATACAACGAACTCCACATCGCAGCCAATAAAGATCGCAAGCGCGTTGGCCGCGGTATTGCCGCTGGCGGTGGTAAGACAGCTGGCCGAGGTACTAAGGGGCAGAACGCCCGTACCGGTAAGAAGCTGCGCCCGATGTTCCAAGGTGGGCAGAATGGTATTGCAACAGCAGTGCCAAAGGCACGTGGCTTCAAGAGCCTGCGCACTCCTGCTCAGGTGGTGTATAGCGACCATCTCAATGACCTATCGGGCACCGTTGATAACTTCGCACTGTATGAGGCTGGGCTGATTGCGACGCCATTTCACAGTGTTAAGGTGATCACTCGTGGTGAATTGACTGCCAAGCTCGTGCTCCAGACGCAAGGTGCGTCGAAGAGTGTGGTAGCTGCGCTTGAGGCAGCTGGTGGCTCATTTGAAAAAACCACCACACCGCGCCAAACCTCACGCAAACAAGCCGAGGCAGAGGACGCCGCGTAAGAAGCATTTTTGCCGACACAACGACAAAGCACCTCTCGTCCAAGAGGTGCTTTGTTCCTGAGGAGGCGCTTTGTATAGACGAGCGCTCAAAAATTTATCTATATGCTATAGGATTTGCCAAAAAAATAACTACACGTCTCGGTGTAGCTGATCATAGCCAGGCAAGAAACATCGTGACGCATGTGCCAGTATTGTACTGGATTAGCGCAACACCAATGATTATACTTGCCCATCCTTGTCTCCCTGTATGATGTGTTTTTGCTATAGCTATAATAGAATGCTATTACAAATGTTGTATTAAACTAGCGGTAGCCTAGTGTCATTTATTAACAAGGGTAAAATGGCCACAAGCCTTTACCGCATAAAAGAGGTTTTCCTGTTGGCATAGTATGCTTTCTCCTTTTTCGCTTTTCGTTGCAACTCGCTCTCTGAGAGATGAGTGGTTATCGCGTATATCCTCCTAGGAAGGAGTGCAGCCCGATAAAGAGGGAGCTGTACGCAAGGTACTTCATATCTTACTACCAAGGCCGCTTGGGTAGATCCCACCAGCCCCAGTCGTACTGAATTGGTTTGCCTGTTGGCATAGTATGGTACCTCCTTTCTGTTTATAGTGTAACAACGATTTGCTTACACTGCAAATTTCGTACAATAAACAGAGGTCGCAAAAAAGAACCAGCGCTATGCTGGCTCTTTTGTTTGAGATGCTAGATTTTTAGGCTTGCGGTGGTTGCTGTGGTGGATAGTATGGTGCAGGCTGAGGTGTAACCGGCCCAAGATACTGGCTAGAGCCAAAGCCGAGCATTGGGTACATAATGACCGGGAAGAATAGCATCAGCACACCAAAGCCGGTTGATTCGCCAAAGGACTTCGCCAGTTCGAGTGTCGACACAACAGCGACGTACAAGTTGACGAAGGGTACAAACAGTAGCAACACCCACCACTCAGACCGACCGATGACCTGCATCAGAACGACGCTATTGTAGATAGGGATGAGGGCAGCCCAGCCTGGCTTGCCGGCCTTAGTAAACATCCGCCACAGCGAGGCAAGCACAACGGCCATCACAGCAAAGCTCAGGATGAGCATGATGATAACCATCACCCACACTAGTGGGTCGAGGGGGCTGCTAGCCGCCGTCGTGTACGAGGGGGGTTGTATTATAGCAGATGGGGTGAGGTGTGGCAAATGGTAGATAAATGCGCTATACTGGCATAATATGACAGAAAAGCACAAGGCGCTGGATAGCTATACAGATGGGATTATGGGCTGGACGTATGATGTGCGGTATCAGGCTGATGGCATTGCCGTGCCAGCGCAAGCAGTATCGGTGTCGTTCGAGACGGGGCTAGGCAGGCAGCTGCCTCCTGATACGGTGGTGGATTATGCTCCGGCAGTAGTGCACGAAGCAGCTACGGCTGCTGGAGTGCCGGTCGATCGGTGGGATGATGTGAGTATTGTTATTGCTCAGCCTCAAGACAGCGCACTCCTTGCCTCAGGCCTTCATGGATATACAACGCCACTACAGGATGGAGCAGCTATTGCGGTGCGATATGATCCCGCACCAAAGAAAATGACGGAGGTTGTTGGTCACGAACTGTATCATGCAGGTAAACGCCTTGCTGGTGCGCCATCGCCACTTGATTCGCCGTATTATAATGTTGGTACAGGTGTAATACGGTGGGCGCAGCGCCATCGCTGGCCTATTGCAGTAGGAGCGGCCGGAATGATGATTGCTCAAGAAATGACTGCAGGGGCTGAGCAGGCGGTACCGCTCGAGATGGTCGCAACGCTCGGTTCATATGGTGTGATGCTCGCAGGCGGTGGTATCATCCTTGCTGCAGCGGGTAACGTGTGCAATAAAGAAGAATGGCAGGCTTGTCGCGTAGGTCGGCGCTTTCAACGCCAGAGAGGGGACGCGGCACCGGCTGTGTGGAGTGAGCGCAAGCACCACATGCGTGAAGATATTGATTAATATCGATGAGTACCATCTTATCTTTCTTTGCCTCTCTATAACTTTTCCTCTTACTATGGGGAAAGACAGCGAATCGTAGATTCGCTATAGCGGAAGAAGTAGAGACGACGGAACAAGAATAGCAGAGCGAAGCGTTACTGCTCCGCTCCTCGTGCCTTCAGCTCACGTTCGTAGCTTTGGAGGCGCTCGATAATGTCGTCGATGTCGCCACCGAGGGCAGCGGGGATATTGCTGCGGCTGTAGCGGATGCGGTGGTCGGTGATCCGATCTTGGGGGAAGTTGTAGGTGCGGATCTTCTCACTGCGGTCGCCAGTGCCCACCAGAGCACGGCGCTCGGCAGTAAGCTTGGCGTTTTCTTCATCAATCTTGCGCTGGAGGAGGCGGGAGCGTAGGACACTCATAGCCTTCTCGCGGTTTTTAATCTGCGACTTCTCATCTTGGTTGGTAACGATCATGCCAGTGGGGAGGTGGGTGACGCGCACGGCTGAGTCGGTTGTATTGACGCTCTGCCCACCATGACCGCTTGAACGGTAGATATCGATGCGGAGGTCATTGGGGTTAATGGTAATGTCTGTCTCTTCTGCTTCGGGCAAGACTGCTACTGTGGCGGTACTGGTGTGGATGCGCCCCTGGCTCTCGGTAACGGGCACGCGCTGGACGCGGTGTACACCGCCCTCGAACTTGAGCTTGGCATAGGGCGCATCGCCCAAAATCTTGAAGATGACTTCTTTGTATCCACCAGAGTCATTGGCGGACTCGCTCAGCAGCTCAGTGCGGTAACCATGCGCCTCACACCAGCGGAGATACATACGGTAGAGCTCGGCCGCAAAGAGCGAGGCTTCATCGCCGCCAGCGCCAGCCCGAATCTCCATAATGATATTCTTCTCGTCATTGGGGTCTTTGGGGGTGAGGAGAACGAAGAGCTCGTCGTCTAGCTGGGCAATGGTGGCTTCGTCTTCGGGGATCTCGAGCTTGGCCAGCTCGGCGAGCTCATCGTTGCCCTGAGCGAGCTGACGTGCCTCAGCCAGCTGCTGCTCCACGGTAGCACGCTTGGTAGCAGTAGCAATGATGGTTTCGAGCTCCGCAAAGCGCTTATTCTTGGCGGTAAAATCGGGCGCACTATACGCATCAGGCTGGGCAAGAAACTGCTCAAGCGCAGCACGCTCAGCCGTCAGGGTGGCAATATCGAGAGAAATTTTGGGCATATTAGGGCTATTATAGCACATGATCATATCTGAGAGAGACATATAATCGCGTGGTTGATTGACAAAAAATGACATAATGCGATACTGTATAAAAAATACATGAGGTAGCTATTGATGAATCGAGAGAGAACAGCCACCGGTTATGAGCAAAATGTAGATGATTGGTATCGTCCCATGCCTAAGCAAGAAATTGCGATAAGGGTTGAAAACGCTGCTGAAGTATCGTGCATAGTGGACACTTGTGAAGAGCTATTGGCACAGTCTACGCCAGTAAGTCGGCTGGACGCTGCGATCAAGGAATATGATGTGGCAATTAGCCGTAATGATGGAGAGGCAATCGGTATGCTATCGCATTGCTAGGTGATCCATATGAGGTTGTGGTGGATAATTCGCAGGCTGAACCACGCCGTCTTGCGACGTCTGTAGTGGTATTTAACCTATAAAAGAACGACGATATAGATGTAGGCGATAAGCTTGGTGAATTGGTAATATTCAAGCAATCAATATATGCGGTTAATGTGCCACTTCCTGAGCCGACGGTTGAAGATTGCAAATGGGGAGAGAATTGCACGGCTGGTGTGATTGTTGAACATGATAGGCAGACATGGATCCGCTTGACGCAGAGCAACGATGAGAGTTCTCGCTCGATTATCCAAGAGATCGATCCATCAAGTAAGGAAGCAGCGCAGCTACAGATGAAATTAGAAAAATTCTTGACGGTGCAAGAAGAGAGACAAGCACAGAATGAATGCGATAGGTGTAACCAGATGCAGATTGACGATGAACAACCGCGGGCTATTGATGATCTAGAGATAAGCCTATGGTAACATAGGGCTTGTATATAATAATATACACCTACTGCAGCATGCAGCCAGATTAGTTTATATAAAAATAACTCACCCTCAATAGGGTGAGTGTTATTATTGTTGTTATACCATTGCCTTGCAGCAAGTGTGTTACGCAGCCTTGGCGAAATCGTCTTTGCCAGCGCTTGCTTGAGCGGCTTTGGCGGCCTTTTTGGCGTTTTGCTTCTTGGCTTTGTTGGCCAGAGCGGCGCGGCGTGCCTCGGCAGCTTTGCGGCGTGCCTCGAAGCGGTCGACCCGGCCCTCGGTGTCGATGATCTTCTCCTCACCAGTGAAGAATGGGTGAGACTTGCTGGAAATGTGGACCTTGACGAGCGGATACTCGTTGCCATCCTCCCAGGTGATGGTGTCGTCGGTAGCAACCGTCGACTGCGTCAAAAACGCAAAGCCCGCCTGATCATCGCTAAATACGACAGGGCGGTAGGTTTGTGGGTGAATACTGCTTTTCATAACCGCTATATTGTAGCAGAGAGGATGGGGGGTTGTCAAAGCACAAGAATAAGGCACAAAACAGTGTTATTATATAACAAAAAGGTGTATACTAATGACACCTGTATAATAAACAGATATAATAGAGCATATTGTTATGATAACTGAACAGCAACGAGCCGCTCAAAACAGCGAGATGTATGGCAACCACATCCCAGATGCGGCAAAAGGTGCTATGCTACTTGACAAGGAGCAATCTCAAGAATACGAAACCGCACAGAATGTCGCAGAAAGCTTGTATCGCTTGTATAGCCAGCGAGAGAATCGCTATGAGCGGACACCTGGGCCAGATGCTGCAATGGTGCAGTTTGCAGAGACACTACTTGAAAGTGGTGTCTCTGCAGAGAACATCGCCCGCAATGGAACAGATGGCTATGAACTGTACCAGAGCATTGTGTATAATGACGACCCAATGGTATCCGATGATGCAAAAGCTCGTGCGCTCGACCGGGTTGTGTCGCTCTACCAATGTGAAGGGTTAACCTTTGGTGCGGCTGATATTGACCGGCAAGTGTTCTACTCAGACAATCCCCAGGCAGAGAACACCATCAAGAATATCACTGATTATTGGCATGCTGTTGTGACAACTGGCTATGACGATGCTTCTGACAGGGGTATTGCCTCGCACTACATGAGTGACATGTTGAACCTAAAAAATATGATCAACGACTGGGCGCCAGATGAGACCGAGCGATATGGGCGCATTGCTGCGCGGTTTGCAGCAGCAGCTGTTATTGTGGAGAAGACTCAGGGAGCGACACTGACACTGAGCCAAGAAGTGAGTGATAGTACGAGAGTAACTGGAGACCGAGTGCTGCACGGCCTCGTTGATGCGTACCAAGCAAGTCCAGATGAAGCAATCGCTCAGATGGAGCAGATACCAGATTGCCTCCAGGAGATGCGCTCGCTGCCAGAAGCGTTCCAGGATGAGGTTCGTCGTGCTGGCCAGAGTTCTCTTGATAGCATACCGCACCTCAAAGCAGAGATTGCTAACAACGCTATGCTTGTCCCGTTTGCCGATAAGATACAGGAGTTATCACAAGACAATAAGTATCTCCTTCACGATATCAGCAGAAGTGTGCGCACTGCCCAGGAGGGTGATGATGCACTTCCACGCGATGAGGTGAATGCTCGGGTTGAGAGCGCCTTTGCGATTCATGCGCAAGAGCCACGCTGGTCGGCTGATGTGATCCGAGGGATGCTCACAGAACTCCGTAGCACGGCTAAGCAAGACGCAGCGACCGACCCAGAAATTATTGCTTTCTTGGCGCGAAACCAGCGAGAAGCAAATGAAGTCCTATCATGCGTTGGCATTGGTCAAATCGATAGCGAGAAGGCGAAGAGGGCGATTCAGTTATTTGAAAATATTGAGCAGCCATTTGACAATATAACTAAAGAGATACTCCTTGCTGAGGATGGTCTGTCGGAGCAAGATAGTGCAGAGTACTATACACTCCTTGAGGAGTATATCGGCAAGACCGATAAGAATGGCATACCCTACAACACACCACGGGGTGTACGCGGTGCCGTGAAGGAGTTTCGTCGGCGGCCAGAGATGAAGGCGTGGTTTTTGCAGGGTAATGTGCCAATGGCGCTTGCTCCGACGCTTAGCATGTGGCGCCAGACAATGCTTGATAGAGGGGTTGAGGACACACCCGATGCGATGTATGACTACTATCGGCAAAGTGATGAGCTCATCAAATACCAAAGCGCCATGAATCTTCGCAAATGTGCGACAGAGGGTGTGGTAGCATCATACCTCAAGGTAGATGATGATAGGATCGATGAGTTACTCTATGCCGCTCATGAAGAAGCTAGGCAGCGCAAAGATGACTTTCGGCTATTCATCAATATCGATCCAGAGCCACTGAAGAAGGTGGTTGAGTCTGGTGGCGTTGTTAAGTCAATTATGGATGCAGATGTTGTGGATCGAAATAAGATTGGTGGTGCGTTTGGCGCGCGCAATGCATCGTATATATACCATCGGGCTGATATCGAGGCAGTGATGGGGATCCGTTCGCACGGCGAGAGCACAAACCCTGTTTATGCGTCATGTGGCTATGTCGACCACGGTGCACCAGGCGGTGCAGTTGGCTATGGTGAGATTATGCTATCATTCAAGCCGGATGCAGGTAACCTCCGCGAGAGAACGACGTACACACCAATGGATAGCTTCCGAAGCATTGATCGTCTTACCGAAGAAGATGCAGCAGCCCTTCGTATTATCAAGAGTGGTGCTGGCATGAATCATTTTCGGACGACGGACTATGTAGAGGCGCAAATTGCTGGTGGGGTGCGGCTCGATGACATAGAAGAGATATTTGTTCCGGAGAATTTGGTGGAAGAAGTGGCACAAACGCTTCCTCCAGAGCTTGCGAGTAAGATACGAGTCACGCAATCGACCAAGACAGACCTACTAACGCGCGACCTCCAATATGACTATACCGCAGAACGGAACCTCGTTGAGCAGTATAGAAAGCCAGCTGAACCTCAGCTACTTGTAGGAAACACCTTGCCTGATATCGGCGGCATCGACTATTAACAATAAGATAAGAGTATCATTTGTATGAGCAAATATTCCGAGCAGGATTACCAGCAACCAGAGACAGCTACTCATTTTACATATTTAGACGGTCAGAACATTCCTAGGGAGGGCCACCTTTCTAACGCTGAGCTTGGTTGTAATGTCAACAAAGAAGAGGCAACTACAGAGGAGCGGCCTCTAGAAATACCACAGGGTTGGCTGTGGTCTGATGAGATGGACGCCCCTAGTCTATCTGCTCATGGAATGACACGCCTTATGGAGAACGCACGGCAATACATCCATCAGAGTCAGCAGGGCGAGTGTGTTGATCAGGAGATAGAAACTGTGATTCAGCAAGGGTATGTTGATAATGCGCAAAGGATTCAGCAGGTTCAAGAGAGAGTATTGCTACTAGAAAACAAAGCGACCGCTGCCAAGAGTCCTCAGCAATGAACGAGGATTGCTCGCGCAATTGGACAGCAAAAGAAGTTGATTGAGGGGTTGCAAGTTCAAGATGGTATATTTGATGACGCACAGGTGGCTCGTACAGTGCAACAGGTTCTTGCGGAGCGTGAACGCAAAATGATTGATGCGGCTATAGACCAGAGGATAGAAGCTAATCGATATCCATGGCAAATGATCAACAGTGAATATATACCAGATGCCGTCATGACACAGATCGTGCAATACTATCAGCAGCTGATTGGTTCAAAAGGTCGAAATCGTGATGGATATGGAACTATACGTATTCCAGGGGTAATGTCGACACAGTCACCGGACGATAGGCAATTGCTTACAGAGTACAATATAAACATAGGACACAATAAGATGGTTAGTAGGAGTGAACTACAGGCGGCAGGAGTATTTTTTGTTAATACTGTTGGCGAAGGAGAGCAACCGATCTTTGGTGTACCCATCCCAGATGAGACACAACCCGATGGTTATCTACATGTAGAAAATAAAGTTTTGTTGACAAAGAAAGAGCTCCAGAAAGTGTATGACTATCAGCAAGCACAGGGGTATGGTATTGGCGATTACGACCCTGATGATGTTGTGATGGATATGATTATGCTCAATGTGCGTGGTGGTGAGTCGCGTTTTGGAACCCGCAGTAGTGCTGCTATTACGTTTATGGGTGACAGTGAGCGGATAAATAAGTATGGAAAAACTTCATCTCCCTTTGTGGGAGATAGTGACGATGAGCTTCCTGGCCAGTTTGGCGGAGCACTCAAGTATAAGGACGGGACATCTTTGCGCTTAACTGCAGTGCAGGCAGCGCTCATCAACCGATGTCAAGACTATCCTGGAATGAGTGAGATGTATGATGAAAATACTCAACATGATCAACGATATATCTCGGCGAGTCAGTACATTCGAGAAATATATTTGCCTCAGCCTACTAAGAGAGAAGTATTCGACGCTATAAAGCAAGGTGTGTTTACTGCACGTGAGCGGGCATGGGTAGGCGGGTTCGATCAGGAAGAGGCGGCTGCACTTGCGTCAAATCGCATACTCTAGTATACTACAACACTGTAACCAACCATAACGACACAGCTCCACACCACTCCATACCGTGTGGGGCAAGGCAAAAAGGAGTAATGCGATATGGCCCTGCAGGCAGATATCAAGGCTTTGTTTGAAGCCGGTGCTCATTTTGGGCACAAGACCAGCCGGTGGCATCCGAAGATGGCACCATATATTCATAGCAAGCGGCAAGATAGCCACATCATCGACCTCGCGAAGACGGTTGAGGCGCTGAATGTGGCGCTGCCCATCATTAGCAAGACAGTGGCAAGCGGCAAGCAAGTCCTCTTCGTTGGTACCAAGAAGCAGGCTAAGGATATCACCCGCCAAGCTGCTGAGGCAGTTGGTCAGCCGTATGTCACCAACCGCTGGGTTGGTGGGATGCTCACTAATGTGACGACCACCACAGCGCAGATCAAGAAGCTCAAAGATTTGGAGCGCCGCATGGCTAGTGGTGATCTCGAGAAGCGCTACAACAAGCTGGAAGTCCAGCGTTACCAAGAAGAAATCGATAGTCTCAACTTCAAATACGGTGGTATCAAAGACCTTAATGGCAAGCCTGGCCTAGTGCTAGTGCTTGACATCTTGGCTGACAACAACGCTTTGCGCGAGGCAAAGACGCTGGGTGTGCCAGTGATCGGTATTGTTGACACCAATGCCAACCCCGACCTGGTGGATTATCCTATCCCCGCCAACGATGATGCGATCAAGAGCCTGCAGCTGATGCTCGATTACTTTAGTGCAGCAGTCAACGAGGGCAAGGCAACGAAGGAGGAGAACTAACTATGGCTGTGACAATTGACGACATCAAGAAGCTCAAGGAGCTAACTGGCATTGGCCTGACCGATGCCAAGAAGGCGCTAGTGGAGGCCGAAGGTGACTTCGACTCTGCGCTCAATGCCCTGCGCAAAAAGGGCCTGACCAAAGCAGAGAAAAAAGGCGACCGTGAGACTCGCGAAGGGTTGATAGAGAGCTATGTCCACAGTGGTCGGATCGGTGTGGTGGTCGAGGTCAACTGCGAGACAGATTTTGTAGCTCGCCTGCCTGAATTTAAGGAGTTTGCGCACCAGATTGCTATGCAGGTTGCTGCGATGAACCCACGCTATGCTACGATGGAGGATATCCCAGCTGAGGTATATGACGCCAAGAAGCAGGAGTTTCTCACCAGCGATGCTTTGGCAAGCAAGCCTGAGGCAATGCGTGACCAAATCGTCGAAGGGCAGCTCAAGAAGCACTTCACCGAGCAGGTCTTGGCCGAGCAAGCCTTTGTGCTCGATGACAGCAAGACAGTTGGTCAGCTCATCAAAGAGCAGGTAGCACTGCGCGGCGAGAATGTCCGCGTCAGCCAATTCAAGCGGATTGAGCTGGGCGTGACGGAGTAGTCACGAGAGAGTAAGCTTTTGCGTAGCGAGTGGCACGAGATGTGTGCCACTCGCTTTTTTATGCAAACTCTCCTCACACCCCAGCAAATAATGGTACAATAAAGGAAAACCAAGAAGGAGATCGCGATGTTTGATACCACCCCCTACGAAGAAAAGATGAACCATGTGTTAGAGCACCTGGAGGAGCGCCTGGGGAAGATTCGCACGGGCCGGGCTCACGCGAGTATGCTTGATGGCATTATGGTTGAGGCGTATGGCACCAGTATGCCGCTCAACCAAGTGGCTAACGTGACGGCACCAGAGGCAACACTGCTGCAGATCACGCCATTTGACCCAGCTAATCTGCAAAAGATTGCGAGCGCCATCCGAGCCGATCAAGCGCTTGGCCTTAACCCGAGCGACGATGGTCACGTCGTCCGTGTGCCAGTGCCGCCACTGACAGAGGAGCGCCGTAAACAACTGGTTAAGCAAGCCAGCGAGAAGGTAGAAGAAGCACGCATTGCGCTGCGCGGGGTACGCCAAGACGCCTTGAAAGACGCCAAGCGCCGCAAAGAAACCAAGGAGCTGAGTGAAGATGATGTGAAGGCAGTGGAGAAGGAGATTGATCGCCTCATGGCGCAGCACCAAACCACGATAGAAGCCGCCTTTGCCGCTAAAGAGAAGGATATTTTGACGATTTAATGACGTTCTCTCTGCTGACGTATGCAACCAACCACCCATCATGGAGCCAGGCATGAGTGCTACCACGCAATTGCCGCAGCATGTTGGCTATATTGTTGATGGCAACCGGCGCTGGGCTAAACAGCGTGGCCTCTCGGCTCAAGAGGGGCACAGTGCTGGCTACGAGAAGCTGCGCGACATTGCCCTTACTACCATCGAGCGTGGCGTGCCCTATGTCAGCGCCTATATCTTTAGCACCGAGAATTGGCATCGTAGCGGCCCAGAGGTTAAGCATTTGATGAATCTGCTAGTGACGATGCTTGACCGCGATCTGACGATCTTCATCGAGCATGGGGTGCGCATCCGTGTGGCAGGGACGCGCCTGCGCCTAAGCCGGCGGGTCAAGAAGGCGATCGACACTGCCGAGGCTGCCACTAAGGATTTGCAGCAGGGTACAATGGTGCTGTCATTTAATTATGGTGGGCAGCAGGAGATTATCGACGCGGTCAATCGCTTGCGCAAAACGCTTTCTGTCCACAAGAAGGTAACAGCGCAGATCTTTGAGCAATTTTTGTATACACCAGATGTACCGCCGTGTGATTTGATTGTTCGCACCAGTGGTGAGCAGCGGCTGAGTAACTTCATGCTGTGGCGCAGTGCCTATAGCGAGCTGCTGTTTCTCGATAAACCATGGCCAGATATGACACATGCCGACGTCGATGCTTTGCTGGCCGAGTATGCCCGGCGGCAGCGACGCTTTGGAGGATAACGAAGGAGGAATATGGAAATAGTCATTGGTATTATTATTGGGGTAATCGCACTGACGCTACTGGTGGCAACGCACGAGCTAGGCCACGGCATTGTGGCGCGGCGCAATGGTGTGGTGGTGGAGGAGTTTGGCATTGGCTTTCCACCGCAGGCCTATAGCAAAGTGATCAAAAAAAGTATTCTAGGTGAGAATGTTCGCTTCTCGCTTAACTGGCTGCCGCTGGGTGGCTTTGTTAAGCTGCAGGGCGAGCACGATGCGGCTGATCAGCCTGGTGATTATGGCGCAGCAACCTTTTGGCAAAAGACCAAAATCTTGCTGGCTGGCGTGACCGTCAACTGGTTAACTGCAGTGGTGCTCCTCACTGGCCTAGCCTGGGTGGGCCTACCCAAGATGATAGACAACCAATTTTACCTACCAAGCGACGCAGTGGTGAGTAACCATCCGGTGCAGCTTGGCACGCTTACTCCTGGTTTGCCCGCCGCTAAGGCAGGCCTTCGCCAGGGTGATGCAATTAACCAGCTGGCTGGGCAAACGGTGCGCAGCACGACCGACCTAGCGCACTTTGCGAGCCAACACAAGGGCGAAACTGTGCCTGTAGTGTACACCCGCGGTGATAAGCAAGCCACTGCCATGGTGGTGCTGCGCAAAGATAATCCCGACCGCAAAGGCTACCTAGGGGCAGAGCTCACCAAGCAGCAAGATACAATCCGTGCCACCTGGTCGGCACCGATTGTGGGTGTCGTGACAACAGCGCAGCTCACTGGGGTGACGCTCCAGGGCCTGGGCGATATGGTGGTGAATCTCGCCACTAGTCTGGTGCAGCAGTTTAGTAGCGACAGCGCGACGAGCCAGCAGGCCAAGCAAAACTTATCGCAAGTGGGTAATGCCGTGGCTGGTCCGGTGGGGATCTTTGCCATTATCTTCCCGGCGGCAGGGCAGGCTGGCGTGGTGCATGTGTTGCTGCTGACGGCGATCATTGCGTTATCGCTGGCAGTGATGAATATCCTGCCCATTCCTGCGCTCGATGGTGGCCGCTGGACAGTGATGGCGATCTTCCGCCTGCTGCGCAAGCCACTTAGTAAGCAGATGGAAGAGAATATCCAAGCGGCTGGTTTCTTGTGCTTACTTGGCTTAATTGTGCTAGTGACGATTGCTGATATAGGGAAGTTGGTGCACTGATGCAGGCCAAGCAGTGTAGCAGGGCAGAGCGTTATCGTGGAGGGTTGCAGCGCGGGGAGATATGGTTGCACAGTCACGTAATGGTAATACATAAGGAACTCACTTCATGATACGTATTACTCTCCGGCCCAAAGCCGCTCACTCCTCCCGGCCCAAAACGCCGCTCACGCCACACCAGCGCCTGTTGCGCGTTGCCTCGTGGCTCGGTTGGCCGCTGTGGGTCTGGCTGAGCTTTATGGGGGCAGGGTTACTCTGTAGTGTAGTACTCTACCTTCTCTTTCATGGCCAAGAGTCGGTACCGGTCTTGCCGCTTATCATGATGCAAACAGCGGTTTATGTGGTGGCGCTGGCGCTGCTGATTGGCCTACCATGGCTGGTGCGGCGCGCACGGCCCAAGATGCCAGCGAGCTTTCGCACGAACGTGCGGCAGCTTGGGTGGCGGCGCTCGCTGCAGTGGCGCGACTTTGGTTGGGCGCTGGTGGGCTTTATTATCTATATCGTGCTATCGATGATTGCGCTGGCGGCGGCCAAGCAGTGGTTGCCTGGCTTTGATGCGACTCAGGCACAAAATCTCGGTTTCAAGCAGCTCTATGGCGCAGAGCGCTTGCTCGCCTTTGCAATGTTGGTGGCGGTAGCACCAGTGGCCGAGGAGCTGGTATTTCGGGGCTATTTGTATAGCAAGCTCCACGCTGCGCACATGCCATTGTGGCTTATTACCGTAGTGGTAAGTGGGCTCTTTGGTTATGTACATGGCCAGCTCAATGTCGGCATTGATGTCGCGATGCTTAGCATTGTGCTGGTGGCGCTGCGTCATACGACTGGTACAATATGGCCTGGCATTCTCATTCATATGCTCAAGAATGCGATTGCATTTTTGGCGATGTTTGTCTTTATGGTGGGGTAGGGAAGAGCTGGCTAGTGAGCTCAACTCAGAAACCTTATTTTTATGTCGACATCTTTTTCCATACCAATCCTAACCCCTCTTTCTCGGCGTCTCTCCACTGACACAGGAGCTCACTGAACCGAAAATATTCCGGCCAGATAGAATGATCGTGCTTTTCCGCATATTTGGTCGCTGGCCTCCAGATATTTTCTTGTTCGATGAGCTCCTGCGCCAGCAGTCAGTTTTGAGGTGAAATTATGAGCATTCAGCCTGGCAGCCTCATGCAACTTTTGCCAATCTTGTGTTACTATAAGAGAGATTATGCGATTATCACACACTTTTACCCGTACCCGCAAACAAGCCCCCGCCGATGAGGTGGCGCACAACGCCCAGCTGCTGATTCGCGCTGGCTACGTGCACAAGACGATGGCTGGTGTCTATTCCTATACGCCGCTGGGCCTGGCCGTGCTGGAGAATATCAAGCAGATTGTCCGCGAGGAAATGAACCGTATCAGCAGCCAAGAACTGCTGATGAGTACCCTGCAGCGCCAGGAGCTCTGGCAGGAAACTGGCCGCTGGAGCGATGAGCTGGTGGATGTGTGGTTCAAGTCGCACTTGCAGGATGGCACTGAGGTCGGCTTTGGCTGGACACACGAGGAGCCGATTATCGAATTGCTGCGCAGTTACCTCAAGAGCTACAAAGACCTGCCTATCAGCGTTTACCAATTCCAAAACAAACTACGCAATGAATTGCGCGCCAAGAGTGGTATCATGCGTGGGCGTGAGTTTATTATGAAGGATATGTATAGTATCCATGTCAGTAAGGAAGATTTGGACGCCTACTACCAAGCGGTGATTGAGGCCTATAAGCGCTGCTACAACCGCTTTGGCCTGGGGAATGACACCTACGTGACCTTTGCCAGCGGCGGGGCATTTACCAAGTTTAGCCACGAATTCCAGACGATTTGCGAGGCGGGTGAGGACTACATCTACCTACACCGCGGCCGCGACCTCGCGATTAACGAAGAAGTGGTGGACGAAGCTGCACGTGAGCTTGGCATCGACAAGAGCGAACTTGAGCGCGTTAAGACAGCCGAGGTGGGCAATATCTTCAACTTTGGTACCCAAAAATCAGAGGAGATGGGACTTGTTTTTACCGGTGAGGACGGCCGCCAGCACCACGCCTACATGGGCAGCTATGGCATTGGCATCACCCGCGTGATGGGCGTGATTGTAGAGAAATTCGCTGACGACAAAGGCCTGGTATGGCCCGAGGAAATAGCCCCGGCTCGCGTGCACTTAGTGCAGATTGGCAAGGAATCGGTCGCAGCGGCAGATGAGCTCTACGATACACTGCAGCACGCTGGCATTACGGTGCTATACGACGACCGCGCCGCCCGCCCCGGCGAGAAATTTGCGGATGCAGAGCTCCTGGGCATGCCAACCCGCGTCACGGTGAGCGACCGGCTGCTTGAGACAGAGGAGTGGGAGGTCGTAGATCGCCGGACAGGCAAGCAGCAGCGCTTGACGACAAGCCAATTGCTTGCTACACTGGGTAACCATTGCGGAGCTTGTCGCAAGGTATAGCTATGCCCCTGGCATGCCTACAGACTTTGCAAGAAAGGAGTATGAAGATAATGAAAAAAACCTACCAGATTACTGATGCTGGCCGCCAAGAGCTCGAGGCAGAGCTGGAAGAGCTGAAGGGTCGCCGCGGCGAAATTGCCGAGAAGATCGCTGAGGCTCGCGACTATGGCGACCTGAGTGAAAATGCCGAGTACGACAGCGCACGCGAA
The DNA here is from genome assembly GCA_030528025.1 of Candidatus Saccharimonadota bacterium. Classification (GTDB taxonomy): domain Bacteria; phylum Patescibacteriota; class Saccharimonadia; order Saccharimonadales; family Saccharimonadaceae; genus Saccharimonas. Next base: position 350,028 of record JAUMZP010000001.1, read on the forward strand.
GAACAGGGTGTGGTAGAGACGCGCATTGCCGAAATCGAGGAGATCTTGCTTAATGCCGAGCAGATTACTGCCCCGAGCACTGGTGCCATCCACCTGGGCAGCACCGTCTCCCTCGCGTCGGACGCTGGATTAGAAAAGACGTACACTGTGGTAGGGCCAGTTGAGGCTGATCCGTTGGAGAATAAGATCAGCGACGAATCACCCCTTGGCCAAGCCTTGCTGGGTCACCGTGCAGGTGAGCAGGTGACAATCACCACCCCCAAGGGCGAGATCACCTACACTATCAAGCAGGTGCAATAAGCGTATCTCAAGATGAGTCAGAGGCCGAGCAGTGGGAACTGCTCGGTTTTTGTTAGTTAGTATTGGAATGGTGGGGTAGGAGCTGATCTACAGCACATATACTTGACTCTCGCAGTTTGTGTATGGCGCGTGTTGGTTTTTATCATTACCTCGTGCCTGATGGCGCAAGAAGCTCACTGTCATGAGTGATTGGTGTAAGACAGGCTAGGTATGTAAGCGATGTTGCCTTGGGCAGTAGCGAGCCTGCTCGAAATATAGAACGATCATACTAAACCATGAGCAATTCACCATCATTGCATTATTGTCGATGTTATGCTATGATAGAGGATCAACCATAACAGCCCAAGGAGACCGACGATGGCTCGATACACAGCACGACACGCACATCGCCCTAGCAAGGGGCACGCACATAAGAGGCCAGCCTATGAGTATGATCAGCCAAAATCTCAGCACGATAAACCCTCAGTAGTGCGGCGGCTCACCGCACTCGCGGCAGCTGCGGCGGCGCTGATTGGTGGGGGCTATCTTGGCCATCATCACTACCAGTCTCGCGAGAGAAATTCGACAATTGCAGCACAGCCAACCTCTGGTGAGTTGGCAGCATATACAGAAGTTGATCCCTTCACGATTGACCCCAAGACGGGCGAACTTCACTGTGCTAACCCACAAAGCCTGGAGGTGAAGGTTGCGGTAGAGAACTCACCAGTGGAGATTGCTAATCCTGATGGTACACTGATACGAGCTTCATTGTATTCTTATACAACCAACCAAGGCAGCCAAGGGCGTACTATAGTAACCGTTGAGTACCCTCCTCGAGAGGGTTATACTGAGAAAGAACGGAGAGAAGCAGGCCAGATACCGTTTGCGATCAAGGTAGATGGTGGGCACATAAACACTACGACAGAGCCGGACACTATTGGCTATACCGGCTCGGCTGTGAGAATATCAGAGGACACAACTGGCATAGGTAGGGAAGCAGTAGCTTGCCTCCCGCCGCACAAACCTCAGCCAACACCGCCAAGTAGATAAGCAGCCTCATCGTCCTAGTCGACAACCATCCCATTCTTCGCTATAATAGCAAGCAATTATGGCGACATTACAAGACTACCGAGACGAACGATTACGAAAATTAACTGCTCTGCGCGAGCTAGGCATTGACCCTTACCCAGCACACACCGAGCGCACACACGACTGTGCGACAGTGGTGACGCAGTACGACGAACTGGCTGGTCAGGAGGTGGCAGTGGCTGGGCGCGTGGTGTCTATTCGCAGTTTTGGCAAATTGGCTTTCGTCAAGCTGCAAGACGCGAGCGGCGAAGTGCAGCTCTATCTGCAGCGCGACACAATGGCCGAGCTCGACGCTCCGCGCGGTATTCTCGGTATGAAGCAACTCAAACTACTCGATACGGGTGACTTTGTGGAGGCGACAGGCACAGTGCTCAGGACTAAGACAGGTGAGATTTCGGTTGGGGTGCGCGATTTACGGTTACTCACCAAAGCCCTGCGGCCAATGCCAGAAAAGCTCGAAAATAAAGAAGAGCGGTTCCGCCGCCGCTATGTGGATATGAATGTTAACCCAGCGGTGCGCCAGCGCTTTTATCGCCGCAGTGTGTTTTGGCAGGCGACGCGCGATTACCTCAACCAACACGGCTTTACTGAGGTCAACGTGCCGGTGCTGGAACACACCACCGGTGGGGCGGATGCCAACCCGTTTGTAACCCACATGGATGCGCTGGATAACCAGCAGTTTTACCTACGGATTAGTCACGAGCTGCCGCTCAAGCGCCTGCTCGGGGCAGGGTTTGAGAAGGTGTACGATATTGGTCCGCGCTTTCGCAACGAGAATTATTCTGATGAGCACCTGCCCGAGCATATCGCCATGGAGTGGTACGCCGCCTATTGGGACTGGCAGCGGGGCATGCGCTTTATGGAAGACATGTATAAGTATGTGCTGGAGCGGACGTTTGGCACCCTGCAATTTACCCTTGGCGAGTTTGAGGTAGATATGAGCGGCCAGTGGCAGGTGTGGGACTATGCTGAGGTGATCCACAAGCACTACGGGATTGATGTGTATAATACGACGATCGAGGAAGTTGCCGCTACGCTGAAGCAGCACGGCCTGGAGGTAGAAAAGACCGATTCCATCCCACGCGGCATCGATAAACTGTGGAAGAACATCCGCAAGACGGTAGCTGGGCCCGTCTGGCTAGTTAATACGCCGAAGTTTATTAGCCCACTCTCCAAAACCAACCCGGATAACCCGCAGACGGTGGAGCGTTTCCAGCCGGTGATTGCCGGCAGCGAGCTTGGCAATGGCTTTAGTGAGTTGAATGACCCGATCGACCAGCTGAACCGCTTTGTGGAGCAGCAGCAGATGCGCGACGCTGGTGACGAGGAAGCGATGATGCTAGATATCGACTACGTGGAAATGCTGGAATACGGCATGCCGCCAGCCTGTGGCTGGGGCTTTAGCGAGCGCGTCTTCTGGATTTTTGAAGGCGTCACAGCGCGCGAAGGTGTGCCATTCCCGCAGCTCAAAAGCGACATCGACGAGACGACGCGGGCGGTGTACCCGGGGGTGAAGCTGGATTAGCTTGGCTTCCCTCGCCTATGTTCTATACATAAAGAGCAAGAAGAAGGTCTGGCCGAGAAAAGCAATTACCGGGAGGATTGCTGCGGCTTGATATTTAGGTAATACACCCTTGACATATGAGACGATGCCCTACATTATAAATAATAATGACACCAAAAAGAGGAAAGACAATACCACAACACGAGAATGACCCGCGCGCATGCGATGCCGCTATGCATGATGCGAAACGCTTTGAGCAAACAACAGAACCAAGTGATTTGATGCAAGCAGTGCACCAGCTAGCTCTGGTTAATAGGATGAAGGACCATGCTGGTGGCAACGCGAGTGCTGCATGGCGCTACTGGATTAAGGAAGAAACAGCGCGGCAGTCGTTAGCAGCGGAGTTTGCGAAGCAGCACGAGCTGGATAATCCTAATGAGATAGAATCAGCACTGAAAATATTCTTCATTGCAGAGACCTATCGTCATAAAAAAACGGACGAAGAAGAGCTGACCGATCAGGCCTATAGTGCTGTAGCAACCGACACGCTTCGTTTTGCTTGTCGCTATTTGCCGCGCGAAACGATTGCGCATCTGTGGAAAGATAGCCAGTACGATAATGAGCGCGCGATGCATACTTTGTGGCAGGTAGCTCGTATCGAAAACTCGGATGATTATAAGCATGCAATTGATTTGCTCAATCTCTATACTATCATGGCGGGTAACTCATCAGTCGTCAAGACACTCCATTCGCCGGCTGCAGAAGAAATCATACCCAAGGACAGGCTGCATGGCATGCAGGTATGCCGGCTGAGTGAGCTAACGGAACGGCTATATCCGACAGAACGTTACAGCCAGGATGAGCTTTACGAGAGCCAGACACTTTTTGCGGTGGATATACTAGAGCAGGCATGGCGCGGCTATAATGAAAACTCAAAGCTGCCGCTGCGGATGGCGACAGGGCTCCATAATCGCTTCCACTCAGTAAGTGAGAAGTTCAAGCTCGAGGGCTACTACGAAGGCCACAAACGAGACCTTATCAAAACAGTGCAGCTTATAGAGCGCTGTGGTGTTCGTACGCTGATGGATGTGTATGAGCACACTGGCATTAGTATGCTTGGGGATCTTGACTCAAAGCAGATAGACTTGATGAGGCATGTGATTGATAAAGACCCCCAGACACTTGAGACACTACAAAATAAGCCAGTGACTGTTGTGCTGGGCAATACGCCACTGGATGATCATAATGGTGCGCTCTTCAATGTTAATCGACAGCATGGTGATCGTGATACATCCGCAACATTACACTTTGAGGTTGGCTTTGTGGAGTATGATATACCATACTATGTTGCATTTTTGCAAGAGCGTGGCATCCAGCCCTCGACTGTTATTCTGGCAGGACATGGCTCGCCAGGTGTAATAAAGATGGGAATGGATCCAGAGCAGAGCAATAACAGTGCCCTTGTGGGGGCTGACTGGTCGCTTGATGAGGCAATGGATATGCTGGACATATCGACGATTGATATTACCTCTGACCCAACATTTGCGCAACTCTTTGCCCTGATGAAACCGGATAGCCAGGAGCTGTGCCGCGTGGTGCTTCACTCATGCTCGCAGGGGTCTGGCAGTGACTATTATGAGCCAGTTGCGGCTTCGATCGCGCGCATCATGGCAGTGGCCCGAAATGACACAGCGGGTGTGGTATATGCTTCGCCAGTGCCAGTAAGGGAAAAAGATATTATTGTAGAGGATGATAAAGCCTGGCTTGGTGCTGGGACAAAGCAATTTTCTACGGTGTACCACGAATTTTCTGGTGAGTACGAGGTAGTAGAGCGGCCAGTTGACCCACCAGCGGAAGCAATGAAGATAGCGGCGTAGAGCCGCCCCCTTCCCAGTAAGAGTACAAGCTCATCTGCAGAATCCTAGAGAGATAGAGGCTGCAGCACGGTATAAATAAATAACAGAAGCCTTTTGCACAAACAAAACCACCAGCTATTTGCTGGTGGTGTTTTGTACTCCCATTGCTACGAGCTAGCCCGATACACTTGGTGGTCGTGGTGGTGGGCTGCTCGGCGCAGATTGTGGCGATGTGTGGTGCGAGGTGCCACTCTGAACGGCGATGGACGTGCTGCGGCTGGGTGCTGTGCCAGGGCGGCGTGGTGGCAGGGTAGTGGTGCGCGGTGGAGCGCTCATTGCGAGGCCGCCCAGGCTGCTGGCTGATGGGCCACTTGGGGCTGACGGACTGCTTGGCGGAGGAGGTGTGCCGCTACCACCACTCGGGCTTGGTGGCCCACCTGGAGGAGTGTTGCTATCTTTGCTACCCAGCTGCGTGGCGGCAGTATTCTTAGCGCGGTAACGCCGGATAAGGTAGAAAATAAGCGCGGCAATGCCAACCAAGAGAGCGAGTAACGAGATGAGGATGAAGACCCACAGTGGCTTGTCTTCGCCAGCAAGAAACTTGTCTAGCGTGACCTTGCCGATGTGGCGCACCATTGGCGGCTGCTTCTTCTCATCGGGCTTTTTGTCGGTGCGGCATTCTGACCAAATGGCGTCGGGGTAGGCAGTAGCCAGTAAGTACCAAGCGGTAGAGGCTACGGAGTAAGCATTCGTCATTTGGTTCGCTTCGTCGACATTAGTGACGTAGGGCCAGGCACCATTCGCCCCTTGGGAGCGGTACGTTCGCTGGGCACTGGCAGCGACTTCGTCTTTGTTGCCTGCGACGTTATAGGCCTGGGTGACGCCGAACGTCCCTTCAAACCAGACGGTGGGGGTGTACGTACCCGTCAGGTATGGAGTGTAGCCCTGAGACCCTGCGCGGCTCATGGCAAAGTTGCGCGTGTAGGCTAGCGAGACTTTGGCTTTGTCGTACTCGCCGATTGCGTTGAGGAAGATAGAGCCCCAGCTGGAGGTGTCGAGCGCTTTGGCGTGGTCGTCAAGCCCTTGGTCAAAACGATTCTCGGCTTTGTTCCACAGTTTCTCCATAATGACTTTGGCCAGGCTGTCGGCCTCTTGGCGGTAGCTGGCGTCGCCGTAGACTTGCGAGGCTCGCTCATACACATGCCAGAGGTCGGTATTGTGCTCAGTGGAGTGCCAGGCGATTTCGAACTGCTTACTGTTATCGTCATCATTGATATTCGTGCCACCGCGGTAGAGGCCAGCACCAGGGCCGGATGTGCTTTTCTTAGTCTTAACCCAGGCCAGGGCAGAGCGCACCATGCTGCTGACACCATTGATATCACCAAACTTCTCTTGGTAACGGATGAGCGCATAGAGGACGAAGGCTACACCGCCGGTATAATAGCGCGCCTGCTGGTTACTGGGGTCGAGCTGGTGGGCGCTGGAGGGAAAGGCACCACGCGACCGACCGGATTTGATCTGGATGGTCTTGAAGCCATTGACAAGCTGGTCTGCCATCGCTTTGTCGCCCGCACCAACCGCCACGAGCAGCGCGAGCGACTGATCGTACATAAATGAATAGTGCACGCGATGAGTGCCGTAACCATCCTGGCCAGGTGAGAACTCGTACGAGCGGATCAGCCCCGCCAGCTGTGGCTGGAAGTACTCAGCGAGGATCTTGTTGCTGCGCGTATCCACCAGACGCAGCATCTTGTGGCCCTTCTCGGTACCCGGGAAGCTAAAGGTATGGTTCGTGTTGGCGGCTTGCTTGGCAACGAGGTAGGTTTGGTCGGTGATGACGTAGGATTGGATCTCGACATTTTGGTACTCAGTGACGCGTGGCCAGCTCTCGCCGAGAGGTTGGCCACTGCTGGCATCGTAGAGACGGAAGCGCCACTCACCACCAATGCTGCCATCGACTGGCGAGAGGTCGAGTGTCCAGCTGCCATCGCCCTGCACCTGAGCAGGCGCAACTTTGCCTTGCTCGTACTCAGCATCGGTAGCGCGAAAGGCCTTAACGACGCGGCTCCCACCGGTGGGTGCTTTGCCTGAGACCTTGCCACGGTAGTTGCCCGGCACAGATGATGGTGAGGTGACAGAGAGAGGCGTGGAGTTGCCAGTGGCATAGCTACCACTGTTTTTGAGCTGGAATGAGCCCTTTATCTCGCCCGTGTAGTCAGTGCTGTACTGCTTGGCAGCGGTGATGGTGCTGCCATCGCCAGCGTTGCGGATGGGCTGCATGAGGCCGCGGAGGTTGGCGAGGGCTTTAGCGGCACGTGCTTTATCGGTCGGGGAACTCAGCGCTGTAGTCTTAAAGCGCATCGTGTTGGGGTCGCAGATGTCGGGCTTATCGTCTTTTTTAGTGGATGAGTTGGAGCCAGAATTCGTGGCGGGCTCGGCCACTGCCACCTGATGTAGCTGTATAAAGCCAACTCCTAGTACTACCACTGCTGCTACGCCTGCAAACCGAAAATGCATCCAATATCGTCTCACTCCTGCTATACTCCTCACCTCGCTGATTAGCCACTAGGTATTGCCTGTGAGTATAGCATAACCATTTGCAATATCACAGCATAAGCGGTATAGCTTGAACAGAGATTAACAGGGGTAGACGGAAATGATTGGCGGGGATATTTGTATGGTATACGAGAGCGATTTGGTGAGTAGTCTGAACTCTGCTCAATCAAGAGAATATGACAGGCTGTGGTAAGCTGAGAGTCCTAGACATTGCCAAACGGATCGGCGATTTTCGAGCGATGCTCGCGTTTGACATTCCTCGCTGCATGGTGCACAATCGATGCATGAGAATGACACGCGTGATATCTGCAATCGGTGTCTGCTTGGTGCTGCTTGGCACCGCGCTCGGGGCAGTGCCAATGCAGGCCGACACATCGGTACGAGCCTATTCATCATCGAGCAGTAGTAAAGACAACTTCACCATTACCAAATATGCGGTCGATATGGAGCTTGGGCGCGATAGCGAGAAGCGCTCCACCCTCAAGACGAGGCTCGCCATTACAGCAAACTTCCCGCCAGAGCAGAACCATGGCCTTGCACCGGAGTTCGTCACGCAGTATAAGGGCCATCACACGAGCTTTGCGCTTGGCTCGGTGCAGGATGAGAATGGTAATGGTTATGAATATAGTTGGTCGGGCAACACCCTGCGCATTGGCAACAAAGACACCTACGTCTCGGGCAGCAAGACATACGTCATTACCTACACCCAGCGTGATGTCACGTGGAACTATGGCGACACACAGAAGAATGAGTTCTACTGGGATGTGATTGGTACGTCGTGGCGAGTACCCATTAGTAATGCCACTGCCAGGCTCAAGCTGAGCCCCGAGCTGGCCGCCATCAGCCGGACGACACCACAGTGCTACACCGGCAGGCAAGGGAGTCGTACTACCTGCACCGTCACGTCACCAAGCGTCGACACTATAACTGCCTCGGTGGGTTACCTCGCGCCATATGCTGGCATGACACTGGCGCTGGGCTTCCCGCAGGGCACCTTTGCGGAGTATAAGAAGACGCCCGGGGAAGTGTTTCAAGAGCGGCTGGAGGCGTTCCTTCCACTTATATTCTTTGTGAGTATGCTGGTGCTGGGGTTTGTCTCGAGTGTGGTGTATTGGCTCTATCAGCGGGCGATTGGCCGGAGCAGGGAGCTAGGGACGATTGTGCCAGAATACCTGCCACCACCCAACACAAGTGTGACGACAGCGGCGGAGATCGTGCGGCCATTCCGGATGGTGAAGGGTTCGGCTATGGCAGCGCAGATGATCGACTGGGCGGTGCGGCACTATATTCGTTTGATTGAGGTCAAGCCCAAGACGTTCTTTACTCGGGCGCAGTACGAGCTTGAAGTCGTCAAGGATGTCAGTAGTCTTCACCCTGAGGAACAAGAGATCCTGGGCGATATCTTTGGCCACCTGCCTGCGGTGAGTGAGCGCATCAACCTCAAGACGCTGCGCAACAATACCTCCTACGCCTTCCGCCTGAGCGATAATGCTAAGAAGCTTGATAATCTCATCGACCACACATACAAGCTGCGCGACACAAGCCGGAAGGGTACATGGGGTTTCCGCATCTTTGCGAGTGTGTTGGGTACGCTAGTGCTGGTGCTGGGTGCAGCCACGATGTTTGTGCCGTTCCTTAGTGGGCTGCAATTCCTCTTTTTCCCGGGGATCTTTATTGTGATTATCATTGGTAAGTTAGGCTTTGCTAAGCCGCTGTCGGATAAAGGGCTAGCATTGCGCCGCTACCTACTGGGGCTCAAGATGTATATCCGCTACGCCGAGGCCGACCGTCTACGCCTACTGCAGGGCCCTGAGACCGCTGAGAAGGTTGATATTGATGACCACGCCCAGCTTGTCAAACTCTACGAGCGAGTCTTGCCCTATGCCGTACTCTTTGGCCAAGAGAAGCAGTGGAGCCAGCAGCTGGGGCAGTACTATGAGGAAGTAGGCACACAGCCCGATTGGTATGCTGGCCAAGGTGCCTTCAATGCAGCAATGTTTGTCTCGAGTATGAGCAGCTTGTCCGATTCTACTTCTGTTGGCTCGAGCGATTTCTCGTCGTCTAGTGGAGGCTCGACTGGTGGTGGCTTCTCTGGCGGCGGCGGAGGCGGCGGAGGTGGAGGCGGGTGGTAAAGCCTCCTGCTTTGCTTGCTTCAGTACGCATCTACCATTCAGTCTTTCTTCTGCAAAAACAAAGAAGCGGCCATTCTCTCGTTGTGGTCGCTTCTGAGTGTAAGAACGAAAATAGATCGGCCACGAATATAGCCCACCAACCATGCTCAAACTGAACCCGGATATGTCCCAACCCGAGAGTGCACTTAAGGGCGCGATGATCAGATTGAGAATGAGCCCTATGACGCTACATTCAGCAATTTCCGGCTTGGTGCTTTGTGGCGAACTTGGTATACTTGGTACAAGACATAAGGAAAACACATCATGGATTGGCTTCATATTATTATTCTTGGCATTGTCGAGGGGATTACTGAGTTTTTGCCCATCTCGAGTACGGGCCACTTGATGCTGGCAGAGAAGTTGCTGGGCTACTCGGTGAGTGACCCGGGGCTTGTCGCCTTTACGGCGGTGGTGCAGATTGGGGCGATTGCTGCGGCGATTGTTTATTTCTGGCAGGACATTTGGCGCATTGCCTCGGCGTGGTGTGCTGGCGTGGTGAACCCGCGGGCGCGGACGTTTCACTACCGAATGGGGTGGTATGTCATCATTGGCTCGTTGCCGATTGCAGTGGTGGGGCTACTCCTTAAGGATGTGATCGAGACGGTACTGCGCGGCCTGTGGTTTGTTGCGGCTGGGCTGATGATTTGGAGTATTGTACTGTTTTTGGCCGACCGCCGGGGACGTGAGACACGCCATGAGCGCAACCTCACCTGGCGCGATGCTATAGCAATGGGCCTGATGCAGTGCTTGTCACTCATCCCGGGAGTGTCGCGTTCGGGGGCGACAATTGCTTCGGGGTTGTTCCGCGATATTGACCGCACGACTGCCACACGGATGAGCTTCTTCCTGGGGATTCCGGCATTGATGGCAGCTGGTGGGTTGGAGGCCATCACACAGTCGCACCAGATTGGCCGCTTGATTGGCTGGCCACAGATGATACTGGGGATTATTATATCCTTTGTAGTGGGATATGTGGCAATCTCGTGGCTACTGCGCTTTGTTTCGAGTAATTCATTTGATAAGTTTGTCAGTTATCGCTTGGCGCTTGGCACGCTGCTCATCATCCTACTCGCGGTAGGCGCGTTGGCACCAGTGTAATTTCTCCGTAGCTTGTTTTCATATTTATCTCACGTCCTATTGAGCGGGGAATGACAGTTCATGTGCAAGATTTTTTTCGACCCTGCCTTGATTAAAATTTTACTTCTCAAGCGTGAGAAAAAGCTCCACGATCGTTGTCCACCTAGTTTGCTCTCGCTGGGTGATTGCGGTATAATTGCTATTAACATTAGCAGCTTATGGAGGCGCAATGATCGAAATAAAAAACATTACAAAAGTCTATGGCAAGAAGAAAAATACCTTCACCGCCCTCAAGGACGTAAGCCTTGCAATCGAGGAGGGGTCGAGCGTGGCAGTGCTGGGCAAGTCGGGCTCGGGCAAGTCTACGCTGATGCATGCCATATCTGGCCTGGATAAGCCGCAGCAGGGCGAGGTGATCATCAACGGTGAGGACATCTTGCGGCTCAAGCGCAAGGCAACCGACCGCTTTCGAGCGCGAACGATGGGCTTTATCTTCCAGAGTTTCTTTGTAGAGGGCGGCGAGAGCTGCTATGACAATGTGAGTCTGTCGCTCGAGACGGCAGGTGTGCCGCGCAGTAAGCGCAAGCGGCGTATTGTAGCGGCGCTCGAGGCAGTTGGTCTAGAAGACAAGATCAAAGCGCGGGCTAAGGACCTTAGTGGTGGGCAAAAGCAGCGCCTGGCGATCGCTCGGGCAATTGCTGCCGAGCCGCAGATTCTCTTTGCCGACGAGCCAACAGGTAACCTCGACTCAGCGACCTCTGCAGTGGTGGAAGACTTGCTCTTTCGTTATGTCAAGGAGCACGGTGCCACACTCATCATCGTCACACACGACGAGGATCTAGCGCAGCGCTGCCAGCGTATTATTCGTATCAAAGATGGGGTGATTGACCACGACAGCACTACGGATAAGGCGACAGCTTCTCCCAAGGCTAAAAAAGCGCCAACTCGTCGCAAAACCAAAGCCACGGCAATTACCACGCAGCCTAAGAAAATGGCGAAAAAAGCCACAAATGCTACGACGACAAAAGCCAAATCTACAACCACCAAGCCAACAACAAGGAGGGCAGACTAACCATGAAGACGACTGATATCATTCGCCGCGCTGGCCGCAACCTGCGCCGAGCCAAGATGCGTACCTTGCTTACCAGTATCGCTATCGCGGTGGGCGGCTTCGCCATTATGGCGAGCTTGATGGCGGGCGAGGGTGCACGCCAGTATATTGACCGGCTGATTAGCAGTAATATTGATGCTAAGGTGGTGTTTGTCGTCAAGGATAAGCGGCTCATCGGCGCGCAATCGGGCCAGCAGGCTGACCTGCGTGAGTATAATCCTGATAGTATCAACCGCTATGGCAATGATTATAAAGCCCTAACCCAAAAGGACATCGACAAGCTCACGGCGCGTACTGACCTCGAGAAAGTGAGGCCAGTCTATCAGCTCCAGCCCAAATATGTAAGCTTTGCAGCCAAGAAAGACAAGAAATACAGCAGTGATGTGAGCGTCTTTGATGGTGCTCTCGCGGCCGAAGTTGTGGTGGGTAAGCAGCTCGGTAAGGGTACTGAGCTTGCGACTGGCGAAGCCGTTATCCCCGAGAGCTATGCCGAGACACTCGGGCAATCACCTGCCCAGATGGTGGGCAAACAACTGACTGTCACAGTGGTGCAGGCGCCGCAGAAGATCGATGAAGCAACGCTTGGCCAGGTCTTTGCTGAGAAGGGACAGGCTGGAGTGAGTGAGCTGATTAGTGGCAAGGAGCTGCACAAGACCTTTACTATTGCGGCTGTGACGCGCAAATCGGCCGACCAAACCCAAGCAATGCGCGGCATTGGGATTAATGCCAAAGTAGCCCGCGAGCTGAGTGACTACAGTACCAAGGGTACGAGCCAATACCAAAAGTATATGTCTGCCACCGCAGTTGCCAAGCAGGATGCCGAAGCCGCCAAGAAATCTCTCGAGCACGATGGTTACGCTGCAGCTACTGCCAAAGATCTGCAGCAAACACTCTTTCGCTTTGTTGATATATTGCAGGCGATTGTGCTGTGCTTTGGTGCGCTAGCATTGATAGTAAGTATTTTTGGTATCGTCAATACGCAGTATATTTCGGTGCTGGAGCGAACGCGGCAGATTGGCCTGATGAAGGCTCTTGGGGCGAGCCGGCGCGATATTGGCCGCTTGTTCCGCTACGAGGCAGCTTGGGTCGGTCTGTTGGGCGGTGCACTGGGTGTGCTGGGCGCGTGGGGTGCTGGTGTGGCGCTCAACCCGGTTATCTCAGAGAAGCTCCACTTTGGTGATCATAAACTGCTCGTCTTTGTGCCAGAGTATGCTGCTGCAGTGGTGGCTGGCCTGATGCTGGTAGCGATCATTGCTGGCTGGCTGCCAAGCCGCAAGGCTGCGAAGCTTGACCCAATCGAGGCGCTGCGCACCGAGTAAACTACGCCGATGCGAAGAGCCAAAATCCGCTTTGCTAGAGTAAGCAAAGCGGGTTTTTGGCTAGCTAAGAGGAGCACTACTGTACACCTAACAGGGGTATATCGAGAGAAGAAACCCAAAAATAGCTGGGATTTGAAGGCAGAGTGGCTTGCACTCTTTAATTTTATAATGCTTGTGCTATAATTGAGCAAAAGGGTATAAATAGGGGTACCACTATGAATGAACACCGCAAAAAATTTGCAAGCCGTTCGCTCGTGTTTGGCTTGTTTGGGATATTATTAATCATCATTATATTACTTTGGTGGTGGTGGCCATGGGGCTACAATAGTAGCTTCAAGGGTGTGCGGTCAGACCAAGTGAGTTTGCGCCAGCACGATGGGAAGATCCAGTGGCAATTTATGAATGGCGCGTGGCAAGATATTGCCTCGGTCGAGGACCTACGTGGGGCAAAAGGCGAGCAAGGTGCACGCGGCGAAGCCGGAGCGAGTGGCGCACAAGGGGCAGATGGCACCAATGGCCGTGATGGTGCAGACGGTGCACGTGGCCGCGATGGCGCTACTGGTGCAGCTGGCAAAAATGGCGCAAACGGTGCTAATGGCAAAGATGGTGTATCGGCTGCTAAGGGCGACAAGGGCGAAAAAGGTGACAAAGGCGAGCCCGGCAAAGATGGCAAAGACGGCAAAAATGGTGAAAAAGGTGAAAAGGGTGAGAAGGGCGATGCTGGCCCGAAAGGTGACACTGGTGCAAAAGGCGAGCAAGGCACACCTGGCACACCTGGCGCACAAGGAGAAAAAGGCGTACCCGGCCCAAAGGGTGACCAAGGAGACACTGGTCCACAGGGGCAACCAGGTCAGCCCGGCCCACAAGGCCCACAAGGTCCGCAGGGTCAAACTGGCCCAGCAGGTGCCGATGGCCGAACAATCGAGCTCCAGAAGGGCATGCTCTACATCCAGTGGCGCTACACTGGCGAAACAGCCTGGCAAAACCTCATTGCCTACACCGACCTCAAGGGTGAGAAGGGTGACCCCGGCCAGCCCGGCCCACAAGGTGCCCAAGGTATCCAGGGGCAACAAGGTGCTACTGGACCCAAAGGCCAGGATGGCACCAACGCAACGATTAATGTTACCAATAGCACTCAGCCATGCTCACCAAATATGACTGTCACGGGCAATGGCACATCACAGCTCGGCCTTACCTTTGCAGGTAGCACTGTGCCGACGGGTGGCACGGTTGGCCAAATATTGTCGAAGAAGTCGGCAGCAAACTGTGACATGGAATGGCGAAGTCTCCCCCAGATGACCATCTTTACGGCAACACTTGGCAATGGTAATGGCGGTGTGACGGCTGCAACGATTGCCAAGGATACCTTTGCACCAGTGCCACTTAAGACCGTCGTGACAAACAACGGTGGTGGGTCATGGGATGCCGGGAACAAATCGTACATTACACCAAGTGATGGTGTCTACCTCATCCAATCGCGGATTCGCTTGAACGATACATCCTCGGCACGTGGTGTATACCAGGCTGTCAACGACACAGCCCGCGATACTCCAGAAGGTGTGTGGAGCCACAACCAACACGGCTACCGCTTTACTATGCCATACGCTCGCTTGATGCGGGTAACGGCCGGGACACCACTCAAGCTTGTTATCTACTCGGCTGGCCAAGACGCAAACATCACCGATGCAAGCCTCAGTATCGTCAAGATATCAGACTAAGCTAGACAGCCTCCTACCAACCCCTACAGAACCAGCTATTATGGCTGGTTCTGTGCTAATAATCGGCTAGATCACCAGCCAATAGTGTGCTTGCAGGCAGGGGAGCGAGGTTAAAAATGGCCGGGAATGGTGCCTAATGATACCCCGACTGGGCAGGCGGAGCACCCGGAAGTTTTATCGAACAAATTGCCATTACGCTTGGCGTGGTATCTGATATAATATAGTTATGTTAGATATTCGTTATATTCGCGCGCATGCCGACGAGGTGCAGGCAGTAGCGCGCCATAAGGGCTATGAGGTGTCCATCGCAGCGCTTCTCGCGTGCGATGACCAGCGCCGGGAGCTTCAGCAGCGGGTGGATGCTGTGCGCACCACGCGTAACGAGACAGCCGCTCAGATGAAGGGTGGCAAGCCAAGCCAAGATCTCATCGCTACAGGCAAGGCACTCAAAGCCGAGCTTGCAACGCTGGAAGAGGAGTTGCGCACCGTAGAGAACAACTTTTTTACTCAGCTAGAGGCAGTGCCAAATATCACCCTACCAGACGTCCCACTGGGCGGCGAGGCAGACAGTGTGGAGATGAAGCAGTGGGGTGAGCGACGTGAGTCGGCCCAGGATCACCTCGACTTTGCCACGAGCCGGGGCTGGCTCGACTTTGAGCGCGGTGCTAAGGTGGCTGGCACGAAGTTTTACTATGTGCTGGGCGACCTAATGCTGCTCGAGAATGCCATCTACCAATATGCCCTTAACTTCCTTGTTGGCAAAGGCTTCCGCCCTATGACGGTGCCGCACATGGTGAGTAGCCGCGTAGCGCGTGGTTCGGGCTTTGCACCCAAGAGCGATAAGGAGAGTAACGAGTACTTTATTGAGGGCGAAGACACTATGCTTATTGGCACAGCCGAGGCCCCACTGACAGGCTTCCATGCCGATGAGATCCTAAGCGAGAAGGACTTACCACTCCTCTACGCTGGCTACAGCCCCTGCTATCGCAAAGAGGCTGGCGCTGCCGGGAAGTTTAGCCACGGGCTGTTTCGGGTTCATCAGTTCAACAAATTAGAGATGTATATTTATTGCTTGCCCGAGCAGTCGGCTCAGATGCACGAGAAAATCCTCGCGTTGGAGGAGGAGATTTGGCAAAGCCTGGGTGTGCCGTATCACGTGGTAAATATCGCGGCGGGAGACTTGGGTGCACCAGCTGCCAAGAAGTATGACATCGAGTACTGGTCGCCTGTTGATGGTGCCTACCGCGAGCTTACCAGCTGCAGCAACTGCACTGACTTCCAGGCGCGAAACCTTGGCATCCGCGTCCGCCGGGCTGATGGTTTGCTCCAGGTAGTACACACCCTCAATGGTACCGCAGTGAGCTTGGCTCGCGCACTTGTAGCGATTATCGAGAATTATCAAACAACGGATGGCCAGCTCCGCGTGCCAACGGTGCTGCAGCCATATCTGAACAACAGGGAGGTACTCTAGATGGGGCGCACAATCAGAAAAATGAGCCGGAAAGGCTATGCTAAAGTTGCCAAGCCGCTTCTCTTCCGGCGGCAGCCCGATGCAGCGCACCAGTCGATGCTCTGGACAGCGCGGGCACTGCATGCTATCCGGGGTGAGCAGCTCCTCAGTGGCTGGCGCTATAAGAATCCTCGCCTCGAGCAGACTATTCTTGGCCTTAACTTTGTTAATCCCATCGGTCTGTCTGCTGGGCTGGATAAAGATTTTGATCTGCCCCCTGTGGCAAAGAAAATTGGTTGCGGCTTTGAGATTGGCGGTTCAGTAACGGCCGTGCCTTGTGAGGGCAATCCCAAGCCGTGGTTTCGTCGCTTGGCTAGTGAGAAGTCGATCGTCGTGAATGTTGGGTTGGCAAATCGCGGCGTTGTCAAGGCAATTGAGCAGATCCGCAGCTACTCACCACGGGTCTGGCGCGACTTCCCGCTCAGCGTATCCGTCGCCAAGACGAACAGCCCTAAGCAAGTCCGCCCCAAGCAAGCGATTGCCGACTACTGCGACAGCCTTCGCCAGCTTGAAGAAGCTGGTTGCGCACCACTGTACGAGATTAACATCTCCTGTCCGAATGCTTATGGCGGCGAGCCCTTCACCACACCCGCTCGCCTTAAGAAACTCCTCACTGCGGTAGATGAACTGAAGCTCTCACGCCCCGTCTTTATCAAAATGCCAACGGATAAGACGTGGACGCAGTTTGCCAAACTACTCTCCATTATCGATAAGCATAATGTCGCGGGCCTGACGATCGGTAACCTCGTCAAAGATCGCAGCAAGCTCACTGACCCAAGTGTCTTGCCTGACGATACTCCCGGTAGCCTTAGTGGCCGGCCAGCTCAGGCCATTACCACGCGGCTTATCCATAAGACATATGCACTGTATGGTGACCGTTTTGTCATTATTGGTGTGGGCGGTGTCTTTACAGCGGAAGATGCATACGAGAAGATTCGGGCTGGCGCGAGCCTGGTGGCGCTGGTGACGGCGCTGATGTTTGAAGGACCACAGGTCGTGGGCGATATCAACGATGGCTTGGTGGAGCTGCTCGACCGAGACGACTATGTCTCTATTAGCGAAGCAATTGGTGCAGCGCACCGCAAGTAGGGGGCAGTGACATCCGAAGCAAACGGCCCACGCGTTGAGCATTTTGCCTCTCCCATGCAGTACGCAGCAGTATGATTTGGCCAAGCGGTGGTGCGGCACATTACTGGTGTAGCGTTTGCCCGCGCTATGCGGTGGGAAGCGATAGAAACTCACGTCCTTCCCGGGTGACAGCATCATGAGCCTGTGGTAGAACATCGAGCTGTCCAGTATGTTGGTACACATGCGAGGGAGGATTATCCGCTCCGCGACACAACACTCATTGTTTCTGGCTATGTTGACCGCGCAGCCGACCGCTGTGTGGGCGGCCAAGCGGTTGACGTGTATCGGCTAACGGGCCAAACAAGTGCCTACCGCCTCATGGTCGATCGCCAGACGGCTCAGCCATATGTGGCGCATCTTGCCCCAGCTCATTTTGATGAGCTATCGACCGAGCCACAGGCTGGGGCTGTGCGTAGTTTCGTCCCAGTCGATAGTTTACGACGGGTTGGCCGCCTGATAGAAGCACTCAACAGTCTTGCAGCACACACCGTTGAGATAGAGGCGAAGTACCAGACATTGCTTCGCTACCGCAATCAGCAAACGTAAAATGACGTAGCGACACAGCTCGGCTCACAGCCATTTGACATTACTCACAATATACTGCACTATAGGACGAAAGCATTGCAACAAAGGAGCGAGAATGAACGAAAAACAGCTACCAGCAAACGGAGAGCGGCAAGACCCATCAGGGCTGGCAGATCAGCTGCAAGAAGAGCTCAGCCGTATCTTAACAGAAAGACCCTTCGAGTATGCATGGTGGAGGCAGAGTGCGTTGCAGGAGCGTCGTATCCAAACCAACCCAGAGATCAGCAAAGATGGTGAAACCAACGCCACCGAGCGTACTATATTCTTGACAGGCCGCAAGGGTGAGCATATAGCGGTATTTGGCGTTGTGCCCGATAGTCGACCAGTTGTTTTGGGCCCGACTGTCGCTATTATGGCACCTGATAGTAATGATTGGGTAGTGTATCGCTGTGGGGCAGATGCCAACGATAAATGGCAGGTCGTGCGCACCCACGGCACAGGCACCGAGCAGTACAACGGTGGAGAAGAATACACCTTCTTCCAGCCCATAGAGGGCGATAGCCAGCAGCATCCCTCGCACAAGGATGCCGACGCACAAGAGCTGAGAGACCTGATAAAGTTGATAGATACGTCACACTGCCGCACAGAAACACCACCTAAGAGCAAAGAGACCGAAGCCCTGCTCGACCAGATTAAAAAGCTGCGAGAAGAGGTAACCTATCAGCTAAGCTCGCTAGCCAAACGTCTCTACCTGCGCTGATAATTTACCCATAACAACCCCTGTTTTCTCCTCGACCATGCTATACTATAAGCACAAGTTGCTAACACGAAAGGGGTCAGCATGATTACAAACATTGACATTACCGGTATTGGCAAATACTCGCCAGACGAGCCAACCAAAAAATACATCCGCAAGAAGATCGGTGCGCTCGACCGCATGGTGTCGCGCCACGCTCGCAAGACCGTGAGCGCTATGGTACGCATTGAGGAGATTAATGGCGAGCATGGTAATAAGTATGAGGTAGAGGTGGTCATTACTGTGCCAGACCAAACCATCAAGGCCAAAGACTCTACACTCAACGTCCTGGCTGCCACCGACATTGTCGAGCGCAAACTCGCTGGCCAGTTGCGCAAATATAAGCAAAACCAGCTGCCACACCTTGGTCGCCGTGGCCTCCTCGCTCGCTTCAAACGTAGCTTCGAGCGCGAGCAGGATCATCCTACGGAGTAGACGATAGGTATGTAAGATTAAGAGGCTGGTATCGGTTGGGCATCGGCCTCTTGCTCATACTTTGTGCGGGCCACCCTTCCCAAACGGCCGCAAACCCGGTATAATGAGGGGAGTTTTTTGAATTGAATGGCCGCTTAGAGAGGAAAGCGAGGGAAGTTTGACACCATGGCAACAACACAGCAAAAAGCACTGACGAAGATTTTTGGCGATCCGCAAAAGCGGATCTTGAAGCGTCTGCAAAAGAAGGTAGACCAAATTAACAAGCTTGGGCCCAAGTATAAGACACTCTCGGATGAGGAATTAGCCAAGCAAACAGAGGTCCTCAAGCAGCGCCTGCACAAGAAAGGTACGACGCTCGATACCATCCTGCCTGATGCCTTTGCGGTGGTGCGAGAGATGGCCGACCGAGTGATTGGCGAGCGGCACTATGATGTGCAGCTGATTGGCTCGATGGTGCTACACGAAGGCAACGTGGCCGAACTCAAGACTGGTGAAGGCAAAACCCTGATGTCCACTCTGGCAGCATACCTCAATGCGCTCGAGGGCAAGGGTGTGCATATCGTGACCGTCAACGACTACTTGGCGCAGCGTGACGCTGGCTGGATGGGGCAGATCTATAGCGCTCTGGGCATTAGCACGGGTGTGATTATTAACGAAGCGTCCTTTCTCTACGATGGTGCGTATACCAACGAGAACCATACCGACCCACGTATGCAAAAGCTCCGCCCCTGTACACGGCGCGAAGCCTACGAAGCAGACATTACCTATGGGACAAACAACGAGTTTGGCTTCGATTACCTGCGCGATAATATGGTTAATGAGATTAGCCTGGTGCGTCAGCGCGAGCTCAACTTTGCCATTGTAGACGAGGTGGATTCCATCTTGATCGACGAAGCGCGCACCCCACTCATCATTAGTGCGCCTGCGGCTGAGAACCCTGATAGCTATTACCAATTTGCCAAGATTGCTGCCAAGCTTGTGCCGGAGGACTACCGTCTCGATGAAAAGCACACCAGTGTGGCTCTGACAGATAGTGGTATCGATAAGGTACAGAAACTCCTTGGTATAAAAAATTTGTACACTCCTGAGTATGTTCGCAGTGTCTACCATATCAACCAAGCTCTGCGCGCCCAGACGCTCTTCCATCGTGATAAAAACTACGTGGTGACCAATGATGGCGAGGTGATCATTGTCGATGAGCACACTGGCCGCCTTAAGATCGGCAACCGCTACAACGAAGGCCTCCACCAGGCGATCGAAGCCAAAGAAGGCGTGCCCGTTCAGCAAGAGAGTATGACGCTGGCGACTATTTCCTTCCAAAATTTCTTCCGCCTATATAAGAAGCTCAGTGGTATGACCGGTACGGCATTTACTGAGGCAGAGGAGTTCCAGCAGATCTATAGCCTGGATGTGGTGGTAGTGCCGCCCAACAAGCCAATTACCCGCAAAGACCACCAAGACCTTATTTACAAAACTGAAAAGGCTAAGCTCAAAGCCGTAGCAGCCGCCATCAAGAAGTACCATGAGCAAGGCCGGCCGGTGCTGGTAGGGTCGGGCTCGATTGCTAAGAATGAGCTGATCGCCCAGTGGTTAGACAAAGCAGGCATTAAATATGAGATCCTCAACGCTAAGAATAATGAGCGTGAGGCTGAGATTGTAGCACACGCTGGTGAGAAGGGCGCTGTGACGCTAGCGACAAACATCGCGGGGCGTGGCACGGACATCAAGCTTGGGCCGGGCGTGAAAGAACTTGGTGGTTTGGTGGTGATCGGCAGTGAGAGGCATGAGTCGCGCCGGATCGACAACCAGCTGCGTGGCCGTGGTGGCCGCCAGGGCGACCCGGGTGACACTCAATTCTACGTCTCGACAGAAGACGATCTGATGCGGATATTCCAGGGCGAGCGTATTGCTGGCCTGATGGAGCGCCTTGGAGTAGAAGAAGACATGGCCATCCAAAACAAAGCGGTCAGTAAGACGCTTGAGGCAGCGCAAAAGCGGGTCGAAGGCTTTAACTTCGATGCGCGCAAAAATGTTGTTCAGTACGACAACGTCATCAACCGCCACCGCAAAGTGGTCTACACTGTGCGGCGCAAGATCCTCGATGGCGACAACATCAAGCCAGAAATTCAGCGCCTGCTACGCACTGCAGTAGAGAGCCTCACAGAGGTACCAGCCAAGCAAAACCCGAAGTTTGCTGAGGAGTTTGGCGCGATCTTCCCGCTGGATAAAGACGAGATCAAGAAGATTGGGGCCGAGAAGCGCGACCGTGTCCGGACCAAGATGGCACTCGATGCGGCGAAAAAATTGTATCAAGACAAAGAAGACGAACTGGGCAGCGAGCTACTGCGTGGCATCGAGCGCGAGGTGTACTTGCAGGTGCTCGACACACTGTGGATGCAGCACCTAGAGAATATGCAGCACCTGCGCGAGGGGATTCACTGGCGCAGCGTGGGCCAACGCGACCCGCTGGTGGAGTACCGAGCCGAGTCACAAAAGTTGTTCGATAGCCTGCAGGCCAACCTCCGAGCTGAGGTCCTCCATGCGATCTACCAAGTGCGCAAGACCGACGCCATCACACGTGAAGCAACGGATGACGAGCATGATACCGAGCTTACCCGCCTAGCCGAAACCTCGGTGGAGCGCGGTGTGAATGAGATCACGAGTGGGGAAGCGAATCGCGATCACGACTTTACCAAAACAAAAGCGGCACCAACTACTGCCGACGTCAACCGCAAACGTAATGCCGCCCGCAAGAAAAAGAAAGCCCAGCGGCAGAATCGCAAAAAGAACCGCTAGATGCAACACACAGTAACAGAGGTCAGGCTAAAGAATGGTGCCCGTGGCCTTCTCATTGACGTGCCTGGCGCAACCGTGATGAGCTTCCAGTTCCAATTCCGGGCTGGTAACCGCTATGTTGCGAGCAAGGACATCTACGAGACGGCGCACATTATGGAGCATATGGCCTTTGGTGCTAATGCTCAGTTTGCGAGCGAGCACGAGTACGAGGCGGAGTTTATTAAAAACGGTGCCTACCACAATGCCTGGACGAGCGACCTGTCTATGGTGTATGTGGCGGACTGTGCAGACTTTGAGTGGGAGCGTATTTTGCAGTTGCAGCAAGTGGCTATTACTCAGCCAAAGTTTAACCAGATGGAGCTCGAAGCTGAGAAGGGCAATGTGCGCAGCGAGCTTGTCGGTTATCTTAACAATCATAACCGAGTGCTTTGGCCCAAGATCCAGCAGCTATTAGGGGATGACATATACACCTACCACCAGCGAGTACGTACCATTGCACGAGTGCAGCTGAGCGATATTCAGGAGCACTACCGACGTACCCACACTAGCGACAACCTTCGCTTTGTCATTGCTGGCAAAATGGCGGGGCGCAAGGCGCAGATCAAGCGTATGCTCGAGAGCTGGCAGCTGCCGCGTGGTGAGCGCTTTGCGGTGCCGCACGACGAACTTCACAGTGGTAAGCCTACCCTCATCCGTCGCAAAGAGGCCAGTAATCTCACCTTTGGCTGGTCAATGGAAATCCCGCGTGAGCTCAGCGACAAAGAAGACGCCGCACTAGACTGTCTCAACCATATTCTCACTGGCACTATGCATTCGCGCATCTTTGGCAAAGCCCGCAAGCAGGGCATGGCCTATGGGATGTTTAGTGATGGCTCAGTGGGTAAGTATGAGAGTAGCTGGGACTTTGGTGGCGAGGTAGAGTGTGATAAGGCAGAGCGACTCTTTGCTTTGATTGTCAGTGAGCTCCAAGCGGTGCTGCGTGGTGAGATTACCGAGGCAGAGCTTGAGGCAGCCAAATCCTATGGCCTGGGACGTTACCAAATGGGGGCGCAAACAGTAGCACAGATTAGTGGATTCTACACCAGCCGCTTCTTCTGGGATGGCTATGTGAAGGACTACGCCAAGGTGCCGCAAGAAATCAAAGGTACGACTCTCGAGCAGATGAACGCCGTAGCACGTGAATTCATTGCCGCCAATACCTGGGCACTCGCTGGCGTAAGCAGTGGTGAGCGCAGCGATATTGTGCGGCTGGGTGAGCAGCTGGAAGGGCTGTTTACACAGGGCTAGAAGCACCTCAGCTTAGTATACTTGCTTGTTTTACGCCATGAGAGTCGAAGTTTTTGGCAGCGATGCTCCGCCAATAGGCTAATAAATTTGATCAAATTATTTTTACTATTTTTAGTGAAGGTATGGGATGCGAAGGCAGGCAGAGAAGCACTTGCATTTATCAGGCTGCATTGTATTATTGAAGTAATAGCAAAGGAGGACAACACATGAGTGACGTCAATCCAACCAACAGTAAAAGTTACCGCCCGGGCGACGAAAAGCGAGGGTACAACGAGCTGATCACGCTCACGTTGACCGACAGAGAGTGCGCAGACCTCATGAATACAATCACCGAATTTACGATGGGCGCATTCTCCCCTTCCGCCGACGAATGGGAGTGGTTGGAAAATGTCATGAATATGCCGACACGAGACAGTCTAAGAAAGCTTGGTCACAAAATTGGCAGATTTCGCGGCTGTTACGATTACGACGATTAATGCACTCAAGAAGAGCAGGCTGCGCAAGTCACAACGCTGTTTGTGAGCGATATAACTACTGGAGCAAGCACAGCGATACTGCACGACTAATTATTTTGGGCGTTCCTCCGCGCCCGTGTTTCACTTGCGTGTGAGGAGAATTTGTGAGCGAACAAGCACAGGCGGATATTCAGAAATATGGCTACAACCCTAAGGATATGCCCGATTGTTTCCTCCTGATAACTTTGACGAAGTTTTTCAGCGTATCGAGATCCATAGCACAAGACTACACCGCACTGGTTGTTTAGTCTATTTTTTCTGCCTACTACTATATAGCCGACCAAGCGGTCGGCTATATGCGTTGGTCTTATATTTGTGCTCTTAGGCTGCGCGGTACACTCGGTACACTGCCATCTTCGAGTTGAGTAGCTTATTCATCTCGGTGAGGCTACCATCCTTCTTGTGGAGGATGCCGTCGTCGATGACGTATGTCTTAGCCTTGCTATCTCTGTTGTCGGGCATCTTGGGCGCAGTGTTTTGCCCGCTGTACTTGCTGCGGCTTGTTAGGTCGCTGTGTGTGCGGTAGTATTGAGCTGCTTTGAGGCGGTGGTCTTTGACCTTTTGGTAATACGTAACGTATTCGGCGCCAAGCTTGCGTGCGTTGTCATTTTCACTGATGTTTTGCACTTTTTTGGCTTGCTCGATGCACGAGCCATAGGTCTTGCTTGCTTCCTTTTCGATCTCGCTATCGGTCAATGCAGGAGCACTCGTAAGCGCTGCACTGCCACCCTTGCGGAAGTCAAAGTTCAGAATTTGGCGGTTCAGCGTGTTGGTATCGGCGCACTCTTTGATAAAGGTGGCGACGGTGGAGTAGTAGCTAGGCAGCTTGCCCAGTGCAGTGACGGCTTCGTCCGTCTCGTGCTTGTACTGCTCGTACGCACGCTTGATATCTTCGTCGTGCACAGCGCGTGAACTACCAAGCTTGCTTATGAGTTCTTTGCGGTTGTCTGCAAATGCCTTGGTGTCGATCGTCTCACCACGAGAAAGTGGCTGCAGCAGGCGATCCTCAGTGCGACTATGAGTACGAATGAGCGCCTGAGCGTCTTGCAAGTCTTTGCGGCTTGGTGGTGCTGACTGAACAGCTACAACGATGATAATGACGATGACTAGCACAATGCCTACCGCACCGGCAATCAGCTCATACAGCAGTTTCTTGTTTGCTAGCAATGGGTTACCTGAATGGGGCGGTGGTGTATTGCCAGGCTGCGATGCATTTATATTCATGGTGTTCGTTGGCGAGGTCATAGATGGTTGGTTGTGGCCAGGAGTGGGCTGAGTGTCCATTGCTTGTGTCCTTTATCTTCGTTGTAGATACTCAAATTAACTATAGACTATATATTATAGCAATAGTTGCAGTGAGCGCAAATTGACGGAGGAAGAGCTGTTGCGGTCTGTTGCATATAGTGATGTGCTAATGCGCGTGGTATACAAGAAACAAGCGAAAAAGCAATAATACCGCTCGAGAGATAGCAATCATAATGAGGAGATGATGAGAGCGCGCCAAGAACAAGGGCGGTATAGTACACTATCTGACCTCTGTATATTCTGTGTTTTGGGTGCTGTGTATGCTATAATGGCGGCATGAAAGTTGCGATTGCTGGGTACGACGTTGAGGGTCGTGCAACATATGATTATGCGCGGCAGGTGTGGCCTGCGGCGGAGATTGTGATAGCCGATGAGCGGCGCATTGCTGATGTGCCGCCTGGGGTGGTGGATGTATTGACAGGCCCAGATGCCTTTGCTCAGCTGGGTGATGCCGATATCGTCATGCGCACCCCTGGATTGGCACCGTGGCGGATCGAGACAGATGGGACGGTGTGGTCGGCTACGAATGAGTTCTTCGCACGCTGCCCCGCGCCGATCATTGGCGTGACAGGTACAAAGGGCAAGGGTACAACGGTGAGCCTCATCGCTGCTATGCTGCAAGCCCTTGGTCGCACTGTCCATGTGGTGGGCAATATTGGCCGGCCAGCTCTGGCTCAGCTGGCGCAGATTGGCCCAGATGATGTAGTCGTGTATGAGCTGAGTAGTTTTCAGCTGTGGGACGCCGAACGTTCACCGCAGATCGCAGTAGTGCTAATGATTGAGCCCGACCATCTCGACAAACATGTCAACTTCGCTGAATACGTCGATGCCAAGGCTAACATTCGGCGGCACCAGCGGCCAGGTGATGTGTGTATTTATCATCCGAGCAATCCATATGCCGCGCAGATTGCTGAGTCGCTTGACACGGACGTTGCGCGTGGCAGCCTGGGTACACCACCACCAGCGTATCGCTATGGCACGCCAGACGATGGGCTGGTGTATGTGAAAGATGGCGCCTTTTGGCAGGGTGAGCGGCGGCTTTGCGCAACGGACCGCCTGCAACTGCCAGGTGTACACAATATTGAGAATGCCTGTGCAGCGCTGAGCGCAGTGCTCGCCTTCGATCCACAGGCTGTGCCGCAGCGCCTAGCGGAAGGACTGGCGAGCTTTACTGGTTTGCCACATCGCTTAGCCTTCGTAGCAGAGCAGGATGAGGTACGGTATTATGACGACAGTATTGCTACCACACCGGGCAGTGCCATTGCAGCGCTGCGCGCCTTTGCGGAGCCCAAAGTTCTCATCGTTGGTGGGGCAGACAAAGGTGGTGATTACGAGCAACTCGCACAAGAGGTGTATGATCAGGGTGAGTCTGTCCGCGCTATCATTACTATGGGAGCGAATGCTTCGGCGATTGCAGCGGTATTACAAAACTATGATGTTGCTGCACCTATCATAACGCTTGGTAGTGTGCCTATGACAGAGGTCGTGGATGCCGCTAAGCAGCAGGCTAAGTCTGGTGATGTCGTCATCCTAAGCCCCGCTGCCGCGAGCTTCGACCAATACCGTAGCTATGCCGACCGTGGTGAGCAGTTTATTGCAGCGGTGCAGGGCAGTCAAGCATAAGCCGCTTTATCCTCGCGCTTTCCATAGCCAAATCGGTATAAGGGCAAATATCTCTCCAGTATGTTCATTTCTTGCACAGGAATCGTTCGCAGCTATGATGAGTAGTTTCCGTTATGGAACTGGCGAAGTAAAGTGCTATTTTGCGATTGAGCAGAATATACTATAATAGATTACAAACAATTGTGTAAGCAATACAAGATAAGGAATCGATAATCCAATGGATCAACAACCGCACACCAACCCACCACAGCATGCCGCAGCGCCGCAGTATAGCAAGGGGCAGCTCGCCGTGGCCCGCGCCAATATGCCCAGTGATAACACTGTACTGGCAGTCACCTTTATTAGCTTCTTTTTTATGACGTCGGCGTATTTTATTTTTACGGCACTGGCTGATCACTTCCATGCAGAAGAAACTAGCGTGATGACAGAGCAAGTCCCACTTTGGCTGAGGCTTATTATTGCTTTGTTTAGCGGTGCTATCCTCTTTGGTGTCATCCTCCTTGTTGGGATGTTTTTCATCCGGATGGAGCGGCAGAAGATGCTGGGCAATGCTATGCAAGTAGAGTATAGCGATTATGCTTGGCTGCGCGACTGGGCCAACGTCACAGCAGCTGACCTCGGTTTGCCACGGGTAGAGATTTTCGTCACGCAGAACCCGGTCATCAATGCCTATGCCTTTGGCTTTATGAATCCATACTGTATTGTGCTGCACTCTGGCTCGATTCGCTACCTCACGCCCAATGAGCTTAAGACGGTCGTCATTCATGAGATGGGGCATATTAAGTACAAGCACACCATAGCTATGCTGTATCTGCAGCCGTTCTTGGCACTGCCGTTTGTTTCCTCGGTATCTGGCTGGCTGGCGGGCTTTTGGCAGCGCCGCACTGAGTATACGGCCGACCGCTTGGCGCTTACCTATACTGAAGATCCAGAGCTCGTCAAGAATGCGCTCGTTAAGGTGCATGTTGGCCCTGATGTAGCGGAGGGTATGAATGAGACTGCTCGCCAGTGGCAGCGCTACACCGCCAACCGCCCAATGAACCGCTTTGCTCAGACCTTAAGCGACCACCCATACCTTGTGCGCCGGCTTGATCACATTGATGAGATGACTGTCAAACTCCTCACACCCCAAGCACCAGCTATGCCCACTCAGCCCACAACACCAGTCCAACCACAGTAGGGGGAAGCCGCGAGGCGACACAATGCTGCTTACATGAGAAGCCACTATCTATGCGATGGTGGCTTCTCGGTTTTGCTCGATGTATTGCGATAGTGTAATAACAACGAGACTCTACACTTTACTTAAACAAAGGTAACGGAGCAAGTGAGCGTGCAGCAATACGCTGTGATATGTGTGGCCAGCAATGCTTTGCGCCGTATAGTAGAGCCAGCACTCCAGAGTGCGGTATAATAGACGTATGCAACCACTCAAAAAGCGCGCCGCACAGCTCCTCGCCGATATCCTCGATGCGATCCATCGTTTACAGATTACTGACAAAGCCACTCAGCTTGCTCAGCTTGAGGCGCAGCTGGCCGACTCGCAAATTTGGGCCAATCCAGCCCACGCTCAGCAGGTTTCGCGCCAGGCAGCAGCACTGCGAGGGCAGATAGAACCGTGGCAGGTGCTGCAGGCTCAGGCGAGCGACATTGTGGAGCTCATGGATCTTGGCGATGATTCGATGATACCAGAGTTCGAGCAGCAGCTTGCCGCCCTCGAGCACGACTACCAAGCACGCCACCGCGACCTCCTCTACAGTGGTGAACATGACGACCAACCGGCTATTATCAAGATTAGCGCTGGGGCTGGTGGTACCGATGCACAGGATTGGGCAGCGATGCTCGAGCGGATGTATCTGCGCTTTGCCGAGCAGCATAGCCTCCAAGCAGAGCTCCTCGAGCGCTCGACGGGCGAAGAAGCTGGCATTAAGAGTGCAACATACAGCCTCCATGGTGCGTATGCCTATGGCCAACTGCGCAGCGAGCATGGCGTGCACCGCCTGGTCCGGCTGAGCCCATTTAATGCTGATCATTTGCGCCAGACAAGCTTCGCTTTGGTGGAGGTGATGCCAGAGATCGCTGAGCCCGAGCAGGTGCAGCTTGAGGACAAAGACCTCCGGATCGACGTCTACCGCAGTGGTGGCAAGGGTGGGCAGGGCGTTAATACGACCGACTCGGCAGTACGCGTTACCCATTTGCCGACTGGTATCGTCGTTGCGATTCAGAACGAACGCAGCCAAATTCAAAACCGTGAGACAGCTCTCACTATCCTGCGCTCGCGCCTTGCTCAGCTCCAGCACGAGCAGCAAGCCGCTAGCTTGGCTGACCTCCGCACTGGTGAGTCCGCTAGCTGGGGTGCGCAGATCCGCAACTATGTACTCCATCCCTATACCCTCGTCAAAGACACCCGCACCAAACACGAAGCCCACGATGCCCAAGCCGTCCTCGACGGTGCCATCGACGGCTTTATTGAGGCGTATTTGGCGATGGGAGTGGGAGAGAAGTAGCAGCTTTCTCGCCCCATCCCTCAGCCATATGCTATACTGGTATAGTGATATTGTTAGACAGAGTAACCAAACGGTATGATAAGGATGCCAAGCCAGCGCTTGATCGGGTAAGCCTACATGTCGAGCCTAATGAGTTCGTCGTTATTATTGGCACGAGCGGGGCGGGTAAGAGCACGCTGCTCAAGCTCCTTACCCGCGAAGAAAAGCCCACAACGGGTAAGATTGTGGTCGGTGGTATCGACTACGACACCCTCAAGGATAAGCATATTCCACTGCTGCGCCGCAAGATTGGTGTGGTGTTTCAGGATTTTAAGCTATTGCCGCAGCGCACCGTTTTTGAGAACGTCGCTTTTGCGCTGGAGATTGCAGGTATGAGCAATCGCGAGATCAAGAACACAGTACCTAAGGTGATCGACCTCGTCGGCCTCCGGGGTAAAGAGAAGCAATTTCCGCACCAGCTCAGTGGTGGTGAACGCCAGCGCGTGGCAATTGCCCGTGCCGTTGTGCGCCAGCCCAAGATTCTTATCGCTGATGAGCCTACTGGTAACCTTGACCCTAAGCACAGCTGGGATATCGTCCGTTTGCTCGAGAAGATTAATAAATATGGCACGACCGTGCTCCTGACAACCCATAATGTCGAGATCGTTAACCGACTCAAGCGCCGCGTTATTACCATTGAGCATGGCAAGATTACGCACGACCAAGCCAGAGGGAGTTACCGTCAATGAGCCGCCGCAAAGATACCGCCCGTGCCCTGATGCAGCAAAAGCGCCGCCGTCGCCAGTGGCTGACGTTTGTCCGGATTTGCCGCTATGGCGTTAATAACTTTAGCCGCAACGCGTGGCTGACGGTTGCTGCGACGCTGGTGATGACGATTACGCTCTTGATTGTCTTTACAACCTTCGTTGCGCAGCGTTCACTGGCCGACACCGCTCAGGCTATCAACAAGGATATTGATCGCTCGATCTACCTCCGCCCTGATGTCTCGGAGGAGCGCGCTCAGCCGGTGCTGGTGAGTTTGCGCCGCCTCAGCAACGTCGAGTCAGTACGCTTTATTAGTACCGAGGAAGCCAAGGAGCAATTTGCCAAGGCCAACAAGGACGACGAGGCCAAATTGCACGCCCTCAATGAGGCGACGAACTTACTACCCGCAACGATCCGTATCACGCTGCACGACAACAACGACACATCGCAGCTGATAGGCTTCGTCAATACTAATTCTGCGCTCAAACCGCTGATTAGTGCCACCCAAACGCCGACCTTTATGAGCCAGCGGCGCAACGGTACGACGCGCATTGCAGAGTGGACGCATATGTCGCAAAAGGCTGGTGTAGCGGCCAGCGTGCTCTTTATCGCTATCTCGTTCTTGATTATCTTCAACACCATCCGTATGGCGATCTTCAACCGACGCGATGAGATCGAGATGATGAAGTTGATTGGTGCTGACCGTGGCTTTATTCGTGGGCCGTTTTTGGTGGAGGCAGTGGTATACGGGGTGATTGCCGCAGTGATCGCAACTACTCTGGGTATCATCACGCTCTTCCTCTCGGGCGACTCGCTCAAGAAGTGGGGGGTCGCTCTCCAGCCTATAATTAATATAGCAGCATCCTATTGGTGGCTTATCGCCCTGGCAATGATGGCACTGGGCGCGTGCATTGGCGTCATCTCATCGCTAGTAGCCACCCGCCGTTACCTAAAGATTTAGCATTGATACAAAGGAGGCCCGTGTTGACAAAGCACACACCGCTTGTTACCATAAGAAATATGAAACAATCCACCACATCTGTTTCGCGTGCCCACACTGCTGTGGCCGCACCCAAAAAAACCAAGGGGCTTGCCACCAAATCAGTTATTGTGGCAGCTGCCGTGATTATGGCGCTGAGTACACCAGTCAGCACCTACCTTGGTGTTACCACCGGGACTGCCTCGGCCGTGTCGCAGGAGGAATACCAGCGGCAGATTGATGCGCTCAATAAGGAGATTGGGCAGTATCAGTCGCAGGCCAAGGAGTTGAACGAGAAGGCAAAGAGCCTGCAGAATGAGCTCGAAGTACTGTCGAAGCAGAAAGCGATGATCCAAGCACAGATCGACATCAGCCAGAAGAAGCATGACCAACTGCAAGAGAAGATTGCCCAGACCAAGCGCGACATCAAGGCTAACCAAGATGCCTTGGGCGACACGCTGGCCGACATGTATGTCGACCGCACCATCAGCCCGCTGGAGATGCTGGCCAGTAGCCGGAGCCTTGGCGACTATGTGGTGGAGCAAGATCGCCGCGATAGCATCCAGACCACGCTGAGCGAGACGATCACGCGGGTCAACAAGCTCAAGAAGCAGCTGGAAGAGCAAAAGAAGGAAGTTGAGCGTGTCTTGGCAGACCAAAAGAACGCCCGCGAAGCCCTCGCTGCCAAAGAGCGCGAGCAAGCTGACCTCCTTGCTCGTACGCAAAATGAAGAAGCAAACTACCAAAAGCTCACCGCTGACCGCGAGAGTGAGAAAGCCCGCGTCCAGAAGGCGCAGCAGGATGCCATCCAAGCAGCCATCCGCAACGCTGGTGGCGGTGGCTCGCTCGGTATTACCTCCGGTGATGGCTCGATGGGTGGCTACCCTTGGGCTGGTGGCTGTACCGTTGATGCCAATGCGTTGTCGCATGGTGGCGCATCTGGTGGTGGTGAAGACCCACTGGGCTATGGCTGCCGCCAGTGTGTAAGCTACACCGCCTGGAAGACCTACCAAAAGACCGGCTATGCACCACGCTACTGGGGTAATGCCAACATGTGGCCGGCTGCCGCTCGCAACGCTGGTTTCTCAACCGGCCGCACTCCACGAGCCAATGCCCTTGGCGTTATCTCAGCAGGGCAGTATGGGCACATCGTCTACATCGAAGGCTACGATGCTGGTAGCAACACAGTCCATATTAGCCAGTTCAATTACTTCAACGCCGGTGGCCCTGGCTGGGGTCACTACAGCGAAATGACGGTACCCGCCAGTACGTACGATACGTATATCTATCTGTAGGAGAGAATATATAGCGCAAACGACCACCCAAATAGCGGTGGTCGTTTTTTTGGTGGGTGGAACTCTCGAGCCTATGCTGCAGATAGGGTAGGCTGGTGTGGGGTGTTGGCCTGGGCGATGCCTATATCAGTGGTATTGTTCGTCTCGGGTGGGCTAACTCGGTAACCATACTGGTTGTACTCTGTACCAATTGGATCATCGCTCTCGCAACCCCGGAGGGGTTCAATATCAGTGGGCAGCTGGGCGATGTAGCTGTTGCTAAAGGCGGCGCGTGTATCGGCCTGGGCCATATGGGCCAGTAGGACAAAGAGCTCTTTGACGTTGCTGACTGCCTCGCTTGTGCTGGGTGGCTTCTCATCACCGTAAGTAAAGCCATGCTGTTCCTGCGCTAAGAGGTCTTGATCAAAACCGTGGCCGCAATCGCGGCAGTCTAGACAGTGCTCATAGAAATAATACACCGCGTAGGTAATCTCGCTATGTGTGATGGTGATGGGCGGCTGGTCACCACGGGCGCTACCTTTCATCTTGGCAATGATGCGTGTGAGGCTATCGATGACGCTGTGGAGGGCTTGCTCGCGCTGGTGGCATTCGTTGTCGATAATGCGCATCGTATCAAGCTCCTTATTGCTACAGCACGGAGCAGTCGGTAATTCAGCAACAAGTGCAAGACGCCCGACCTGGCAAATCTGATAGGTAGGCTTAGTAAGCAGCTGTGAGCTACCTTCAACAGTGGATGGTAATGAGCAAACAGGCGCTGCTTCTGAGCTAACAACGGCAAGAGACATTAGGTAACCTCACTCGTTTTTATTAAGAGAATAGTAGTTGTCTATTATACGAGGATGAGGTAAAAATGCAAGGGGTTCGAAGCACTGCTATCATTACCAACAAAAGCATAAATTCTTTTGTTTATTGTTAGTTCTATTGCCTTATCTCACCTCATCCTCCCCTCTATTTCTCTCATTTTCTTCCTTCAAAAAGGCGAATTTCGAAATTCGCCTTTTTTACCCTGTTTTTTCTCTGTTAGCGTGGGTTCTCTTTTCTCTTCTTTTATATATTTATATATAATAGGAGAGAAATCGATATAGATGTATAGATGTATATAGAGATATAAGTAAAGATAGATAAATAGATATAGAGGTAAGTAGAAATATAGATAAGGATATAGATAGAGAAATAGATGAATAGAGAGATATGAGTATAGAAATAGATAGATAAATAGTAAAGAAAGAGAGTTATAGAGATAGAAAAGGAGAATATATGAAGATAGATATAAAAGAAATAATTGAACGTGAAGGGTGAAATAGAGAGCGATAGAGCACGAAGGCAGATGGTTATCTTCGTGCTCTTTTGCCGCGCTGCCTGGCGTAGTATAATACCATAGTATGGTACGGAGTGACACGGCGAGCGCGAGCCGCTCGAAATATGACTATGATGAACCAAAAAAGCTGACTATCTCGCAGCTAACGGCTTTGCTCGTGGCGGTGCTGCTACTGGGGGCTGGCTTTGTGGCAGGGATGTACGCCGACAAGCTCTATGCGGCGATTGCGCCAGTCTTTGGCCTCAAAGTGTCAGCCGATAGCATTGACCTGAGTAGTGTCCAGCAGACCTATCGCAAGCTCAAAGCAGAATATGATGGTAAATTGGATGACACCAAGCTGATCGATGGTGCTAATCGTGGCCTAGCTGCGGCCACTGGCGACCCTTACACTACCTACATGGACAAGCAAGAGACCGAGCAGTTCGACCGCAGCCTCAATGGTGAGGTGAGCGGTATTGGCGTGGAGATTGCATCACGGGGCAACCACGCAACAGTGGTGCGCGTCGTCGATGACTCACCAGCAGCCAAAGCAGGCCTGCGGGCCGGCGATATCTTCCGCAGTATTAATGGCCAACCGGTAGAAGGGCAGAATTCTGAGGTAGTGGCCAGCAAAGTGCGGGGCGAGGCTGGCACAACTGTCAAGCTCGTGATGCAGCGTGAGGAATCGACTGAGGAATACACTATTGTCCGGGCCAAGGTAAATGATGCCAGTGTGCGTAGCCAGATTCGCGATGGCATAGGGATTCTCACCATTACCCGATTCGACGACCAAACTGGCCGACTTGCGCGCCAAGCGGCAGAGCAGTTCGTTCAGCAGGGGGTGCGGGCCGTGGTACTCGACCTACGCGACAACGGCGGCGGCTATGTAACGGCTGCTCGCGAGGTCGCAAGCCTGTGGCTTGAGAACAAAGTCGTGGTAGTGGAGAAGTCTGGCGACGTCGTGAGTGACACCGTGCACAGTAGCGGCCAGGCACTACTCAAGGGAATGAAGACGACTGTCCTCGTCAACGGCGATAGCGCCAGTGCCAGCGAGATCGTAGCAGGGGCACTACACGATCACAAAGCGGCGACATTACTCGGCGAAAAGACCTTCGGTAAGGGCACCGTGCAGAAGCTATTTGACCTACCCGACGGCCGTAAGCTCAAAATCACCGTGGCGCGTTGGTATACCCCGAGTGGTCGCAATATCTCACAGGGCGGCATTGCGCCAGATACTGAGGTCAAAATGAGCACCGATGATCGCAACGCTGGCCGCGACCCACAGCTCGATAGCGCACTGCGGAAGTTTGCAGAGTAGACATATATCCAACAAAATGCAAACAAATGTTCGCCAAAAGTATTGTATTTGCCTCGTATCTACGCTACCATAAAGGCATATGGACAAACGAAAGAAAATTCTCTTAGTAGAAGACGACACCGCGCTACTGGCAGTGTATCGCTCGCGGCTAGAACTGGAGGGCTTTGCAGTGAGCGAAGTGCACAATGGCGAAGATGCACTCTCGGCGGTGGTCGATGTTCGGCCTGATCTGATCTTGCTTGATGTGATGATCCCTAAGATCAGCGGCTTCGACGTACTCGATATCTTGCGTAACACCCCAGACACGACCAACGTCCGTGTTATCATGCTGACAGCACTGAGTCAGCCCAAAGACAAAGAGCGAGCTAAGCAGCTAGGGGTGGATGACTACCTCGTCAAGTCGCAAGTGATGATCGGTGACGTAGTGGCCCGTATTAAATATCACCTGGGAATAAGCCAAGAATAACAGAGGCTAGAGGACTGTCAAACAAAGCGTGCAGCAAGCCCTTGTTTCTGAGCGATTTCTCCTTAGCATATTTCATGGTATCATGAAAAAATGACGGAAAAACATTCGGCATCACTTCCACCACGACAGGATCATCTCTTGACGCAGCCAATTACGACGGACGGCGCACCAGAAAAGCGTACAACTCATTCCGATGCATACATCATTTCCAAGCACGAAAATGTGCCGCAGTATCTGTGGAATGTGCTGCGCAGCAGTGGTCAGCTCGATGAAGGGTGGATTGATACAGAGATTATCGACGAGGATGGCGCGGTACTGGTGCGGATGGCTAAGCCAGTCCACCGAAGCAATATTGACAAGCTCGAGAAATGTGTACCGCTCGCAGTGCTCCAAGAGCAAAACATCGACTTCACTAATGCATATCTGCAAAAAGCCTATGGCGTGATGATAAAGGATGGTAGGCTGCAGCCCGTTGCTGATACCACCCACGCTACTCACCAGAATGACTCAACTGAGCAAGAAACAGAGGTATTGCCAGCTCAAGGAGGCGATACATATGAGCATCTCGGTGGGGATAGTGCGCGCCAATTAGTTGGGAGTGTGGCAGCAAAAGCGAGTGATACAGAGGTGGATAATAGCCTCCTAGTGGAGCGGGTACTTGGATGAGTAGAGTAGTAATAAGAGCTGGTTTGGTTATCTCTTAGAACAGAGGTGTTATTGCTGAATAGCACGAGCATAGATACTTATTAGTAGTACGCACCAAGCGTGCTGGGCTTATTATCAAAAACAAGAAAACCACCTCGGCTATGAGGTGGTTTTGCATGTGCGCTATAAAACACTTACGCTGCGCTGACACACACCTGAGTGCGTGGCTGGGTCTTGCCGGTGAAGGTAGACTTCTTAACCTCCTTGAAGCTGACGACACCACTGTGAGCGGCGTGGATGGTGTAGTTGCGGCTCATGTACGTGCCAGGGCCGGCGATCTTCGTAGCGCCTGTCTGGCGGACGAGGACCTCACCAGCGTTGACCTGCTGGCCACCGAAGCGCTTGACGCCAAGGCGCGCCCCAGCGTTATTGTGGACGTTCTTGCTTGAGCCACCTGCTTTGACTTTTGACATATCACTCCTTTAGCTAATATAAACAATCTATACGATTATACGTGAGGGCGTGGGCGAAGTCAAGCGGTGTGGATTGAAAGTAGCCGTAAGAAGGCCAACTATTATAACACGAGAGAAGAGAACGGCAAGAGGAGTGCACAAGCGAGCAAGACATTGAGCTATAGGCATGACAAAAAGGGGATAAAACATAGACAGTGACGCAGATGTGTTGCAGTATTGGCCGAGCAGAGATTGGATAGTTGGCACTATGGTGGTATAATTAGCTACGCTACAGATACAATAAATGATATGAAAAGGGGTGATGATGGCAGGATGTGAAGGGTCAGGAGGATTTGGACCGCAGGGTGAGTGGCCGTATCCAGGCAGTGGACTGCGTGGCAGTTCGGAGACTAAAGCAGGTTTGGCACGGCTTGCAGCGCTTGGGAATATTGATGAGAGTGATTTGCTGTTGAGGCAAGGGGAGGAGGGTACTCCTGTGCCACTGCAGCTGAGCTTCAAGAGAGCTTAAGAGAAATTGCTGAGGCTCATGAACCAACAGCGCCTGCCGCGCTACCAACTTCAGAGGATATACGTGCAGCGCTTCATGGCAGTATGAAGGCTCACGAAGCACCAGCTCCTCAGACAGTAAAAGAAATTAAAGACGAAGAGAGAAGACAAGCCCTTTGGCGTACAGAAGAGACACTTCGCAACGCTCCAGAGGCGTTGGTTACTGCAGCAAATCAGTTAGAGAGTATCATTGCAGGCGGCAACGTACCAGCAAGTGTTGTACGTCGTTTAGATTCTGTGGTACAGTCTCTATGCGGCATTAACCTTCATGATCTTGGTATTGCACAATTGTACGTAGGAACTCAAGCCCATGAAATGGACAAGGAGGCGAATAATCGCCAATAATTCCACGTTACCAGAGTGATACAAAGAACCTCAGCTATGTCATGCTGAGGTTCTTGCTTATTGAAACTGCTAGCACGTAGAAGTAAGTATGTGCATTACTCGATGACTAGAATGAGATTTTATCCCAAGGTTATTTCACTACTTCCATCACCAACAACTCCCGCGCGACTACCTGGTTCTCGCGGTAATAACAGAGGTCGGCAGGGCGAACGTGCTGAAGTGGGCGGCGCTGGTAGCCCAGTCGCTCTAGCTGGGTGATGAGTGGCAGGTGAGTAAACTGCCCATCGCTGCCGCGCCAAGCGGGCACCGCAATAACCAGTGGTGTGCTAGGGCGTAGCTGGGGGCGAAGATTAGTGAGAAAATGGCTGATGATATGGTTGCACGTAGTACGCACAGTGCTGAGCTTGGCAGGAGCAGGTGGGGCAGAGAAGGGCTGGCCAAGGTATGTCTCGCAGACGACGGCGCTGAGCTGCTGGGCGTCTGGCCACTGGTAAGTAGTGGCATCAGCCTGAGTAACGTCCTGCACCGTGCCAGGAGTAGCCGCAGTAGAGCGGCGCTGCAGCCAGGCGAGGTTCTCGCTGGTATAGCTGACCATCTTGGGGTTCAGGTCGCTGCCGCACACATCGTAGCCTAGGAGGAGCGCCTCTTGCAAAACAGTGCCAGTGCCGCAGAAGGGATCAAGCAGCACGGGGCGCGGCGCTGAGTGCTCAGTAGTAGGTGAGGGCTGCACCAGTGGCCCAGTCATATTAACCATCATGCGGGCGAGCTTGGGTGGTAGCATACCGACGAAAGCATCAGTGCGCGGACGGGCTTGGTCGCGTGCGGCCAGGGCAGAGATGTTTTGCGCGCCAACACTCTCCGCCACGATAACCCGTCCATCCTGAGCTCGCACTATTAGTAGCTCGATGTGGTAGGGTGAGCGGCCAAGCTTGTTGTGATGGCTCGTAGCAGTATTGAGCACTGGAGCGGCATTAGGAATAAGGCGCAGGCTAGTGCCAGTTGCGCGTAATTTTGTCTTGAGAATAAGGCCAGTCTTTTGTACCTCTCGGGCGCTAACAGAGAATCCATAGGCGCTCATGCCCAGCGTAATCTTGTGCGACGCGCCCTGCCACTGCGCGCTATAGTGGCGGACAATCTGCCGACTCACCGCCAGCCAGTTACCGCGCAGCTCTAACATCACCCGGCCTGCCTTTTGGCTGCCACCCAGGCGCTCAAAGGCGAAAGCATCAGAGGTAATAGTAGCGGCCTGGGCTCCAAACCAACGCACCACCGCTCCGCCATACAGACACTCCAGCTCCGCCACGCCGAGGGCCGGCTGTCGGCCAAGAATTGCAATATACATATGCCTAGTATAGCGCAAAAGCGGGTAAGAATGGAGAAAATAGGCAACCGGCCGAGCATTGACAGGAGCGACCAGGAGGCATATCATACGCCTATGACATCATATTATACAATAGCTCGCCTCCTCACTTGAGACTCGTCGCGTTTCGTTGGTAAGGAATGGAAAATCGGTCCAACATGGGTGTACCAACCTGACAACCCAAAGAGCCCCTATCTGTCGTTTGGTGATGCACGCTGCCCGTGGGCGATTGAGGTTGGTGTCTGTATCGCACCGTGCGATAAGTCAGTCCGTGAGAAGATGGACATCTCCCCTAATCAGGATGTTGGTGTTGGCACGACCGAGCCAGGGCGCTATATCCTCACCGTGTGTTCCCAGTCATTCTTGGATGACCCTGCTGGCGCAGAGTATTTTGATGGTGACCCAGTTACACCACTAGTCATGCCCCAGCTTGACTTCGTCGAGATAACAGTATTTGTTGAAGCAAAGCTTGCCAAATACCAGCATGTTCCAACAGCCGATGATCCGTTCGGTACCGATAGAGAGTTCTATGAAGCAACGAAAGACTGGTTGTACGACACCGAGTACGACGAGTGGACGGCTTATGAGGCGACGATTGCGTGCCCAGCGAGTATGCTGGAGTAGCTGCAGTTAACCTCGTGGTATAATATACCGTAGCTATGCAGGAATATATCAAAAAAATAAAACAGCTGTCCTTCCGCACCTGGCTGAGTATTATGACGTTTGTGCTCATTGCCTTGATTCTATTCTTGTCGCGGCATGAGCTTCTCCAGGCGTGGCATTTGCTGCAGCAGGTCAATATATGGGTCTTGATTGCCGTCTTCCCAGTGGCGGCGTTGGGATATTTAGCAGCAGGTGAGATGATCTTCTCATATCTGCGGCAAAAGGGCTTCGTGCGTGATGTGAGCCCCTTTGCCCTGATGCGCTTGTCGCTGGAACTAAACTTCGTCAATCACGCCTTCCCCAGTGGTGGCCTGAGCGGTATATCATACGCTAACTGGTGCTTACGCAGATACGGCGTCTCGACGGGGCGCGCGACGATGGCCCAAATGGTGCGCTATGTCATGGGCTTTGTGGCAGTGGTGCTGTTCCTTGCAGTGGCGGTGGTAATAGTGACAATCGATAGCGGAGTGAACCGCTGGATTATCCTGATGAGTGGGGGGTTGGTGTTTTGCTTGACGATGATTACACTGCTGGGAGTGTACTTACTGATGAGCCAGCGGCGACTCCATAAGGCGGCGCATCAGGTCACGCTGACAATCAATGGTTTTGCACGGCGCATCCTGCGGCACACAAAGCCAGTGATGGACGAAGCTGCGGTGCGGCGCTACTGTGACGACCTCCACACCGACTTCCTCGAGCTGCGGCGGGACAAGAAACTGCTGTGGCAGCCTTTTGTCTGGAGTATTATCTTTACGATTATGGAGATCTTGCCCTTCTGGATGACCTTCCAATCGCTGGGGGTATCGGTTAATCCTGCATCAATTCTCATCGCCTACGGCGTGGCCACGACCATGGCAGTGGTGGTTGCTACCCCTGGTGGAGCTGGTGCGTATGAGGCGGTCATGGTGGGGATCTTGGCACTTTCAGGCGTGAGCCAAGGCCAAGCCATCGCTGGAACGATGCTCTACCGCGTGATTGCCATCGTTACCACACTGGTGTTTGGCTATGCATTTTATCAACTAACCATCATGCGTTATGGACGCGACAAACCTCCCACCACTGAGCGTTAGCGATTTCCTTGCCTGTGCGAGCCAGGTACTGGAGGGGGCATTTCCGGTGCTAACGGTCGAGGGCGAGGTGGCTAGTATGGCAGTGCGCCAGGGGAAGTTTGTCTTTTTTGACCTCAAGGACGAGACAGGCAGCGTGAGCTGCTTTATGATGGTGTGGCAGCTCCGGGTGGCGCTAGAAGATGGCATGCAGGTAGCAGTGCAAGCCGTGCCGAAGCTTACAGCGCGCGGTAAGTTTAGCCTGACAGTGCAACAGGTGCGACCAGTCGGGCAGGGGAGCATTAAGAAAAGCTTCGAGCTATTGCGCCAGCGCCTGAGTGCAGAAGGACTCTTTGCTCCAGAGCGCAAGCGACCAGTGCCCGAGTGGCCCGAGCGCATTGCTGTGGTGAGCAGTCCCCAGGCAGCAGGCTATGCCGACTTTATGACGATCATTGGCCAGCGTTGGGGCGGCATGCAGGTCGATGTCTATGCAGTGCCAGTCCAGGGTGCTGGCGCGGCCGACCGAATCATCCGCGCCATTGAGCGCTGTAACCGCCGTGCAACCGTGCCGCAGGTACTGGCGATTGTACGTGGTGGCGGCAGCGCCGATGATTTGCAAGTCTTTAACGACGAAGCGCTGGTGCGGGCGATCGCTGCAAGCCGCGTACCAACAGTGGTTGGGGTAGGGCATGACACCGATGAAACACTAGCCGATCTCGCCGCTGATGTCCGGGCTGTGACGCCAACTAACGCTGCTCAGCTCATCACGCCTGATGCCACAGCAGTGCAAGCGCGGCTAGCCGAGCAGCTGCAGGTAATGAAGCGAACGATTATTGCCACAGCAGATGATGAGCAAGTAGCGGTGCAGTATCAGCTGGCCGAAGCTCGGGCGAAGCTAGCCAGGCGGCAGCAGGTACTCGAGCAGCAATACGCAGCGCTGCAGGCCCGGCTCCGGCTATATAACCCTGTAGCAACTCTAGCGCGTGGCTACGCGCTGGTGCGTGGCCAGGCCGCCGTCGGTCAGACAATCACCATCGAGCGATATAGCGATATGATAACAGCGGAGGTAACCCATGTCGAACGCAAAACAACCAACGAAACAGGCGAAATCCGCCACACCCAGCACTCGTGCCAAGCGTACTACACTGAGTGATGACGACCAACTGGCAATGGCTCTTGCAGCAGAAGGAATCACGCAGGATTATAGCCAGCCCAATAATACACCAGCAAGCCCGTCAGCGCCCCAGCAGCCTGACCAGCAGAGCAATGCAGATAACCGTTCACTGCGTGAGCAAATGGAGCAGCTAGAAGAAATCTTAGCCTGGTTTGACAGTGATGAGTTTGAGCTCGAAGCGGCAGTAGAGCGCTACCAGCAGGCAGCACGCGTTGCCGAGCAGATCGACCAGCGCTTGAGAGAGATCAAAAATAAGGTAACTATTATCACAGAGGACGCAGCTACCTCATGATGTGGTGGGCACTCCTGGTCATCATCCTGCTGTTTTGCGTGACAGCGCTAACGGGGGCACCCTATGTGCCGTCGCACCGCCGAGATGTGCAGCGGGCGCTGACCCAGCTCTATAGCCTCGGGCCAGAGGATTGCTTGGTGGACATGGGCTCGGGCGATGGCATCGTCTTAAAGATTGCCCGCCGGAAGGGGGCACGAGCCTTTGGCGTGGAGCTCAACCCGCTCCTCGTCTTGCTCTCGCGCTGGCGTTTGCGTGGTGATACCAAAGCGATGGTGGTATGTGGTAACCTCTACCGCACGAACTTTCCAACTGGTACCACAGTGGTCTACACCTTTGGTGACTCACGCGACATCGCTCGGATGGCCGCCCATGTGCAACAGCAAGCCACCCGCCTCGGCACAGACCTGTGGTTTATCTCCTACGCCTTTGCCGTGCCTGGCTGGACATCAGTGCGCGAGCAAGGCGCACATAAGCTATATCAAGTGCGAGCAGAGCGTGATTAAGGCGCCGCTAATCATTGCTTGATGAATGCCCCACAGGCAGCCATAGGGTGCTGGCTGGCTTGAGTGAGTCGATCATCGTGGTAATAGCTGCTTGCTCAACGCGATGAGAGAAGGAGAGCTCCAGGTAAGTAGTGCCTCGATTGAGCTCAACATACGTAGTCATCATATCTTCATCATATCTTCAGCATAGCGATAGCACAGGCGGTAGGATTGCTTATGCGGGGTCTCGACCCAGTTGTAAGAGGCGACGCGCGGGTCCTTTGTAAGACCACCACCCGCCGATGCGTGCTGGCCTGACAACTGCGTGATGGTATAGTACCAGCTATCTTTTGCCTGGAAGCGCTGCCTTGTATGAATGAACGTGCCGTTATTACGCTCGTCCTTGATAAGACGCCGCTGGGCAAACGTTGCGCTGGCTGGCAAGGAAGATGGCTCGAAGTAGGTAAAGTCGATCCGCGTCGCTCGCCAGCGATATACCCCATAGCCAAGTATACCCAAGAGGAGTACGGCGATAATGGTGAGACTATACTGCGTGGTGTTGTCTGGAGGTAGAGTCGTTTCATATATTTATGAATAGCACATAGTACTAGTAATGGAAAATCATCATCCCGGTCTTGTCTATCGCCCCAGGCATAAGTATAATAGAGATATGACGAAGCAATCTTACAAACGACGAAGTTTTCTTAGTGGCAGCACCTTTGCCATTGTTGGGCTGGCCCTGCTGGTGGTGCTCTTTGGTGGGTTTTCGGCCTGGGCCTATACCAACTATACTGAAGCCAAGAGCAACCTCGATAGCAAGATTACCGCAGCGCAAGCTGAGGCCAAGAAGACGCAAGCAGACGAAGACGAAAAGAAATTTGCCGAGCGCGAAAAGCAGCCGATGCTGCAATTCGTTGGGCCAGATGACTATGGCCGCCTGACCTTTGATTATCCCAAGACCTGGAGTGCCTACCAAGCCACCGATGTGAGTGAGGGTGGTGGAAAGACATACGAGGCATACCTCAACCCCCGCGTCGTGCCACCAGTGACAGACACGCAGAAGATTGCCATTCGGATTAGCATTGAGCAGAAGATCTACGACAAAGCAGTGGCCGACTACGACAGCCAGATCAAAAAAGGTGAGCTGAAGTCGAGTGCCTGGAGCAATGACAAAGGCCT
Organism: Candidatus Saccharimonadota bacterium; assembly: GCA_030528025.1. Taxonomy (GTDB): domain Bacteria; phylum Patescibacteriota; class Saccharimonadia; order Saccharimonadales; family Saccharimonadaceae; genus Saccharimonas. The sequence goes on from JAUMZP010000001.1 coordinate 393,436, forward strand.
GACAGGCACGCGTCTGGAGGGAAACTTTAGCAAAGACATTCGCGGCACCGCAGTAGTGATCAAGATGCGCGACCGAACGCTCACGGTGCGAACAGATGCCGACGTATTTAATAACGACTACGAAGCCCTGATAAAAACCATTAAATTTAACGAATAAATATAGAACATTGCGACGATCTGTGCTACAATGCAGCTGGTATGAGCACGGAGGGGAATGCGGTTATGATGAGCGGCGCTTACTGGGGGGAGGCGTCGCTCTTTGTTGCGGCGGCACACGACCTCAAGTCGCCACTGGCGCTGCTACGGCAATTGGCACTGAGCTTGGAGGCTGGGGGGCTATCGCCCGTCGAGGTGGCCGAGCTAGCTCGGCGGATGGCGCTAACCAGCGAGCGAGCCTTGCGCCTTACCACCGACTTGACGCAATCCACCCGTCTCCACGAGGAGTTATTTGGCATCGAGCCGCTCAACTTGGCGTTGGTGGCGCGCGACGTCGTGGCCGAGCTCCAGCCACTCTACACAGCCAAGGGGCGTCGCCTGACGGTACGCGTGCCGCGGCGGGCAGTGGTAGGTCTCGGCAACCGCGACCTCTTGCGGCGCGTTCTGTGCAACTTCGCCGACAACGCACTTCACTACAGTGGCAAAGGCGATGCGCCCGTGGTGGTGCGACTCTCTCGGCGAGCTGGCGGCCAGATAATCCGCCTAGCGGTGCGCGACTATGGTCCAGCTATTCCTCCATCGCTCTGGCAGCAATTGGAGCAACGCCTTGGCGTCAGCGCGCAGCCATTGCACAGCCGACCAGGCAGCAGTGGCCTAGGGCTCTACATTGCGGGGCAATTTGCCAGCGCGATGGAGGCGCAAATTGGAGCAGTTCGGCACCACGATGGTGCGACCTTTTACATCGATCTTCAGGCGGTGTATCAACAGAGGTTATTATGACGCAATCACCGCCACGGGTGTTGGTCATCGACGATGACCAATGGTTTGCTGAGCTGCAGCTTGCGGCGGTGCGGCGGGCTGGTATGGTGCCCGTCTATGCGGCCGATGTGCTGGCTGGCATGGCAGCGCTCGAGGAGGCACTCCCAGCAGTGATCATCCTCGATATGTTCATGCCCGGGGGCAACGGCCTGGTGCTGCTCCACGAGCTGCAATCGTATAGCGATACAGCACGTATCCCCATCATCATCTGTAGTAATAATGCGAGCGACATGACGCTAGCCGATCTCGCGCCCTACGGTGTGGTGGCCCTACTGGACAAAACAACGATGCGCCCAAGCGACGTGACGAACGTACTATGCAGGTACATCCCAAGCGAGGTAGTGACATGAGTATGCAGCGCACCACAGCGATCGTCCTGCGCCGCACCAATTATGGCGAGGCTGACCGCGTACTGCAATTGCTCACACCAGAAGGGCAGCGGGCGGTAATTGCTAAGGGTGTCCGGCGCGAAAAGAGCCGGCTATCTGGGGCAGTTGAACTCTTTGCGATCAGCGATGTCGTCATCCGCCAGGGACGCAGTGAGCTGGGCGTGCTAACACAGGCTCGCCTGACGAAGTATTATCAGACAATCGTGGCCGATTATGATCGCCTACAAGCTGGCTATGCCGCCATCCAACTGGTGACACAAGCTAGCCGCATGCTGGACGAGCCAGCGTGGTATGAGGTGTTGCGCTTGGTATATGAGGGGCTCGATCAGCCTAGCGTACCTGCCATGCTCACCCAAGCCTGGCTAGCTATCCACTATGCGGCGCTGCAGGGCTACGAGCTTAACCTGCTGCGCGATGTCGTAGGTCAGCCCCTCCAGCCTGAGCGGCGGTATATGTACGATGGGTCAGAGCGTGGCCTGCGCCTCAGTGACCAAGGCGACATCACCGCGGCGCACATCAAGCTGCTCCGCCTGCTCGCCACGCGCCCACCCACAGTAGTAGCACAGGTTGGTGGCGTGCTAGCCATCCTACCCGAATGCTGGCTGGTGGCACGGCAGCATGCTGGGGTGTAATGCTATAGCTTGAGCTACTGACCTCCATATATTTTCTTGTTCGGTGAATTGCTTGGGGTAGCGCGTGAGATTATTGAGATGGCGGTATCAATGCCATGTTTGGCCATAAGACATACTCCACTTTAGGAAAATGCTATAATAATACCAAAGAACCAATCATGAAGCTGCCGCGTTGCCAACGCGGAGAAAGGACGCGTGTGAGTAGCACAACGAGTAATGTAACAATGGAAGCAATTATTAGCCTGTGCAAGCGCCGCGGCTTTATATACCAGGGGTCGGATGTGTATGGTGGCCTGAGTGGTACATGGGACTATGGCCCGCTAGGCGTGCAGCTCAAGCGTAATATTATGAACCTATGGTGGCGCAGATTCGTCGACGAGCGCGACGACATGTACGGCGTCGATGCGGCGATTTTGATGAATCAGAAGGTGTGGAAGGCGAGTGGACATGTCGATACCTTCGTCGATCCGCTATGTGAAGATACAGTTAATCACCGCCGCTACCGCACCGATCATATTCTTAAAGACAATGGCGTTGATGCGGACGGCATGACCATGGAGCAGATGGACGCGGCGATTGTAGAACAAGGCATCAAAAGCCCGGATGGTAATCCACTGAGCAAATCACGGACGTTTAATATGATGTTCAAAACGCACGTTGGTGCGACCGAAAGTGAGGATAGTATCTCTTATCTTCGTCCGGAAACCGCTCAAGGTATCTTCACTAATTTTAAAAACATCGTCGATAGTTTCTACCCTAATTTGCCGTTTGGTATTGCTCAGCAGGGCAAGGCCTTCCGCAATGAAATTGCGCCGCGCGACTTCGTCTTCCGCAGCCGCGAGTTTGAGCAGATGGAGATTGAATATTTCGTCAACCCTGAGCATTGGCAAGAGGCGTTTGATGAGCTGCTCGCGAGTACGCATGCGTTCTTGGCAGAACTAGGCCTGAAACAAGAGCACATTCACGAGCTCGATGTGCCGGCAGAGGATCGGGCGCACTACAGCAAAAAGACGATCGACATCGAATACGACTATCCGATCGGTCGCGAGGAGCTGATGGGCATCGCTTACCGCACTGATTTTGACCTGATGAATATCCAGCGGGTCAGCGGCAAGAGTATGGAGTACACCATCAAGGGAACGAACACGAAATTTGTGCCGCACGTCATTGAGCCCAGCTTCGGCGTTGAGCGGGCGCTGATGGCAGTGCTGGCCAGTAGCTACCGCGAGGACGAGCAAAATGGCGAAAAGCGGGTGTACCTGGCACTGCCAGAGCACTTAGCACCAGTCAAATTTGCTGTTTCGCCGCTGCTGAAGAATAAGCCAGAATTGGTAGAAAAAGCCCGCGACGTCTACGCGAGCCTCGCCAAAGCCAACCCTGGCCGAGTAATGTGGGACGACAACGGCAACATTGGCAAACGCTACCGCCGCCAAGACGAAATCGGCACACCCTACTGCGTCGTGATCGACTTCCAGACGCTGGAGGACGGCACGGTGACGGTGCGCGAGCGAGATACGACGGAGCAGTGGCGGGTGAGTGTTAAAGAATTGTAAGAAGAATGACTAAGCATGCAGCAGAGAAGAGCCTTGATATACAAAATCGTCTCTTTCAAGAATATCAAGATGCCTATTATAAAACAAAGGACCTTCCTCTAGCTCTAAAAAAGCTAGAAGAGCTACTAGAAATAACTAGCTTAAAGCAGTTTGTCTCATATCTTATAGTCGACGTATATACCCAAATGGGCAAACCTGCCGAGGAGGCGTACGAAATTGCAAATAAGGGCATCCAGTATCCATATCCCTTTTCTGGGCTATATAAGCAGCATGCTGAGTTGGTCCTTGAAAATGGTAGCAGTAAAAATGATCTTGAAACAGCACTCTCGTCTATAAACGAGGCTATTCGTCTATATAACCAGGAAAGTAGTAATGAGAACATTGATGACATAGTGCGTAATGCCGATTCATTAAAATATTGGTTTGAGAATAAAACAAAGACTCGTATGGAGATGGCTAATTTGCAGAGTGATATCAAGATCTTATATATAGCCGAACTCTGTATGATGGAGTGCAACAGGCTTATAGCAAAATGGAAAAAGATATACAGCAGATAAAGCGTGATATGATCCAGGAGAAACAGAGAACGATTGAATTAATGGCACTGTTTGCGGCAATAATCGCGCTCATCCTTTCGAATGTTCAAGCTGTGTCGCAAGAGAAAGAGTGGTGGCATATTTTTATAGTCAATGGCTCACTATTGATCGCATTAACGTGGATTATGTGTTTAGTGTGGATAATCGGTCGTAGCAAAAATAAGTAGAGTGATGATTTGCTATAATAGTGCCATGAGTCAATATAAAACGGGTAATTATGCTTTTATTGATGGACAGAATTTGTATCGTGGCACGGCAAAAACCCAGCCGGTATGGCAGATTGATTTAACACGCTTTCGCATTTATTTGCACGAAAAATATCATGTCGAAAAAGCATTTTACTATCTTGGCTATACCATAGATGGTCCGCAAGCAGAAAAATTATATGAAGAGATTCAGTCAGCTGGATTTATTCTTGTGTTTCGTCAGCATAATTCTGCAATGTTGAGTCACAAAAAGGGTAATGTTGATTCAGATATCATTTTTAGTATCATGAAGCGGCTCTATAAAGGTGAGCCGTTCGAAAAGATTATACTTATCTCTGGTGACGGTGATTATAAGATGTTGGTTGATTTTCTGATTGAGCAAGGGAGGTTTGCTAAAATATTATTCCCGAATGCGCGATACCGCTCATCACTATACAAGGATATTTCGGCAAACTACTACGCAAGTTTGGGTGAACCAGCTGTCAGGCGCAAAATAGAAAAAGAAAAGGGTCCTTAGGCAATTAACCGTTCGGAACCTTTTCGTCTTAATAGCTCTATTGTAACAAAAAGATAGAAAGAAGACAAATAAACTGATTAAAGAAGCAAATAGCGAGAAAGAAATAAGGATGCTATAATTACTCTCATGTCAAAAAATACCAACGGACACCTCATCACGCAAAATGCAGACGGAATAGTCCGCCACGATTATCTCTATCGCATCTCCCTCAAAGCATTAATATATAACGACGCTGGGCAGATCTTGGTCGTCAAAGAGATCGATCGGCCGTTTTGGGATTTGCCTGGTGGCGGGATGGATTATGATGAGACGATTGAGTCATCGCTAAAGCGCGAGCTGTATGAAGAGGTCGGCTACCAGGGTGATGTGCGCTATCAAATCTTTGACGCATCAGACCAGATATATATTGAGCGGCTTGATGCGTATCAAATCTGTTTTTATTGCCGTGTTTGGCCCGAGAACTTCGACTTTGCGCCAGGAGAGGAGGGTGATGATGTGATGTTCATCAGCCCTGATAATCTACAAGGCACTGGCTACAACGCGACCGATCGAGCATATGCGGCGCACAAGAAATGGCAACAACTTGCTACCCCTAAGTTTTGAGATATCACGCGAGATACACCACCAATCATCGCCCAACATACCTCTTGTTACCATAAGCACAATAGTGTTATAATGCGAACGTTATATTTAAGGTGTTGTGTTTCACAACAAAAAGGAGGGTTATTGCATGAGGGAACTCAGGCAAGCAAAACATACTAGATGGAGAACACTCACGCGTGTGTCTCAGGCTGGGTGCCTGGTAGCGGTAGCCGCTATGGTGGCATTGTTTGCCCAGCCTACACGGGCTGCCCAAGAGGTGGCCTGGAAGGACCAAGCTGGCTCTGGCACAAAGAACTGGTCGGCAATGGCTGGCTCGGCAGATGGCACCAAGCTCGTCGCAGCAGTGAATGTCGGGAATGTCTACACCTCGACAGACAGCGGTGTCACCTGGATGGAACGACCAATAACTGGCCTTACCACTCCGCAAAAGTGGACGGCTCTTGCCAGCTCGGCCGATGGTAGCAAGATTGCTGCCTTTTACCAATGGGGTGGCTACATGTACACCTCGAATGACTCAGGTGCTACCTGGATGAAAAATGGTCTCCCAGGAGCTGCTGGAGACTGGGTGTCTGTGACGAGCTCGGCAGACGGCACCAAGCTTGCCGCTGTAGCAACCAACCGTGGGGTATTTACCTCCACCAACTCTGGCGCAAGCTGGAAAGAGCAAGCCAACCCAGGAGCGAAGAAGTGGACATCAATCGCTGGCTCAGCAGACGGCACCAAGCTTGCTGCAACTGTTGCTGACGGTGTTGTCTACACTTCGACAGACAGTGGCGTCACCTGGACAGAGCAAGCAGCCGCTGGCACTCAGAAGTGGACATCGATCGCGAGCTCAGCCGATGGCATGAAGCTTGCCGCTACAGTCAACGGTGGCAAGATTCACACCTCGACAGACGGTGGCGTCACCTGGAAAGAGCAAGCTGCATCAACCCCACAGAAGTGGACATCGATCGCTAGCTCGACAGACGGCATGAAGCTCGCTGCTACAGTCAATGATGGTAAGATCTACACCTCAGACGATGGTGGTGTCACCTGGATGGAAAATGACAGCGCTGCTACCGGTGCGTGGTCGGCTGTTGTTATGTCAGACGACGGTGCACGCCTTGCTGCAGCGCTCAACGGTGGCAACATCAACACAGCAACAGCTAAGGACAAGCCAGTTGTGCAGCCTACACCTGCTGCACCAGCTCCAGTGACTCCAGCGCCCGCAACTCCGGCGCCCGCTACACCTGCTCCTGCCACGCCCGCACCTGCGACACCTGCCCCAGCAACTCCGGCCCCGGCAAATCCTGCACCAGCTACACCTGCCGCACCAGCACCCGCAACTCCAGCTGCTCCAGCACCTGTAGCAGAACCTGCACAGGCAAATCCGGCACCGGCAGCTGCACCCGCAGCACAGCCTGCCGCTCCTGCTAAGCACGAAGAGCCAGCTCTCGCCGACACCGGTGACAGCGTATGGCTCGTCGCTGCCCTCGCAGCTAGCGGTCTTGGCGCCGGGAGCTTCTGGTTCGTCAAGAGCCGCAAGAACTAGAGCACTGCACTGCAGCGTCTCTATACCCAAGAGAAAGGCATATGGTATGCCTTTCTCTTTTTTGGTTGGTAGGGTAGGGTGCTGGGTCATCATAGAGCAATTGCATTATATTAAAGCAGCTTGGGCACTCAATGTAGTAGCAATACGCTGTTGCAGTGTAAGCACAAGCAGCGAGGAAACACCCTACGCAGGTAGAACGCCAGCACTAGCGCGCTGCTAGGGTCTCTTGGGTGAGAATAGGTGGGCCACAACCGTGTTGGTGAGGCCTTTGCGTTGCACGGTGATGCTAGGTGCTAGAGATGATGGCAACCGATGGAGCTTGCTTTCTGTGTGATGTACCGTTTGTAACGATCACTAATGCATCGGCCTTGTAGGCTACATCAACGGTAGCGTGAGCGATCATATTGAGCCAACGAATAGCCTTCCGCCGATGAGGGCAGCTTGTACTTTTTTTGGGGGGACACGTATAGCGTGCCCTTATTCTTGCCCAAAGCAGCGTGGGAGGTGGCTAGAGCGCCAACCCCACACTGCTAATACGTGTAATCTCGCTCTTACCAGCAAGCTTTACACACCAATACACGCGATGAGGCAAAAGAAAGTGGCTTGGATAGCATAGTATCCAAGCTAAGATAGAGCTGTGTGGGGCAGGAGTACGGCTACGATCGCCGCTTACGGAGTATCCACACCCCGCTACCGCCTAGGGTAATTGCACCGAGGGCAGTGGGGAGGATGCTATCGCCAGTGTTGGCAAGGAGTCCGCTGCGGTGGGATGAGCTGCCCGCAGAGTCGGCGTGCGACGTGTCTTCGTAAATGGCGATGGGGTCGAGGATTGTGCCATTGGCAGTGCCGTCTTCGTCACCAAAGCCACCGTCGGTTACGTCGTAAGCGATTGTTGTACGTGTACCGCTGGGGTTTGTGCCAAAGTTGATCCGGCTTGTGATATCTTCGATGACTGAGCCACCTTTGGCAAGTTTGAACACGGTGAGGCGGCTTGGGTCGCGATAGCGCGTGCTGAGTGTGAGCGCTACATGAGTGGTGTAGCCAGTGTGCGCTGTGCGCCCAGCACAGGTGATGGTGAAGCGAACACTATTGCGCAGAACTCGGCCTTGGTACTGCTGGGGAGCAGCTGCTTGCTCGGCAGAAGCAATGTGGCTGCAGGGTGTACCGGCTGTAGCGAGCGATACCGCACCGCCGAGTGGCTGGGGTATGGTAGTCGAGTTGGTCGGCTGTGTGGGCTGCTTGGGTGTTGTTATAGATGGAGCTGATGTAATGGCGTTTAGCCGAGCTTGGAGAGCAGCTTTTTTGCGTGTGTCCTTGACGGCGGCAATGCGGGCTTGAGCAGCAGCGATGTCTGCAGGGCTCTTGCTGGCTTCGGCTCGAGCTACAGCAGTCTTGGCAGCGGCCAGTGTGCCGTCCTCTATCTGCTGGGTAGTGGTGTATACCATGCCACCATAGGCAGCGGCCGCGAGTTTACTCCCATCGGCCGAGCTAGCAAGAGCAGACCAGTTGGGTGTGCCAGCCGATGTCTGGGCGGTCCACGTTGCACCGCCATCGGTTGAAGTATAGATGTAGCCACCGCCGCCTGCTGTTGCGGTTAGGGTGTTGCCATCGGCCGAGATGGTTGCAGCTGTCCAGTTGTGTCGGCCATCGGCACTGCGCTCCGTCCACGTCGCACCGCTGTCGGTCGAAGTATAGATATAGCCACCAGCAGCTGTTGCCACCAGCTTTGTACCATCGGGTGAGCTGGCAATTGATGTCCAGGTGCGGCTGCCAGCTTGGGTGCGCTCTGTCCACGTCGCACCACCGTTCGAAGAGGTGTAGATGGCACCGCCTTCGACGACTGCAGCTAGTTTATTGCCATCAGCCGAGCTTGTGACGGCGCGCCATTTGCGGCTGCCCGACTTTGGTTGCTCCGTCCACGTTGCACCGCCATCGCGCGAGGTATAGATAGTGTGATCTTTGGCGACGGCTACGAGTTTGCTCCCATCAGCTGAGCTCGCGATCGACATCCAGTTGATCGTCCCGCTCATCGCATGCTTATGCCACGTTGCACCGCCGTCTTGCGATGTCATGATGTAGCCACCCCAATCGTAGAGTGCCGCGAGTTTGCTCCCATCAGCCGAGCTTGCGATGCTTACCCAGTTGCGCACCTCCGACTTTGGCTGCTCCGTCCACGTTACACCACCGTCTTGCGAGGTGTGGATTGTGCCACCCCAGGCAGCGGCAGCAAGCTTACTGCCATCGGCTGAGCTAGTGAGGGCAGACCATTTGCGGTCACTGGCGGCATTCTGCTTGGTCCATTTTGTACCGGTTGCTGGCACTGGTGTCTCGGGTGGCTGCGTACCCGCACCCTTTTGGAAGACGCGCACATAGTCGATCAGCATCGTCTGCGTGGGGAATGGCTCAGATGGGTCGATAGGGCTGAGATTTTTGCTAATCTCGACGTAGTCGTTGAGGATGAATTGCCAGCCACGGTGGAATGCACCATTGATATTCTCTTGGCTGGCGACCTTCGTCAGTGGCTCGGCATCCTTTCTAGGGAAGATGTTGCCATCGTCGGTAGGGCTCACATGGTAGCGATATACCTTGATGGGCTCGTCGTCTACAAAGTACTTGACCGTCGTACCATCATATTCAACCGCCCAGGTGTGCCACTCGTACGCAAACGAGCCTGGCCGCGCACCAGCATAGTGCTCGCCACTGTGCGATAGGGCACGCGTCCGCCAGCCAGTCTTCCATTTGGCATCGGTGCCGTGGTGGTAGCACGACATGTGTGTGGTAGACCACGCGTAATTTGGTGTCGATGAGTACCACTCGATGATGTCTAGCTCGCCGTATGGGTCGTTGGCCTTGGGGTTGTCGTTGCAGTTTTGCAGGGTATTGCCACTTACCATCCACAGCGACGGCCGTGTGCCACGCTTGCCATTCCAATTAAACTTTGCCCGAATTTCTGCTCGGAATGGCTTGGTACCATCGACAACCTTGGCCTTGTTCTTGACCCGCCCACTGAGGTAGCGAGTCGTGGTGCCGCTCGGACATGGCTGCTCGCTCATGTTGGCGCTCGTGAGTGGCTCACTGAGGTTGCTCACGCAGTGGCGCTGCGTGGTGATCTCGAGATGACTGTTGGCGACCTTGAGATTGTTTGGGCTGTAGGCGAGGTGCGTATTGCGCAGATTATCAGTATTTTGCTTGAGTATATCCCACTCGCCAGACACGGCCGAGCCAGTAAACTCGTCGTGCCACACCATACCCCACTGGTCGGCATGCGTCGTGCCATGATAGAGAAGTGCAAGCAGCGCAGCACTACTCAGTACCACAAGCACAATGATTGCTTTTTTTACCACCGTATTATCCCCTCTGTTTTTGTCTAAAAACGTTATGGCTATGATTATAACGCTTATGGTTAGCTTTTGGCAAGGGGTGGGGTTGTAATCGTATGATGCTCACCGCTAGCTGTCAATATTTGCCCAGTAAGAGGGAAGTGCTGCCTCCGTGGCATCAGTAGTTATCCACGCGATTTCCACAGCACGGTGTGGTTTTTACACTGCTACAGAGATAGGCTCGTAAGAGGCGATATTTTGGGCTATTACAACAGAAGGCAGTGGGGTATACTAGAGGCACAACAACCTAACACGAAGGAGGGTGTATGACGAAGTTAATTAACTATTCGCTGGCTGGTGTGGCGGTAGCAGCGGCCATGGTGTGCCTGGGTGGTGCACCAGCCCATGCGACCGAGCAAGAGCTGAGTACAGCACGTGCAGCGTGTAGTACAGTGGTAGGCCAAGTCAAGGCGGCCAATGCATATGCCTACTGGAAGATGCCGGAGGGCTACCCAGAGGATCATAGCGCCGATGCAACCAACAGCTTTCGCCAGCAGCATGGCTGGGTGGTGGCCGGCACAGAGGTGTACGACTGGGCCTCCAACGAATCATTTGCCAACAGCGGGCGCTTTGTCTGGGGGAGTAAGACAGTCAACTTTGCGCCAGGGAACTTCTGCTTGAGCAGTGGCAAGACGACGGGTGGTCGCGAGCTCATCCTCACCTTCCAAAAGGACGGCAACTTAGTGCTCTACAGCCACACTGGTACGGCTCAGTGGGCGTCTAATACTCAGGGCAAGGGTGCACGCCTGGCCTTCCAGGGCGATCGCAACATCGTTGTATACGACAAGAACAACAAAGCCATCTGGGCATCGAGCTGGCAGTGGAGCACGCCACGCCGCGGCGCCAAGATTGCTCAGCCTGGCCAGCGCTGGTGGCACGGCTATGCCAAGGCGCAGCAAACACCAGAGTGGTTCCACGCAACACGCCGCGCCACAAACAAGCCGCAAAGCACTGGTGTGCTCACCCTGCGGGCGACTGATCGCACCATCGAGGGCATCCCCGAGACCAACTGGGCTTCACCACAGTACCCACACAGTGCAACCTATGGCTCGTTCACAGTCACCAACGAAGCACAAGGCGATGGCATACGAAACCACGTCAACATCGTTGGGACGTTCGATAACTAAGCGACGTATATAGCCTTGTATTACGTTCTGCTCACTATGCCCCGCATCACACTGATGCGGGGTGTTTGGTTTTCTGTGGAGTAGTGTAAAAGCTGTTTTAAATTTGGTGCAATAGCCTTGATCTAAGATAGCACCTATTGTCGCTATGCTTGCCCATAGAGCAGGGTTATACTATTATATCTAGTATCACAAGGTAAGTAAGGATTAACCTATGAACAAAAAAAGAAGGATTGCAAACAGAGATAAACTGGTACGGCCGATCAGCGAAGATTGTTGGCTCAGTGGCGGCACTAGCGGTTGCCACAGGGGGCGCGGCTGGCTGTGCAAGCTTGGAAAAAGATGTGGGTGTGACGATAGAAAGGCAATGCACAACACACGACGGTGGTCTCGTTGGCTGGGAGAATGTTTCGTATAAAGATAACCCACCTTCCTTTACCGGGTACGAAGCCGATAAGGCAACGCTTCATTGCCCAAAGGGGTCAACCGTTACACCGGAACACAGTGTGAGCTATACATTATTTGACCCAACTGACTCCACACAGCTTAATCATGCACGATGGGATCAGATGAAAGGCGGTAGTGTCTCGTACATTGTCAAAGAAACAAATCGCGACGATCCAGTCCTGACGACAGAAAGCGACGGCACCGGCACAGAAGTGACAATACGTACAGTGGAGCAGAGTAGGCTTGCTGTGCATCTGGAGCGATACGAGCCAAAGAAACCATCACACGATAAGTAAAAAGATAATCCCGTCTGCCTTGCTAGGTTATATAACGGGGAAGGAATTTGAAATAGATGAAAACGATCTGTATTGACGAATCTGGTACGCTGGGATTTTATTGCCGTGAGCCGTACTTCGTCATGACAGCGCTAATGATTGACGACGAGAAAGCACTCAAACGGATGAAGAATCTTATCCGGCGGGTGAACGGCCACGTTTTGCGACGATACAAACCTCAGTCATTTCTTGTCGATTGGTATGTCAAAGAACATATTGAGCAGTATATTACGAAAAGCCTACCAACTCGGGATGATCACTCTATCACTTATGTTGTAATGGAGCGCGACAAAAAAGAGACGCGAATGCGCAATAAAGCAGCACGTATCCATATGCGGCAGGTGCTGCTGCGTCGATTGCTGCTCGATACACTGGTGCAGTGTCATGAGGATGTGCGTATCGTTGTGAGCAATAAGACGATCAAGGCGGCAACGGCGCGTCAGATGCAGCGCTATATACAGCAGCAGGCGCGTGAGCATGGGTACCAGCATACGCTTGTGATCGACACGGTTGAGCCACAAACTAACTATGGATTACGCATGGTACATTTCATCACTCATCTTGTTTTTGTGACGTATATGAGGCCAGTGTATCTTGGTCGGGTGCTGCACAATCTCCCATTGGCGCGACTCCGCATTGCAAAAGGTGAATTCATTCACGAGAGCCATACCGACTGGTTGATTGATCAACTTACTTGATATATACTAAGTGGGCACCACGTGTGGTGTCTGTGGAGTCAGTCTTATGTCTTGCTCATGCGTAGTAAGTGACGTACATCACGTGGTGTACGTCACCGAGATATAAGCATCCATGGCGCGTTTGCAGAACGCGCCATTTTTGTTTTATCTATAAACACTCACTTGTTCGCATACACTACCACCTTGTGGTATAATCTATCTCCATGACAGAGAAGTTCCAAACATCAGCACACCCATCACCTGAAGAACCCAACGTGCAGATACATCTGCGCAATTTGCGAGCAAACGATGATGCGAATAAGCCACGTCTTGGTGTGTGGTATGGTCTACACCGAAGTGCGGGTGATGTCTATGTGGCAGATATCGGGGTAGGAAACCAGCCGCATCATAAGGATTTGCGGGCTGAGATTGGCTTTGAATCTAAGGATTCATACCTAATATTACCAGAGGATTTTGCCTATACACTTGGGTTTGCGTTTGGGCGCTACAATCCAGACAAGGCCGAGCAGGATGCTTATGGCGCTTCTTACGACTTGCAGGCAGAGCGCTTCCGGCCGACAGAGGTATCTGCCGCAACAACTGACGCCATTGTCCGTACAGCAATGCTTGGGATGAAGTATGCGCTTGTGATTGACGCAAAGCAGCTAGCAGATCTGCCACCGACTGCGCAGTATCCTGATGCACAGCTTCTTATACCTGAAGACTGGCAGGGCAAGGTCGACACGACAGGCATCGACCGTAGTGGCCGCCCAATATAACGAAGAGCACTCTTACTGATACACCTCAGGCTTCAGCACACCAATATACGGCAGATTACGATATTGCTGGCGGTAGTCTAGGCCGTAGCCCACCACGAATTCATTAGGGGTGGGGATGCCGATATAGTCTGCCTGCACATCCACCGTACGGCGCTCGGGCTTATCTAGCAGGGTGCAGAGCTTAGTACTGGCTGTCTGGCGCTTTGCAAATAAATCAAACAGCGCCTGGGCAGTGTGGCCTGTATCCACAATGTCTTCCACTAGCAGCACATGCCGACCAGCCACGTCCGTATCGAGGTCCTTTAAGATGCGCACATTGCCGGTGGAGGTAAGCTCATCGCCATAGCTCGAAACGTCCATAAAGTCGATTTCTAGCATGCAATCCATCGCCCGCACCAGGTCGATCATAAAGGGCGCTGCCCCGCGCAGAATACCCACCACCAGCGGGTTTTTCTCGGCATATTCCTGGCTAAGCTGCTCGCTCAGGCGCGCTACAGCACGCGCAATGTCATCTTTGGTAAAGAGAATTGTTTCGATATCATTATGCATAAGGATTATTGTAGCAGATATGCAAGGCGGGGGCGAATTTTTTAGAAGATGGGTGCAGTGAGACATGAGTGGAGACGTGAACAATGCTACAATACTATCATGACACAACGTACCATTCCGCCCCATGCTCAGATGATTCCGCCTGAGGCACAGTGTGTCTTTGTGGGCGAGATATTTCGCGTCTACCAGTGGCCGCAGCGGCTGTATGATGGCTCAGTAGCAACCTTCGAGATGGTGCGCCGACCTGACACAGTATTCATCATTGCGGTCGATGATGCGGGCAAGGTGCTGGTGAATGATGAAGAGCAGCCAGGCGGCATCGTGCGGCATGGCCACCTGCCAGCAGGGCGGGTCGACCCTGAGGATACAACCATCATCGCGGCGGCACAGCGCGAACTGCGCGAGGAGACAGGCTGGGAATTTGCCGACTGGCAGCTGCTGGAGGTAGTGCAGCCCGAGCCGAAGATGGAGTGGTTCATCCACCTTGTGTTGGCCCAGCAACCCGTACGCCACATGCCACCGCGCTGCGATGCAGGTGAGCGGATTACCACTCGCGCAATCTCCTGGCAAGAACTTGTGCAATCAGCGGTGCTACAGAAGCATTTCCCGTGGCTGCGCGATGTTGCCTCGGTAGAGGAACTTGCTCCGCGTTATAGGGGTGACCTATGAGGGTAGTAGGGGTGTGGGTATATCATATTTCTTATCCAGCGGTATAGCTAAGCCTAGTCGATATTGCATACACAACAGGGTAAAATAATTCTTCTGCGCTTCATACGGTATAATAGAAAAATTATGAATCAACCTATAAAGCAGATAAAATAGATCAAACAGCAGGGCAAATTCCTGCGGATTTTTTGGCAGGCGCTGGCAGTAGCGACAGTGGTGGTGAGCGTGAAGTTCGTTCTGTATCGCCTGGGGTGGGAGCCGATCGAGCAGAGCTCATTGCATAATAGCGTCATATCCAGCGTGACCTTTGTGATTGGTTTTTTGCTCTCGGCTACGATTGCCGATTACAAAGAGTCGGAGCGGATCCCAGCGGAGTTTGCGGCGCTACTAGAGGATATGTATGATGATGCCGCGGCGATTCATCAGAGCTATCCGGTGTTTGATATCGATGGCTTTTGGCACCAGCTACACACTGTAGCCCAAGGGTTTTCGAGCGATGTGCGTCATTTGGCCTACGATGCCCGGCAGGACATCCGGGGCTTAACGCCGTATTTTGCCACGATGGAGCAGGGCAATGTGCCACCCAACTTCATCGTCAAGCTCAAGCAGCAGACGGTGCTGCTCCGCCACCGCCATTGGGTCGACTACATTCAGCGGATTCGCTTTATTCCCTCAGCATCTATCTTGGCGCGCTCTATTGTGGTGGCGCTGCTTGGCCTCTTGCTTATTACCAACATCGACCCATTTGTCGCCAGCCTGACGGTCGTGGGGCTGATTAGCTTCGTCTTGGTGTATATGATCATCCTTATCCATGTTATCAGCACGCCCTTCCATAAAGCTGGCAAAACCCGCGACGACGTCAGCCTCTTCTTTATTTGCGATGCAGAGGAATACCTGAGCAGCCCAAGCGACACGGCGAGTAAATAGATTACCACGATAGCGAACCCCTGTGCTTACAGGGGTATTACCCATAGAATGGAGGTATACGGCTATAGCAGCTCCCTTTTCGCTAGTAGGTGGCTTGCTATTATTACCCAACATTACTATAATAAAACAGTATCAACACTAACCATGGAGGATCTCACATGGGACTACCTGATGACATCAAAGCCAAAGCTCAAAAAGTAGCTGATGATGTACAAGACAAAGCCGAAGAAGTAGCCGAGAAGGCCAAAGATGCTGCGCAAAACGCCGTTGACACCGTAAAGGGCAAGGCGAACGACATCGAAAACAAAGCTCACGAGACTAAGGGCTACGTAAAAGGAAAGATGGATCAATAATCGATCCTCCATCTCTTGATGGCTACGAGAGCTGCTCTGCATATTGGAGCAGCTCTTTTGGTGTGAGCACACATTTGCGAGGCAGCACTATACATGGTACGATGAGAAAAACACAAGGAGGAACTAACTATGCCCATCTGTAACCCTGCCGACTATCCCGCCATCATCGCGCGCCTCAAAGCCAAGCTAGCCGAAAAGGGCGTCGTGATGGGGCCCAACACTGAGCGAGGCGGACATCACTGCCTTCGAAACTGCCTGCAACACGCGCCTGCCCGAGGCCTATCGACTCTTCCTCCAGCAGGTGGGTGATGGCTGTCAAGATATTCGGCAGCCCAGTGGCATCGTTATCTATGGCCTTAAACGACTGGCTGATACCGAGGTGAAGGACCTCTCGCGCAGTGTGACGATCGACGACTACTGGCTTTGGGAGGAAGAAGAGGATGAGGCATTGCTCACGGACGAAGCATTTGAGGAGCGGCTGGGCAATGAAGGCGTGCTGCTCCTCGACCAAGGCTGTGGCGATACCTACCAGCTTATTACCTCTGGCAAATGGGCTGGCGAAGTGTGGAACTTCTGCGACGTAGGGGCTGGCCCATGCTGCGAGCGCCAGGACTTCCTTGGCTGGCTGGAGCTGTGGGCCGATAGTGACTTTGACGCAGACTTCTTCAAGGATTATGTCTATCCAGGTGATACCGCACAGTAATACCTCATGCCCCATAGCACGTGTCTGCAGAGGGTATTATCTACCGCCAGGCCATGCTACACTAAAGAGTATGACGAAACCATTTGTACTACTGCAGTCGCGCCCCGAGGATGAGGCGTTGGATAACCGAATATCAGGCATTTTTGCATTTTGGTGGCCTTGCACTAACCGACCTCGAGCGAGTGCGCATTGAGGCAGGGCAGCGCCCCGCGCAGTCGCTTGCTGCCTATAGTGGTGTGCTGATGGGTGGTGGCCCGGCCAACTTTGCCTACACTCCGGCCGAGAAACCTACCGAGCAGCGCGAGTTCGAAGCCGTGATGATGCCACTACTGCGCGAGATTATTGCTCGCGACATCACATTTCTTAGTGCCTGTCTGGGGGGTTGGTGCGCTGGTGTCGGCACTGGGTGTGGGTGGTACGCCTAGCTTTGCGTATAGTGAGGCAATTGGTGCTGTGCCAATCACCCTTACGCCAGCAGCTAGGGATGACCCACTCCTCGCTGACTTACCCACTACCTTCGACGGCTTCGTTGGGCACAAAGAAGGGGTGCTTGAGCCACCAGCTGCCTGCACTGTCTTAGCGCGCTCGCGCAAGTGCGCGCAGATGCTGCGCGTGGGGCGCAACGTGTATGCTACGCAGTTCCATCCCGAGCTCGATCCGGAGAGCCGTGCCTTGCGTATTGATATCTATCGTCACGCTAGCTACTGTGCTCCAGACGAAGCCGATACTCTCATTGCTAATGCCTGCCAGCAAACCGTCACCGAGCCAGTCAAGATTCTGCGCCAGTTTGTGCAGCGCTATCAGCGATAAGAGCTATAGGCTCGATTTTACTCATCTTCCGCTTGCTATACTTCCATCAAGCTATGAATGGCCGATACGTGTGCTGTATCGATTGCTGAGAGTTGGAAAAGCTAGCTATTGTAACATACCCTACTATTTTCGAATAGAGCAGTAGAGAAAGGGTTCGCACAGGCAGAAGTGGTCTTAATGTAAGAACGTGTACTGTCTGTCTACTTCTTGTGCAACACATACCCCGTAGCCTACATAGGCAGTAGGCTATAGCGCATAGCTTTGAGCAATAGTTGTAGCTAGATACTAGCTGTATCTAGCTTGAGTGTAATCCTATTAAATCCAACTATGAACCTATATAGGGTATGGCCTATAGGGTATTTATGAGAACAGAGGTAATGTGACTTGCAAATTATCAATATATCATATATGATAAGGAACATTATGAAATTATTTGAAAAAAGTTCAATACCGAATCACGTACGGATTCATACTGATTCTGTTATTCCACCATCGATCAAGCGCTACGACGGTGCACATACTGCACCAGTTAGCCTGGCAACTGACATACGTCTAGAAGGTGAGGGGCGCGAGCAGTACCTAGTGGTGGATACCGTCCATACGACGCAGGGGAGTCACAAGGATTTTCTTGATCGAGGTATCGTATCAGACTATGGATTTACAACAGCAGCGCTACCTGGCATAACGGGTGAGATGCGTGGCTGGATGGGCGAAGGCGAAGATGATGGAGTAGTGAATGTCCTCGCACCTTTTCGGCCGGATGATGCTACAGAGAGAGGTGTAGCCAACGAGCGACACAGCTCAGAGGTAATGCGCGCACGGCGCATTGGTGAGCTCGCTGCCTGGGCAATGGCCCAGTACCTGCTCCTTGACAAGCAGGCCAATGCAGATATGACCTTTAACGTGAAGACACTGCAAAAAACTATGAACAAGCATAAAAAGCGTGGTAACGTAGCAATACTCCTGCCATAAGCTCATACCTCGCAAGGGGTATAGTTACGCTATATTATAAGCCTGTGGAAACATAAGAAGCTCGGTCGTTTATACGAGCTTCTTTGCTTTTGGCGGTGGCCGAAGCATCGCTCCTCGCGGAGAGATCAAACTGTTGTGCTTAACTACTATTGATTAAGAAAATGACCTTCGCATAGATACCTCATCACCCACCAATAGGGTAGGGGTGTCCCTATGCAGCAGTGTGGCACACTGCCTCAATATTATGCCCGTTTGGGTCGATGAGGAAGGCACCATAATAGTCTGGATGATAGATCGCTCGTACGCCTGGTGCGCCATTGTCCTGCGCTCCTGCTGCTAGGCCAGCTGTATAGAATGCATCAACTGCTGCCCGCGATGGTGCAGCAAAAGCAAAGTGTAGCGGCGATGATGGCTCGCCTCGCCCAAGCCAAAATATCCCAGTATGCTGCGTCCGGTCTGGATTGCTAAAGCCCGCGCCATATGATTCGTCAATTGTCTTGACATAGCCCAGGGGTGCCAATACCGCCTCATAAAAGGCCTTGCTTGCTTCAATATTGTTAACGATAATGCCAAAATGATCGATCATGAGGTACCTCCTTGTGATATACCGTTAGTGTATTGTCTCTCAAGTATATGCCGCAAATGATGACAGCAGTGTGTCAGTATTGATTGTTTTTGTGTTTTTTGATCTCACCCTGCGCTTCGGCGCTGCGCTACCATCGCGCGGAGCTGCGCTGGCTCATCGACGATGACACTGGGCGGGAGGTGGCAGATTGCTTCGCAAGCGATTGCGAGCTGCGGCGTATAGAAGGTAGCACGAGCATGGTCGACATCAAGAAATGATCCGTCAAGCACCTCCGCTACCGCCAGCGCATCGTGCGCAGCATAGCGGAGCTCTACACGTGTGTAGCCAGCGATTGGCTGGCGCGAGAAGACAACGCTGCTCGAGTAGTTGTCACCAGTAGAGGCGTCTGGGTAAGGCCTGGGTGAGAAGCTCTCCTCTCGCGGTGAGAGGCGAATGATGTGCCGCAACTTGAAGAGACGAAAATCCTGGCGCAGCTGGCAAAACGCCCACACATACCAACTCGCTTGCCGAAACACCAGCTGATGCGGCTCGATCACCCGCTCCGTCTGGCCATCATAGCCAATGTAGTGTATCTGCATGCAGTATTGTTCCTCGATCGCCTGCTGCAATTGCTCAATCTTGTGCTGAACTGGGTGCTCCGCTGCCCAGGGTGCAAAGTTGATAGCATACATCGGCATTGCAGATTGGTCGTCTTCGGGGAGAAGCTTGGCGTGCAAGGTAGTGATTGATGATTGACGGGCGACACTCTGGAGGCCTGTCAGCGCACTTGCTAGATGCTGCTTGTCGGTAGTGGAGAGAATGCGCCGGTCAAGCGTGTAGTGTGGCATGAGGGCGAGCCCACCATCGCGGCCAGCCCGAGTGATGATAGGAATACCTGCTTGGTTCAGCGTCTCGATATCGCGCAAAATAGTACGCTTCGACACCTCAAAGCGATCGGCTAGTTCCTGAGCAGTGGCTTTGTCTCGCTCGCAGAGGAGCGATAGAATGGCGAACAGGCGCTGGAGTTTCATAATAACCTTACCAGATAATTCGTATAGCAATTATATACCACTATTGTAGCAACGTATGGCTCGTCATGACAAAGAAAGATGTTTGTGAGAACAGATTATAAATAGGCTAGTAGTATATAGACAGTAGGGGTATAGGTATTATTGCAGGATATACAGTCACGTGTGCTGTGTGACTGCCTGGTAAGATAGCGGCATCTAAATATGTGAATACGGTATCGCGAGGCTTATAAAATGTTTGCTTTGCGTGAAGGGTACTACCTTGTTTTCACTTCCTATCGTCACTCGGGGTGAAAGACATAGTGGATTTGGATAGCTATATAGCAGTGTAAAAGCAAAAAAATGACTACCGAATAGTGGTCTAGTGTCGGTAAAAAATCTCCACGACTTTTCCACATAGTCCAAGACACTAGATATGGGCACACTACATATAGCGTAGGTAAGGGTAGAGCCCTTGATCATAACAGAGGTAGTGATGGTACGCAGCATCAACCTAATAGCTGTATTTAGCAAGCACTCCACGCACCATATGGTATAATTACCTCGATAACCCCATAAACAAGGAGACAAGCAGATGAGTAATTTTCCGGTAGTGCGCGTAGAGCGTGTTGATGTGCGGAATGAGAGTGTGTCGAAAATAGATGTATGGGCACGCATTAAGAATGATTCCGACCGGCAGGTGAAGGTTGTGAGTTGGGAGTATCTAGGGAATATGCGCAACGAGTCGCATACGCTTAACCCGGGCAATACAGTAGATGTGATGCTCTACAGCGGCGCACCCAAGAATTATCCAGACCAAATGTATATTCGCTACGAAGCCGAGCACGATGGTGGAAGGCATTACTTCTTGGCGCGGCACCAGGCGAAGTTTGACGAGCGCTATAACAATGACACCAAGTGGTATCGGCCATCAGATTGGATGGAGTTCCAGCGCGTGGATCGCGGTAACTAGCATGGCAGCCACTCCACGCATCTTCTACACCGATGGTAGTGCCAGCCCCAACCCCGGCCCGGGCGGCTATGCCGTCATCGAGCAGGGCAAGCCCGTGGCGCTGGGCAGCGAGCCAGGCAACACGACGAACATTCGCATGGAGGGGATGGCCCTTATCGCAGCCATGCAGTTGGTTGGGGCTGAGGGGTGTGAGATCCATACCGATAGCGAATTTTGGGTTAATGTCCTCACTAAGTGGGCACCTGGCTGGGCAGCCAAGGGCTGGCGCAAGAGCAGCGGGCCGATCAAGAACCTTGAGCTCGTCCAAGAAGCCTATACGCTTTATACTACTGTGCGGCCGAAGCTTATCTGGGTGCGCGGCCACAACGGTCATGAGCAAAATGAGCTCGCTGACCAATGGGCTAACCGAGCACGAGCCGGGGAGCGGCTAGAGGAAAAATAAGTAGCAAGAAACCGGTCATAGCGACCGGTTTTTTAGTTATGGGGGATCTGGCTACGGGGTGTTTGCTATGTATAAAAGAATGTATATCCTACATATCAGGTTCAAGCTCGTTGAACAGCCTTGGATCGTAGCCAAGCAGCTGAATAGCTTGTTCTTCCTCCAACTTAGAGCTGGCTGCTGCTTGAGCGGCAGCTTGGGCAGCTGCATCTTTCTTGTCACGTTGTGCTGCATCGACAAGGTAGGTATTTTTGGCATAAACGCTAGCCAGTACAGGCTCAAAAGCTTGTGTAATGTCATCGCGAAGTGCGTCACCAACCGACTCGGGCAGCCCGTGATCGTATGATGCGCGCGCATCCTTCTCAAACGCAGCGATCACCTCAGATTTCTCGGGAACAACTTGATCAAGAATAGGTGCAAGCGTTGTCGTGCTATCCTCAAGATGATAGAGTGGGTCGAGCTTCCGGTTATGTTCAGCAATGAGACTCCTAAGCTCGTAGGTAGTGGCGGTCGCGGCTTGATGCCGATCGCCGATGAGTTGTTTGACATGCTTTGTTTGTTGGTGGGCACGCCAACGAGAAAGTGGGCCATAGATCTCAAACTCATCAGCTAGTATATTGCTAGCTATGACAATGTTGGCATGAATACCACTTGCAGTTACGCCAATACCAAGGCTGACAGCTGCTTCTGTGAGATTACTTTCTGGCATGTCAAAATTATACATGACACCTGCTGCAACACAGAGACCAAGAGCAGCTGAGCCTAGCGCAAGCTTTCTCCCACTATCCAGAAATGTGCTGCGTTCGGCATACTTCAGGGGAATCTTACCATCGGCCAAATAACTCTTGATGACTGGCAAGCTCAGTTTATCAAGCTCTTCTTGTGGGCAGTCAACCCAGCGTGTTTCGGTTTTGTCTAAATATGCAGGGTGCTTTGGCAGACCGGGAGGATTAAAGAGAGGGTGCTCGTGAGGTATTGATAATAACGCCATGCTATTCCTTAAGTAAGTGCTTGTAAGTTGATATGAATGTGTATTTATTGTAAGAAGAGGTTGTAGTAGTGTCAAGATGTCTGTTGCAGATATAGCACATGCAGACGCCGCTTTATGCTATACTATTACCAATATCACTAATATCCAGAGTGCGACGAGGGACTGGCCCGATGACTCGCCAGCAACCTGCTCGAGAAGCGAGTAAGGTGCTAATTCCAGCCTGTGCGCAGGAAAGATATGAGACGCGTAAGAAGGCAACTCCTTTCTCGCCTGGCAGCGCAGGATAAGAGAAGGGAGTTTTTTATGACAGCAACTACTATAGCATCAGCACAATTTCGCACCGCCGAGAGCGTGAGCCCAGGCCACCCCGACAAGCTGTGCGACCAAATGAGCGACGCCATCCTTGATGCCTATCTGGCCCGTGACCCACAGGCACGCGTGGCGGTGGAAGTGTGCGGCGGCCATGGCATGGTGTTTGTGACAGGCGAAGTGACGTCGCAGGCGACGGTGGCAGTGGCACCGATTGTGCAGCGTTTGGCTGGGAGTGAGGTAGAGATAATTGAGCACATTACTCAGCAGAGCCCAGAGATTGCTCGTGGTGTGGATGATGGCGGGGCAGGTGACCAAGGCGTGATGATCGGCTATGCTTGCAACGAAACGCCTGAGCTGCTCCCGCTAGAAACAGTGCTGGCGCGGCGATTGAATCAATTTTTGTATCAACGTTGGCCCTACGATGGCAAAACGCAAGTAACACTGCGTGGTGGGCAGATAACGGCAATTGTTGCAAGCTTCCAACACGCACCAAAAGACGAATTAACAGAGGTAGTCAAGGAGTGGCTTCAGCAGCAGACGTATGTGAACACATTTTTTAAGGATAAGCAATATGATGCGCCAGTGCTGCACTGTAACCCAGCAGGGGACTGGCAGATTGGTGGCTTTGCGGCTGATGCTGGCCTGACGGGACGCAAGCTCATCGTTGACAATTATGGGCCGCGCGTGCCGATTGGTGGTGGGGCCTTTAGTGGTAAGGATGCCACCAAGGTGGATCGCTCGGCAGCATATATGGCGCGGCGCATTGCGGTGGATTATCTGCGACAGCACCACGCACAGGAGGTGCTGGTGCGCCTGGCGTATGCAATCGGCCACGACCAGCCCGTCGAGGCGACTGCCATCATCGATGGGGTAGAGCAGTCCATCACAGGCTACGATCTCAGCCCGCATGGCATTATCACCACGCTCCAGCTCGCCCAGCCCATCTACGAGCCAACCGCCCGCTGGGGGCACTTTGGCGAGGGGTTTGTGTGGGATCGGTAGAATGCTGACATTGAGCTTTTATTGATAGAATGCGAGTATATAAATTTCTTATACTATTCTTTCTACTTTCACCTCTTGCGCCTATTTAGAAGCCACCTCCATAATTTTTAAGCGAGGCTACCAAGCTGTGCTATGAGTAGCATCGTGCTGCTCGTAGCTCTTGTATACAGCGTCGAGATGAGGAGAGAGTGTTTCGTGCACGTCGTGCCGTAGCGCGCTATAGCCTGATGGGTCACGCAGCGCATCACTCATTTCATACTGGGCAAGGAGGGTAGACTGGTCTGACATAACACGGTCCACGACTTGCGCCAGTACAGCTGTGTTGAATGGGTTGATTAGGACAGATGAGTCTTGCTCGCTATTACGCTCGTTTATCATATGTTGCAAGTCTCGTACTGTGCTGGTGACAGGCTGGTATTGCTCACCGATGAGCTTGCGCAACTGCCGCGTCTTTTGGTGGGCGCGCCAATGAGCAAATGGGCCATAATGGCCATGATCGACCAACATAGCTCGGCCGCAAACAGCAGCAGGAGTGCCAATCAGTGATGTAGCAGACCCAATCGTAAAACCTGTTGCCAGTTCTTGCATTGGTGTGCCGTCAAATCCATACGCGTAGGTTGCCGCAGCCATTGCACATGCACCGAGCGTAGCAATGCTTAGGCCAGCCTCTGCGTATTCTTCAAGCAATGTCACATCTCGTTCGCCAAACTGTGGTGGTACCTTGTGGTTGCGAGTGCGAGTGTAGGCGATGGCAGCGTCTGGATCGACAGCGTCGAGCAGGGGCTGTGGGCAATCGGCCCATAGATGCACTCCATCATTTATATCCTCGGGGGCGTAGTTGTATCGAGATAGCAGTGCCATATGTCTCTCCTCTCGCTTAAATAAGTAATGTATCTATGGTAGAAGGGTGTTGCTGCTATGTCAAGGTTGTGGATTTGTGAGTGAAGTAGGTATTGGTGTGTTTTTGTTAATGATGAGTTGCCTATATATAGAGAACATACCCATACTTTGCCTCTCACCCCACAACCTTGTATACTAGAGCCTATGGATCAGACACTTGCACAGGAGATTTTGCGTAGTGGTCAGAGTGCGCTGTTGACAGGGCCAGCGGGTACGGGCAAGACGTATGTGTTGGGGCAGTTCATCTGCCAGTGTAAAGCGGATGGCAAGTATGTGTCCGTCACTGCTACGACGGGGCTTGCAGCGACTCACCTGGGCGGCAGCACCATCCACGCATGGGCGGGGATTGGTATCCACGATAGCTTGCCGAACAATTTTTTTGATCACCTGTCGAAGACACGGCGTGATATTATTGCTAAGACAGATGTGCTGATCATCGATGAGATTAGCATGCTACACGACTACCGCCTGGATATGATCGACGAAGTGTGCCGCCGCGTGCGCGAAGTGCCAAGCCAGCCCTTTGGTGGACTGCAGGTAGTGATGAGTGGGGACTTCTTTCAGCTGCCGCCTGTTAATCGCGATGGCGGGCGGCAGGGGAGCTTTGTGGTGCAGTCGCAAGCCTGGCGACAGCTTGACCCAGCCATTCTGTACCTCGACCAGCAATACCGCCAGCAGGAGGGTGACGCTCTGCTTGATATCCTGACTGCCATGCGGGCTGGTGATCTGCGCCGACGCCACGCTGAGCAGCTACTGGCTCGCACAGAGGTAGAGCCACCTCACGAGAGCGACCTAACCGAGCTCCATACTGTCAATATCGATGTCGATCGGATCAACCAAGCTCGCCTCGCTGAGCTGCCTGGCGACGAAGTATCGTACCAACGCAGCAGCACTGGTGGGCAAAATTATGTTGATACGCTCCAGCGGAGCATTCTTGCGTCAGAAGTGCTAGTGCTCAAGCGAGGGGCACTGGTGATGGCCATCAAGAACGACCAAGCGCGGCGCTTTGCCAATGGGAGCATTGGCCTGGTAGCAGACTTCGAGCCAGGCACAGACTACCCCGTGGTGGAGTTTCGTAATGGCCATGTGGTGACAATGCAGCCCGATACCTGGGAACTGCGCGATGGTACGCGCAAACGGGCCAGCATCTCGCAGCTGCCACTGCGCCTGGCTTGGGCGATTACTGTGCACAAGAGCCAGGGGATGACGCTCGATAGCGCACGCATCGACCTACGCAAAGCCTTTGTTCCGGGTATGGGTTATGTAGCACTGAGCCGCGTCAAAAGTCTCGATAATATATATCTCACTGGTATCAATCGGATGGCGCTTACCATGAGTGATGAAGCGTATATCATCGACACGCAGCTGCGCACTCGTGCCGCCCAAGATGCCGAGCGCTTTGCACATCTGCGCGAACAGGCTGCCCAGCGTGCCGCGATGCCGCAGAAGAAGCCGACGAGTAAAACTGGCAGCACCAGCTGGGCGGCCAAGATCGCCACAATGCGCCAGACCCACCCCAATGCCTACAAACCATGGACAAAAGTTGACGATGAGACGCTCAAGCAGGCCTTCGTCCAAGGTGTGAGCATCCGCCAGCTCAGCCGCACTCTTGGTCGGCATGAAGGCTCGATAAAAATGCGACTGCAAAAGCATTTTGGCGAGGATGCAGTGCAGTAGTGCATTGCTATCCCCAAAGTCTGGGGTCGTCTCATGCTTCTCGGTGATTATAGCAAACAAAAATGAATGTATTGACCAAGGTGAGGGGCTCGATCTTAGGAGCGATGATGACATGCAGCGCTTTGCCCAAAAAGTGGTTGACCGCACACTGGAGACGCTGGGGTATGGGCCAGTAGACAGAGAACACTAATTAGGTTTTTTGAGGCGCGCTATCCTTACGATATTGTTTGCTGCGCGTAGTAATTCTTGTGCAGTGAGTGTGATGCACCTAGCGGGCGTGCCTGTGGGTTATTTGACAGTGCAGAGAGATGTGATGTATTATGAGTTCCTACCTAATTAATAACAATGGAGCCGAGATATGAGTGAGAAAGTACGGCAAGACCACAACCGAGCACGCAGTGCTGAGCAAACGCCGGGTGCGACGAAACAGGGGCGATATAGAGAAAGTTGGCAGGAGCGAAAATCTGGGTTGCTTGTACCGGGCCTTGGTGTGGTTGCAACAATGGGTGGTGATGGTGATTTTATCGTCGTTGACAGACGCCGCAGAGCTGACAGGTATCAATCAGCAGAAACGCCTAACCTTGATGATGATTTATCACAGCATGATGAGGGCGGTAGCCATAATCTAGGCGAAGAAGAGCAGCAGCCACAGAATCCTGAGCAGCTCGATGACAGTGAGTGGTTTACGCCGCCGGGGGATGTGGAATTTGGCGCCCCTGAATTCAGGCTAATAGAGCGTAGTCTTAAAGATGCTATCGAGTGGGGTGATGATTTGTTGCTTGCGAGACTGAATGCAGATTGTTTCAGCTCACTACTTAAGGCGCTTTGCTGGCAACTTGATCAACATGCGTATATTTTGGACAATGTACACCAGACATCACTCTTGAGAGGTGCTATAGATAGTTGTCTTAATGAAGGTGAAGGTAGTGATCGTGCAATAAAACTATCTGAGATTACTGATAAGATAACAGAGACTGATATAACTAAGGGTTGTGGTGATGACGCTGTATATAGAGAAATGCTCAGGCCGCAATGGCTGATGGATCCTGAATGTGACGAAAGGTTGAGAGATAAAGTAGAAGAACGTATAAAAGATGTCCAAACACTCCTCGGCGATGAGCCTCCCACGAGTAGGGAGATTGTAGACTATGCCGTTCAATTTGAGCAGATTCATGGTTTCGTCCCGAGTTGCTTTACGCTCTACAATTGGCTGAGCCAGCATCCCGATGTAGGTGAAAAGCACGCTACTGAGCAATAGGTTTTACACCCCAAATATAGTACACTAGA
Organism: Candidatus Saccharimonadota bacterium; assembly: GCA_030528025.1. Classification (GTDB taxonomy): domain Bacteria; phylum Patescibacteriota; class Saccharimonadia; order Saccharimonadales; family Saccharimonadaceae; genus Saccharimonas. Next base: position 421,313 of record JAUMZP010000001.1, read on the forward strand.
AACCATGCATAACGAACCAAACACACAAACCCCCACTACCGATACTACCCCGGTAACGCCACCAGAGTCAGCTGCTGTGCCGCAGAGTGATGCGAGCGCGGCCGCTCATGCCGAGACTCGGCCGGCAAGCACTGCCGCTCAGCCCGCTGCAGACGCGGCTGCCAGCGCCACTGATATATTCCTCTGGGCCAACCAAGCCGATCGCGATAAAGACCAGCTAGAGGTGGATCTCTTCCTCTTTACCAAGGGCTATACGGTGTATGCCACCAACTATGCAGCTGAGCTCAAGGCACAGCTCAAGGTGCTCTTCCTCTACGATATGATCACAGCGGTGCAGACGGGTGCAGCGACTGGCCTGATGGTGCGTGACTTTGAGGCGGCCAAGGCTGAGGAGAATGTCCTTGAGCGCACCACGCTCGATCGAGTAGTGCATGCTCAGGAAGTGATCGAGCAGATCACCTACAGCGAGGCAGATCTCGAGACCTTTAACGAGGGTGACCATGAATTCAAGAAGGTTAAGGGTATCATTGCGCGCTTCCGGATGGGTACAGATAGCGAGCCATTCTTCGTGGCCAAGCTGTTGCCCCAGTCGCAGGTGCTCAAGGGAGCAACCGCCTGGATGTACAGCGGTGGGTCATTCCAGCCATTTGTGGCTGATGCTGGCCTGCGCATCACGCCGGATAATCAGGTGTTGATTGTCGGCAACGATATCTTTGCCTTTAGCGAGAGCAAATTCGTCCGGCTCTTTGGCTACGATGCCAAAAAGCACGCTGTGGCGGAGGAGAAGATCGCTGCTATCACTCAGCAGTTCAAACTTACCTTGCCTGAGGGGCTCACGCTCGACCGCCTGGTGCGCGACACGCCAGCGCTGGTGACTAAACTGCAAAAGCTCGATCCTGCCCAAGTGACACAAGACCAACTCATCGACCACGCTGACGAAATGGGTCTGGGCCTGATGACGGACGATGCGGCAGGGAGCATCATTATCATGGATGCCAAGGATGCGGCTGTTTTTGTCAATCTCCTCAACGACGACTACGTCACGAGCGACCTGACCGGCGTCAAATACGAAATGCGCGGCAAGAAAATCCTGCGCGAGAATGAGCAATTGCCGGAGTAGGGAAGAGTACTGTATTTTTGTCAGAACAAAGCGTTGATCTCGAGGCTATCACTATTCTCACGCTCCACCCCCCACACCCCTTCTGACAGAACACTATAAGGGTAACTATTTCTCTAGAATGTTCACCTCTTGCGCTGGGCTGAAAACATATTATTGCAATCTGTTTTCACACTCCATCAGACGAAGTATGGGAAGGGAGAGCGTGCGCGAAGAAAGAGAGACGATGCATCCACTCAATGTTCTATTTTTCTTAATCCTCTGCTGATGGTACAATAAGCATTATGGCTAAGCAACAATCTACGGTGCAATTTCCAAAACATTTCCTCTGGGGCGCTGCGACGAGCGCGCATCAGGTCGAGGGTGGTATGCACAACCAGTGGTCGGAGTGGGAAAAAGCTCAGGCCAAGACCCTCGCTGCTCAGAGCCAATATCAATATGGCGACTTGCCTAACTGGCCGCACATTGCCAGTGCCGCCAAAGATCCAAATAATTATATCTCGGGCAAAGCTGCCAACCATGCCGAGCTCTACACGCAAGACTTCGCTCTGGCCAAGAAGATGGGCTTAACCTCGTGGCGCTTTAGTGTGGAGTGGTCGCGCATCGAGCCAGAAGAGGGCGCGTGGAATGCCGAGGCGATCAAATATTACAAGGCGTACTTGGCCGCGCTGGCCGATGCTGGGCTAGAGCCAGTCGTGACGCTGTTTCACTTCACACTGCCAGTATGGTTTGCTGCCCGTGGGGGCTTTGCGAAGCGCGATAATGTGAAGTATTTTGTGCGCTTTGTCGATAAACTAATGGATGAGATTGGTGCAATGGTACGCTATGTCGTTACCATTAATGAGCCCTGCGTCTACGTGACTGAGAGCTACGACAACGGCACTTGGCCACCCAACGTCCGCAGCAAGTGGCAGACCTACCGCGTGCTGAGCAACCTTGCCTACGCACACAACCAGGTAGCCAAAGTCCTCCACGCCAAGAGCCGACGCTTCAAGGTGGCGGTGGCCAAGAATTCGGCCTACACCTACCCGGGCGATGACGCCTGGCTCAGCCGAGCGACGGCGCGGGTGGTGCAGTTCTTCCAGGATGATTATTTCTTGCGCAAGGTGGTGCGGCAGAGTGATTACATTGCCGTTAATTATTACTTTAGCAATCGTATCTATGGCTATCGCATGCACAACCCCGAGACAACGCCAAATGATCTCGGCTGGACAATGCAGCCCGATCATCTCGAGCTTGCACTGGAGCGTCTCTGGAGCCGCTACAAGCTGCCTCTGCTCGTGACAGAGAACGGTGTGGCCGACGAGCGCGACCAGTTCCGCAAGCAATGGCTCACCCAGTCTATCCTTGCTATGCAGCGCGCCCTTGGCAATGGGGTAGAGCTGCTGGGGTATATGCACTGGAGTTTCCTTGATAACTTCGAGTGGGATAAAGGGTTTTGGCCGCGCTTTGGCCTCTTTGCGGTTGACTACAAGACGTATAAGCGGACACCACGCCCGAGTGCAGTGTGGTTTGCTCGCGTATTGCAACAGCAGAAGAAACGGGCAGAGCAGCCCATTGAGCCACTGCCGTCTGTACCAGCGCGCAAGAAGCCAAGTGCTAAGCCAGCTACCGCGCAGGCACAAGCTACATCATCATCGCCTCGCTCTGCTCGCTCTACGCCAGCAGTGCCGCCTAAACCTACTCCGCCAACGCCACCTCAAACGCCCCAAATGCCACCATCTACACCAGGGTCAGCGGCACGTTCGAGTGGGGTGATTACACCGCCGCGCCGACCAGCAGTCGCATCACGCAGTCGTTCACGTAGTCATAATAATCGGGAGGAATAATACATGGCACAGAGCAATGGTGGAGCACGCGTCGTCGTCATCGGCGGCGGGACGGGGAGCTTTACGCTCCTGACAGGCCTGAGGCAGTATGCCTCGCAGGTCACAGCGCTCGTCAATATGGCAGATGATGGCGGTTCGACGGGTCAACTGCGCGATGAGCTCGGTGTCTTGCCACCTGGCGATGTGCGCCAGTGCCTCGTGGCGCTGAGCAATAGCCCTAAGGTGCGCGACCTCTTTAATTATCGCTTTGATGAGGGGAGTTTTAAGGGGCATGCCTTTGGTAATCTCTTCCTTACAGCGCTTGAGAAAATGACCGGCAGCTTTGCCGAGGCGGTGGCACTAGCCAGCCAGGTGCTTAATATCGATGGGTGCGTTGTGCCCGCGACACTTAGCAATGTAACGCTTTGCGCAGAGGGTGAGGATGGTCAGCCCATCAAGGGTGAATATGTCATCTCACAGCAGGCACTAGCGCGTCGGCCTAAGATTTGGCTCGAGCCAGAAGCTCAGGCTAACCCCGCCGCGGTCGCGGCGATTCGCGCGGCCGATATGGTCGTTGTGGCTCCTGGCAACCTCTACGGTAGCTTGGCACCTGTCTTGGTCATTCGCGAGATCCAAGAGGCGCTTGCTGCCACTAAGGCACGCTGCGTCTTTGTCTGCAACCTCGTCACCAAACCTGGCCCAACGGACGGCTTTTCGGTGAGCGACTTCGCGAGTGAAATTGAGCGCCTAGCAGGCAGTCAATTCCTCGACTATGTCGTCTTCAACAACACGCGTCCCAGCCCTGAGCTGATGGACAAGTACGCTCACGATGGCGAGCTGATGGTAGAGTACGACATGGACGAGATGCATCGCCAACACTACCGCTATCGCGCTGCACCAGTCCTCGCACAAGACGTGTGGGATGGTGCCCAGGCTAGTGACCCACTGGCTAGCACGCGCAGCTTCATCCGGCACGACCCCGATGTCGTGGCGCGCCAGCTGATGCGGATATACTTTGCATAAATATCAAGGACTGGCTATACTGTAAAGATCATGGAGTATATAACGGGCCACTATCACATTTACATCGACCTCGATCGGACGATTATCAACACCACGCAGTGGTTGCGTGAGATAGCGGAAACACTAGCCCAGCTCTACCCAACACAGGTGACTGCCGAGGAATTCTTGGCAGCGCAGCCTCGCTATATGCTCCGGCCAAGGACCAATCCTACCGCCCCAACCTACGTCCTGGCGGCGCAGCTTGCAGCGCTCGGCCTGGATGCGGCGTCTGTTATAGAGCAGCTCGAGCAGACGGCTCTGGGTGATGGTCACCTCCAATACCCGGGCGTGGCATCGATGCTGCGTGTGCTGAGTTACTATGGTACGGTGCAGATACTGACCTATGGCGATCCCATCACCCCGCACTGCAAAGCCCGTCTGTGCCCAGCAGTGCGTGCGCTCGTGGCTCAGCAGGGTGGGCAGGTGATTATTACTACCTTGCAAGATAAAGCCCAGTGGCTGCGCCGTGCTGCCGCTGCAAGCCCCAGCCAAACAATCTATCTGATCGACGATAAGCCCGTTGCCGTCGCTTTTGCGCCCGAGTCAGACCCGCCTATCCGCTGCGTGCAGATCGACCACACTGGCCAGCTTACGCCGCGTTCCATCAATTGGCGCTCGGGAGATTGGCCCATTTGTCATACGTTAGCTCAAGCAACTAATATCATACAAGGAGACATCGAGTATGCAATGCACCAAAGCAATCATCCCCGTAGCAGGCTGGGGGACACGGCGCCTGCCCGTCACCAAGACGATCGAAAAATGCATGCTGCCGCTGGGTAACCGCCCGGTAGTAGACTACGCCGTGCAAGACTGCATCGCGGCGGGCATCCGTGATATCTACTTCGTGGTGAGCGAGCAGAGCACGCAGATTCGCGATTTCTACCGCTCTAACGTCGATCTCAACAACTATCTGCGACGCAATGGCAAGGCAGATCTCTTGCCTCTCATCGCTCCACCGAAGGTTAGTCTGCACTACATGGTGCAATCGAGCTATGGTAAGTATGGTACAGCCATCCCGGTCAGCCTCGTGGTGCCGCAGCTCGACCCTGGTGAGCCAGTGGTCGTGCTGATGGGTGATGACTGTGTGTATAACGCCGATGGCACATCAGAGGTGGCGCGTCTCATCGAGGCGGCAGGGGAGGACCGCTCAGCTATCCTGGGCGTGCACATGCCGCCCGACCAGCTGAGCCACTACGGCGTGCTGGATGTTGCCGATGATGGCCGCCTGCGCGGCGTGGTAGAGAAGCCAGCGCCGGGTGAGGCACCGAGCGAGATGATCAATGTCAGCAAATACGTCCTCAGCCACGACCTCCTGCAGCGCATTGCTGCCCACGCCGACCGCGACGACGTAGCGGGCGAATATTACATCACCGATCCCTTCAACGACTACCTCGCCGCTGGTGGCCACATGGCCGTCGTCCCCACTAAGGGGCACTACCTCGACACTGGCACGCTCGAGACCTGGGTGGCAGCCAACAACTGGCTCCTCGAGCATCAGGGGTAGAGGAGAGAAATAATGAAAACCGGCTCCATATCAGCCGGTTTTTTCTTGGCAAAAAACACAGCCCACCAACTGCAACAGCCAAATCGGGTTTCCAGGCCCGAGAATACTCGTATAGAGTACTCAATCAGGCGTGGCGATATGGTGAGCTGTGTTGGTGGGCTTTACTTGGCCTCGATTTGCCGTTCACGGCATGTGAATGACGCTACGACTCTTGCGCTGATGTAGGAACCGCAGATTGTGGGGAGAAAATCCCCACGCTCTGCTGCTGCTTGCAAAAAAGAAGCAGCAGAACGCGGACTCCTGAAGGTCTCTTCGAGTTGATAAGACCTATCGGTTGTTGTTTCAACTTCAGCCGTGTATCGTATTATGGTTGTCATGATGATCCCCTTTCGGATCAGCAGAGGCCAAAGAGCTGCTTTTTGCTCTTTGAGACAACCTCTGAGCTAAAAAGCTAATATAATATATATCAATATATGAGAGCCACGTCAAGCTATTTTGCCTATAATGCCATAAAATCAGCATACTTTCTATTTTTGTGCGTATAAAATAGTAAGATATGCCTACCGTAAATGCGCCTAGAGCAGAATAAAACACTCACCAATATCGCTTATTCTTATCCACATTGTGCAGAGTGGGGAAAACTGCTGACCCCTGATACTGGTTGAGCTTTTCCACAGATTTGTGGATAAGCGCCAGCGCGGCGGGGAACGCCGTGGGTAAAAGGGGTTGCGTGTGGGTGAGAGTGGGTAGTATAGTGGGAGTAGTGGAAGAAAGTGGGTAACCACGAGAAAAACAAACACCACTGCACAAAAACAAAATAATTCATCTGTAAGGATCGCCACACCCCATGGATTACTTCGAACGCAAGCTGGATGACAAGCGTCGGCTCACCATACCGACGGAGCTTCGGGCGGAGTTCGCCAGTGGCGTGGTCCTGACGCGCGGCTTTGGCAGCTACCTCCACCTGTATGCGCAGGATGTGTGGGATAGCCAGGTAGAGCCAGCGCTGACAGGCAGTATCCTGGATGAACATGTCGCCGACCTCAACGTCAAGTTCCGGCGCGGTAAGACTGCTGCCACCCTGGACCAGAAGCAGGGCAGGGTAACGGTAGAGCAGCATCTGCTGGATTATGCTGGGATATCGCGCGAGGTTGTAGCGGTGCGCGCTGGCCAGTATTGGCGCTTGATGGCACCAGAGCAGGCCGAGTAGCAAGGCGGTTTTTGTGACGCTCTTTAACAAGTACGTGTAACTGATATCCTCGAGATCGACCATCTGGTAGTGAGCCATGTGGGCACCCGACCCACGCAAAACCTTGTCGGGCGCACCTTCCTCACAAACACCTCCCAAAAAAACTCCACCTCACATAATTGCTGCGGCAATTATACACATAAGTCTCTCAAACGATCTTTAGCGGGCTCTCTCGGCCTGGTACAAGCAAAGATCGTCAACAAAAAACAAACACATTTTATGCGAAAACAAACAGGTTTCGCTACCAGGTGGGTGATCTCGAACCCGCATCGGACTATCTCGCAGTAGCCTGAGCGGAGCGTATCTTTTAGAATCAATAGCGTACATTGCTTTGGCGTATCGCCTACTGCATTCGGGAACTCTGTAAGGGTCGACACTCCCCGAGTATCGACCTCTTGCGTTGGGCTGAGAATCTGTTGGGACAACAACAGATTCTCACACTCCCTCAGCAGCAGGTCGATCCGCCAAAGCGAGAAGCCGTATGCTTTTGCATTGTAGACATGAGCATAATAATAGCATGCCACCAGGCAAGAATATTATTGCGCACTATGCTACCATAAGAAACGTATGAGTATCAAAGCACATCCACCACTTCATGTTCCGGTATTGCTGGAGGCAGTGTTGGCCCAGCTCCAGCCACGTCCAGGTGAGCGCTATCTCGACCTGACGGCGGGGTATGGCGGCCATGCCACAGCGATTCTCGAGCAGACCCAGACGTATACCACGGCGTGTTTGGTCGATCGCGACCAGTATGCTTTGTCACAGCTTGGTAGCTTGGCAGGGCAGGGCGCACGGCTGATGCATTGTGATTTTTTGCAGGCAGCACAGCAGTTGGTTCGCGAGGGTGAGCAGTTTGATTTGCTGCTACTGGATTTGGGGGTGTCGTCACCGCAGCTCGATCGAGCTGATCGAGGGTTTTCCTTTACACACACTGGCCCGCTTGATATGCGGATGGATCAACGCCAGGCGATGACTGCCGAGCAGATTGTTAACCACATGGCAGAGGCAGAGCTTGCCCGACTGATCACTCGCTACGGCGAAGAACCGCCAGCGATAGCACGGCGCTATGCTGCTGCTATTTGCGCGGCACGGCCACTGTCGAGTACTGGAGAACTCGCGCGCGTCATCGAGCACGCTACCCGTGGCAAGCGGGGCAAAACCCATCCAGCCACGCGTACCTTTCAGGCAGTCCGCATCGCCGTCAATGATGAATTGACGCAGGTAGAGCAGACGCTCCAGCTGGTGCCAGCCTTACTGCGCACTGGTGGACGAGTGGGAGTGATTAGCTTCCATAGCCTCGAGGATCGGCTCGTCAAGCGCTTCTTCGCAGAGCAGCGCCAGGCAGGCTACGAGGCCGAGCTACGCATCCTCACCAAGAAGCCAATTGAGGGCAGCCATGACGATGCTTACAATCCGCGTGCCCGCAGCGCCAAGCTGCGAGCCGCCGCAAAAATATAAAAAACAAAAAAGGAGTAGGGACATGCCAGTTCGTATCCCCGTACAAAATCAATCAATTACGACAACCGTATTGGTCCGCCACGGCAAATAGCCCTTGGCTCAAGACCTCGCGCTGGGGTGGCGCGTTATCCGCCCCACCCTAGAAACGACCCCATACCAACGTTAAACACAAACACCACCACAATGACAACCTACACACGGACAATGCAATTTAATAGTCGACGCCAGAGCACCTGGAAGCGCAACCGTAACACCGTTGCTTTTGCTTCGGCTATCAAACTTGGGCCAATCACCCACACAGTGCTGATTGCCCTCCTTATCACCATCCTTGGCTTAATATATCTAGCGCAGGCGACACACACAGTCAGCTATGGCTACGAGGCTAGCAAGATTGACGACAAGATCTCCTCTCTCAGTGAGCAAAAGAAGGATCTGGAGGTTGATAACGCCCGTCTGACCGCCCTTAAGGAAGTGCAGGGTAGTAGTGTGGCCAAAACGATGACAACACCAGCCAATACAGCGTACGCCAGCGAGTAGCCCATGCTGCAGCGCCATCTTGCTACGCCACGCGCTCAGGCGCTCGCCGCTGTGCTCGGCGGGCTACTTGTGGTGTTTGTACTGCGCCTGGGGTATGTGCAGGTGCTGCAACATGATTACTATGTATCGCAGGCCGATAGCGAGCAAGTCAAGCAATTTCGTCTGCGCGCCCAGCGCGGTGAGATATACACCATGGATGGTACTACTCCCGCCAAGCTCGTCATGAATGAGACGGTCTATACCGTATGGGCCGACCCGATGGCCGTGACAGATGTAGATAAGATCGTGACGGTGCTCAACCAGGTGGCTGGTGGTAATGTGCGTGAGAATTTTCGCCAATACGTCACGCGTAAGCCAAGCCGCTACCAAGTGCTTGCTACCAAAGTGAGCCGCAAGCAGGCTGAACTTATTAAGAAGGAGAATCTCGCTGGGGTGGGATTTGATGCAATGAGCCAGCGCGTCTACCCAGAAGGGCAATTGGCCAGCCAAGTGCTGGGCTTTGTCGATGCCGAGGGTAAGGGGAAGTACGGCTTCGAACAGGCCAATGATGATAAGCTGCGCGGCACAGATGGGGTGCTTAAGACAGTGACAGATATCCGCTCAGTACCACTGACCATTGGCCGGACAAATATCAACCAGCCTGCTAAGAATGGGACCAATATGGTACTGACGATCGATCGCAACATCCAGACGAGGGTCGAGCAAGCGCTTGTCGATGGGGCCAAGCGCAGCGGTGCTACTGATGTCAGTGCTGTCGTAATGAATCCGCAGAACGGCCAGGTCTTAGCCATGGCCAACCTCCCTACCTATGACCCGTCCAACCTGAAGACGATCAAAAGCGTCGCTGCACTCAACAACAACACCATCACTACGCCATACGAACCGGGCTCTGATATCAAGACATTCACAGTAGCAACAGGTATCGACAAAGGGGTCATCACGCCGCAAACGACATACAACAATACTGATAGCATCAAGGTAGACGACATCACTATTGGCAATGCCAGCAAGGGCCAGACGGGCAACATTACCATGCAGCACGCCCTTAATTGGTCGCTCAACACTGGTATGGTCACCATTGCACAGCGCTTGGGCAATGGCAGCTACATCACTCGCCAGGCGCGTGACACGATGTATGACTACTTCCACAAGCGCTTTCGCCTTGGGCAGCTGACGGGAGTGGAACTCGCTGGTGAGGCTAAGGGTAATATCGTATCGCCCACCCAGCAGCAGGGCAATGCAGTGCGCTACTCTAACATGTCCTTTGGCCAGGGGATGGATGCGACGATGCTGCAGGTCTCGGCTGGCTTTAGTGCCATCATTAATGGCGGAACATACCATAGTCCCACCATCATCGCAGGAACGATTGACGACAATGGCACCTTTGCCAAGGCTGCGCGCAAAGCTTCGTATACTCATGTTATCAAGCCGCAGTCATCTACTACTGTGCGCGAAATGGTACACCAAGCGCGCCAGGCCTTTTATGCAGGTGGCGACCGCGCGGGGTTCTACATTGGCGGCAAGACGGGTACATCGCAAACCATCAAGGACGGTAAGTATATTTCTAACCAAACTATTGGCACCTACCTCGGTTTTGGTGGGGAGGTTGGCAAAACGCCAGCGTATGTTATTATGGTGGAGGTTTCGGGCAAAGGGCTGAATATGCAGGGGGGTCAAGACGCTCACCCGATTTTCACGGATATATCTAATTGGTTGCTCGACTATATGAAGCTCGAGCCGAAAGGAAACACACCATAATGAACCTCACCACACTCGTTCGCGAGCTCAACGCGACATTTCTTCTCAGCGTCGCGGCCTTTTTGCTGGCGATGTCCCTCACGCCGCTCTATACTTACTTTGCGTATCGGTATAAGTTCTGGAAAAAGCAGCGAGCCGCTAGTACAACGGGCGAGGAATTGACGGTCTTTACTAAGCTCCATGCCGATAAATTCACGCGCAATATCCCCACTATGGCAGGGATGGTTGGCATTGTGGCCATTGCTGTGGTGACGCTGGGGTTTAATCTCGACCGAGCCCAGACCTGGCTCCCACTGGCGGCGCTGCTCGGTGGTGGGGCAGTAGGGCTGCTGGATGATGTGATCAATATCAATAGCGATGGTTCGGGCTCGGCGGGTCTGCGTGCTTGGCTGAAGTTCTCGATGATCGCGGTGATGGCGGCAGTACTGGCTTGGTTCTTCTACGTTAAGCTGGGTTATACCACGGTACATGTGCCGTACGTTGGCGATTGGCAGCTCGGCCCGTGGATTGTCCCGCTCTTTATCTTTGCGGTGGTAGCAACTGGCAACGCGGTGAATATTAGCGATGGCCTGGATGGTTTGGCTGGTGGGCTGCTGGCGGTGAGCTATTGCATCTTCGGGGTGATTGCCTTGCTGCAGGGGCATTTGCAACTGGCGGGCTTTTGCTTCACTGTAGTGGGAGTGCTGCTGAGCTATCTGTGGTTTAATATCTATCCAGCACGGTTCTTTATGGGCGATGTGGGGAGCTTTGCCTTTGGGACGAGCCTAGGTGTCGTGGCGATGCTGACGAATACGCTGTTTTTGCTGCCGGTCATTGGTGTATTGTTTGTGGTAGAGGCGGGCTCGAGCCTTATTCAAATCCTCAGTAAGAAGTTCTTTCACCGCAAGGTGTTTATCTCGGCACCAATTCACCAGCACTTCCAAGCAGTCGGTTGGCCAGAGGTGAAGGTGACGATGCGTTTCTGGGTGATCTCTTGCGTAACAGGCTTTATTGGCCTGATGATGGCGCTGGGTGGAGGACACATCTAGAATGGTTGCTGCTCGCCGCACCCGTGCTGCTCACCGATCGACCTTGGCTCGGTCGGCTCAGCTAGTGCGCCGCGAGCAACGGAGTACTACCTCCGCTCCATCCACCCCTGTGCCGCGTTTGCACCGACCGGACTATCAGATTATCCTCTGGGTGGGGCTGCTCATGCTGCTGGGCTTGGTGGTAATGTATGCCATTGGCCCGCAGCGTGCCAATGTGCTCAACTCTGCACACAACACCAACTACTACACCGATGGCTACTTCGCCATTAAACAGACGGTGAGCTTGCTGCTGTCAATTAGCGCTTTTGTGGGGTTGTCGCTCGTACCCTTTGCATGGCTACGCCAGAAGGCGGGTACGCTGCTAGCGAGCGGTTTTGTGCTGTGTGCACTGCTGTTTGTTCTTGGCAATATGCTGCATGTCTCGGCGATTGCTCAGTGTAGCCTTGGGGCGTGCCGCTGGTTCTCGCTGGGGCCACTGGGGAGCTTCCAGCCAGCCGAGATGCTGAAGTTTGGCATGCTTATCTATATGGCACTCTTCCTTGGCAAACGAATGCGTCAGGGGGTGATAAACGACCTCCACCAGACGATCATCCCCATGGTAATTATGATGTGCGCAGCGCTCTTTTTCGTGATATTTTTGCAAAAAGATATGGGCACAGGCCTGGCCCTCACTGCCATGGTGGCATGCATGGTAGTGATGAGCGGCATGAGCTGGCGCTGGCTGGTTTACCTAGCAGCGGGCTGTGTGGCGCTGGTGCTGCTGCTCATCGTCATCGCGCCGCACCGCATGGAGCGGGTGGCGACCTTCTTCCAGGGGGATGACCATACTACTAGTAGCAATGATGATGGCTATCACATCAAGAATGCGAAGATTGCACTGGGTACAGGCGGGCTATTTGGCCTGGGCATTGGTAACAGTATCCAAGCGACGGGCTACCTCCCTGAGGCGATTAACGATTCAGTCTTTGCTATTATTGGTGAAACGTTTGGCTTTGTGGGGGCGGTGGTCGTGCTGGCGCTGTTTACAGCGCTGCTGCTGCGCCTGCTGAGGATTGCCGAGCGTTTGCCTGATACAACAATGCGCCTAGTGGTAGCTGGAGTCTTTGGCTGGCTGGGCGCACATGTTATGCTAAATGTAGCGTCGATGATTGGAGTCTTCCCACTGACGGGTATTACACTGCCATTGCTGAGCTTTGGTGGCACCAGTATGGTATTTATTGCCGGTGCGCTTGGTCTGGCCTTCCAATTATCACGCCAGGCAGCTTACCAACCAATCAACGAAAAGGAGACCTCTCATGAAGCTACTGGCAGTCGGCGGTGGATCGGGCGGGCACGTTACGCCGGTCGTCGCCGTCATTAATGAAATCGCAGCCCTCCAGCCCGATGTGCAGGTGACCTTCGTCTGCGACAAGGCCTTCGCTAGCCAATCGCGTGGGCTCATGCAGCACACCGCAGTACCAGTGCGAGTGCGGACAATCGCTGCGGGCAAGTTCCGGCGCTACCAGCACCTCAGTGTAGTGCGCCAGTTGCTTATGCCGAGTATTGTCCTAGCTAATATACTAGATATCTTTAAGATCCTGGCTGGCGTATGTCAGAGCCTCTGGCTAGTGCTGCACTGGCGGCCAGACGTGATCTTTGCCAAAGGGGGCTTTGTGTGCTTGCCGGTTGGCATTGCGGCGCGCTGCCTACGCGTACCAGTAGTGATTCACGACTCCGATGCTCGTCCTGGCCTAACCAACCGTGTGATGGCACGTTGGGCAGCAGCGATTGCTACGGGCTGGCCACTCAAGCATTATCACTATCCAGCATCGCGTAGCCGCTATGTGGGGGTGCCGATTGGCGCTGATTTTCACCCACTCACTCCGGCTCAGCGGCAGCAGGCACGGCAGACCTTCTCGCTCGATCCACACAAGCCACTAGTCGTTGCTACCGGCGGTGGTCTTGGCTCGGCTATTATCAATCACGCGGTGCTGCGCGCTGCTGATGAGCTACTGGCTGCTGGCATACAGGTTTATCTGGTGGCGGGCAAAGGCAATTACGATGCCGCCCAAGCCAAAGCGCCGCAGCACCCCGATTTTCACTGTGTACCCTTCGTTTTCGAGCATATGGCGCAATTGCTCGGCGCAGCCGATGTAGTAGTATCACGCGCTAGTGCCACCTTCACACAAGAGCTCGCTGGCCTCGCGCAGGCAGCTATCTTGGTGCCAGCCCATCACCTGGGTGACCAACGCAAAAATGCTGCCATCTATGCCGAGGCCAAGGCTGCTCTGGTCTTGCAAGACGACGCCTTGGAGCAGAGAAATGCCCTCAGCCAGGCCATTCTTACCCTCGTGCGCGACCCTGCGCAGCGTCAGCAGCTCGCTCAGCGCCTCCACACCTATGCACGCCCCCACGCCGCCCACGATGTAGCGCAAATGGTGGTGAAGGTGGCTCAGCATACTAGAAAAGGATAAAAAAGTGACCCGGCTCTTCTTATAGAAAGGGGAAGAGTAAGAGTAAGAGTGTATCTAAGGTCTCATCATAAAGTACCAGTAAATAATGTCGCATGTTAATTCATGCTACATTATTTTCATTAAAAACACTGCGCCAAGATAAGACAAGCCTCACCCTCACTGGTAAAAGCTATTAACTCCCAAACTCAAATGGCCGATAGTGTGCATCGATTTCCTGCCGCTCTTTAGAGGGAGGTAGTTCGCTGATTGTGATGAGAGTGTCATAAAATTGGTGTAGTATCTCGCCAGACTGCTTGAAAGAGATTGGCATAGCGACAGTATTCCAGAGGTGTTCACACTCTTGTCGAAAGGCCCCATGAAACACTTCGGTACCGAGTGCTGCGATCAGACGAATCTCGTATCTTGTGAGCTCGATTGTTGCTCCTTCTTTTGTTGCATGGACTGTCTTCATATGTCGATTTATCCGCTTAACTGTATAACTGTAGTGCTCCCAGTATGGAGTGGGGAACAAGAAATGTCAAATTATATTGCAGGGAAGGTGTTAATCAGGCAACTACCTAGTGCTGAAGGGAAGGGAATACACCAAGAAGACATCATTAATACCCAGATGCTTTTGCTAACAACTAGTCATCTACGGTATAATGGCCTGTAGCATCATGGGCTTTCGCACAAAACAAACACCACCACCAGCGCGCCGCCGAGCTGCCAAAAACAAGAGGGAAGAGCAGCTCCAACGCACCGCCTATACCTACCGGCGTAACCGTACACTGACTGGTAGCTTAGTGAGCCGTGTCCCGAGTGCGGGCGAGTCTAAGGCGCAGCTGAGGTCGCCGCGTATGCATGCGCATGATTTGCGCCGGACGCGCTGCCGCGTGGCATTGTCGCTTGGAGTGGTGGTGGGGCTGCTAGCTGCAGTGTGGTTTGCGCTCGATAACGTCATTGCAACACCAGTTATTGCAGGCAACCTCACTAGCAATCATCAGCTCTACCAAGCCAAGATCAACGACTATTTCACTGCCCATCCACTGGAGCGTTTTCGCTTTACGCTCAATACTAGTCGGCTGGCGGCCTATCTCCAGACACATGATTGTCCCGAGGTTGCTGCAGTGCTCCCAGCCACGCAGCAAGCTGGCCTGGGGCGCAGCACTATTACTCTCGCTATGCGCCAAGCAGCGGTGGTCTGGACGGTTAATCGCCAGCAACTCTTTGTTGACACTGAGGGCCACGCCTTCCACCGTGCCTATGGGCCACGGCCAAGCATTGAAGTGGTGGACGACAGTGGTATCGATACGCGCAATAACCAAGTCGTCGCGAGCAACCAATTCCTTGGCTTTATTGGTAAAGTCGTCGGTGCCGTCCGCCGCCACCAGCTCACCGTCCAAAAGATCACGCTGCCTGCTGGTACGACTCGTCAAATCTACGTTTGGTTTACAGGGGTGGAGTATCCTGTTAAGTTCTCGGTCGATCGCTCGGCTGGCCTGCAGAGCGAGGATGCCGCCCGGGCCATTCGCTACCTAGCGCAGCACCACATTACTCCCAAATATCTCGATGTCCGTGTCAGTGGCCGAGCGGCGTATCGGTAGGAAAAAAGTGATAGCCTTGTAAATCTTGTAAATAGTGTGGATATTGAAATATCTGCTTTTTTCTCCGTAGCTTCTCCGTCCATCATTGACGGGGTGAAAATCAATTGCTGCGAGTAACGCTCAGGTTAGTTTTGACGTAAGAGTCCGGCACCCTGACATTCACGAGAGGTACAAGCTATAAACCTTTCTGAGAATGGAGCGGCGTGAGAGAATAATGTGAGAAATTACTGAGGTTATGAAGTATTGGTTTCGTAAGTAACTGCATGCACATCCAGCAAAGGGCAGGGGAGCTACTCTGTAAAACAAGAACAAATTTACAACATTTTATATAACAAAGTATGAAAAGTGCAAATACTATATCTATATTATAAAAACCAAAAAATGCAAAAAAGAGTAGGGGAGATATTTTTGCGAAAAAGTCAAATCATGATATCATATAGTTTTTAATCTCGGTCAACCCAAGCAGGGTAGAAAACATAACAAAAGTACCAAGCAAACAAAATGTCAAACAGAGCAACCATGGCTAACACGAGGACGAAGTGTATACTTGGGATCTTGGTCAGCTCATTCGTTCGACATCAAGCCAATGTACATACAGTCACAAACACTGTGCGCAACAAACACATTAACACTGTGCGCAACAAACACATTCACACGCGAACAAACATACGTAACTTTGTGTACGTATGAATGTGTATGAACATATGCGCAGTGTGTTCCCTCCAATAGAACAAGCGTCTGCCTTTACTTTTGCAGGACGTATAAGTATCCACGGCTCTATCCTTACTCTCTCTATTGGATGTGGCGCAGATATCTTAAGTGAACCTACTGAACGAGAAGCAAGATTGATTAATAATCGAAGGTATGCGCTCTTGAAATACGTTGTATGCCCATAAAAGCCCATAGAGTGCCAAACCCAGCTCAATTTCAGCCATACCAGGGGTTAAATCAACATATGCATCGTAAAAGGATTATTGTGCGAAGTTATATTACACTCCTAAAGATGATCAATGATACATCTTTTGCATCTACCCCACTGCTGCGTGGGTGTGAATTATTGTACACGTGTGGATTATGGCGCATTGCGGCTTACCATTCCCTTGTCTATTAGCGCTGATGTTTATGCTTATGCTTTGCTGCTGGCCGCTACTTTGCTGTGCATGATCGCTTGCTTTATTGTGTGGTATGCTAATCTCGGTGTTGTGGGCTTGTGAATGTCTCAGTGTATTTGGATAGCCTATAGCTAGTCAAATCTAGGCTGCGTGCTACTGGTTGGCTGTTAAGGCGCAATGATATGTATCTGTAAGGGTAAATATGACTCTGGCTAACCTGAGGAATATAAGCATAGAATAAACCGGAGGTAAGCAGAGAGCTACAGCTCAGGTGAGGCATACCACGAGAACACAGCTCTCAAGTATGAGCTTATCAGTGATAGAGACTGGCAGAATGAGGCAAAAACAGGGGTAGGGCGGTTGCCAGGAATTTTTGGCGAAAGGGTGGCAGACCCCCTGCCTTGCCCTGCCCTTTTTGGTTGCTGACTGTTGCGCTTTTGCTGTGTACTTTACTCTGCAAAGGAATAGATGCAAGAGGCGTGTATGAGCAAATTGTGGCTGTGGGCAGAGTTATCTTGCACACAAAACGGCCGATAAATAAGCCTATGAGCGGCAAATCACATGCAGATATCTACAGTCATCATGTGTACACGATATTTGTCCACGCGGCAAATTACCTCTGTTATAGCTGAGTATATGTAGTGTTCGGAGCGGGAGAGGAGGCCACTTCCCTGCCGATACTTGGTTTAAATATGCTACAAGCTATAGCACTTCCCTGTCTTCTTTTTGAGCGCAGCGTACAAAGAGAAGCTTTGATAAATCAGACTATGTGAGCAGGCAGAACCCCAAAATTAAGAGACGAAGCTCTCATTGCTCCGTCTCTTGGTGGCGTATTGTTTGTCTAGAGCTACGCTGCTGCGACCGCCTCTGCTTGCTCCTTGGGTTGTTCAAGGGCGTAAGTGGCTTTGGCGACACGCTTGAAAAGCGGTTTGCTTTGGAGATTAAGAAGGATGGTGGTCTCCTTGACCTGGCGGCTCTTGAGAACGCGCTTAACGATCTCGTCGCGGTGCAATGGGCCACCCTCATCGCGCAAGATACCGGCAATGATGTCAGCCACGGTGCCTTGGCTATAGCCCCAGATGTCGAGCGCATAAATGCCGCGGCCGATGAGGATAAAGCGCTTGTCTTTGATGAGCTCGTTGTGGATGGCCTGCTTGGTGACATTGCGGCGCTTGAAGGTGCTCTCCTTGATGCGCTGAGCAATCTCGCTAAAGTGTAGTGGCTTACCCTCATCTAGTAGGACGACGTAGATTTTGTCGCGGATATTCTTGGGATTAACGGTTGGCCACTTGCTCAGGCCCCACATATCTTTGAGGTGGGCCAGCTGGGTAGAGAGGCTGGCCAGGCCGCGCACTTGGTTGGGGTTCTCGTAGGTGAGTTGGTCGTGCAGCGCTTCGAGGCTGATAGGCGCACCATGCTGCTTGATGACGGCAACGATCTCATCTACACGGCTTCGCACCGCTTTCTCATCGCCGTATTCGGCAATGGCCAGGCCTTGGTGGTATTTGTCGGTCTCGTTGATGGGGGTGAGGCGGGCCGAAACTTCGCCAATGAAGGCGGTGTGGGCGCGCTGCTGCACCGTGGGTGTCTCGACATCTAACAGGCGCTGTGTGATGTCTGAGACGCGTCCAACGCGGCCATTCTCGGAGAGGTCGCGGATGATGAGACGCTCGGCGTCGTGCAGACCCTCTAGCTCGCCTGCTTCGGCGGCAAGCTTGAGGCGCACCACGATGGCTTTCTCGAGCTGGCGGACACGCTCGCGCGTAATACCGAGCAGCTCACCGATCTGCTCGAGCGTTTCGCGGCGCTCTTTGAGGCCAAAGCGACGCACGATGATCTCGCGCTCGCGGTCATGTTCTTCGCCGACTGCATCAAGGATGGTAGCAATCGACGCGGCAAAAATTTCGGTTGGTTGTTTGGTTGTTTGGTTCATGATTCGGTTCTCCATTTCCTTCTCAGTTGTTTGCGAATGCCCACTCGCACTTCTTACATTTGATTATAGAATAATAGGTGATATAAGTCAATCGTTTCATCATAGAACTATTATAGCACACACTTTACGCTTATGGTAAACAATTTTTTGAGGCTTTTCATTTGCAAGTGATGTGGCGAGCATGACGGGGCAGTTGACGGGCTCGCAGCAATGCGGGATGGCATAGAAAAACCAGCGGCCAGTACAGAGGAGCCGCTGGTATACGAGAGGTCGCCAGGTTAGGCAGTGCGCTTCTTGCGCGTGGTGGTGGTGCGGGCTGCGGTCTTGCGCCGGCTTCGTTTGGGTGGTGCGGCGGCCAAGATTTCGCGGGCTTGCGCCTCATCCAGAGTTGTTGGATCAGTATCCTTGGGTACACGTGCGTTGGTCTTGCCGTCAGTCACATATGGCCCCCAGCGTCCCTTGAGGATTTTGATAGTGCCAAAATCGGCGATGTGCTTCTCTGCCTCGGCCTTGAGCTTGGCGGCGTAGAGCACGCGAGCCTCGGCTTCGGTAATTTCGCGCGGGTCGTACTCCTTCAGGCTGACGTAGAGCTTGCCTACCTGAATGTACGGCCCAAAGCGCCCGACGTTTGCCTTGATGGTCTGACCATCCTCGGTGGTACCAACAGTGCGCGGTAGTTCGAAGGCCTTGAGAGCTTGCTCGAGCGTGATGGTCTCGATGCGCTCACCCTTGGGGAGTGGCGCAAACTGTGGCTTAGTTGTCTTATCCTCGCTACTGCCCAGCTGTAGCATCGGCCCAAAGCGCCCAAAGCGGGCAAAGATTGGCTTGCCAGTCTTAGGGTGAGTGCCAACCTCGCGGTGAGCACCAACGGTGCTGCGGTCGATGTCGCCGGATTTTTCGATGAGCTCGTGGAAGGGCTCGTAAAATTGGCGCAGCATGGCATTGCGTGCAAGCTTGCTGGCAGCAATGTCATCGAAATCGGTCTCGACACGGGCGGTGAAGCCATAGTCGATAATGGGGTCGAAGTGATTAGTGAGAAAGCCAGCAATTAGCTCGCCCGCTGGGGTGGGTAGTAGTTTGCCACGAGTAGCACCAGTTTTTTCTTGGACGATACGCCGAGTAATGACAGGGGTGTTATCGCTTGGCATCTCGCCCGAACGCTCCAGGACGATGATATCGCGTGGTTCACCCTCGCTCTCGCCTCGCTCTGCATAGCCACGAGTCTGGATGGTGTTCATGATGGTGGCGTATGTGCTGGGCCGACCAATGCCAAGCTCTTCAAGCTTCTTGACGAGCGTCCCCTCGGTATAGCGCGCTGGTGGGCGGGTAAAGACCTGCCGCGCCTCGGCCTGTGTAAGCTCGAGGGCGGTGTGCTGGCTGACTGATGGTAGGATGGTCGAATCCTTACCGCCATAGACGCGCAAAAAGCCATCAAACAGCACTGTCTGACCCTTTGCCTCAAAGACGAGTGTTTTCTCGGCCTCGAGCTGCGTGCTGTCGATGCTAATGCTAATGGTAATGGTGGTGTTCTCTAGCTTCGCAGCGGCCATTTGGCTGGCTAGGGTACGCCGGCGGATGAGGTCGTAGAGCTTTTGGTCATAGCTGCTGCCAGCGACGGATTCGCGGGCGATGTCGGTCGGGCGGATGGCTTCGTGAGCCTCTTGGGCACCAGCCGACTTCGTGGCGAAGGTGCGACTGTGTGAATAGTCGGCACCAAAGTGCTGAGTAATGTATGTACGGTTTGCGGCAATGGCCTGACGGCTGAGATTGACACTATCGGTACGCATATAGGTGATGAGCCCCTCTTGGTAGAGTTTCTGGGCACTCGCCATGGTAGCGCGGCTGCCCATGCCGAGCTTGCTATTGGCCTCCTGTTGGAGGGTACTAGTGGTAAATGGTGCAGCGGGGTTGCGCGTACTGGGCGTCTTGGTAATGTTGCTGACGGTGAAACGAGCGCCACTCAGCCCTATCAAGAAATCGTGGGCGGCTTGCTCGCTGTCAAAGCGCTGCTTGAGCTCGGCCCTGAGCTCCTCGCCATCTACGACAAAATGCGCCGTTACGCGGAACTGTGCATTACTCGCAAAGTCGCGAATCTCGCGCTCGCGCTCCACGAGCAGGCGGACCGCTGGGCTTTGCACGCGGCCAGCTGATTTGCCACCCGGCACCTTGCGCCACACCACAGGGCTTAGCTCGAAGCCCACGATACGGTCGAGGATCTGCCGTGCCTGCTGCGCCTCCACGAGCTGCATATCTACGGTGCGAGGTTGCTTGATAGCTGCCTCGATGGCTGGCTTGGTGATCTCATGGAACGTGATGCGCTTGGTGCGCTGTGGGTTCAGGCCAAGGACTTCGCACAGGTGCCAGGCAATCGCCTCCCCTTCGCGGTCTTCATCGGTTGCGAGCCACACATTATCTGCTCCAACCGCCTTCACAGCCTTCTTGAGCTCGGTAATGACCTTCTTTTTGTCTGGATCGATCTCGTAGACAGTCTTGAAGTCGTTTTTGATATCGATCGGCGGCTGTCCATCCTTGGTCTTCTTGGGGATGGCGCGAATGTGCCCCACGCTCGAGAGCACCTGATATTCCCCGCCCAGGTAGCGCTCGATTGTCTTGGCCTTGGCTGGGCTCTCGACGATGACTAGTTGTGTGTGTTTGCTCATTGATTATCTACTCGCTTGTTAATAGTTATATGCTTGCTGTTAATTGATCTAATCAAGCGCCTATGATACCGCAAAGTAGAGTGGAATGCAAATTGGACACATTAAGAATACCCTCTCCCCCTCTCCGGCTTATAGGCAGGGGTATTGCTGATAGTGTGGCAAATATATAAAAAGTCTGGCTGTCAATAAAGAACGCTGCACGAATCATCAATCGCATCACCCGCGCACGCGGCGTTTGTGCCGCACGCGGGTGCGAGGTTGCCGTAGTGAAGTGTGTGCTGCTGAGGTGGATTTGCTGTAGTCTTTGGCTTTGGCGTAATTACCAGCAACATAACGTTCGGCAGCGACGCCGCCAAGGATGGCACCCGTAGCAAACGACCCTATTTCTACCACATGAGCATAATGCTCAAGCTTGCTACCCTCAGGGGTAAGAGCCTTAAGAAAATAGGCGGCAACTGTGACATTATCTGCCGCCATGCTAAGTTTGCCTGATTTTGGCGTACGGAAGGCTTCGTCATTTGTGAGACCATGATAGACGGTCGCGCCAGCATTGATAGCATTCTTGGTGACAATTGTTGCCAAAACCGGCTTGGGCATGATGTTGTGCTTAGCGAGCAGTGTAGTAATAACACCCATAGCTGCTTTGTCGCATACAGCGTCAACCTCTGCACCAAAGTCACTTTCTTGGCCAAAGAATCGCGCCGCTGGACCATCTGCTAAGTCGCATATACGACCACCAAGTATCATGAGTGCGCCAATGACCTGGCCAGCTTTGTCGTTTTCCTTTGTTGCAGTGTCAAATTTCTTAGCGCCACCGACTACTAGCCCTAGCCCAGCAACCGAGATGGCATTTGGCACAGTAAAGATATCCCTCACGTGATATTCGCGCTTGCGTTGTCTTGGGTTTTGCTCTGCTGTCGCCATAGTATATGGTACTGTACCATAATACTAATCCAATGTCCACTGGTTGGCACCGAGTGAGCGGATGACGCCATTGATCTCCAGCATCGTTAGCGCAATGGTAAATTCGCTGATGGGTGTGCCTAGACGGCGCTGCATCTCTTCGCCGTCGCGCAGGCCTTGGCGCAGCAGCTTGATGATGGCAGCCTCGAGCGGTGTACTACCCAGTGGTAGGGTGGCATTCTCACTCTGCTGACGCTGGGGCGGTGTAATGGTCATGACGGCGAGAATATCGGCTGGGCTGGTGGCGGGCAAAGCGCCTTGCTTGAGGAGGTTGTTGCAGCCCTGCGAGAGTGGGCTGGTGATATTGCCTGGCACTGCAAAGACGTCCTTGCCTTGCTCGAGTGCATGGGCAGCAGTGTTGAGTGTGCCACTGCGCTCGGCCGCCTCGGTAATGACGACGACGTCGGCCAGGCCAGCGACGAGGCGGTTGCGCTCGAGGAAGCTCCAGCTGCCAAAGCGGTAGCCATCCCCCGCCAAATGCTCCGACAGCACTGCCCCACCTTTGGCAACGATTTCACCCGCAAGCACAGTATGGTTGGCCGGATAGATCCGCGGCAAGCCATTGCCTAGCACAGCGATCGTCGTGCCTCCCACCGCTACGCAGGCCTGGTGCGCAATGCTGTCAATCCCAAGGGCGAGCCCACTGATGATGATCACCCCTTGGCGGGTCAGCTCGCGAGCGAATTGCTCCGTCACTTCCCTGCCATAGCGCGTGGGTCGGCGTGACCCAACGATCGCCACGCTCGGGCGGCGTTCCTCGGGCAGTGTGCCAAGGTAGTGAATCTGCTGCGGTGGCTTGGTAATGTGGCAGAGTGGATTGAGGTATTGGTGGGCTTGTGGTGTGGTGTGATTGATCTGTTGCATGATTTGTGCTGAAAAGTGTTGACATTTTGTCAAGCGGGTGCTAGTATCATAAGTGATTGATTGAGCGCAAGCTCGTTCAAGTACCTTATACCCCCTATTTTAACATAGTTACCCCAGTGTTTTCACGAAGGTAACGTGTTAGGTTGCACACAATCTGTGCTGTAGTTATCTACCCTCCACTGCAGCACCGTTAGACAGGGTTGTGTGCTTACTAACCCCTTTGTCCAGCGGATCTCGTATGTGTGAGTAGATCACGTATACCCTGATTGGGTGGGACGAAGGGCAAACCAAGCGCTCATAGTGATGCCCACCCTTACTATGAGCGCTTTTTTGTTGGGGTGAGTTGATGGTGATCTACCCGTACAGGAGTTATTTTAAGCTGATTCTACTATCTCTGGTAGTAGCTAATATCTTGGTGTCCTGGTGTTTTTGGCTTGTCTATAGAGCACAGAATTATTAGCGTAAAGACTGTAATGTAGAAAATTTAATAAGTAGCCCTTCCTTCATATTGCTATACCCTCTGGTACGGTATGTGGGAGGTAAGACGCAGATAACAAGAGCCACATGCCAAGAGTTCGTGCAATTGACACGCGCTCCTAGCAGATATTGCTATATAGCTTAGCACGCACAAAATCTATGGCTGAACAATACTTTTCACCATGTTTTTCTCTGTTATGAAGCAGTGAACTTATTATTTATTCAAGTGAGAGATATGCAAGAAAACGCTGTTATACGCTAGTGAGCACTAGAGTTGAGCTGTGTTGCTACGTGTTAGCTGCTTGTCTGAAGTAGCGTTTGGATCAACATAGTACTTGGGGATGCTATGAGCCTGGTTCTCTGGCTCTTCCCAGTATGGGCGTGGCTTATCAGATGCATACAGATTGCTTCTACTGGTGTTTGAGGTTGTGCTTTGCTGTGCTTCGTCTTGAGCAGCCTTCTCTGTGACATCTGGGTTGGTGACAAGGTCTTTAGTGATTGCTGGGTCAGTGACAGTGATAAGCTTGAGATGATGTGTATCAATATCTTCATAACTTACATCGACATTATAAACCTTCTTGAGATACTCTGGTGTTGGACTAGCGATACTACCCTGTACGACGAGACCGCCTAGCTGGAATTCATGTGGGTTATCTGGGTTATTCTGTACAAAGAGTGGCGAACCTTGCCCTGTGCGGTCATCAAAGCCGTCTTCTGATGAGACGAGTAGTGTCTTGGTATGGGCAGCATCGTTATATCCAACGACAAAACCAGATGCAACGACTGGTTTGCCAATCTTGCGCTCATTACCTTGGCTACCATAATTAACGACAGTAAGTGGCTGCTCGAGGAGGTCGTCTTGAGTAATTGTCGTAATGATGCCATTTTTTACCTCGAGCGACATCTGGCGGCTTGTTCGGCGATAGGCGTGGTTCTCATTTTTTTCAGCAAGAGTCAGAGCGACAATATGCTTGTGAGAAGTATCATAAGGGCCAGGCATCAGCATGGTGCAGCCACCATTGGGATGAAATTCTGACCCATTGGAGCCTATTGTAATAATGCCAATATTATCCGGGGTGAGATTCTCGAGATCCTCTGTATTGACAACGGTGAGAATAATGGGGTGGCCCTGCTCGCTATCGTTTGCAGAGTAGGTTATAACACCAGAGTAGAGTACATCTGTCTCTCCTCCTGATATTCTCACCTTAGTAGCAGTAAGAGCCGGTGCGCCCTCAGAATAGCCATTTACATCAATACCACTATCACGGAAGACATGCTCCCACGCTTCATCTTGAGAACTGAATGGAAGGTCGCTCGGTGTGCGTGTATAGTCGACGGCTGGTTTGTCGTGGCCAAGGTCAACGCCGTCGTCTAGCTCGGTGTCGCTACAGGCTGGTAATGGGTCGTTGCCTGGGTAGAAATCTGGGAGGCAGCTGTAGGCGCCGTATAACGTTGGAAGAGTTATAATTGCGAGACCAGCAATAACCTCCTTCCGCTTTGGGCGGCGGTGAGGCTGCTGTTCATTTGGTGATGGTTGTTCTTCTGAGGGTGGTAGTGGTTCGCAATTCTTCTTGACCATAATAGTTATTATAGTAGTACATTTTGTATCGTATGACAAATATCCATACTACGTGCAGAGGTAGTGTCTCCTCTGTGTCTCCTCTGTCAACTACTATTATAAATTTGTATTTAGCCCCGCAAAGCGCTATAATGGCCAAACCATGACAGAAATGGCAGTTCGAGAACATAATTTTGACCCGCATTCTCAGCCAAAGACGCGGATGGAGCGACGACGGCTCCAGCAAAAGCTCCAGCGAGAGAAGAACGCGAATTTTGGCAAAAAGGCACTTAGTGCAGTGGTAGGCGCTGCGGTTGGCTGTATGCCAATGGCTGGCCTGACCTATGTTGGGCATGCTCGGCAGGAGGCGCAGCGGCCTAATAAGCCACTGCCGCCATGTACGGCGGTTGGTCAACCTTCGTCGCTTGACCTAACGCAGCCCGAGGTGGTCGCTCAGCGTCCGCCAGTGAGCATTGCCGAGGCGTTGGGCAATCATGAAGCGCTCGAGCAGCAAAAGCACGAGGCTTTGCAAGCAGTGCAGAACTCCATCGTCAAGATAAATGCTCACGCTCATAATATGGCAGAGGTAGGCGGTGCGAATATCACTGGCAGTGGCTACATCATAGCAATGCCAGATGGTACACCCATGGTAATGACGGCCGCACACGTGGTATCTAATAAATATCCTATCCGCCAAGCAGACATCACCTTCCAAACAACTGATGGCCAGACCCATGAGATACAAAAAGGCTGCCATAATGGCGAAGCACCGCCCGAAGGCCAGTGGAGCTCTGGTATGCCTGATGTAGCGGCATTGAGGCCACATGATGAGCTGTCGGGTAGCTCGCCCCTCCACTTTGCAACAGATGAGGAAATAGCGGCAGCGGTACGCGCTGGCCAGCCGTTCTTTGCAGTGGGCTTCCCTGCTAATGCTCCAGTGGAATGGGGGCAACCGATTGCCACGCCGCAAGTCGATGTGCTCCTCCCTGCTGGGCAGCGTGGAGCTGATGGCAAGATGGCTGTAATCTCGGGCCTTGAGCGGTCGGCCAAGGATGCAAATGATGTTGACGGGCTAGATGATGCTGTTTTGCCTGGTATGTCGGGCGGTGTGGTCGTTGTGCGTACTCCATCTGGTGAGATGAAGGTCGTTGGGATGGTGCAAGCAGTAGCCCAGCCAGCCACTGCTGCCGAGCTAAGCGCGTATGGCATTGTAGATAACCCAGAGACGGTACGTGCGTATGAACCACGCATTGCCTATCTTGGGAGCCCCACAGAGACGCAAGAGGCATATACGAGCCTACAAGCAGAAGACGAGTGGTCGGCAGCGAGGGTAATAATGGACCTTGGTGCAGTCTTTCGCAAAGATTAGCCTAGAAGGCTATAGAAGGTGAAGCTCTGCCCTATTCTGTGCTATACTAAATCACTATGAAATATCTCTGGCATTCTCATCACCCTTTTCGTATTTTTTGGTTTTCGGCGCTGCTGACAGTGCTGCTGGCCGGGGCGATTTTTGGTCATTTGGGGGTGAGCGGCTTGTGGCTATTTACCATCCTGGTGCTGCTAGAGGTGACCTTTAGCTTCGATAATGCCGTCATTAATAGCCGCGTCTTGGCGAGCCTGAGCCCGCTGTGGCAAAAGATTTTCCTGACGGTGGGGATCTTTATTGCAGTATTTGTGGTGCGTTTTGTGCTGCCGATCGTCATTGTGATGGTGGCAAGTGGGCACGACTTCTCAACAGTGGTCGATCTCGCGCTACATAAGCCAGCGGAGTATGGGCACATCCTCCACGCCGCATCGCCAATGATCGATGCCTTTGGTGGGGCGTTTTTGATCATGATTGGCCTAAGTTACTTTATGGACTACAACAAGCGGGTGCACTGGATGCGGCACGTTGAACCATGGCTAGCCAAGGCGGGGCGCTTCGAGAACCTCAAGGTATGTGTGATGCTGGCGGTGGCAGCGGTGCTGTACTTCACGGTGGAGCAGCAGTATGAGTCGGTGGTGCTGATCTCATCTATCCTAGGAATCTTGCTGCATATTGGGCTTGAGCTCTTTGGTTCGTTCTTTCATGACGATACGGCGCAGTCCCTCAAGGCAAAAACAGGCTGGGCGGCCTTTGCTAGCCTGATGTACTTGGAGGTGCTGGACGCGAGCTTTAGCTTCGATGGGGTGATTGGTGCATTTGCTATCACTAGTAGTATTGTCTTGATTGTAGCGGGCCTCGGGGCGGGTGCCATCTGGGTGCGCTCGCTTACGGTCTATCTACTACGGACTGGCGCACTGGGTAAATATAAGTATCTTGAGAATGGTGCGCACTGGGCCATTATGGCGCTGGGTGTGATGATGATCGCCAAGCTCTTCCACGTGGAGCTGCCTGAGTGGGCGACCGGTGGGCTGGGCCTTCTCTTTATTAGCTTGGCAGTCGGCAGTAGCATCCTCGAGGCTCGCGCCATTAACCTCCAGACTGCAACCACAAACACCGTCCACCACGCTGAGCAGCGCCTCAAGCGTGGGATGAAGAAGATTGTGAAGCGGTAGAATAGCTAAATATAAAAAATCCTACCTTCTTGACACTAACCTCTTCTTCTCTATTGTCAATTTCTTGCAATGATTAAAATGAGCTGCTAGTTCGCATGTTTGGGTAGATAAAGCACGAGATGTTGCTATAAACAAAAGCCGCAAACTCACCACTGAGACATGTCATCGAGAGATAAAATACACTCGAAATAATGTACTATACCGACGGCTGGTATGTCACACTCGTCGCCGCTATGTCTCCCGCAAGGAATTGCGCAATGAGAGAGGCTGACTGCTCAGCCGTCCACTGCTGCAGAATAACTCGCTCATCTGGAGTAAAGTTACTCAAGACGAAGTCAATATCGCCGACTTGCTGCCGCATTTTATTGTCTGTGCCAAGGCGAATGTGCCAAAAGTTCTGCCCAATATGCTGGTGGAGCGACTTAAGTCCATTATTGCCTGCGCTCTCGCCGCCTCGCCTAACGCGAATTTTGCCAAAATCGAGAGCTACATCATCGTGAATAACGAGCACATCGTCGAGTGATAATTTATAAAAATCCATAATTGCCCGCGCTGCGACTCCTGTCTCATTATAAAATGTGGTCGGCTTGGCGAGGATGACCTTCTCGCTGCCGTACGAAAACTCGGCCAGCTCAGCATTAAATCGGCTCTTTGGGGTAAATTGCACTCCCTGCTCTGCTGTATAAGCGTCGAGGATGATGAAGCCAGCGTTGTGCCGGGTGGTGGCATAGCGCGGGCCAGGGTTGCCGAGAACGAAGAGTAATTTCATACGTATTAGTATAACATGGATAAGGTTTTGTTGTGGCTGCACTGGTGGTGCTATAGCTGAACGAGAAAATATATGGAGGCCAGCCATACAGCAGGTGGATAATCGCTGTTATAATCTGGCCGGAACATTTTCGGTTCAGCTATAGCACCGTACTCAGTAGACTTACTCCTTAGCATAAGGCCATAGGATCCTCTGTAGGGCGAGCGGGCATGCCCTGCCATGCTATACTAAACTCATGGCCCAGCGCGATAATGATCTTGAATTTAGCCTCAATGCCGCCTTTGATGAGCAGCGCACCCAGCCTGGCCTGGTACCGCTCTACCTCATCAATGGCTCGCTCGGGGCGGGCAAGACGAGCGTGCTAGAATACCTTTTGCGCCAGCCAGAGTTTGCTGGCTCGCGCGTGATTGAGAATGAATATGCCAACGAGAATGTCGATGGCTACCGGCTAGAAGGCCTGGCAGAGCTTGTAACGACGCTGGCGGGCGACTGCGTGTGTTGCTCGTCTAAGCATGCCTTGACGCGTATGCTGCTGGATTTTTGTCAGTCGTCCCCTGCCCCGGTTTTTATCGAGGCAACAGGGGTAGCACGGACGATGAACTTGGTAGAGAAGCTCATCAATGCCCGAATCTTCGACAAATACGAACTGTTGCAGAGCTATTATGTCATCACGGCGCACGAGATTTTGCACGGTATTGAGCCAGCCCACGAGGTGGAGCTGCAAGCCGCCGATACAGTCCTTATTACCAAAGAAGATCTCCTGCACGGTGATGATCGCACTACCTATGATACCAAGCGCCGCGCCCTGCCCTACACGCGGGTGCTGTCTGCGCCGCATGGGCATTTTGACCTCAGTAAGATCACAACGCCGTCGAGTCTACTCACCTTCTTCGACACCTATGATGGCGAGCTTGCCGTGCCAGATAACCCGACCTATAGTGTCATTGATATGTCGCAGCTCACTGCTACCGAGGCAGCCTTTGAGACGCTGTGGCTCGAGCTCTTTGCGACGTATGGGCTGCGCCGGCTCAAGGGGTGCTTTATTGATGAGCATGGCGTGCGCTGGCACATCGAGGCTACGCCCGAGCAGATTCAGATCACCACTGGCCAGCCTGGCGAAGCACCCAAGCTGGTTTGCATTGGCACCCACGCCAGTAGCATCACCCGTGATGGGTTGGTGGCACAGCTGATGATGTTTGGGTAGGGTGATTGATTGTCAGCTTAGGTGTGAGAACCTCTTATTTCTTTCCCTTGTGTCGTATTATGCCTGTGGCTTGGTGCGCTTAGCAGTAGGGGCTGCTACTTTCTTGGCGCTGGCTGCTGACGGAGTGTTTTATGGATAATTTCGAGATAGAATTTATTCGCTTTTATCTTTTTGACCCATCAGTATAGTGGATCTATAGAGCGAACTGACAAGCAGGAGAATATGCGCAGCAGAGTAGCTGCTGATAATTCTGGCGGCTTGTCAGCTCAGAGTCTATACTGAGCGAGCATGTTCAAGCTCGCTCAGAGCATGTAATGTATATGGACAAAGGAGTTCAGACATTTGTCTGAACTCATCGAATTCGTTAACACATACTGCTGCAGTGTGTGTTGCGAGCTCAATACAGGCGTATAGGTGTTCTCCTGGGTGGAGAGCACCGATAGCAGTGTCGTACAAGGACGTGTTGAGCTTACGCCCGACACGTCCTTGTGTTACATCGATGCCAGGGTTGTAATAAGTGCCCATGATGCTTCTTTCTCCTCATCCAGGCGGAGTGCCCGTATCTCCTCTCGAGAAAACACTGCTCGGACGTCCGGATGACGACCAGCAAGATGAGGTTATCTGGCACTATCTTTGCCTGTATTGCCATTGGCTCAGACATTAACACCAGAGAATCTCACCTTGCTAGCTATTCTCCTGCTTGTCAAAAAACACTTTTGGTCAAACACCATAGCGTTTGTCAACAAAAGCTAATATATATCAATAATTGATCACGCCGTCAACTTCTTTTTGTATGTAGTAGCAGCCATATGTATGCTTCGTAGTACACGCTTGTAGGCCTATAATTATTGCTTGGTGGATCTTTCGGCGTCTTTGGCTTGCTTGTATGCTTTGGTAACAGGCTCGAGGCCACGCTTAACGCGCTCGCGGTTGGCTTTGAGCTGCTTCTCGTCGCGGAAGGAGAGCTTGATGGGGGTGCCAGTGTAGTCGTAGGTGTCGCGGATGCGCCGCTCGAGGTAGCGCTTGTAGCTCCAGTGGACGAACTTGAGGTTGCTGCCGTAGATAACGAACCATGGTGGGTTTGTGTCTGTCTGGACGATGTAGCGCAGCTTGGGATGGGTATTCTTGAGGCCAGCTGGCGGGTGCTTCTGCACAGAGCGCTGCAGGAGGTCATTGAGAGTGCGAGTGGTGGTCTTTTGCTGGCGATGGGTAGCAATACTCAGGGCAAGGTCGAATAACTTCGTCACATTCTGGCCCGTAACAGCACTGGTGAATATGAGTGGTGCCCACGGTGTGAAGTCGAACTGGGCGGAGATCTGCGGGACGAGTGCATCGCGCGTGTAGGCATCTTTGCCCTCCACAGCGTCCCATTTGCTCACGACGATAGCCATGCCCTTGCCCGCCTCGGCAATGATGCCAGCAAGCCGTTGGTCGAGGGCGGTGTTGAGTTCGTTCACATCCATCAGGAGGAAGCAGATATCAGCCTCCTCGATGGCAGCCAAAGTGCGCAAGACGCTAAATTTCTCGATGCCCACCTCCTGCTTGCCTTGGCGGCGAATGCCGGCGGTGTCGAGCAGCTCGATGGTTTGCCCCTGGTAGCGCAGACGGATGTGATTGACATCGCGCGTGGTGCCTGCTACCCCAGCCACAATGGCTTGTTGCTTGCCTGCTAGTGTGTTGAAGAGGCTGGATTTGCCTACATTGGGCCGGCCGATCAAAGCAATCTTGAGTACATCGCTCGGCTCGGTTTGGCGCTTCTCTGGGATGTGCTGACAGATCTCATCTAGCGCATCACTAATACCACTGTTGTGCTCGGCACTGGTGCGGATAATGCTCTTAATGCCAAGACGAAGAAACTCACTAGTAGGCAGACTGCCCCGCAGGTCGGTTTTGTTGGTGATGAGAATGACAGGCTTGCGGCTCTTGAGGGCGGTCTTAGCGATGCGCCGGTCTTCGTCGCTGGGGTATTCGGTGCTATCCACGACCACGAGGATGACGTCGGCCGCATCGGATGCATCAGTGATTTGCTCTTGAATACTTGCCTCAAACTCATCTTCTGCTGGCTTGAGGCCGGCTGTATCGACGAGCCAGAACTCATACCCATGGTAGGCTGCCTTACCCACCACCCGATCGCGCGTTGTACCAGCCTCGCGTGCCACGATAGCCTGCTGCGAACGCATCATACGATTAAACAGCGAGCTCTTGCCGGCATTGGCACGCCCGATGATTGCAACAGTAGGAAGTTTGGTAGCCATAATGCTCTCATTATATCATGAAAGCATATCATGAAAGCGCGTGAGCGGATTTACAGCGCCCCCTCCCTCTTGTACAATAAAAGAACGAGTGCGGCAACGGGCTCACTCTCATTGATAAAGACTGAAATATAAGGAAGTGTGTAATGACCAATGAGATACCACAGCCAGCCTATACTACCCTATTGCACCAGTCGATAGAATATTTGGATGAGAGCTTAGGTCAGCCGCAGCTGATTGACAGCCTGGGTGTGCTGGGCGTCTCGGCGACAGCGCTTCAGCAGCAAGCGGCGATGCTGACGGTTGCCGATGTCCGCACAGGTGCCACGCAGCGAGAACTCGATGACCATGATGGTGCGGAGCCGCGCCTCTTCCAGCGTGATCACCAGGTGCAATCGCTTGATGGTTGGCACCAGTGCGACATTATTCCTCTTGCAATTGCGTCAGAGACACGAGACATTTGGACGGATATGACCGACCCGATGCCGTTGCAGCGGCAGCAGGCTGGCGTAGCGCACGATACCCCGTGGCGGCTTGGCGCGGCCAAATGGTATTATGCGCAAAGCCGAATTCTTGCCGCACCACACATGTCGGCCCAGGCGGTACCAGTCAGAATACGTGGCACGTATGCTGCATGCATTGTTGATATGGGGCGGGTTGGGCGCACTCCCATGCATGCTCGGCCGAATATTGTGATGAATCAGACTAGACTGCCTCTCCATGATGATAGCGAGAGGGCGCGCATTATCACAGCCGGTGTACTCCTCCACGAGTTAAGTCACGCCAATGATGCCATCACTACCCCTTGTACACCCTGGGGTGAGCCACCATATGCACTGTTCTCTTCTGAGCTCAAGGCGTACACATTACAAGCACGGTTCCTTCGCCAGCATGATATACCACCGTACCGTGACTTATCGGCTGTGCAGCAGATCGAGACGATCCGGGCACGCATCAACCATCCAGAGCAGCCCTTTGACAAAAACCCCACTATCATCCAGGCACTTGGCGCGGCTGGCGTCCTCTGGCGGATGGGGCCACGATGAGTAGAGTTAGCTATTGAGAATAATATAGCGACGCACGGTAAAGATAATAATGGTGAGCAAGAATGCAATGCCAATGGCGAGAATAGCTAAGCTCACAGCATAGAGCCACCGCGGGAGAGGCCGTTTTTTCTCTGTGGCGTCTTGAGCATCTTTGTCTTTTTTCTTGTGCCATGGCCGCCAGACTAGCCACCATGCGCCACCACAGGCAGCAATAATGATAATCTCGATAGCTAAGGCATAAAGGTCGAGACCATAGCGGGCGTGATCGCCAAAAGGTATCATGCGCGGCGGAGTAGGTGTCTCGCTCCAGAAGTGGTCGTCCTTGGGATCGAAACAGAGCGTGCGCTCGTGGAGTGGACTGAGTAGCCAGGTGATGGTGTCATCCGTTACATAACGGAGCCTGTATCGCGGGGTTGGGTCTTTAAGAATAGGCATACACATATATTACTATTGTATATTATTTTTTGCTGAGAGTGCAAGAAGGTGCTGCTCTATTGCGCAGCGACGTCTTCCCACTTACCTCGCGGTAGCTTGCCCAGACTATAGCTGCCAAAGTGTGTGCGGTGCAGGCGCGTGACAGTATAACCCAGAGCGGCGAAGGTGCGGCGAATCTGGCGGTTACGGCCCTCGCTCATGCTAATGTGCCACTCGGTGCGGCTATCGGGCCGAAGACGCGTGAGGATGAGCCGGCTGGTACCATCGGCAAGCTGGATGCCATAGTCGCTGATCATCTGCTGGTGGAGGGGTTCGAGTGGGTGGTCGAGCCGGACGTGGTATTCTTTGACCTTAGCAAACTGTGGGTGGGTCATGCGGTAGGCAAAGTCGCCGTTGTTGCTGAGCAAAAGCAAGCCTGAGCTATCGGCATCAAGCCGGCCAACGGGCTTAAGAGCATGCAACTCTGTTGGTAAAAGGCTATAAATAGTGGGCTGTGACCCCTGTTGTTTGCGCGAGCAGACGTAACCGACTGGCTTGTTGAGCATAATAGTGCGGTAAGTAACTTGCTTGGGTAATGGCGCGCCCTGTACCGTTACCAAGCTGCCCGGCTGGAGGCGGGCACCGAGCACAGCTACCTCGCCATCAACTACGACATCTCCAGCGGCGATCAGGTCATCCGCTTGGCGGCGCGACAGGCCCAGCACAAGAGCAATGTGTTTGTTAAGGCGAGTAGTCGACATGCTTCTATTATATCACCCAGGACGTGCTGGCCGAAGGCTCGGCTCTGCGCTCATAACTCTCTCAGCTAATGCTGATGGGTATGACGCGACCATGGCCGAGTAACCGCCGAGACAATACCCCGTGTGCCGCAAAGAGCAGCCTGGCCAATGGCACGAATGCGAGTGAAAAGTGGGCTATGTTTGACCTCTGGCACAACAAGTGGGTACTCAAGCGATGGATGTTGGTGGCTATCAGCTTGTAGTGGATCGTTGCACTCCATAGCAGGGCCAGTGACAGAGTCATTGGGAGGTTGTTCATGGAATGGGTAGTCGAATAGTGATCGATCGGGCATAACAGGCTCCATGCAATGATGATTACCTAGTATAGCACGTGTGGAGCGATATAGATACGTTTTTTAGTGCGACCCAGCCGATGGCGCTGCCCGCTCAGTCTCTTCGAAGCTGATGTTATCGTGGCTGTGCTGTATGGTTGGTGCTGGGTGCGAAGGTGCAGCTCCTGGCTGAGGCGCTGATGCTGCATGATGAGTGGTTGATGGTTGCCCTGCTGCGGAGTCAACGGGCTGTGCTGGAGCAGAATGTGCTGCAGCAACGGGAGCTGGGCGGATGGCATCGTAGAGTGGATGATTGACTGGCGAGACCGACGGATGAGCGGCTGCACTACCCTGGAGCAATGCCGCGGCTAGCGCATCGGACGGGTCTGCAGCGATGGCCTGTGTGCTGTGCGGCGCAATGGCTGCACTATCAGTAGCAGGATGAGCTGGTGAATCCTCGTGATGCTCGTGGTAAGTAGCTGGAGGCTGAGCTGCGACGACTGGCGCAGTATGGCTTGGCGCTGGTGTGTCGTATGCTGCTGTGGTGGCTGGCGCTAGTGGTTCGACCGGATTTGGAATGGTGTCCATCTGCTCATTAAGGCTAGCCACGGCGTCTGTGACGAGCTGGTTTTGGCTTGGCTGATAGGCAGCTGCATCGGTATCTGTCTCATCATCGGTTTGCTGCGTACTTGTGCGGAGAGCTTCGGCTAGCTCGGCTTCGTCGTCGGCTGGAGTGTGGGTGTAGTGAGCAGGCTGGCTCGTTACAATGTGATGGTGTACATCTGGAATACCTGATGGTGCTGTGCTATGCGGCGCAATAATATCGTTAATAAGTGGCTGCGTAGTGGGAGCATCGCTGGCTAGCGGTATGTGCAGATGTGGAGCCTCTGCTGGGCTTGATGCGTTATTAGTAGGGGCTGCTTGGTGTTCATCGTGATGCGTGACAATCTCGGCCTCTGGTGCCTCTTCGGCTGGCGGCAAGGTGAATGGCTGTGGCGTAGTGGGCTCGGCTGGCGGCTGCGGCGCTGTGGGCTGTGATGCGCCACTGGCGGCATCGAGTTCGTCATCTATTAGACTGGCATAATCTGGTCTCGGCATAGAAGACTGTAGCGGGTGGATCACTCGCTCACCCAGGCTGGCCGGCCGTGGTGTAGAGAATGGCGCTGTGGGCTGCGGCAGTGTGGTGGGCTGGGGCTGACTGGCTGGTGGCACTAGGTTGGCTGGTGCGCTTGGCTGAGGCTCAGGAGTGGTATGTGCTGCTGGCCGGTGGCTCACTCCTGTATCACCAAGGACATCGTGTACGGCGCGCACCACATCTTCAATGCCAACCTGCGATTTGACGAGGTAGCGGTCTGCTCCCAGCGCCTCGCCGCGCATGCGCTGGTCTTGGCTAGAGAGTGCCGTCATGATAATCACCTTGATGCCGCGCGTCTCGGTGGTGCTGCGCAAGATATCGAGCATGTCGAAGCCACTAATCTTGGGCATCATCACATCGCTGATGATGAGCTGCGGACGTTCTTTGATAGCCATGGCGAGTGCTTCTTCCCCATCGCCGGCCGACACGATGTCATACCCCTCGGCCAACAGGCGTACTCCGTATATTTCGCGCAGGCTTTTGTCGTCTTCGACAAGCAGAATCTTAACCTTTGTCATATCACCCTCTATTGTACGCAATTGTTGGCAAAAATACCATAGTGCTTGTGGTTTTTTTGAGAGGAATTGATATAAAGCGCTGCTCTAGTGACGTATACCGAAAATTGCAAAACGTTCCCCTGCTCTTCGTGTAACCCCACTACAAGAAAACATCGAGAAACTCGCGACCAAGCCAAAGAAAAGAGCTTTGCTCTATATTCTGGCTAGCGTATGCTAGGTTTGGTAGGGCTACTGGGGGTAGCTATTGACGATAAATCAATCCTGTGGTATCATACTACTCCTTAATAGAGGAACATGAAAATGACAACACCACGACAAATGCGACACGCCGAGACGTCACATCGGGCACGGCACAAAAGTGAGAAGCAAAGCTGGGTTGAGCGCTTCGTCGAGGAAGCGCAATCGCCCGAGCGATCCTCACAGCGCGATAAAGTTGCGCGGGCGTTGGGGACGCTGGCCACCATTGGTACGACTCTGACAGTCGCAACAGGTATTAGTGTTTACCACGACAGTGGCAATATAGAGCCGGTAGGTAACCTGCTCAACCCAGTTGCGGAGCACGTGATGACGACGGACGAGGACATTGCTACTGCGGATGGACTCTCAAACATCATTGCTCTTGAAAACCGCCAGGCGGAAGAGACGAGGATGCATTACGTGGTGCGTTTTACAGAAGCCGCAGTCCTTAGTGTTGCTGCACTGCGTGCGTCCAACGGGTGGACAGAGCATAAGCGCAAGAAAGACCAGTTATAGGCGTGTAGCAGTCTGGGGCTTTGTCTGCGCTGGGCTCGCCCCTCTTCTTACTTTTTGCTGCAGGAGAGGCACTAGTAGCAGGTTTTAATATAAAAGAGGCCGGTATTGTGGAAAATATCGGCCTCTATAATTATTTCGAGAGAGGTATGAGATTTACCGCACTGCCCGTGGTGGCGCAGCAGAGCGCGGTGCGGTGAGGACATCACGGACGCGAGTGGGACTACGCCGGGGCTGGCTGGTGGCAATGATGTGCGCTGTGGGTGATGTACTGGGCACAGGTTGCGGCGCAGATGGTGGTGTGGTGGTGCTTGATGGAGTGGAAGGGGTAGCCTGGGCAACGGTAACAGTGGTAGGCTGCGTGTGTTTTGCTGTGGTGGGTGACGTGGCTGTGCGGCTGTTCTTTTGGGTTGGGCGCTGCGTGCGAGTAGCTGGGCCCGACTGCGGCAAAAAGCCTTGGCTCTGGAGCGCGGCCGTGGCAAAAGCCGGTACTGGGCGAGGCGGAGCTGCCTTGGCGGCTTGTGCTGCTGCCTTGGCTTTGGCAGCGAGGGCGGTTTGGGTATCGTGCTCACTCATACGTGGGAGCTCGAGGAAGAAGGTACTTCCCTGCCGGTACGCACTCTCCACCCACAAGCGGCCACCCATCACCTCTGTGAGGCGGCGACTGAGGTAGAGCCCGAGGCCAGTGCCGCCAATCTCGCGCGTGTCCGAATTATCTACTCGATAGAACTTTTGGAAGAGGTGTGACTGATCTTCTACTGGTATGCCAATGCCAGTATCGGCAATGGCGACTGTCACGCGCCCACTACCACCAGTCACATCCACCGTTACACGCCCACTGGGGGTGTATTTGATAGCATTCTCTACCAGATTATCGAGCACCTCACGCAGCTGGTCTGGGTCGACAGAGACATAAAAGGCAGGGCTAAGCGTCCGGCTAGTAAAGGTAGCGCTATGCTCGCCGTCAGATGTGCCAGGGCGTGGCTTGAAGATAAGCTGGAGTTTTTTGTCCTCGGCCTTGTGACGCAGCCCCTCCACAATGTCGCTGACAAAGGGGATGAGGTCGATCACTTCAGGATTGCTCTGCAAGCGGCCATCGTCGGCTTTGCTTACATCTAGCAGGTCTTGGAAGAGCCGGCCGAGGTGCTCAGCCGAGCGGTGTGCTTTGGTAATGAAGTCGCGGGCGCGCTGGTCGATGGTAGCGGTGGTGGGGTTCAGTGTGAGGCCAAGGTAGCCCTCGATCGACGCCACAGGGGTACGCATCTCGTGGCTGGCGGTGCTAATGAATTCGGCTTTTTGGCGCTCCTCGGCCTTTTCCTTTGTTACGTCACGAAAGACGACGATAACTCCACTGCCTGGCTCGCTGCTGACGGGCGAAATGACGAGTGAGATGATCGGCGTCTTGCCAGAGCTCGTCACGAGGCGCAGGCGGTCGGTGGTGAGGGGCTGGTTGTCGGCTAGGACGGCGGCGATGGGGTCGGTATCATTGGTAATGGGGTCATTCTTGGTATCGATAAGCTTGAGGATGGATTGGTAGCTGAGGCCCAGAGCATCTTCATCGCCCCAACCTACGAGGCGTTGGGCTGCTGGATTGATGAGCTCAATCATCCCATCTGCGTCCAGCGCCATCACGCCATCGCCAATTGCATTGAGCACGATGTCAGACTTGCCTGCTACCCGGCTTAGTGTGGCGGCAAGCTCGCGGTACGAGGTGGTGCGAGCCTCGGCGGCGCGATCATCCGGCCCCCAGAGCAAGCACCCCACCAAGATGGGGAGCTCACCCGTCAGCATAGCGCTGGGGATCATCATGCTTGTAATATGCCCTGCCAACACCCCCCAACTGAGATAGGCATTGACTAGTAGCAAGACTAGCGCTAGCCCTACCCAGCCAAAAAACATTGCAAAAACCGCTACTAAGAGCCAGGCTGCAATAAAGGGTGAGCTCAGCCCACCAGTGCCAATAATGAGCGCGCCTGTTGTAGCAACGGCGCAGAGATACACTACCAGACTCGCCTGCCCAAGCCGTTGCTGCGGTGGCCAGATGTGAAGCACCGCTGCCACAACCCCTGTTATACCAGCCAAGATGACGGCAATGAGCGGCATGCCAAGTACGAGGTTGTATTGATCCACCCCGCCAAAGTGCCGCCATGCCCACAGTGCCACGATGATGACGGCATAGAGCATACTTGCCTCGCACAAGCGCCG
Source organism: Candidatus Saccharimonadota bacterium (assembly GCA_030528025.1). Classification (GTDB taxonomy): domain Bacteria; phylum Patescibacteriota; class Saccharimonadia; order Saccharimonadales; family Saccharimonadaceae; genus Saccharimonas. The sequence continues at coordinate 460,340 of JAUMZP010000001.1, forward strand.
GTGCCAAAACCGGCTGATTTGTTGCACCCCCATTGGTTATCCCCCTTATGCTTTGTGTGTATTATAGCGGATTGCTTGGGTGATAGCAATGGAGTGCTGGCCGAGATAGTCGCGCTTGTTGTTAGTGTCTTCTTACGACCCTAGTAGCAATTTATTCGCCCATTTTTCTCTACAATGTGCTACAATAGTGCCAGAAAACAAAGGAGGCCATATGGCAAAAAAATCAACCAAAGCAGCGGCCAAAGCAGCCGTGCCATCAACAACTACCACAAAAACAAAGGTCACAGTATCGACCACCCGCAAAAAGACGCCCAAGCAAATGCTCGACATCCTGCTCATCGCAGCCTGCCTGGTGCTCAGCGTTATCGTAGTGGTACTGAGTATCTCGCATAGTATCGACCCGCACACCGCCATCGTTATGCTCAGCGTTGGTCTGGCCTGCCTCAGTGCCTATGTGCTTAACCATGCAGCAAGTCGGTAGAACCCTGCTCTACTACTCTTATAAATAACCCGCTCGCGATTGGTGGGTTATTTTGCTATAAACTGCGACCATACAGAGGAAATGGGTGAGCTGTGTGCCAAGACCTAAGGCGCAGTGCTACTTGCCTGGCACATACACCACAAGTGTGCCGTCCTTGCTGGTGCTAGCGATGAGATTGCTACGAATAGTGAGGCTGCGCATGTCAGTCCCTTTGATGGTGAGGAGAGTTGTACCATCGGCGACTTTGATGATCTTGAGGCCTTTACTGCCGCTGGCTTGAATACCGGCGGAGTGGAGATTACTGGTGAGGAGGAGCGAGCCATCCAGACTGGCGGAGACAATATTGCCGCCGTCAGCCAGGGTGAGTGTGCCACCACTGGTGCGACTGTAGGTGGCCTGGCTTAGAGCGAAGTCTTGCGTGTTTTGGCTGGCAATACGCAGGAACTCCCTACCCCGCCCATCCACAACGACGCGCGGCATATCTGTGGTGAGAGCCTCTCGGGGGTACGTTGGCGCGGTAGTACCAGCGGGGTTGGTGAAGGAGCTGGCGGCTGGGCTGAGCTTGTACGCGCTATTGACAGTGCTGCGGCCGCGCGATTTGCCATCGATGCCATAGCTCTCGAAGGTCTCTTGCCCGCTTGATTGGACGGTATTACTGCCAGCAGTGCCCTCCAGCCAGCCATCGCTTGCCAAGGTGACGTTGCTGGAGCTAGCTGTGCGCTGCACTTCGCGCGTGCCGCTGGCGATATCATACACAGTGATGACGGTCGTCGATTGGTCTGCAGTGGTCGCTTGGCGTTCATTTGTGATGACGACACCGGTGGTGGTGCGTGAGGTAGCACGCTTACTGGGCGACTTCTGGGATGGCTTAGCGCCGTGGTCTTTCTCGGTATTGCGGCGACAGAGAAGCTTGCTACCGCTCGCTATCGTGCAGATAGCGTTGGGGTTCTGAAAATTGCCACTGGTGATAGTGCGCAGATTCCCTGCGGCGGCGTAGAAGGTGGCGGTGGTGCTCTCGCCAATAATGTCTTGCTGTTGGCTATCTGTGCCGTAATATGTAAGCGTAGTAGGCTGGGTAGCTACAGGGGTAGTATAGAGAACCTTGGCGGTAGCAAGCTCCACCACCGTAATGACCGAGCGTCCCCGCTGTTGGCTGGCGCAATATACCACTCCACGCGGCGTCGCACTGCTACAGGTACTGACTGGCCAAGTAGCGACAGCCTGCTTGCGCTCAGTATCCCAAATTCGGAGCACTGGTGCGGTATCCTGCGCACCCTGCCCTGCAATGGCAAGCCGCGAGTGGTCGACTGTGCTACCCAAGAAGCTCAAGCCGCCCTGCCCTGCCGCAAATCGCACTGCGCGCTGGCCTGCTCCATAGCTATTAGCCAGAAACGTATCGGTGCGCGATGGCATGGCCGACACTGCCGCTGCCTGCATGCGCTGCGGCGAGGAGAGAAGGGTTACTGCCGCAGCAATGGCCGAGAGTACCACAGTGATGGCCGCCGCAAGCATCACCCACAGCATGAGTGTACTATGCCGCCGTTTGGCAGGGCGTTGTGGCGGGTGCTCTCCTAGCACAGATGTCGGAACGGGCGAAATATCCATAGGTAGCTTTGTTGTATTACACAATATTGTGTCATTAGTATAGCAGATATCGCTGCGGCTGGAGCGTGATTTTTGGGCGGCAGGATAATGAAGGAGTATTGTAGTGGACAAACCAGCGACTTTTTCGTATAATGGCACACAGCACTGTTATGTGCACTTGCATGGCCTCATCGTCTAACGGTTAGGACACCAGGTTTTCATCCTGGCAATCCGGGTTCGATTCCCGGTGAGGTCACCAGTATAGTATGTTATGATACCTTGCCTCGGCGAGGTGTTTTTATTTGTGGTATTATTTTGAGATACATAGCAAGAGCTAAAGCTTCAAAACTTCACCACTATATATAACGGACTGACCGAATAAGAAATATAGAGGTAGTGGCATATTGGCAAATATTCGCCATATTACTCTCAGCCGGAGTATACTCGCTGTGATGGGCTTGCTATGTGAGGAGAGCTATCCCAATACGCTTGTTCGCTATTGCGTTCTACACAAAATGTAGTATAATCACCACATGACAGCAGAGAGAGTAACAGAAGTAACACGCCGCACCCTGCTGAGTATGCAGAGCGGCAGGATGAGCTGAAGCGGTCGCTGGAGCTTATTTATACAACGGCTGAGAGTACACAGGCACAAGATATGCTTGGTATTCTTGCTGTACGCCTAGTGGAGGCGATAGACTATGTGCGATTTCCAATGATTAACCACGATGGCTCTATACAAGAGATTCATCGGTGGGTACAAAAGCCAGTTATTCCGTTAATGGCGCTGCGCCCTGGTCAAGAAGTGCAGCTATCGATGGTAGGTATTACCGATCGACAGTACTTTGGGGCTAAAGAGCAAAATAATATTCATCCGATAGCACAAAATCAGATCACTCGCCACTTTTATAATGGAAAGACATCTGCAGCAAAACATAATGAAAAATTTAGTATAAGCAAGGGTGCTAGTGGATCGACGTATACAAAACGATTCCCAATATTCATTGATCATCGTAAGAAAGGTAGTCCTGAGGTTGGAGCCGTGTTTGGTCAGCCTAGTGTAGCAGTCGATTATACTAGTGATAGTAACCCCGAAGATATATTATCTCATGAGCTAACTCATGCATTAGATATACTTGATGACCCAGTATGGCTCATGCAGCGTAACGAACCAAGAGAGAAACATACGTTAAGAAGAGAGTTACGAGGCTATGCCGTTGGTGCTCGAATTAGTCTATTAATTGCGCAACGTCAAGGATTGAATATCATTGACGATGAGGAGTACTTTCGCAGCGTAGGTTTGTCTCACCACATTGAGAGAATACGAAATAGAATTAATGGCCCGATTGATTCCCCAAATGCTTTTGATCCAAACGACGAGATTATGCAGACACTAGATAGGGATGGGCTAAGCCGTATGTGGGATAAGAACAAGCGTAACGTTAAAGACATTAGCTCTTCTTCATCTCCGCAATAATCTCCAGCAATCGCCGTGGGGTTATCTCGGCTTTGATGAGGTAGCCGTCTACACTAGTTTGGAGAGCGAGGCGGGTGGATTCGTCTTGGTCGAAGTTGGTCATAATGACGATCTTCGTGCCAGCGATGTGCTGCGGCTCGGCGCGCAGTGCTTCGAGGATTTCGTTGCCGCGTTTCTCAGGGAGCATGATGTCGAGCAGGATGAGGTCGTAGTGGTTGTTACGTGCTGCCACGAGGCCGTCTGCCCCGTCGATTAGCCAGTCTACCGTATAGCCTGCTTTGCGGAGGCTACGCACATACATCTCGCCGATGAAGCGATCGTCTTCGATGACGAGAATTGTGTGAATTGCCATAATTTCTCTCCTACTACCTCTGTTATCCCTTATACATCGTGTGGTTTTTTATCCAGCCGCTGCCACTGGTGATGAGCTGACTGTTGCTGCCATCAGTGATTTTGTCTGCTACGCTGGCGTAGGTGGGGATGGTGATCGTGAAGGTGGAGCCTTCCCCTTCGCGGCTTACCACGCCAATCTGTCCACCGTGCGACTCGACGATCGCCTTGCTAATATAGAGCCCAATGCCCGTGCCAGCTACAGTCTCGCGGCTGCGGTGCGAGCGGTAGAACTTGTGAAAGAGATTGCCCATGACATTGGCGGGGATGCCGATGCCGTGGTCTTGTACCTTGATGGCGACAAATGCACCGTCTTGCACGGCCGAGACGGCTACGAGCCCGCCTTCGTTGCTATATTTGAGCGCGTTATCAATGATATTGCTCAGCACCTCAGATAGGCTGGAGCGATCGGCCGCAATGGTGGGCAGCGTGGTGGGGATATCTACCGTGAGCTGGCGACCTTGGGTGGTGGCGCGTAGCTGCATGTCATCGCGGATGATATTGTAGATGCTAGCCACTGACTCTTCTGCCAGGTGAACGCGGAGATGGCGGCGGTCGAACTTGCTGGCATTAAGGATGTTGTTGACATAGCTGCTGAGGCGATTGGCTGAGACAACGAGCCGCCCTAGTAGCTCTTGCTGGTCGCCAGCCAGCGCTGGGCCAACCTCCTCAGTGAGGACATCTAGATAGCCACGAATAACGGTGATGGGCCCGCGCAGCTCGTGAGCGGCAAAGGCGATGAAATCGAGGTCATCATCCTCGGGCTGGTAGAGGGTGGTGCGATCGTGTAGCACCAGTATAACCTCGGCACTGCTCCCCTTCTCATAATTGGCTGTAATGTCGAAGATACGCCGCCCAGGCTCACCCACTAGTTTGTTTGCAATGCGCAGCCAGGTCTTCTCGGCGTGGACAGCGCTGCGGCGGCAATGTGCGAGCCACTCCGTCAGACCATCGCCTGGCTCGAATAGCAGCTCGAGCTCGGCCGTGTCATCATGGCTCTGGCGCAGTGGGGTGTGGCGGTTGTGGTAGCGTACCTGCCCCTGGCCAGTGAGGATGGCAATGCCAGCACTGGTTTGATCAAGCGCGGCCTCGATCTGGGCAGCTTGTGCTTGAGTCTGGCTCGGCGGGTTTTGGCCAACTAGTGCGGCTGTTTGGTAGATGTATTGCAGCAGCGGCTTGAAGCCATCGCGCTCGAAGTGTGCTGCATTGGGGTTGGGTGGCGTAATGGTACTAGGCTCGCCTGCTACATGGCTGAGAGCATGTGTGAGGTCTTTGAGCGGGGTGAGCAGCTGCATGAGCAGAAAAATATTGAGTGGGATACTCGCCAGCACTACAACCATAATGACCAGCCAAAACTGCAACTGGCTAGGGCTTAGGCCAATCATCCACAGCATACTCGCCACGAGCCCGGTAATAGTGCATTGCGTCAGGATACTTGCACCAATAGCACGGCGGCTATAGCGCGGCCAATACTGCTTAATAAGGGTGGGTGGACGATGAGGTGGCAATGGCCGGGCTGGGCCTATTGCTGCCACGACACGCTCCCTGTGCCACCAGGTACTGCCGCGATCCATGTCTGGCCGCGGGTGAGAGCGATTGCCTTGCCATTAGCGTCACGTAGCTCGAGGGGGCTAGTACGGTCGGCCTTGCGCCATATTCCCTCCACTACGCTGCCATTTTGGAAGATAGTTGCTTTGCCTTGACCAGTAGTGATAATATTCTCGCGCGTGCCATCCTCTTGCACGGTGGTCTGCTGGACGGTTAGTGCCACCACAACGCTGGGTGCGATCTGCCCTTCCTCACGGTCCAAGCTAGCCTCACCACCGATGCTACGCTGGTAGGTGTTGGTGCTAGCATCGTATTGATAGCGCGTGTTGTAGCGGGCGGATTTGCCAAAGTTGATGACGGCCACAGTGGCGGTCGCAGGGTTGGCTGGCTTGCCATCGGTCCGAGCAAGGGCGGTCTTGACAGTAGATTGCTTGTAGCCTTTGCTGCTATTTAGGTCATCCAGCCGCTCGGCACTGGTGTAGACATTGTGCGGGGCACGGCGGTCAGTGGCACGCCAATAGCTGCGCTCATGAAAGAACTGGTCGATATCGCGGTAGGTGCCATTGCGGATCTCTTGCAAGGCATGTGAGCTACCCCCCACATGGGCTACGCTGGGTTGGTATGGCGCAAGCCAGTCGATGTAGTATGGCCGCAGGCTGCGCACTGGGCCAATCATCGTTGGTTTGTTTTGTTGGTACAGCGCGAGAAAGCGAGTGATACCTGCCTCGGCAATTGCCTCGTACACCACCTCAGCCTGCTTGACGCCCGACTGAGGGCGAGCGCTGGGGCTATTCTCGAGCATCACTGCAGTAACAGGCTTGGTGGTGGCCGCTTGGTCGGCTACCTTGAGGCCAGTCAGGGGCGAATAATACACCTCTGGGGCTTTCTGTGTTGCCACAACAGGGGTGGGTTTGGCCTGGCGAGGCTTATTGAGTAGAGAAAATGACGCCATTGCTCCAGCAAATACCACCAATGCCCCACCAATCACCATCACGGGCATGCGGTGTTGTCCCACAAAATGCCGCAGCCCCATAAAGTGCCGTCCATGCCGCCGCAAACGCCGACGCTGCGCCCGACCGCCAAAAGCTGCCGGTGGTGTATTCTGTGGTGAACTCATCTTATGGCCATTATACCATGAGCGGATAGCGATGAATGAGGAATTTTGCAGCAAAAGGCTACCTTGGACTTGACCACGTACAGTGTGAGTATTTTTACCCTTGCGCTTCTCTGCTTGTGCTCTATGGGTAAATGGGTTTTGGTTATTTACTTCGTGCGCTGGGTCTTTTTGCGGCAGTGGATGATGAGGAATTGCGTAAGAGTTATATGGCGAAGATAGATCCATCGATACCTCGAGCGCATGCGATCAATTACCCAACAAACCCCTTGGCAAATCCTCAAAAATAGCCTACAATGAATAACCATTAACGATAATTTGGGTGAGGAACATGACACGACGACACGAGAGCCTCTCGGGAGACAGTACAGATAATGGTGAAGACAGCGACGCTACATCGCCATCACGACGGGCTGACGAAGGTCAATCGCCTCAATCACCGCAACAAGCCAGCAGTGGAGATTGGCGTGTGGGGCAGGTGCAAGAAGGGGTGCGCCAGCCATCGCCTGATGTCATGAGGGCCATAACGCTTGCTGCCCTCGGAGGCAGCATAGGGATTGGCTCGGGCCCACGAGGTGTTGACATATTCGCCTCCCCCGTTGCGCGCGACATAATTAACGGCGGCGTAGACTCTGTGAGCGGTATGGAGCCGGCACCATCAGTCTGGCTGGGCGACATACCTCCAGCAAAATAGCTACACAGTACTCCCCTGTGGCACAAATATCGCTTGGCGAGAATAGCAAAGCGCCCATCGTAGCCGAACTATTACCATACTAGTAAATAGCATGATATTTTGGGGCAATAGTGAACTGCCGCCTCTGTATCGTTGTAAATAACGCAGCAATAAGGCCTTGACAGATATATATGTATATATATAATTTCTTTCATATTCTCTCTACAGATAGAAAGGAGAAGAGAATATGTTCCTTGAGATTCGCTGTGGTAGACTCTACGTAGACGGAGAGCAAGTTGGCTACAGCAAGTGCGATATGTCTATCTCTCGATCCCTTTGGGTCGAGGGTGTTACACGAGAGGAGGTGTCTGAGCCATGGAAATGCCCTAGGATCTACCATTGGGCTTGGAACGAAAGCGACCACGATCAGAGTAAATATGCGAACCAGGAGCGAGTTCTACTGACATTCTTTGCTCGTTGCGGCATCGTGGTAGGGTCAGTTGCTATCTGTAGCTGCTTTGCATCGTACGCTTGGTCGTTATGGTGGCTACTATTGGCTATTCCTTCCGCATTCCTGACTGGCGTTACTGGCGTCGTCTTAGTGGGTGGATGGCAAGAACGTAAGCAGTTGTATCGGCGTTTCGGCTCTGGTGAGTTGAATGCAATTGAGTTTGATTACAGTGTAATCCGCTGTATACGCTTACTGCTTCAATCTGGCCTCTCTCAGAATGCCCGTAAGATACTGGAGGCTGGTGCTGGTAGGGTGTCTGTTGACAGTATCAACACCAAGGTAGTTAGTATCAGTCATGAGTCTGTCACTCGGGTTGTTCGTCGCAACCCAGAGCTGATCGAGTTCATCAGCAAAGAGTACGGCGCCAAGCTTCCCTCACCTGATGAGTATCAACGTCGTGCCTTCGATGTCCTGTATGGCTATATACAGGACGAGATCAACCGCCTCAAGGCCAATCGCGTTGCTGCTGAAGAGCAGCGCCGTGTAGAGGCTAAGCGCAAGGCGACCGAGGAGTCGCTGCGCCACTCACGTGAGGAGCGTGAAGCCTTAGTAGCTGCCGAGGCCGACCGCGCTTCACGGGTGTCGTCCCTCCCCTTCATCCTTGGTGAGTCCGAGGATGAGGTCATCGCCTGGGGCTCGCTGTCTCAAGCGATGCTGGAGGCAGATAGTGACTCGACTTGTGCTACCGATCGCAAGGAACCAAAAAAGGCTTGATATCTCAAGCCTCACGCCGGCCTATGGAATAGCATAGGCATGGCCCTTCTATCCACTGGGGCTGCCCGCTTGAGTACCGTTGTGTATTCGCGGGCAGCTCCCCTACCCCTGTTATTGCTATTATTTTTACTCACGACGCAATTATTTGTTCAAATAAAAACCGGCTGGGAGAGCCGGTTTTTGTGTGATGCGTAGCGTGTTATTACCCAAGATACTGCTCAATCCGCGCCAGCGTCCGCTCCTTGCCAAGCAGCGCCAGCGTGTCATTCAGCTGGGGGCTAAAGGGTGCCCAGGTGGTAGCGATGCGGATGAGGCTAAAGAGTACGCCCGGCTTATGGCCAGTGGTCTCGAGGAGTTGATTGAGAGTGTCTTGGATAGCGCTTGGTGTCCATGTGTGCTGCTGAGTCAGAGCGGCGTGGGCCGTGGCGAGGAGTTCTCGGCGCTGCTCGTTCGTCAGTTTGCGTAGTGGCTTGTTGGTGGTAATGAGTTCTTCGTTTATAGTAGGCTCTTCGAAGAAGTAGCGGCTCAGCATTGGCAGCTCGGCCAAGGTCTTGAGACGGTCTTGCACCAGAGCAAGCACTTGTTTCTTGTACGATTCGTCGGCGCTAGCGGCGCTGGCTGGCCAATAGTGCTCGACCCGGCTGTAGAGGTCATCGAGTGATAAGCGACGGATCCATTGGCCATTCATCCACAGGAGGCGCTTTTCGTCGAAGCGGGCACCACTGCGCTGGACGCGCTCGAGGCTGAATTTCTCGATCAGTTCCTCCTTGCTAAAGATCTCTTGCTCGGTGCCATCATTCCAGCCCAGCGAGGCGAGGAAGTTGAGCATTGCCTCGGGCAAAATACCATCGGTGCGGTAGTCGGTGACGCTCTTGGCACCGTCACGCTTGCCAAGCTTTTTCTTGCCATCGGGTGCCATGATGTGTGGCAGGCAGGCCAATACTGGTGGCTCAAGCTCCAGCGCATCGTATAGGCTGAGGTAGCGTGGAATGCTGGAGATATACTCCAGTCCGCGGATGACGTGGGTAATGCCCATCTCGGCATCGTCGACAATGTGAGCGAAGTTGTATGTTGGGTAACCATCGGCCTTGATGAGGATGAAGTCATCGAGCGCTTCTGGCCCAGCGGAGAGCTCACCCATCACGGGGTCGTGCCAGGTGTAGCGCTGGGGCTTGGCTACTTTAAAGCGCAGTGGCTGGGTACCATCCCACTCTGGTGGATTGGTTGGGCGATAGTCGCGGTATAAGAAAGCCTTCTTGGCAGCCCGAGCTTCCTCGCGAAAGCCTTGGACTTCCTCTGGGGTGTAGGGGTCGGCATAGGCGAGGCCTTTGTCGACGAGCTTTTGTGCCCAGCGGTGGTAGATGGCGAGGCGCTCCGACTGATGGTATGGCCCAGCCTCACCGCCAACGCGTGGACCTTCGTCCCAGTCTAGCCCAAGCCAGTCGAGTGTATCGAGAATCAGATCCTCCGCCCCAGATACAAAGCGAGCGCGGTCGGTATCCTCAATGCGCAAGACGAATTTCCCACCCTGCTGGCGCGTGAGCAGCCACGGAAAGAGCGCTGCGCGCACATTACCCACATGAATATACCCCGTGGGGCTTGGTGCAAAGCGGGTGCGAATGGTAGTGGCATGCGAAGATGGTGTATCAGATGATGTGTCGTTACTCATATGGATAAGTATAGCAGATGAACTGCATGACAAAGAACAGCATGATTTTGGCCATAGTCTGCGCTTCTCCCATCGCTCCCTCCTCCGGAACGCTATAAGGGTCGATATTTCCCAAATATCGACCTCTTGATGCTAGGGCTGCAAACAGATTATTGCAATCTGTTTTCATATTCCATCGGATGAAGTGATGGGAGAAGCGCGAGCTCTCACGAGATTCACATACTTACTGCAATCCGCTCCACCTGCTCGCTCGACAGGGGTGCGTTGCCCTTGATGGTGTAGAGGATACCGCCATTGACCCACGCGGCGGCATTGTGGGTACTATAAATGGTGAGACCACGGCTGGTGGTAGTGGCGAAGTTGCGGCCAAAGCTGGGCAAAACGTAGTTGGCCAGGACAGCGCTAGAATCCCAATCGGATCGGCTCTGCGTGAGAGTAAAGGTGCCTGGGCCAGCGTTGGCGGCGAACTTCATTAAGACACTCCCCTGCCGCTGCGATATGCCGCCCGCCAAGCTATAGCCACTCGGCTGATACGACGGAAACGATGCATTAATGCCAGCCTGAGTGGCGGCCATACGAGTAGCAATGGCAGGCATGTTGTGGTATGTCAGATAGCCGCCAAAGGCGAGCAGTGCCACCATCGCCCCGGCAACGCTGAGGCGCCGACCCCAGTGGCGCGCTGTTGGCTGCCGAGCTGGTGGTGGTGCGACGCTGGTTGTGGGTTTGTTAGTGCGGCGTTTACTAGTGAAGAGTTTGCGACGTTTGGATCTGGGCGCAGCTGTCAGCTTCTTACTCTGCTGAGTAAGAACGCTGCGCGGCAGTGTGCCAACGGGGATATTCTCCGTCGTAGTGAGTTCTGGCTCGGCTGGTGGCCACCACACCTCACCCTGTGGCACCCCAGAAGGCTGCGCTACCAGTGGTTGGGCAGCAAGCTCGGCGAGATTGAGTGTGGGTAGGCTAATTGGTATAACTGGCTGCGTGGCCTGGGTTTGCGTCTGCTCGATTTGCTCGGTAACAAGCACACGTGCCAGTTGTGACGGTGGTGGTGTGTTATGGCGCTTAGCAGCACTGGGTGGTTCTACCTCTGATGGTACAAATACAAAATCCATACTGCGTGGCGTGCCAGGCTGGGTGGACGTCTGTTGAGCAGTGTGGTATGGGGTTTGCGCACGAGGCGATGAGGGTCTTGTTGGCTGAGCCGAGAGTGGCGAGATCGTCACGGGTTGCCGCTTCCGTAGTTGGCGCGGCGAGCCAGGTCGAGATGATGTGATAGGCTGCACCGCCACCGGTCGATGATGTTTGGTGATGTGTGCAGTTGGTGTTGCGGCGCGATGTGGTGCCGTTGTTTTTTGCGGCGTGGCTGCATGGAGCGTGGCCAGCTGGTGCGCGGGGTGCGGCGGAGTGGTTCCAGTGGCTCCTGTAGCTACCCGTGGCTGGTTCTTTGCAGATGATTGCGGCGTCGCTGTGGCCGCCTGAATTGTCTGTACCGCCTTGGTTGCCGGGATGATTTCTGAGATATGCTTCTGAGTCGCCTTGACCACTGTAGAGCGAGCGCGCGGGGTATGAATGATCTTTAGTTCAGGCCCATATAGCACAGGTTGCCGCTCTGATTTGCTTGTGCGATGCAGCCCTGGCCTCTGTATATCTTGACGAATGGCAGCCTGCCCAGCTGCCTGCTTAGGCGCTTGTCCACCACGTGTGACCGTCGTATGACGCATAATAATATCCCCCTTGTTCCCTCTTTGATCGTATAATACTCCAAGTATAAGGGATTTTGCAAGAGGTGGGAGCTGTTTTTTATAAAATTGCCGAGACGAAATACACGAGCTTGCTGCGAGACTGAGCTGGATAGGCAACACATCCTACTTCCCTCCAGCCATGGTATAATGTTGTCATGGATACGCAACAACGAAAGCGACGCCAACGCGTCCATCTGACTTTGATCTATAGCATGATGGTGCTGACCGTTCTCTTCACTGTCGTGATTTTTGCTTATGCAATACAGGGGTACCGGCTTAATTGGTCGAGTGGCAAGGTTGTGCAGGGTGGCCTGGTGCAGTTTGACACACACCCTGATGGCGCCCAAGTGACGGTAGACCAAACCCGCCTTAGCAACGAGACGCCTAGCAAACTTACCCTCTCGGCTGGCCAGCGCAATATTACCATCCAGCGTGAAGGTTACCATGATTGGCACAAGACGGTGGATGTGAAGGCTGGCAGCGTGCTGTGGCTCGACTATGCTCGGCTTATCTCCAGCAACCCGAGCCATAAGAGTGTCGCAACTGCTAGTGGTGCGTCAAGCGCCATTGCTTCGGGTAATAATCGCTACCTCGTCTTCATTCCTTCTGCGCACAAGCCCACCGTTACTCTGGCCGATCTCAGTGGCGACAACCCACAGACGACGAATATCACACTCGACAGCGCACACTACACTGCGCCAGACAATGCTGAGCACCAAGCCTTCACCCTCGACTCGTGGGATAAGGATAACCGCTATGTGACGATCAAGCACACCTATAATGGCGATAAAACCGAGTGGCTCGTCCTCGACACGCAGGGTAACCACAAGCTCGAGAATGTCACGCGGCAGCTTGGTGTGGATGTTGATGCTGCTAAATTCTCGCAGGGCGACAGCCGCAAGCTCTTTGTCCTCACCGGCGAGGGTGACCTGCGCCAAGCAAGCCTCAGTGACACGACGATCACAGGCCCACTCGTTAGTAACGTGGCTGAGTTTGCGCTCTACAGCGATACGACCATCACCTACACTACTAAACTCGACCACACTAGCAAGCAGCGCACTGCTGGCTACCTCACTATTGGCACCACCAAGCCTCGCACCGTCCGTAGCTATGCCGATGATGGTGTGGCTCCACTGCACTTCCGTATCGAGAAATATTACGACAAAGTATACTACGTGATCGCCTATGGTGAGACGGCTGAGATTCTCAGCAGTACCTCACATGCCGCGAGCGATTCGCGTACGGCAAGCAGCCTCAAGTCTGTCGCCAGCCTCAGTATGCCAGGTGGTATTAGCCATGTCGATTTCTCGCGTGGTGGACACCGCTTCACCTGTGTGTATAACGACACGAGCCTCATGACGTACGACCTTGAGCTGCTCAAGTCCTCCACCATCAAGCTCCCTCAGCCACTAACGCGCGATATTAACTGGATTGATGGCTACCACTTCACCTTCACACACGACGGTGTGCATCTCTACGACTTTGATGGTGCCAACCAGCAGCGCATCACCACCTCAGCACTCGACCTCCCTGTTGTCCTCTCGCAAAACCAGCGCTACCTCTATAGCTTCGTCAAGACGAAGGATGGCGTGGCACTGCGCCAGACGAAAATCGTGAACGACAACTAAGCGTTACTACACCCTTTGATAACATCAGTGATAAACTTCTCGTTGTTGAATGGTGTATAATCAGCAAAGTAATTAACAAAATCAAAAAACATAGCCCACCAACCATACTCAAACTGAACCGGATTAATTGCTCAACCCGAGAGTGCGCTTAAGCACTGCAATCAGATTGAGACACGGTTCAGTGAGCTATGTTTGGTGGGCTTATTCGCCCTGACGACGACGCTGGGTGTAGGCACGGGCTGAGCTGATGGATGCTGTGGCGCATGCAGCAAACATGATGATGCCAGCGATGACCAGTGGATCGTTGGTATCATGAGAGCTAAATAGGAATAGTGCACTAAGTATTGCAAGTGCAACAGCAGCATTCGCTGCACCATACCACTTCAGCGTACTCTTGCTACTATTCTCTTCCATACGTGTGGAAGTATATGGTAGGGCGAGCCCCACAACACCACTGATACCCATTGCAATCAGTGCTACCATCTTTCTCATCTCCTTCTAGAGTTGAGCCCAAAGCCAGGAGCGACTTTTCGCTCCAGGGCGTACTTTGAGCGAAAAATTAATATATATATATCAATATATGAGCGATCCGTCAAGCGTCGAGGAAAACTCCAAGAAGCAATAGCTGTGAAATTCATGAGAGATTCATTAGAATAACAGAGGTCCTCGGTAGAGCGAGTATACTAATAGTCGTTGTTATTTTTACGTACTTTCTCGTTGCTAAGCGGCGAAATAGTTTGGCGATGCACTCTCATATTCGCATATCTCTTTGCGATAGCGCACTTTTCTCTGTCTTTATCTTTATACTGCTATACAAACCACCAGAGCGACCAATGAGAGATATTGCACCTCAAGCGTAGATACTACACTGGTTTATAAAGCCAGCTTACCGCCCTGAAAACAGGTTGCCGACCCGTTGGACGAAGGTTGGTGAGTTGCCTGGCATGGCGCTCTTGCTGTTGCTACCACTGTTGGTAGTGGTCTGAGATGCTTCTTTTTTGGCGGAGGATGGGTCGGGGCTGACTTGCTCGGCCGTGACGAGCAGGCGGTTGAGGTCGGTACCAAGCGGCACACAGGTGATGAGCGTCATAGTTGGCTTGGTGGAGTTGGTTTGCAGCGCGTGCACATCGGTCGGTTTGACGACTTGTGAGCCAGTGACAGTATAGGTGTAGCGCTTGCCGTTGTAATTGACGTAGATATTGTCACCCTTTTGCATTTGCTCGAGCCGCGCGAAGATGAACTTATATTTACCATTATCGAGCCAGTCGTTGCTCGAGTGGCCTGAGACGACGAAGTTCCCTACCTCACCAGGCTTCGCATTGGCACCAGGGATGTTGAACCACACGACGCCCTTGTCCATAGCGGCGTTAAGCGAGGCTTGGCTAGCAGCGTTGGCGTCCCACACGATGGGTACGTCTACCGCGATCTTAGGGATGATAAGCTTGGGATCTGGGCCAACGTTGGTCGAGTCGTATGGGCTAATGATATAGCTCTGAGCATCGAGGTCTCCTGGTGAGGTGTAGGCGGCAACGTATGAGAAAAAGACCCGGTTGTACTGCAAGGCCAAGAATAATACCATAACGGAAATACCAGCCACTGCGGGGATGAAGTGTCGGCTATGGCGGACTTTGTTTGCACCGTTGCGAATCGAGCTCAGTAAGCGCGAGCGCAGGTCGCCCATTGCTTGGCTTTGGGTGAGCTCTTCTAGCTCATCAGTGGTGGCTGCGGTGGTGTTAGGTGTATCGGCGTCGTGAGCTTTGGCTTGCTCAGCGAGGCGTTCCTCAGCCTTCTTGACTTGGCCTAGATAGTAGCGTTCATAATACTGCTGATAGTAGTTTTGCCAGGCGCTGTGATATTGCTGCCAGGCGGCCTTTTGGTTGGCGGTAGGCTGGCGTGGCGCACCGGCAGGGCGCTGGCTGTCTGGTTGCTGCGGCTGATGCGCGCTTGCTGCTGGCTGCTCAGTATGATTGTCTTGAGATGAGGGCTGCTGCTGTGCGTGAGCTGTTGATGAAGCAGCTGTGCGAGTTGGTGAGGGTTGGGATTGCACCGATGTGCCAATGTAGTGTGCCTGTGGGCGGCTGCGCGGCGTAATAGATGAGATATCGCGCTCGCGGGCGGCAGGTGCTGAGTGGGTATTTGACGCTGCAGCTGCTTGGCTCTGACGCCACGCTTGCGCGCCTGGACGGTAAGCCGTCTGGCTGTGCTGGACGCCACCTACTGCGTGCCGCACTACTGGTACATGGCTGGCTGGTTTGCTCGCGAGATTCGGAACTGAGAAGGTAGCCGCCTTGGCGCTCGTGCTGGGCGCTGGCTGGCGAGTCGGCGCATTACCAATGATGGGCTGCATAGTTGGGCGGTTTGTGTTGCCACTACTGCTCGACGTATTGTACAATGCATCAATTTGCCCACGCACCTCACTAAGCCGTGCATCGCGGCTCTGCGATGAATGCCCTCGTGATGTTGTGCGTGACGGATCTTGTGGTTGCATAACTACTTCCAGTATACAATATTAGCTTTGATATACCAATATATCGCTTGCGTTTCAAAATCCACCCTGGATAAGAAGTTACCTACCCGTGCCCACGCTCTCAAGCCTGGCATAATCGGAGAGCAAGAGTTATTAATCAAAAAAATAAGCCGACACTGCGGCTTATTTTTCGGAAAACAGTTGAATAAACACTGGTACCGCGGGCCGGACTTGAACCGGCACGTCCGAGTGGACATCAGATTTTGAGTCTGACGTGTCTACCAATTCCACCACCGCGGCGTGTGTAAGACCATATTGCAGCCCTACCCTGCAACTCCTGTCAGTATAGCAGATTGCGCTGTGCTTGGCTAGCCTCTCGCTCAAGGCTCTATGGAGATATGCCTGAGTGGTCACTCTCTTCATTCAATACGACTGCTCACCCATCCTAAATGACTAGACAACTAGCGATAAACGAGCAAGAAAAAATGTGGCAAAAAGCCGAGCAATATCACATAGCCGCCCAACAGGCGAAAACACCAATCGTACGATGTATGTTTGTAAACACAACACCATCGAACATCGCTTGCACGCAACCACGATATAACAGTGGCTATGATTGTAATTTTATGGTAGAACAACAGCCATGAAATATAGATTTAAGCATAAGCATAATATATGAAAAAGTATTGTTGACAAAAAATAAAGGACATGATAATCTCAACACATAACGTCTAATAATGACGAGGAGGAAAACAAATGAACAAACTAGCAAAATCGTTTGTTGCACTTAGCGTTGTCGCTGGCGCAGCAATCGGTGGCTTGTGGGTAGCACAGCCAGCATTGGCAGCGGTCTCAACAAGTTGTAGCAAATTTAACGTCGTAGAGTGTGGCACGAAGGATGTACAAACCCTGCGCAGCACCTACTCGAGCCGTGCAGAAATCCGCCAGCTCTACACCCAGTTCGGTATTACCGAGCAAATGATCAACGGTGCCAACATGCAAGAAGGTACTGTTGACGCCAACGGTAACATCATCGTTGGCGGCCGAGTTGTTGCCACAAGTGCTCGCACCCTGCAGGCCAAGGCTGGCACCAACCAAAAGAAGCCAGAAGGTCAGCGCGCTGCTGGTGGTCACACATACTACCAGTACCCAACAGGTGATAGCTTTATCTTGGGCAAGACAACCTTCAATATCTACGCATGGTTCGACAACAACGGTAAGTTTATTGCCGGTATTATCAAGGACTGTGGTAACCCTACCTGGGGCACCCCAACTCCCCCACCAGCTAAGCCAAGCCTGACTTGCGACGCATTGCAAGCTACCCAGGTTTCGCGCAACGAATATCAATTCACCGCCAAGGCAACTGCTAAGGAAGGTGCAAAGGTCGCTACGTACAAGTACGACTTTGGTGACGGCAAGACTGCCACCGGCGGCGCAACCGTTCGCCACACTTACGCCAAAGAAGGCACATACACCGTTAAGATGACCGTAGTTGGCAACGAAGGTGGTAGTACCAACGTTGAGAAGACTAGCCAGGACTGCCAGGTTGTTATCAAGGTAACACCCCAGCCAAGCATCCAGGTATGTGAGCTGAGCAGTAGCACCATCATCACCATCAAAGAAAGCGAATTTGACGCTACGAAGCACTCAAAGAATGTCAAAGACTGCGACAAGATGAAGGTCTGTGAACTGAAGACTGGTGCTATTGTCACCATTAAGGAAAAAGAATTCGACGAGAAGAAGCACTCAAAGAATACTGCTGACTGCGACAAGGTCAAGGTCTGCCGTATCTCTGACAAGAAGATCGTCGAAGTTCGCCGCAACGAAGTAAGCAATGACTACACCACCGACATGTCGAAGTGTGAGCAAACTCCTCCTTCAGTAGTTGAGCTGCCACACACCGGCTTGGGCGGTACCCTCCTGCCGCTGGCTGGTATTGGTAGCCTCACTGCTGCAGGTGCCGCTTACTACGTAAGCCGCCACCGCAAATAAATAACCGTTTGCGGATAACCCAAAAATCACCCGTTTTGCATGGACGGGTGATTTTTTATTTGTTTGGTTTTTGAAAATAAATCATTGACCCAATATAAGCTGCGTTGTGTCCTCTTTTCTTTTTGATTGGCCTCATCTGTGGGATTGTAGAGTGAGTTACAGAGAAGTACTAAGCTTCTTTACCCTTCCTCTCGCTCGCTCTTAGGCTGTAAGGGGCTAGCCACGCATATGTGAGTGCATTCTGTCTGATCTGTCTGTGCTGGTATATTTTGCTGGAATAATAGAGAAAGGCAAGTAAACATATGTTTTACATCGTGGATTCTAGATGGTAACACGAGTAGTTTGATCGGTTTACTTCTCCTCAATAGAGGCTTAATACAGGCCACGTAACTAGCTTCTGTAGACATAGTCAGCTAATGATGACGGTATCCAAGATCTCCTCAAGGTATTCCATCTACACCTCCCCTACTCTATCCTACTATACTCTTGGCCAGGAGATGCCTCCTACATGGTACGGGATCTTCATGCAGGCTGGGGCGATGGCTTCTCCTTGCTGAATAAGGCAACTGATGGGGCTGCGTAGCAACACACAAAACAAAGTAAGCAGTATGAGGATGCACTGAACACGCTCATTACTCATGTATCATGGTTGATATAGTACACAAACTAGGGTGAACAAATATACTACTCACCTGCTTTTTGTCTTATAACGCAAGATAAAATAGGCGATTTGCTATGACAGATAAGCTAAATATTATTGCAAAACATGGTATATATACTTGATTTCCGGTAGAAAAGTGCTATTTTCGTTCTATAAATAAGATATATAATACCGGCGTTTATGCAAGTATAGTACACCATGTAATAAGGGAGTTTTGGTATAGTATTTGGTGGTGTTTTATGCTTGTGCTACTTTTTTGTCCAGCAGAATATCAGAGGTAGCGGGCTCATGTGACGCAAACATTTGTTCATGATTTGTGCTTCGTATGATCTGAACATAAAAAACGAACAATATAATAATGGCGTTGCACATTGCGTGCAAATCTCTTTTCTCGCTCTTCCCTTTCGGTATTGGTTTGGTAGGATATATAAAATCCTACTACTTGAGATGGTCTCATCGGTATATTTATCGTACTTGAAGATATCTATCATTTGTCGCTCAGACAAAAAAGTAGGTCACAGAAATGTCGCTCGTGCTCTAGGGCTTAAGCGACCCCTCTTATACTTCTCCTCACTCGTCAAAGAGATAAAGAAGAGAATCGCAGATAGCTATAACAAAAAGTTCCGAAGCCGATACCTAATACCTAATACCTAATACATACTCCTTCACATCTAGCAGGCTAGCCGTTGCTGCCTGGAGGGGTGTCGCTGGATTCCACATGGTGTAGGCGGCGATGCGCGTTGGCACAGTGCCCTGCCAGAGGGCCATTGGCTGCGACCATGGTGTTGATGTGACAATGCCGTGCTGAGCGATGAGGATGGTATCGGCGTGGAAGGTGGCGAGGGTAAGTGGATAGGTGACGGTAAATTTGTGCAGCACCTCGACCAGCTGGAGCAGTGGCATCCGGAAGGTGAGGATCTTGGGGTAGTACAGGGTGCGAAGGAACTTTTGGACTTGTGAGAATGATGCAATGATAAGGATGTTTGACTGGCTGGCAAGCTGCGGGGCACTTGGCGTAAGCAAATCGACTGCGTCGCGACTGATGATGAGTGGTGTGGTGGTGTGGCTCACGAGCTTTTCATAGACAATGGCGGTCTGGCTGTTGCGGCCTGCATCGCCAATGAGGAGGAGTGCGTCGGCCCAGCCAGTGAGGGCTTGCAGCTCTGGCCAGGCTTCGCTACCCAGGCTGCCGCTGCTGTTGCTTGCGGCAAAAATCGTATCTGTCACGCTGGCAGGAATAGTGCCACGCAGGGCATCTGGCAGCACTACGCGCGCCTGCCCTACCCCTGTAGTGAGCGCAGTGGTATAGCTATGTTCGATAGCACGAAAGCTCAGCCGGTTGCCGCCAATAATACCCAGCTTGCCTGCTTGCGCCCGCTGCTGCGGCTTATTCCAGGCGATGTCTGGGTAGAGCGGTTTGGCTGGCGTTTGCTGCTGCCAGTAAGGGATGTTCATACGCAGTCACCTCGCTCTGACGGACGGAGATAATACAGGGAGAAAATACTCAGCATAGAGTTATTATACCGCGAAGGAGGTGGTGCTTGCTATGCATTGCTGCTTGAAGTGATGTCTTGCTTGCTATTAGTGAGCCGCGATCTTTAATGTACAGTGTCGAGGCACTGGCGCATTCTGGGAGCGAGTAGAAAGACGTGAAAGAGAAAAACCCAACCTAGGAGCTCTATATACTCCAGTAAGAGTAGTGCTGACGACTAGGTTGGGTATAGATAGGAGGTAGGAGGTTAGAGCGCAGAGGGTGCGCAAACGTGTGCTTGTGCACCCTCTGCTGGTTGTTCATCCGTCGAGCATGGGGATTCACCTTCTTCCTCTTCTGGGCTCGCCTCTCGCCAGATGACGAGAAGCTAATATGTATCAATATATGAGAGGTGCGTCAAGGTTTGTGCGCTATCGCGTCCTTAGTTATAACCTTAGTCTACGCTATCACTTCATCTAGTGTAATACTGACCGGGCAGTGGTCGCTGCCCATTTGGCTGGCGTGGATGTGGGCGCTGGTGATACGCGGGGCGATTGCCGCTGAAGCTAGCCAGTAGTCGATCCGCCAGCCTACGTTGCGAGCCCGGGCGTTAGCCCAGTGTGTCCACCAGGTGTAGGCATCGGTTTGGCCGGGGTGAGCAGCGCGGAAGGTGTCTATAAAGCCAGCGTCTAGGTAATGCTGGAAGCCAGCGCGCTCTTCGTCTGTAAAGCCGTGTTTGCCCCGGTTAGCGCGTGGGTTGGCAAGGTCTATCGGCTCGTGGGCGACGTTCATATCCCCGCAGTAGAGTACGGGCTTGGCCGGGCCGTAGTGGCCAGCCTCCAGCCCCTGTAGGTACGCCAGCATGCAGGGGTCCCAGGCCTTGGCGCGCAGGGCAAGCCGGCTTAAGTCCCCTTTGCTATTGGGCGTGTAGCAGGTCACCAGCCAAAAGCTGGCAAACTCCGCTGTAATGACGCGGCCTTCATCGTTTGGGCTGCCGTAACTATCTGCCGCGAGCTGGAACTGCTCTACCAGCTCGGCTGGCAGGCCATCGCGCCACTGCAGCGGTGCGGTTTTGCTAAAAACCGCCGTGCCGCTATAACCCTTCTTGGCTGCGCTATAAAAATGCTCGTGGTAGCCCGGCAGGTCAAGCTCCACCTGCTGGCGCTGCGCCTTCGTCTCTTGTAGGCATAGGATATCGGGGTTGTGCGCCACCATAAAGCGGGCAAATTCGCCCTTATTAATCACTGCACGAATACCGTTGACGTTCCAGGAGTATAAGCTAGTCATAAGGGTAGTATAGCAGATGGTATGACTATGTGGCGAGTGAGTTATCTTTTGTGGTATTGCTCAATTACCTGCTGATATAGCTGCGCATAAGCAGTAGCAGTAGCCTGGGGTGATAGCTCGGTCAAAACGCTCTTTGTGCCATCAACGAGTTGCTGATGATAAGCTGGCTCGGCAATCCGCTGCATGCCTGCTGCGAGGCTGGCAGTGTCGGGCTGGACGAGGAGGCTATTGCCCTGATTAAGACCAACGTCGAGCCGGTCATCGCAGTAGAGAATAGGAACGCCAACGACGAGAGACTCAGGGATAACAATCGGCTGATTATCAAAACGATACGAGGCAAGCACAAATACATCAGCGTCGCGCAAGAGTTGGACGATCGCCTTGCGGCCACCAACATGGCCAGTAAATATGATGTTGGGAGAGCCGTGTATAAGCCGAGCTAGTCTTTTGGATTCTGCCCCATCACCAACAATATAGAGCTCGCTCTGTGGGATAGCTGCTTGCTGGAAAGCTTGAATGATAACATCGAGGCGCTTTTCTTTGACGAGGCGGCTGATGGTGATAAAGCGAATTTTACCGTCGTCGTTCTGGCGTTGGCGCTGAGTGGCCTGGGCATAGGCCTCAAACGTACGGTTATATCCTGTTGGTATAATTGCGCCAGGCAGGTCTACGCCATGTGCGGCAGCGCGAATATAGGCAGACATATAGTGCGATGGCGTAGTGGAGGCATCGACAGCGCGAGCGATGATCGCCTGAGTGTGCCAATCAAACCGGCCAATCCAGCTCTCGCTAGCAAGCTGTGGGGTGGCTGCGTGCTGGCCGCGTAAATGGCGCTGATGAATCCGAGCAGTTAGCAGTGCACAGAACCGAAACCCAAGGCTTGCAAAGAATGTGGGCACTGGCATTGTGTGTGAGCCAGCCATGTTGGTGTGAAAGGTATGGATGTGTGGGATGTGCTGAACTCGAGCTATTCTGGCTGCAAGCAGTAGTGCACCAGTGTCGGTTTGACTGTGGATGATGTCAAAATGATGCTCTTGGCTTATTGTTCGTGCTACCCGACGAGAGGCATAGATAATGCGGGTATGGAGTGGTAATCCAGGAAACCGGAATGAAGCAACAGGCACAACTGTGGCATGCTCTGGCGTCTCAAGATCAGTCCGGGGAGCAATAAGAGTAACATGGTGGCCAAGCTGGGTAAGCTCCTCGATCTGAGTTTGGATTGATCGGCTCACACCGCTGGCTGAGGGGAACTTATCGTCCAAGACAATAGCAACAGAGAGATGATTTGTACGCATAGTAGTATATAGTATAGCAGATAGTTGTACCAAGCTGAGGAATAACCTATAATAAGGGGTCGTTATGAGGCATCAAACTATCCCAACATTGCAAGAGCTGCGCCAGACGCTTGGTTGCCAAGAAAAGACAGCTCAGGGAGTGTGCTGGTACGAATGCAATATTATGGCGGACAAAGCCGTGCTTATCTTCCATGGAGTGACGGGTGGCAAGATCGATATGATGCCGCTGGCTGAGCGATATGTAGGCTTTGGCTATGCAGTTTACGCTGTTGACTTGCCTGGGCACGGTGGCTCGGTACAGCCCGAGCTTCAGGACTATCAAGATCTCGGCCAGTGGTTTGCACATGTTGTGGCGCAGATTGGCCGCACACCAGATCTGGTGATTGGTACGTCTTTTTCGGCCTCTGTAGTGTATTATGCAATGAGTACTGGCATTATCTCGCCCCAGACGAAGATTATCTTAGCCTGCCCTACCCCAGATACGACGAAACTGGCAGATATTTTACAAAAGCTGTCTAGTAAAGTACCAGAAAAAGTGGGTTGGGACGCCTACAACCTTAAAGTTGCTCAATATATACGGGTAGCAGCTGGCCTCAAGACACAGCGCCGCGATGCTCGGCAGTGGCTGCGCGAATCCGAAACCTACAAAAAGAACTCTCTAACGCTCAGAGATTCGGCAGTCCTTACTACACTTCTTTATAATCAAAGCCCCTATGCACATCACATACCACAAGAATGTCAGCGCAATATAACCGTCATCATTGGCGGTAAGGACAATATTATCACATCGAAGACGCTTGATATCATGCATGATCTTCTGCCCGAGGCAGACTTTATATGCGCCCCGCAAGCTGGCCATTTACTACAGTTCGAGGCAGTTGAGAGCTACCCAGATGTCGCTCACTAATATATTATGGTACTCTACTTGACGTATTCTACATAGTGTAGTAAAACTAATACAAAGGAGTGTAATACCTATGAGAAAGCCAAACTACACTGGGCAGGATTTGCCGATCACACACAACACATATCACGATGGCAAGCTCGTTCGCCAAGAAGACGGGACGATGAACCTCCAACCAACCTGGGGGGGGCGCGTACTAGACTACTTGAGACGCTGAAACAGCGCGAGCTACCCAATAACCTTGGTAAGGGTGCACTTGTCCTGACGCAGATGGGCGAGGCATCAAGCGGTTTGACCGTTATATATGGTATGGGCTGGGCGGTAATGCGTATACAGAGGTAGCGCAGCAAGAAATGGCAGAAATTGCTTATACACTGCGAGACAAAGATGGCAAGATGCCTAATATTGTTACCACGCCAACTAGTGCTTTGCGTGAGCCAATTGCACACAAGATAGCGAAGGAAGGCAGGTTTGCGGCGTTGGCCGAAGAGGTCGCACCGGTTGTCGATAGAGTGGCAGTGGATAGCGATAAAGTTGTTGTGCTTGGTAACTCGTATGGAGCACGCCTGGGTGCGGCAATGCCAGCTGCACTTGCAGAGCGTCAGAAGATTACTGAGATTGTTCTCGAGGATCCACCAAGTAGTTGCTGGTCACTTGGCAAGCTAGGCATTGCTGCAGCTCAGGGTATTGAAGCTATTAATATGCAGCGCTATATCAAGAATTCATACGATGTTGCTGCTCGTGAAGCCTGGGATCATGTCAAAGACGCACCGGAGATTGCCCGACCACCTCTGGCGGTGCAGCTAAAAGATATCTCGGCGATGGCACAGACCACGGGCTTCAATCTCGATCTGCTCTCTGCAGTCGGTTCATTGCCTGAAGATACGCCAGTCACGCTGGTTTCGCCAGAACTGAGCCGGATGAATCGCAAAGGTGACGCAGCAAACCTGATGCAATCAGTCAGTGAGCTCTATCCTAAGGCTGATTTGCGCGTGGCAGAAATTGGCGATAGCGCGCACAATGTAGTAGCTGGCAACCCAGCTTACTTTGGTAAGATTCTCGAGCTTGGCCGCAAATAACAGAGAAGTATGCTATAATAATAGCTATGAAAATCGGAATCTTTATTGATGACTATTTGCCATCAGTCCATGGCGTGGCGACATCCACGGTTAATTTGAGGCAGGCGCTTGAGGCGCTGGGCCATGAGGTCTATATTGTTGCGCCAAAGTGCGAAGGCTATGACGATCACGATGACCATGTCATTCGCCTGCCATCGTCGAAGAACTATGTCTTCGATAAGCGCGAGACGGCAGTCATCTACCCTGGCCTAGCCAAGAAGCTGGATGACTACCAGTTCGACATCGTCCACAGCCAAATGCAATTCTATATGGGTGTGCTGGCCCACAGTGTAGCCAAGCGGCAGCGGATCCCTCATGTCACGACGATCCACACGCTCTATAGCGAGCTGATCGACGACTATCCATTTATGGTAACGGCTGGGGTGATTGCGCTCTCAGTCGCCTTCCCTGTTGTCTTTCGGACGAAGCCGATCTTGCCAATTACCTCGCGCGAACAGCTCCATGGTATGGGTAAGAGTGCGATCCGTGACATGTTGTCTCGTCAGGGGTGGCGTCTTACTGCGGCGTTTGCTAACCAGTGCGATGCTTGCATCTCGCCATCGCAACACCTGGCCAAGATACTGGTGGAGGACGGCGGTCTAACGACGCCGTGTCATGTCTTCCCGAATGGCATCAACACCCAGCGTTATCACGATGCTTCGGCGGCAGATTCGCCTATCGCAAAGGGCCCAGACGATAAATTTATTATCTCGGTGGCGCGCCTGAGTCCTGAGAAGCGCCAGCAG
This sequence comes from Candidatus Saccharimonadota bacterium, assembly GCA_030528025.1. Taxonomy (GTDB): domain Bacteria; phylum Patescibacteriota; class Saccharimonadia; order Saccharimonadales; family Saccharimonadaceae; genus Saccharimonas. The sequence goes on from JAUMZP010000001.1 coordinate 485,809, forward strand.
GCACTTGTCGAAGCTCTGCCGTATATTCTAGATGAGAACGTGAAGCTCGTGCTAGTTGGTGGTGGCCCATACGAGGCAGAGCTGCGCGCCTGTGCCGAGCGGCTTGGCGTGGCAGAGCGGGTAATCTTTACGGGTATGCAACCCAGCGATGCAGTAGCCGCGCTGCTCAAGCAAGCCGATGTCTTCTCGCTCGCATCATACCACTTTGACAACCAACCAATGACCTTCCTCGAGGCGGCGTCAAGCGGCCTGCCGATCGTCTACTGTGATGAACGTATGACTGAGGGCTTGACCAAGAAAAATGCAATTTTGACCGATGGGATTGAGGGCGAAGACTTTGCCAAGGTCTTCAACGATCTCTTTACTCACTCTGATAAGCTCGAGCAATTGTCTCGTGGTTCACTGAGGGTAGCGCGCCAGTTTGATTCTGTGACGATGGCGAAGAAAGTTGTAGCGCTGTATGAGTCGCTCATTGCCAGCCATAATGCGCTTGAAGAAGAGTAGATTGATAGATGATGCCTATTAAAAACTCACTACCGATTATGTAGTGAGTTTTGTTTTTCTCTAGTGTGTATAATGAGCCAAGTACTGCAGCTCGAAGAAACCTAGGCTCTCTCAAGATTCTACTAGCGATACTGCCGCACCGCTCGTCGCTGCTCTCGCTCTACATCGCGGCGTTTGATGGTTTCGCGCTTGTCGTAGCGTTTCTTACCCTTACCGAGGGCAATGACGAGCTTAATGTAGCGGCCACTGGTGAGGAGCTTCGTGGGGACGATGGTATAGCCGTCCTTCTTGCGAGCAGTGAGTTGCTCGATCTGCCGCCGCTTCGCTAGGAGTTTGCGTGCACTGGTGCTGACTGTTCGGGCGTTTGGTTGGCCCTGCTCGTTGTGGCGCAGCGAGAAGCTGGCGTTATTGAGCCACAGCTCGCTGTTGCGAATCGTCACATATGCCCCCTTGAGCTGCACATGGCCCTCGCGCGCGGCGCGGACCTCTAGGCCAGTCAGGCTTATGCCGACCACTATGTCGTCGCTCAGTTCATAATCAAACCGCGCGCGGCGATTGACAATAGCTGGTACTGGCGGCTTGGTAGTATGTGATTTGCTCATACGTCTCTTCTATTGTAGCAGATGCGGTGGTATGTGAGGACACGAAGGTGATAAATTTGGGCTTGGGCAAGCCAAGAGATCATCGTCTAGCAGGTAGCATGCCCTCCGGGGGGTTATACCTACTCGTAGTCGTTGAGAGTGGCATCGATACCAAGATAGCGAAAGTACTGCTGGACATCTGCGAGCCCTCCGCCCGACTTAATAATAATGCGGCAATCTTGCAAGAGCCAACTCGCGTTATTGTAGCCGTAATTACATAGTGGGTCGAGATGCTCGTTGATATAGCTCATCGTGAGAGGAGAAAACTCTACGGCAGGGTTCTCTGGGCCTTGCTGGTCGAGAATGGCATTAGTTGTGTCTAGCAGTCTATCGCGCTGGTGGTGTGGTGCATTGAACTGGGATATGAGCTTGGTGTGCATATCTTCGGAGGTTGGGCTTGAGTTGCTCTTTGCTTCAAGTGTAAAAAGTGGCCTCTGGGTATATGTGTCAACACCCTCTCGTGTGCTTGCAGAATATTGCTGAGAATTTTCCATGTATGACATAACTAACAATCATTCCTATTGTTTCTTTTCTAGCGTGTCTGCAGACCATTATACCGCTAAATGTATGGAAAGAATGTCGTAAAAATAACAGAATAATAATGCGGAGTGTTCAACTTACTCCCCTGCCCGCAAAGGATATAATTCGCCATGCTATAATATCCCCTATGATTGCCGATATTGCCATTACTGAGAAATCGTTTGGGGCGAAGACGCTGATGACGGATGTAAAGTTTAGTGTGAATAATAGCGAAAAAGTGGGCCTAGTGGGGCGCAATGGCGTGGGTAAGTCGACACTGTTTGGTATGCTAACAGGGGTAGATGATGACTATAGTGGCTCGATTATTTTCAAACGTGGCAGTGTGGTGGTAGCGACGGCCCAAGAGCACCACGACAGTGGTGATATCACAGTGCTCGAATATATCTTGCGCGGTCTGCCGGAATATGCGCGCCTGCGCCATATCATCACCACCTACCCCGAGACGATGGGCGATGACATGTATAAAATTGAGGCATACACCGCGGCGCTGGAGCGCTTTGGCCAAAAGGGTTTCTACCAGATTGAGGAGTTAGTAGCGGAGGAGCTAAAGAACTTCCAAATGGCAGGCTATGGTGAGCGGCACCTAGCAAGCCTGAGTGGTGGGCAGAAGCGCCTAGTGGAGGTGGTAAAGATCATGCACGCCCAGGCCGACCTTGCACTGATCGATGAGCCAACGAACCATATGGATTATGTCGCTAAGAAGCAGTTTATCGACTGGCTCAAGGGCGCAAAGCAAGCAATGCTCGTCATTACCCACGACCGAGATGTGCTCGCAGAGATGGATCGGATCGTTGAGATAAAAGATGGCACAGCCCTCAACTACCAGGGTAACTACGATGCCTATCTCCGTCAAAATGCCTCGGCGACAGGCAATGCGATGCATGAGTATGAGCAGGTCGAGCGGCGGATTGCTAATGTGAAGGATAAGGTAGTGCAGTTCCGCCGGATGAAGGAGCGAGCGCGCGATCCTGGTACTATCAAGCAGTTTAAGCAGCGTGAGCAGCAGGCTATGGCCGAGCTTGAGGAGCTCGAGCAGATTGAGAAGCCAACGTTTTGGATTGATCGCGACAACGTGGCACAACTGGAGTATAAGATGGCTGATCGCTACCAGAAGTTTAAGGCGCGAACGATTCGCCTCAGTATGCGCGATGGTGCAATGCGAAGCCAGCGTACGCTAGTAGCGGTGCGAGATTTGGCGCTGGGCTATGGCGAACGGATTTTATTTGAGGGGGTGAATATTGATCTGCGTGAGGGTGAAGCTGTGGAGCTGCGTGGCCGCAATGGTGCGGGCAAGACGACGCTTATTCGAGAACTACTCGCCGCGCAAAATCTGATGCAGGACAGAGGTAGCGATACGCCAATTATCTATAGTGGCTCGCTGCAGCTCGATAGCCATATCCGGATTGGCGTATATGAGCAGGAGATTGCCTCGACATATCTTAACCTCATGCTGGCCCAGGCCATCGAGCAGATGTACCTCGACCGCGGATTGCCAATTGGCCAGACCAAGCTCCGCCAATTGATGAGCGACTACCTCTTTGCCGAGACGGATCACGATGTGCCACTGGCCCGCCTGAGTGGTGGGCAGAAAGCGCGTTTCCAGATTATTAGCATGCTCGCTAACGAGCCGCAGCTACTCATCCTTGATGAGCCTACTAACCACCTCGACCTGCCCAGTATCGAAGAACTTGAGGTGGCGCTGGAGCGCTATACTGGCGCTATCCTCTACGTCAGTCACGACAACTACTTTCGGCAAAAGTTGGGTGGTGAGGTGGTGCAAATTGGGACGCAGTAAGAGGCAATCTCACCGTAAAATATCAACTGCTTCCGCGCCCCTTCTCTCAAGTATATATCTTTCAGCATCATGAGAGTTCGTATACTTGATAGGCTCACCTCTCGTAGTGGTGAGCCTGAGCATTACAACAAGTCTCCACTTCTCTGCTCTCTATTTACTACTTCACTCGGGTGGAGCACGAAAATCAGTTGTAGTGATTGATTATATGCACAATTTCATACCGGCATATTGCTTACGGTTGCAATCTACGCTATTGTAGAAGCAATGCTAGTGAACAAAAATAGATCAAGTGCGGGGTTTGCTCTGCCAACAGTGATCGTGGCATCGGTGGTGGCGATGATGCTACTCCTCGTGGCGGCGTCTGCATCGACGGCGATTCGCGAGGGGCTCTACGCTCAGCACTACCGGCGCTTAGCCCGTGAGGTAGCAGAAAGTGGCGTCGTTCTTGCCAGTAAATGCCTTGAGCTTAATAACGACCTTGCCCAGTGGTCTAATAGTGCGAAGTTGCGACCCAACACCGATTGCAAAGGCTCAGTAGTAGCCGGGCGAACCCAGTATATTCAACAGGATGGCAATGTGCGCACGACCTTTGAAGTGGGTGAGCCAGAGCGCCGCGAAGGGAGTATTCAGCGTATCACGGCAGTGGGCCGAACGGAGCTTATTCGGACGACGGATGGCGCAGTGTGGAAGAGCTACGAGTATCGCCTAGCGGGCCAAGCGGGCCTCAGCACATTGCTCGATAGTGTCTCGTTTGGCTATGCGGCTGGTGGTGGATTTACATTTAACGGAGCATTTTTTACCGTCATCGATGAGTTTGGGCGTCCTCGCTCGGCAGGGTTTAATGGCTTTGGCCAGCTCGGTGTTGGCTCAACTACCGATACACTCACGCTCAAGCAATTTAATATTCCTGCTAACAAGCGCGTCGTGCGCACCTACACCAACTTCCTCTCTCATGGTCGTAACCTATTTGCGCTTACGGAGAACGGCGAGGTGTGGGGTGCGGGGCTGCATAACTTTGGGCAGATTGGCAACCCTGGCCAAATTCCTGCGTGGGTGACAAACCCGGTTCAGTTTGCTTTGCCGAGTGCTGATAACGTTGCAACCTTTGTGGCGCCACTGGGGATTGTCACCTTTGTTGTGACATCCCAAGGGAACGTCTATGCAGCTGGCTCCAACGACAAAGGCGTTGCTGGCATTAACTCAACTGCTCCAACAGTAAAGACGCCGACCAAAATGCCCTTCCCTGAGAAGATCCGGGCCGATGCTCATTCCTGGGCGGTCGACAGCAAGACGGCTTATGCGATTGGTGAGAGTGGTGCGGTCTATGGCTGGGGCAATAATGATTTTGGTCAGCTCGCTCAGGGTGATATCAATGAGCGGCGAGCACCCGTCCGCTTGGGCGACTTCGGCAAGCCTGGCAAGACCAAGGCAGTGCAGCTCGCCTTTGACGGCGATACGGTCTACATTCGCGATAGTGCAGGAGCAGTCTACTCGGCGGGCAAGACAAACTATGGCCAAGCGGGTGTACCGACCTTCCGGCTGCGTGCGGGGGTGTCAGACCGATGTTTGGTAGCAGTGGGAGTAAACCTCAGGACGGAAAAGTGCTCGGGTACTGCTGCGAACCAAAAGTGGCACTTCGACCGCACAAACAATGCCCTGCAAGTTGAAGCAAACTCAGGAGCGCCCCAAAACCGCTGTGTCGAAGCAACTGGCCATAATAATGAAGAGACGCGTATGCAGTGGTGCGCTTGGTGGTCTAATGGCAAACGCTTCGACTTTCGCTACCCAGCAAGTTCGTGGAATCACATCTATCTTAGCAATAGTACCGACATTGGCGGCCGAGGCCTGTGCATTGCTGAGGCTAATGGAGCAACCGGTGGCGAAACAAAGATGACTTCGTGCGAGTACTATGCAGACAGAACATTCTTGCCATACAACCCAACACTCGAGCGTATTGTGTCATCTGGAGTAATAGACATCACGACCGACCAGTACTTTGCCGCTATGGTTTATGCCAATGGCGATGTCAAGACCTTCGGCCTCAATAACGGCGCACTAGGTAATGGTGTCTATGTCGATACATCCAATCTTGATGCTCACAAGCGCCAGGTATATAACCCAACCCCAGTTAAATTCATTCTCCCTCCTGGCGTTAAGGCTGTTTCGTCCTGGACGACCTCTAACGGTATCGACCCTAAAAATGCGAATGTTTTCGTCGTCACGAGCGATGGACGCGTCTTTGGTGCGGGGAGCAATGTAACTGGCCAGCTAGGCCTTGGACATGTCGGTGGCGGCACCAATGGTATCTACCCCACTCCGCAGCAAATGCTTGTTCTTGGCACGCAGGGCAACTTAGCATCATATGTGCGCTCGGGTTATGGCACAACGGTCGTCTATACTAATAATCGCAAGGTCTTTACGGTAGGTAACAACTCCAACGGCCAGTTGGGCGATGATACAACCACTACCAACCCAACGCCTCGTGCCAACAAGAATACAAATGCCCAGCGCCACGTGAAGTTCTATTAGGCAGGGCATAGCTGCGAGAGGTATAACCTCTACCGATTGCTAGTACGAGAAGCTTATATATGCACGAAATAGCGATGTGAGTAAGAGATCTCATCTCAAGTCAATATCTTTTAAGCATCAGTATTACATGACGAGTATCTACAAGTAAGAATAAAACATAGTAACACCTGTTTAATAACGATAAATTAGTAACAAGTATGACTGCCTAAGAACTCCTTATTGAGTCAAACAAAAAAGCATGAACAATATATGTATACTACCCATGTCCCTCCATTTACCTTGTATGCAAGCAGCCAATAACAAAACTCACTGCTCTTCCCGAGCAGTGAGTTGACTGTGATACATAGCCAGGCTACGCGTCTGGCAATAATCCCTTTGCTGTAAGGAGCTCATCAATCCGAGCTCGGTCGAAGCCATAGACGATTTCGCCAGCAATGTCTGTGACTGGGATACCCTGGGCTTTGCCGCCAGTTTTGGCAGCGAGCTCATCCTCAGCACCAGGCGTTTTCTCGATGTCTTTGACGGTGTAGTGTACGCCCAGCTTGTCGAGATATTGTTTCTCTGTTTTGCAATAGGCGCACCATTCTGCGCTATACACTATAACTGATGGTATTGTACTCATATGTATTCCCCTTTCGCTCTTACTAGTATAGCATGGACGGTGATGGAGTTGGCAAGCGTGCTGAGTGTAAGGTAAGGCGCGAAGCTTCTTCAGTAATAGTTCTAGTAGGAAGGGGAGGCTAATCCTCCGTAGTGTATTGGCTCGTCAGATACCAGCCACCATCGTGTGGTGATTGATATACACGGAGCTGCACATCCAGCTGGTATTTGCGGAGCTCGGCGATGGCGCGCAAGGCGGCGGCTCGGCTCGGGTAGCGCTTCTTAGCTGCTTCACTGCGCGGTGGGCGGTAGGGCTGATGCTTAGGCGTTTTATTGCGGCGTGACATAGCTCTAGTATACGCGGCTTTGCGACGCGACGCCAGTTGCTTTACATGCACGTTTCTTGAGGAATGGTTATAAAAGTTAATGCAATACCCAACTGCCGCTTCCCTCTTTACGTCTGCCGAGCCTCCTGGTACAATAGGGCCATATGAGTATGGAGTCTCGTGAGAATGCCCGCTCGCACGGTAGCCAAGTGGTTGGTGTGCTCTGGCGTGCTGCACTAGGGACGACCTGGCGAATGGCGGTGCCAACTGTTGGGTTGTTTTTGCTCGGAGTCTGGGCAGACTGGCAGTTTGCAACCAAGCCGTGGCTGATGTTTGCTGGCCTCGTGGTCGGCATTGTCCTTGCGGCTGGGCTCATTAGGCACCAAATTACGGGAGGTCATCGCACATGATGTTTTTTGCGGCAGTGCCACACATCTCAGTCAAGGCAGACGAGGTGTTTTCGATCGCTGGCTGGCCAATTACTAATGCCAATCTCGTTGGTCTGCTGGGTCTCATTGTCTTGGCTTGGCTCATGTTTCGCACGCGGGCAGCGGTGCTGGGCAAGAAGAAGGCGAATTTTGCAACTCGCTTGACTGTCTGGTGCTTTGAGGGGCTGTACAATACCGTTGGGCAGGTCATCCCCAGCAAGAAATGGACGCGGCGCGTTGCCCCACTCGTTATTACGATGTTCTTCTTTATTGCCGCACAATATTGGCTGGGGCTATTACCAGTTGTCGGGCCAGTGATGGTCGGCCATACACCACTATTCCGTGGCCAAAATGCCGATCTTAACATGACCTTTGCCCTCGCAGCCGTTACAATTGTTATGGCGCAGGTATACGCAGCACGCGAGCTTGGCTTTATAGGTAATCTCAAGCGGTATTTTGTTAATCCACTGCGCGATCCGATCATGTCCTTTGTCGGGATTCTTGAGATTGTGGCGGAGTTCTCGCGCTTATTGAGCCTATCCTTCCGTCTGTTTGGTAATGTGCTCGCGGGTGAGATTTTGATCGCGATGATCGCTTACCTTACCCAGGCGGCAATGCCAGCGGTGTTGCAACCGTTCTATATCTTTGAACTATTTGTCGGTGGTATTCAGGCCTATATCTTCTTTATGCTTTCAACTGTGTTTGTTTCACTCGGATTGGCGCATCACGGCGGTGATGAGGAAAAAGATACGCACTCAAGCACCTCGACTTCTTCAGACACGAACCTCGTGACCGAAGGAGCAAAGTAACATTGGTAACAACTAAATAAGGAGAAATAATTATGAAAGACATCGCATTTACCCTGGCATATGCTATCCCAGGGGCGTTTGCCGCGATTGGATGTGGCTGGATCGGTGCCAGCGCTATGAAGGCAGCTGGCCGCAACCCAGAAAAGATTAACGACCTACGCACCATGATGATCCTTGGTATCTCGTTTATCGATGCTTTGGCTATCATTGGTTTTGTGGCCGCGATCGTCGGCAAGGTGATGTAAGGAGTTCGCACTCGTGAATACCCTGCACTATTTTGCATCGACAGAGGCGGGTGGTGGCGATTTATTCTCGTCGCTTGGTCTTGATTGGCAGCTGTTTGTCCTGCAAATGGTGGCATTTGTGGTGCTGCTCTTGGTCTTGAAGAAGTGGGTCTATCCACCGCTGCTCGACATGCTCGACCAGCGCGATGCGAAGATTCGCGATGGCCTCAAAGCAGCTGAGAAAGCGCAAAAGGCAGCTGACGAGACCGAGGAGCGCACTGCTGCAATGCTCAAAAAAGCCCGCCACGAGTCACAAGAAATTGTGACTGCTGCCAAAACTGAGGCAGCTAGCATGATGAACGACGCCAAAGACGATGCTCACATGCAGGCCGAGCGCATCTTAGCGTCGGCTCGCACCCAGACGCAGACAGAGTTGGCCGAAGCCAAGCGGGCACTGCGCCGTGAGATGGTCGACATGGTCGTCGAAGCAACGCGTGTAGTAACCGCTGAGACTGTTGACGCGTCGAAAGACCGCCAGCTGATCGAGAAGCATCTGACCAAGCTTGATAAGGAGCAGCGCTGATGGCGGCCGGTTTTTCGCGCCGCCGCCTCACTGCGTATGTCGCTGAGCAGATTGCTGCTGGTGCTGAGGTGTCTGCCTTACTGCGTCAAGTTGCCGCCTATCTTATTGACACCCGTGCAACGCGCGATGTCGATGTGGTGGCAGCAACGATTGAGGAAGCGCTAGCTGAGCGCGGTATCGTTGTCGCTGAGGTCACGACGGCACATGCACTGTCGGCTGCCTTGCAGAAGCAGCTCAAGACAGAGGTCACGGCACTTGCTGAGCAGAGTGGCACTGCGCCGGTTACGTCAGTGCAGCTTCGCCAGGTTGTCGACCCGTCGGTGCTCGGTGGTGTAAAGATTGCTCTACCAGGCCAGCACTATGATGGCACTATCCAACACAAATTAACCGCCCTTGCGGGCACGAAATAAGAGGAATTATACATGGCTGAAACAACAGTTACAGAGTTGTCCGAGAGCTTGCGGCAAGCGATCGCAGGCCTGGAAGCCTCTGAAGGACTAGAACAGGTCGGTATCGTGACCCGAGTGGGTGATGGTGTGGCCTGGGTACATGGCTTGCGCCACGCGGGCTATAGCGAGGTGCTTGAGATCGAGACCAAAACAGGTGTCGTTGAGGCATTTGCCCTCAACCTGATGGAAGATGAGATTGGTGCTGTGCTGCTTGGCAGTGACCAAGGTGTGGCTGCTGGCGACCGCGTTAAGCTCAAGGGTGAGGTCCTGAGTGTGCCAGTTGGCGAGGAGTTGCTTGGCCGCGTGGTGAACCCGCTCGGTGAGCCACTTGATGGTGGCCCAGCTATCACTACTACGCAGCGCGGCCTCGTAGAGCGTGAGGCGATCGGCGTGATGGGTCGCAAGAGCGTGCACGAGCCACTGATGACCGGTATTATGAGTATCGATGCGATGTTCCCGATTGGCCGTGGCCAGCGCGAGCTCATCATTGGTGATCGCCAGACCGGTAAGACGGCAATCGCACTCGACACGATGATCAACCAAGCCCGTCAAAAGACTGGCGTGGTGAATGTCTACGTTGCTGTTGGGCAGAAGCTGAGCAAGATTGCTCGCTTGGTTGAGCGCCTCAAAGAAGAAGGTGTGATGGACCAGACCATCGTGGTAGCAACCAGCCCAAGCGACCCAGCTTCCCTGCTCTATCTCGCGCCATACGCTGGTACCGCCATGGGTGAGTACTTCCGTGACAATAGTGGCCATGCTTTGATGATCTATGACGACCTCACCAAGCACGCCGTCGCCTACCGCCAGATGAGCCTGCTGCTGCGTCGTCCACCAGGGCGCGAGGCCTTCCCAGGTGATGTGTTCTATTTGCACAGCCGCCTACTCGAGCGCAGTGCTAAGCTCAGTGATGAGCTTGGAGCAGGTTCGCTCACTGCTCTGCCGATCATCGAGACCCAGGCGGGTGATATCTCCGCCTACATCCCCACCAACGTGATTTCCATCACCGACGGGCAGATCTTTATGGAGACAGATCTCTTCTACCAAGGTATTCGCCCAGCCATTAGTGCTGGTCTCTCGGTGTCGCGTGTTGGTGGTGCCGCGCAGACTAAGGCGCTCAAGAGTGTTAGTGGTAACCTCAAGCTTGGGTTAAGTCAGTTCCGCGAGTTGGCAAGCTTTGCTCAGTTTGGAAGCGACCTTGATGCTGAGACCAAGGCACAGATTGGCCGTGGTCAGCGCCTGACAGAGCTTCTCAAACAACCACAATACCAGCCAATGAGTGTCTGGGAGCAAGTGGTGAGCATTGTGGCGGTGAGCCAAGGTTACTTCGACACCGTGCCAGCTACGAAGATCAAAGCCGCTCAAGATGCTCTGCTGAGCCGTCTCTGGGCCGAAGCCAAGGAACAAATGCGCACCCTCAACAAGGGTGACCAGAAGTTCGGCGCTGATGAGAAACTCACCCACTTGATAGAATCAACCGCGGGCGAAATTGCCAAGGAATTTGCGGAGTAAGCAACGGAGGTCGCTATGCCCAATACGCAACAGCTCAAAGCACGGATTCGCTCGGTTAAGAGTACCAAGCAGATCACCAAGGCAATGCAAATGGTGGCAGCGAGCAAGATGCGCCGCGCCCAAGATGCAAGCCGTACCACTGCGCCGTATACTACGGCAGCACGTGGCCTCTTGCGCTACCTCTCGCGCCAGGGTGCGACCGACGATCACCCATTGTTTGCCCAGCGCACAGTTCAGCGCCGCTTGATCATCGTCATTGCCGCCGATAAAGGACTGGCTGGTGCCTACAATAGCAATGTCCTCAAGCGCTATGTCCAGCTCCTGCGCGATGATGATGCAGCCGGGATTGAAAATACTACCATTGCGGTGGGGCGCAAGGCGGCGCAGTTCGTTGCTCGCCTTAAGGATACGCAGGTGGTTGGGGTGTATGAGGATGTGCCAGATCGCCCAACTGGGCCAGCCTTCCGGGCAATTCTCGATACCGCGCACGATATGTTTGTGAGTAAGCAGGTCGATGCGATCGACGTTGTATTTACCCGCTTTTATAGCAGTATGACGCAGCACCCTGACACGATCCACCTCTTGCCCGCTGGCCTTGATGCCGAGCAGCTCGATACGGTGGATGACGATGAAGTAATCCCAGATGATGAAGCACTTTTTGAACCAAGTCCACAAGCAGTACTCGACACCATCGCTGCACGCATGGTGAGCGCTCGGCTCTACCAAGCCTTGCTCGATGCCAGGGCAAGTGAACACAGTCAGCGCATGCTTGCCATGAAGAATGCCACCGATAACGCTACCAGCCTTGTTGATGACCTAACGCTCGAGATGAATAAACAGCGCCAAGGTGCCATCACGCAAGAGCTGACCGAGATCAGCGCTGGAGTGGAGGCAATGGGATGAAACGCTACGCGCGTGTCGTGATAGCTGCGTTTGTCATGTATGCGCTTGTGTGTGCGGTGTTGCTTCTCGTGGGCGGTATTCTGATGCTGTCTGCTAGCCATGATGAGGGGCTGCTTCTTGGCTTTGCGCTGATGCTGCCGTTTGCTCTCGGTGGACTGTGGTATTGGCGGTATGGCCAGCGGCACAGTGCGAGCTTTGTGAGTGTTACGACTGGTCTATTAGTCGTGATCCTTGCTGGCTTTGGCTCGTATGTTGTGGGCTTTCTTGTATCCTTTGCTGTGCATGGCGTGGAGGCACAGGCCAGTGATACTGCTCGCCTGGCCTGGCCGGCTCAGCCTATTATGGCATGTGCTGAGCTACCAGTCACCAGTAATCTCTTGCCATATGTGCCAATTATGATATTGCTAGCTTACTGCGGCATTGCAGCCTGTGATGCTATGCGGTATATACAGAAGCATCGTACCAAGACGCCAGATAGCCATAATAATCTGCAAGCAAAGAAAGTATAATGAAATGATCGAGAGGAGAAATGAATGAGTAAAAACCAAGGAAAAATCATCCAGATCATGGGTGTGGTGGTGGATGTCGAGTTCGACCGCGAGGTGGAGCTGCCAGCTATCTACGACGCCCTGCACGTCGAGCGCGATAGCCAGACGCTGACGCTTGAAGTGGCGCAGCACCTTGACGAGCAAACGGTGCGAACCATCAGCCTGCAATCGACCGACGGCCTGAAGCGTGGCCAGCCGGTGGTTGCAACTGGTGCGCCGATTCGCGTGCCTGTGGGCGAAGCAACGCAAGGGCGGATGTTTAATGTGGTGGGTGAACCGATCGATGGCGAGCCAGTAGCCGATGATGCGCAGCGTGCGCCCATCCATGCTGAGCCTCCTGCTCTGACCGAGCAGTCCAACAAGACCGAAATCCTCGAGACCGGTATCAAGGTGATCGACCTCATTGCGCCACTCACCAAGGGTGGTAAGGCTGGGCTCTTTGCTGGTGCTGGTGTGGGTAAGACAGTGCTCATCCAGGAGCTGATCAACAACATCGCGAAGTTCCACAGTGGTAACTCTGTCTTTGCTGGTGTGGGTGAGCGTACCCGTGAGGGCAACGATCTCTACCACGAGATGAAGGATGCTGGCGTGCTGGATAAAACGTCGCTTGTCTTTGGCCAGATGAATGAACCACCGGGGGCACGTTTGCGGGTGGCACTCGCTGGCCTAGCAATGGCTGAAGCCTTCCGTGATGAAGGTAAAGATGTGTTGCTCTTCGTCGACAATATATTCCGCTTTACGCAGGCTGGTGCTGAGGTGTCTGCTCTGCTCGGCCGTTTGCCAAGTGCGGTGGGCTACCAGCCGAACCTGCAGCAGGAGATGGGTGCGTTGCAAGAGCGTATTACCAGTACTAAGAAGGGCTCGATTACCTCTGTTCAGGCGGTGTATGTGCCAGCTGATGACCTGACCGACCCAGCGCCTGCCACTACCTTTGCTCACCTTGATGCGACCATCGTGATGAACCGTGCCCTGACAGAGATTGGTATTTATCCAGCGGTGGACGTGCTCGACTCCAGCTCTAACTCGCTCGACCCAGAGGTGGTTGGCGAGGAGCACTATCAGGTGGCTCGCGAAGTGCAGCGCGTCTTGCAGCAATATAAGGAATTGCAGGACATCATTGCTATCCTGGGTATGGAAGAGCTGAGCGACGACCAGAAGCAGATCGTTGCCCGGGCACGCCGCCTGCAGCGTTTCTTGGCCCAGCCATTCCACGTCGCTGAGCAATTTACTGGTAACCCTGGAAGCTACTTCAAGCTTGCTGACACCATCCGCGATGCCAAGGATATCCTGAGTGGCAAGTATGACGACAAGCCAGAGAACTGGTTCTACATGTCACCAGTGCCACTGAGCGAGAAGCAAGACTAACACTCTCTGCACATTCTTACACGGCAGCAGCCAGCCGAGATATTCTCTCCGTGTTGGCTGCTGTTTTCTTTCCCTATCCTCCTCGCTATTTTCCCTCCCTCCCCTCCCAACATATAGTACAAATCGATTTGTACTATAGTTACCCTGTTTTTTCTCTGTTACAGCAGACTCTTTTTCTATTCTTTTATATCATTTATATATAATAGGAGAGAAATCTTACTATGATTGGGTATATGGATATATAAAGATAGAGAATATAGTATGGGTATATAGGAAGAGATAAAGATAGATAAATAGGTAAATAAATAAAGAGAAGATAAAGAATAAAGAAATAGAGGAATAGATAGAAATATAGATAAGGATATAGAAATAGATAGAGAAATATAGAGAAAGAGAGTTATAGAAATAGAGATGCGTTATAAAGATACATAGAGAATAGATATAGTATCGAGATATATTGGTATGTATAGAAATATGCTTATTGCAGCGTATATATACTGCGTGCAGTATGAGAAAGGGGTAAAGCGCTCAGCTTCAGATAGACGCATTTTGACTTACCTGATCAAATATGGCACACTTGAAGGTGGTGGGGCGACCAGCGCCTCAAGGATACGCATGGAAGGAGATGTCATGCACAATAGGAAGAATGCATGGGACAGCCGTTCCATGCGCGAGGAAGCCAGAAAGGCGCGCTACATTGCGCCGTTCTGGCTGGTTGCTATTGGCTCTTGGGCGGGTGTACCGCTCGGGAGCTACATTTTGCTGTTTCACTTCGGCGGGACAGCATTTGGCACTCACGAGCTGCCCTGGCTCGTGATGTATGTTGTATGGCTCCTCTTTGGAGGAGTCATTGTGGCAGGCCAACACTTGCCAAAGACGCTGGGGCTACTGCTTATTGCCGTAGCCGCTATTGGAGGGATTTTTATCTCCCTCCTCACCTGGGGGCTTTCTATCTAGCTCCTCGGATCGTCCTCTACCACCAAGGGCGGGTTGAGCAGCGCCATATGGCTTGCTGCTCCCCGCCCTTTTCTCTTGCTTGAAGTAAAATCACCTCACCTTCTACCTCGCTTTTTCTCTGCTACTCTGCTATAGTAAGGCTATGGATTTAGAACTTGTGACACTGACTGGTAGCAAGCTACATGAGACTGTGTATGAGGTAATGCTGCCGACGCCGGATGGGCAGATTGCGGTCTTCCCAGGGCACGAACCACTCGTAACTCTGGCAGTGCCAGGTGTCGTAGCGGTGCGTCGCGCCAAGGACGACAGTGACGACCAGCTGGAGTACTTTGCCATCTCTGGTGGGGTGGTCGAGATTAGCAAGACAAAGGTACGCATCTTGGTTGACGAAGCCGAGCATGGCGACGATATCATTGAGGCTGAGAGCAAAGCCGCCCTTGAGCGCGCCCTCAAGCAGCGTGACAATGCCAGCACTCAGGTGGAGCTCGAGAAAGCGCACCAGTTGGTCGACCGCCATGCTGTGCGCCTCAAGGTGGCTGGCCTGCGCCGACGCCACAATAAGCACCGCGTATAAAATATTAGGATAACAGAGATAACCGCAGAGAGGCAGTATATAATGGCAGAATTTTATTCACAAGCCTCATCATCAGATGAAGCACAGAGTTATCGAGGTAATGATGAGAAGACTGCAAGTGATTGCTATGAGCAGCCTATTGTATCCTACCAGCTAGGCGACGAGTATGGCCTTGGCAAGCTTAATACGCCAGAGTGCCCCCATGCGGCAGAATTTATTCAGGAACTTGGCGAACACTACGTGCCAGCAGTGCAGAATATCATTGGCGTGTGCATGGATGGTCGGCCCGGCAGCACAGCAGAAGCAGTGCCAAATGGTGCAGGCGGTGGCTTGCTCTACCTAGTGACGGATCGACTGGTACGTGGTAATAGTGATGCTATTAATGAAGCGAATGCGCGCGTTCTGGGGCGGATTGGCCAGATACCCGCGACGGTGCATGTCCACCGAGATGACCATGCTCATGGCGAAGACGCTGGCTGTGCGGCAGCCGACAAAGTGGGTGCGATCTTTACCATCATTGCTCAGCATGGTGAGCAATTGCGCAGCCTAGCCACTAAGCTTGGTCTTGGTAGCGATAGTAGCGACGAAGCCCACCAGCAGATCATTCGCCATGCAGCAGATGAGTCCAAGCTTGTTATGGCTAGTGGCAACGATCTTGTGGCAATGGTCGACGCGCAGCTAGCAAAGAGTGCTGAGCCCACTGGTGCTCACACCGATACATTGCATGGCAACCACCACGAGGTAGCAGTGGTAATGAATCAGCGTACGGGGACAACGCTCGACCGCCAGTCCTTAGCGCGAGAGTTTGATCAACAATACCAGGCCTTCAATATCGATACGTGGGCCTTTGCACCCTCAGCCGAAGCGCTCTACCCAGGCGATCCAACTGCCCAGCAGTATGCTACCACTGCCATGCTCTACTATAACCTCGCTGCTATCATGGCACTGTGCGGCCCACGCATGACGGTGACCGTGCTTACATAGTCTCTAAAGGGGCGCAACATCAAATAACAAGCAAATTAAACTAACCCCTTGGGTTAAGAGGTCTCTTCTTAATACCTCTTTTTCTTGCGCGGCAACAGTAATTATAATAAGCGTTTCTTTCTTCGCAGATAAAGACATCGCAAGCATCACTACCCCGCTCATACCAATGGAGAACCATCGCTCTAGGTGACCCTCATGCAATACAATAATGAGGATCAAGCATAGCAAGAACGCCAGCTACTCAGACGCAGACATTGCTTCGTGCCGCTGATGGATAATCCGCCGCGCTTCATCTGTGCTGGTAGTGTGCATTAGCTGGTCGCGCAATTCCTTCGCACCGTCGAAGTCGCGAATGTAGATCTTGTAGAAGCGTTTGAGCGTCTCGTATGGCCGGCCGAGCTGTGGCTGCCAGTGGTCGAAGAGATCGAGGTGGTAGCGAAGGAGTGCGAAGTTGCGCTGCACCAGAGAGCCAGCACTCTGCACTGTATCGTCGGCGTGCGGCGCAAAGCAAAATGGATCGGCAAACACCCCACGGCCAATCATCACACCATTAACGCCTGGGTGTGCGGCTACCAGTGCCATGCCATGCGCCCGGTCGCGAATATCACCATTGATAGTGAGCAGCGTCTGCGGTGCAATCGCATCACGCAGCGCCACGATATCATCAATCAGCTCATAGTGCGCCGCTACCTTGCTCATCTCCTTCTTGGTGCGTAGGTGAACGGTCAGATTGACAATATCTTGCTGAAGCAGCGTCGTGAGCCACGCCCGCCACTCGTCGATAGTGCTGTAGCCAAGGCGGGTCTTAACGCTGACTGGCAAGCCAGCCGTCTTGGCCGCGGCAATAGCGGCTACTGCAACGTCTGGATTGCGAATTAGCGCTGCTCCCCCACTCTTGGTGGCGCTCTTGGCAGGGCAGCCCATATTGATATCGATCCCTGCAAAGCCTAGGCGTGCGCAGTGCTGGGCAAATTGCTCCATATCGCCCGGCTCGCCGCCCCAAATCTGTGCCACCAGGGGGTACTCGTCGTCCGTCTTAATGAGCCGGCCAGCAATTGCCCTGTCACCAGCGTGCACCCAGCCCGTCGCATTAGCAAACTCAGTAAAAAACACATCGGGCGCACCAGCCCGCTTCACCACGTGGCGAAACACCACATCCGTCACCGCTTCCATCGGTGCCAAAACAAAAAACGGCTGCGGCAAATCATTCCAAAACGACGTCATATCAAGCTATTATAACACAATTGATCAGGGGAGAGGCCCCGCACCCACGCTTTATGCGTAGATGGGTGTCGCAGTAGGTGCGGGGCGGGTGTGAGCATACTGATCCTATAGATCACCCTCTTTCCGGGGTTGGCTCCTCCAAGGCATTTCCTTGGAGGGGCTCACACAGCTGGGATGGCAGGAATCGAACCTGCTACGAGAGCCCTCATGTGCCTGTCGCCATTGACAAGCAAACCCCTCGTACCCCTATACCAAACGGGGCATCCCAGGTCGGTCACCATCGACCGACCTTCCTTACAAAAACTCAAGCCGGAGCAGTGCCGGCGAGTTCCTTGTAAGGGTAGAGATAATTGTAGTCTACCTAGCGAGAATTGTCAAGTAGTGAGCACCTGAATTTTACAGCTGCACCACGGTTATATACCAGTCCTCGGCATCCCCTCCTCGCGCGTTAGGGCCTGTCGATACCCGGCGGCTCAACGAGCCAGAGTATGCTCTGATGGTCTATATCGTAGCTTCTTGGTTATCCTTACATAAGTTCAATATATCCCTAAAAAAGGAAGAAGCTCCTGCCTCGACGCATAACGCGGATGCAGGAGCTAGGGAGAGACTACAAGCGGTTCTGCTCGTCCTGGCGGGTGGCCAGGGCGCGAGTGAATCTCGCGAGTCCCACGTGTTTTAAAGAAGTCTCCGTGGCAGGTGCACGGTGCGCAATGAAGACGCGCAGCATGAGACTTCTCGATCATCGCCTCCCAAGTGGCGACGATACCGCCTACCCTCCTTCGTGTCCAATAAAGGTAGCCTACGGCGGTTGCTATAGCAGTGCTCAACGCGGGAAAGCGGAGCATTGCTATATAGCGGAGATAGCAGGAATCGAACCTACAACACCATTGTTAGGAGCCTGGCTACTCCCTATCTCCAGTGACGGATAGGTGCACGACCTTATTCTGTCGTGGCTTTTTACCTACTCTCTCAGCCTCGCACGTGAGGCTGACCGCCTTTTTATAAGGATCAAAGATCCTTATAGCACGCTGGGCAGCGGTAGTCCCGTAGCCCATCAACAAACAAAGTGGTGCCGCAATGACGACACTTTGTTTTAATTGTGTACAAGCCCTGCGGGCTTGTCTTCGCATAATATGCGAACACGGAGGATCACCTCCTCTCCGCCGAAGTTTCGGCAGGATTGTCGGTGAACCCTTTTTCAAGGACGCTCTCGTGCTGAGCGTCTCGAGATAGCCACATCGGGTAGCTACCAGGGTTCACTCAGTTGAGCTGTTACTATATATACCAATATACAGCGAACCTGTCAATCAATATACGCATGTCTTGCAGAGATTCTCATTTTGTTCTTACGTTCTGTTTCATTCTATGTACTATCCGCAACAAATGACAGACGACGCGGATTTATTGCACTCAGACAGTCTCACGCTCTCTGTAAGGGTAAGATAAAGATAAGCAGAGATAATCCCCCTAGGAAAACTCACCCACCAGCGCAAGAGCTGAGAATGCTGTATATACTACACCAAAATGTTTCGGCCAGGGTAGCAAAAAAGCTTGCTCATGTGCTTAGCTATTAGCCACTCCATTCTCTCCTGTAGTGTGTTGCAGCAAGGGTGCATAGCAATACATTGCCTATTGCGTGTGGCAAGTGCTCGCGCTTAGCGGCTATTCTTGCTCTTCTATATGCCGCAGCAGATCCTCCTCAAAGGCGAGAATGCCTTTGTAGGTGGCTGGGTAGTGGCTGGTGTCGGGTAGCTGGAGCTGAGTAATGCAGCGCCACACGGCAGCAATGAGCTGGGCAAACTCATCCAGCTCGGCCTGAGAAAAGCTGGTGCTGAGCTGGTGGATAGCACCCGTATCCTTGTCTGGCTCGACGAACTGCAGCGTAGCTCCGGCAAAGTCGTAGCGGGCATAGTCGCGCGAGTGGCGCACGAGGAGCTCGTAGAACATCAGCTGCTGGCGGTATTTGTGCAGCTTAATCTTCTCGGCATCGGTGCGGCCCTGCCAGCTGCGGGCGGGCTTGCCCGTCTTGTAGTCTGTAACGGCGATAGTATTGGCGGTGTGGTCAATATCGACAAGGTCAAGCGTGCCAGTAAGGCGAGCATCACCAAGCACGACTCCTTGGCCGGCAAAGCTTAGCTCGGTCTTTTGCTCGGGGCGGAAGGTATGCGCCTCGGCCTGCAAGAAGGCGCTCAGTGAATCAAGTCCCTTGCGGCTAAAGTACGCGAAGTCTTCTGGCCCTAGCGGCTGGCGATTAAGCTCTTGCTCGAAGTCGCCGAGGATATCCTCAGCCGGTCGCACCTTGCCAGTGGCAGCAAGATGGGTGTGAGCACGCTGCAATACGTGGTGGATGGCATTGCCATAGATGGCATGCGGGCTCGGTGCCTGTGGAAAGCGCAGCAGGTAGTTGGTTAAGAAGGTCGTGGGCCCACCCCGCGACACATCTAAGAAGGCAGTAAGATGGGTACTAGAGAGCTTATATTGCTCGAGCATAGGCTGGAGGAGCTGCTGCAAATCGGGCTCGGGCGTGCCAACTGGCGCAAGGCGGCGCTGCCAATCGGTGGTGAGCTGTACAGTGAGGCTTGGCACATCATTGGGCATGTCGACAGTAGTTGCAGTGAGGTCGACGCCGTCAAGGAAGCTGGCTGGCAGCGTTGCTTTGCCGGTATCATCTTGGGTGCTGTAGCTGATAGTTAGGTGGTCGCGCGCCCGCGTCATAGCGACAAAAAAGAGGCGGAGGCGCTCGTCGTACGTATTACCAGCCGGAGCAATAGCGAGGTTATCTGGATACGTGATGAGCGACACTGGCGAGCGCACACGCCGCCCCCAGGTGCTATCAATAGCGCCCATGATGTAGACATGGCCAAACTCCAGCCCCTTGGCCTTGTGTGCTGTCATGAGGTTAATGCGGCCGGTATGCGCCTCGGTACGCTGGCGGATGGTGGTGATCGGCGTCTTGAACTGCCGGTGCATACCGAGGAGATCGAGCATATCGGCAAGCCGGAGCGTCTCATCATCACCGCGATACTCCTGGGTGCGGCTGCGCAGAGTCCGCAAGGCCTCAAGGCAGGCAAGGTATGCATCGGGCTGCTCGGCAAGCCTCTCGCGCGAGAAATAATAATCGTATAGTGGTGAGCGGTAACGTACCGTGGGCACTGCAGGGGTCGCTTCGGTAGAGAGACTAATTGGCTGGTCGAATTGGGCCATCTGCTGTGTCATGTACTCGGTAATCACACTGGCTATGGCGGCCTGGGTCTTTTGGCTATCAGCTGGCTGTAGGACACCAAGCAAATCATCGAGCACCATCTCGAGCGGTTGATGCTGCGCCTGCCACGCCATATGGATCAGCCACACCATCAAGGGTTGGAAGGTCGGGCTCGCCATCATTGTCTCGCCCCATGTTTGGCGGTTACGCCACGCCTGGAGGCTGAGCTGCCAAATATCCTGGCTGGCAAAACCAAAGGCCGGATGTGCCACTAGCTCTGAGAGCAAGCTATCGGCCATAGGAAACTCCCCTGCTGCTATGGCCTCGATTACCCGCGCGAGCAGATCGAGCACCTGGATGACAGGATTATCAAGAATATTGTCGCGCCGCTCGTAATTGATGGCAATACCTGCCGCCTGAAGGTGCGGCACCAGCGCCACCAGCTCGCGGTGACGCCGAGCGAGGACGGCAATCTCCTCGGGCGGCGTGCCACTGTCGATCTGTTGGCGAATCTGCTGCGCTAGCCATTGGCGCTCGGCCAGGCTAGTAGGCAGTTCGGCCAGGCTGACGGCAGTCTGGGTTGGCTGGTGGTGGGCCGTAAGCGTCTTATCGAGCTCGGGAAGCACTGCTTCTAACCGGTCGCTCCCCTGAGTGATAACAGCCCGGGCTGGTGTGAGGATAGCGCGACTCGAGCGGTAATTATCCGTCAAGGCAATCAGCTGCACATCACGGTAATGGCTCCGGAAGCGGTGGATGTTACTGACGTCTGCTCCTTGGAAGCTGTAGATTGCTTGGTCATCATCACCGACTGCCATAATGTTGGGGCGGCCCTCGTGGACCGGACTACTCGTTAGCGAAAAGAGGATGCGTAGCTGCGCGAGATTGGTATCTTGGAATTCATCCACCATGATGTATTGGTACTGCTCCTCAAGGTTAGCGCGCAGCTCGGGCTGGGCATCGAGCGCCTGAGCGAGCTGGAGAATCATATCATCGTAGTCATACAGACCAGCCGCACTCAGCTCAGTGAGATACGCATCATAGACCTCAGCGAGGGCGCGCAACTTACCGAGGCGCTTGCGATCTCTCAGGACATAATTCCCAGTAGCATCCTTCTCGCACCAGTGGTTGCGCCAGGCGGTCAGTGGCGTGGTCTTGCCACTATCAAGCGTCTCGTCGATCGCTCGAGCCAGGCTCAGCGAGAAGCTATCAGCCAGTGGTGGAATGGTGGGCGGCAACGGCGGCAGTGGCAGCTGAGCTGCTTCGCCCGCCAGCGGGGCAAGCTTGCCGGCCATTGGTTTGCTTATTCGCCCAGCGGCAAAGACCTCGCTGAGGTGTGGTTCGACGGCCGCCACGAGCGCCTCGTCCGCATCGATGACTTGCCGAAGCTCTGCGCTACTCAGACCAGCCTGCTTGAGCTGGCTAATACTGCGGCTAATGTCCTGCAGATAGGTAAACTCACCATTTTGCTTGCTACTTAGAGGGCTCCGATGATCGAGCTGGCCAAGGATACCGCGTAAAATCTCGTAGCTACCAAGCTCATCGGTAGGTTTACGTGATGCACCATGATAGAAATACTCCCGGTGGTGGTTTATCACCTCACTGCCAAAGCTATGGAAGGTATGGATAGCAACGCGGTAGGCATCTGCCCCAATAATACTGCGCAGACGCTGCCGCATCGCGGCTGCCCCACTGTCGGTAAAGGTCAGGCAGAGAATATTCTCGGGCAGCACATCTGTCTGGCGCAGGATGTTGGCGGCGCGCATGCTGAGTAGCTCTGTCTTGCCAGTGCCGGGGCCAGCCACGACGAGCAGAGGCCCATCAATCGTATCGACAGCAGCGCGCTGCTGGTTATTGAGGTGCGTGTATCGAGTCGAAAATTCGTGTTCAGACATGTCTCCATTATCGCACACTCACCGCCTAGACTCTAGCGGCCAGGCCAAGATTCCGGTATAATATCTATCATGGACTTTGGTAACCACATGGATGTCGCATATGTGCAAAAGGCTCTCGCCGCACGCTTTGGCGTGCAGCTAGCGATCGATCGCGTGGTGGCGCGCAATATTGCCGCGGGGCTTGCCGCCAAAGCATCGGTGTTTTTTGCGACAGACGGCCAGCTCTATTGCTTGGTCTATGGGCCATCACGCCTTCTGCTTGGCGATATCAAGAAGATCGCTGTGCGAATTGGCCTGCGCGCTGAGACATTCTTCCCGCCACGGGGCCAACCAGAGTATTTTGACGAATTTGGCCGGCAGAAATTTCGTGAAATATTTCCCGGATTTGGGCGCATCACCGATCGCGACATTATGTACTATCGCACTCTTGCGCCATACAACCCAGCCCTCATTCTCGTTGATGAGGTGAAGGACGGCCACATCTACCAAGCAGACAGCGACGCGCGCAGTGGCTGGCGGGTTGCCGCGAAGTGTCAGTATCATCGAGGAGGAATGAACTAACCTATGAAGGACTATCTGGTCATCATCCGGCGCAACTTTGCCTCGCCCATCGTGTTGGCGATTTTACTTCTTGCCATGGCGCTGATCTATGTGCGGGAGTACCGCGATGCCTGGTTTATATCATTTGTCATTATGATCAATTCGCTCATTGGTGCAGTGCAAGAGATTCGGGCTAAGCGCGCTCTGCGCAAGCTCGAGCTCATGAGCGCGCCACGTGCCCGCGTGGTCCAGGCCGACGGTACCATCACCGAGGTGCTTTATGATGCGCTGCAGGTTGGCGATACCCTTGCACTACACACTGGCGATGAGCTACCCGCCGACGGCGTTGTGCTCGACGCAAAAGGCCTTGAAGTAAACGAGAGCATGCTCACGGGCGAATCTGCCGCAGTAGACAAAGCACCCGGTGATACCATCTACGCAGCCACAACAGTGGTAGCGGGTACAGCGCACGCTCGTGTCACAGCAGTTGGTAGCGACACCAAGGCTGGTGCAATCAGTACCGTACTTAAGCAGTATGCACCGCAGCCCACGCCGCTCCAGCGGGCTATCCAGCGGGCTATTACCGTCTTAACCTACGGTGCAGTCGTGCTAGCACTGCTTATCTTCGCGCGCTACCATATTGCGGGGCTGCAGGCGGTCAGCATCCTCAAGACGATTATTACCGCAGCCATCACAGTCGTGCCAGAAGGGCTACTCCTGGCGAGCTCGCTCCTGCTTGCCTTTGGCTCACTGCGCCTGGCTCAGGCTAAGGTTTTACCTCAGAAACTCTCAGCGATTGAGGCAATGGCACTGCTTGGCGTGCTCTGCGTGGATAAGACGGGAACTTTGACAAGTGATGACGTTATCTTTGAGCACGCTGCGTCATTCGATGTATCGACCAGTGATGAACAACTCGCCCGCTACGCTGCCCTGGTTGCGCACGAAACCAGTGGTGGTAACGCGACTGGCCAGGCCATTCTTGCCGTGCACCAAGCACCCGCCGCCCACGTCCAAGAGGTGATGGCGTTCTCATCGAGCCGGAAAATGGCGGGGGTGCGAGCCGAGATTGCTGGCTCAATGCAGACGCTGATGCTAGGTGCACCAGAGTTTGTGGCGCGGCTTGCCCCGCTCTCACTAGCCCAGCAAGCGCAAATCGACGCCTGGGCAAATGATGGCCTGCGTGTCCTCCTGCTTGCTCGCTTTGCCGACAGCAGCGTGCCACTCAAGCAGCTCGCCGCTAGCTCGGGTCAGCCGCTGGGGGCAATCGTCCTGCGCAACAGCCTGCGCCATGGCGTGGTCAACACTGTGCGTTTTTTGCAGGGCCAAGGTGTAACAATTCGTGTCATTAGCGGAGATAACCCACGGACAGTTAGCTATATCGCGAAGGCAGCGGGGATCCATCAGCCTGAGGCGGCTATTACTGGGGTGGAGCTTGCCCAGCTCGATGATGCAGCCTTTGCCCAGGCGGCCGACACCCATACAATCTTTGCCCGCGTCTTGCCCGAGCAAAAGGAGCGGCTCATCGCTCACTTCTCAGACCAAGGGCGATTTACTGGCATGGTGGGCGATGGTGTTAATGATGCCTTAGCGCTCAAGCGAGCCGACCTTGGCGTGGCAATGTATGCTGGTGCACCAGCCAGCCGGCGCGTTGCCGATATTATCCTGCTCAATAATTCCTTCACATCACTTCCTCTCGGAATGGAGCTAGGCAATCGCATCATGCAGGCCATTGAGCTTATCGGCGTGCTCTTCTTCCATAAGATTATTTATGGTGTCGTACTACTGGCCATTACCCTCACCCTCGGCATCATGTACCCATATGCGCCGCGCCACCTTACCTTTATGAATATCTTTCTCGTGACGATGCCGACCATTATGTGGACGCTCTTCCCGCCCTCACCGCGGCACCGGATTGACCCCCGGCGCTTCTGGCACGACACCCTGCTGGCGGTGGCACCAATTGCAGTGCTCACAGGGCTAACGGTCGCTAGTGTGTATTGGCTTGGTCGCACATTCTACCCAGATCGCCTTGGCGAGGTAGCAACAATGACAGTACTGGTAGCGACCTTCTACGGCGTGTATCTGGTATTTTTGGCTGGCCGCATGCTTGGTGTCCAGCTCGATAAGCGAGCTCACCTTGCCCGCATGCTGTATATGCTTGCGGTATTGTTTGTAACAGTAGTGAGTTTTGGTGTTGGCCCGCTCCGTGAGTTCTTCGATTTCACCCCACCAAACCTACTCCTGCTCTGGCCCGGCATTGCCATTATTATTCCAGTAACCATACTGCAATGGTGGTGGGCTCGGCGTGTGGGCCAGCGCTTTGCGGTGGTGTCTCGTGCTGAGTAGTGCAAAGTAATTAGTTTGACACGCTTGCACTAACGAGGGTCTTATAGTATTTTTAGAATTAACACAATAAACTAACCCTTGGGAAGGAGCGACATTATGTCGAATAATACGGATAGATACGATAAGGTCATACGCAAAATGCTAGACGAGCCTGTGACGCTTGTGCTAACGAACGAAGAAGTGAGC
This sequence comes from Candidatus Saccharimonadota bacterium, assembly GCA_030528025.1. Lineage (GTDB taxonomy): Bacteria > Patescibacteriota > Saccharimonadia > Saccharimonadales > Saccharimonadaceae > Saccharimonas. The sequence continues at coordinate 511,467 of JAUMZP010000001.1, forward strand.
AGGCTAATGGAACTTATTACTGAGCTCACGCTTGGCCCCTATGCGCCTACCGACGAGGAATGGAAATGGATGGAGAATGTGCAAGGTTTTCCGCCTGTAGACTATTATCATGACCTGTTCGAAAAACTGAGACAATTTCGAGATGCTCCTACTTCGCGTAGCGACAAATAAAGAATACCCTAAAGAATAGCATAGAATCATCATCCCAGCCATAAGGGGTGTATAGATAGACTACACCTGTATAATGAGTGTATCTATTCTTATATATCCTTGCTGGAGATACGGAATGGGTTGGGGTAAAACGACGCCTTAAATCAACCAGTTTCTAGCAATGATACTTGATTTAAAATGCAAGTCGAGATATGCTTAGTGTAACACTAATACCATAAAGGAGTTTATATGTCATCTACTGACCCAACGTCGAGTTCAGGTAAAAAATACGACTACGACAAGCCAGTCACCATCACCTTTACCGCGAAAGAATGGTTTGATCTCACTGGGGCAATCGATGAGCTTACGATGGGCGACTATGCGCCTGACATAAAAGGATGGGAATGGCTACAAGAGGTGATGGGTGTTGCAGATCGACAGACAATCAACAACTTGAGCGACAGGATCACTTACGCATGCCACCAAGAGCTCGATAACTGATTAGGACACAATGCAAAGCCGGTGAACCTCCTTGAATGCCAATTCTTCTGACGGTCAAGCAAATCCTTCTCCAGATAATGCGAAGGAAGAGGCGCCAGATCGCTACATTCCAGACAATCTCGATGAAATTATGCAGAGAGTCTACGAGCATGGCGTTGTTCAGAGAAAACATCACATCCAACAGGGCATGAGTGAGCAAGAGTATCTTCAAACGACAAGAGAAACTATTACCTCACCTTCTATCATTGCTGAGCTTCAGCAGCATGGCGGTCCTACATGGCTATATGGTCGTAAATTTGGAGATACTGAACAAGTTGTCGTAGTCCTCTAAATATGGAGAGTGAGGCTAGAATTGATGAAGATCAAAATGCCGCATCCCTACGATGCACCATCATACCGATACGCAAACGCCCCTGTCGAAGGCGACAAGCAGAATATCTCACCGTGCGACTCTGGATGGTAGCGAGCAACACACTGACCTCCCTCTCCTGTTGCCGTGCGAAGAATGCTGCGTGAGTCGGGCGGTAGATTTTGCTCGATACTAAGCAGTGGCGATGTTTTGCCATACTCACTATACGGCTGCCACGACGAGCAGCCACCAGAGCAATCGATAAAAGGCTGAGCTTGGAGCAGCTTCTGGCGTGTCTTTGTGTCTGTGACGTAGCCAAGCACTGTGCCACTTGGGCTTTCGCGGCTGAGCTGAGGTGATCCCTTGCTATATTTGACGTCGAGCGATTGCGTATATTCGCGAGAAAAGCACTGCTTGAGCGTCTCAGTTGCATTAACCCGTGCGAATGGTGCATCCAAAAGCAGATAAGGAAGGCCGTACGTAACAGCGCTGTACGTGATAAGAAGAACCCCAACAATAATAATCTTTCTTCGGGTAGAGCGTTGCATAAAACTTATTATAGCCTTATTACCTGGCTATGCCAACTAAGATAAATGTTCTCTCATTTCCTCGTGATCCTTGGCAATTGAGACCTATAACAATGTAAGCAAAAGAGCGGCCGATACAGCATACAGGAGAGTGTATGTGATATGGAGTGGTATATTCCATGCAAGGTATGTTTTTACTGTCTTCTCATCATCCAATCGCCGCGCACCATTGACAAAAAATTCTGCCTTGGCAAAGCCAGTTACCATATGAGTAGTAAGCATGAGAAACTATCGACACTATTGCGTGGCCAACCAATACAGCTGTGTGGTGAATCTGCACTCGAGTATTATTACGAAACAGTGCCCAATTTTGAGATGCACCAGGTATGTTGTGTTTTAAAATATAACCAAAATAGCGTCCTAAAGTAATAGTATACATAAGCATTATTCCAGCCATAAGAGCTGTATAGATAACCTGCACTTGTATCATGAGTTCGCCCATTTTTGCATTTCCTTTCTCAATGTCTAAATCGTGAAGTTTTACTCTTTACAGCAGCAATAAGTAGCAATACAAAACCACTCTTACTATGTATACCGATCAAGCACCACCAAATGCTCACTGTGTGGCGTGCGGGGGAAGAAGTTGTAGCCTCGGTGGTAGGTAATGCCATAGTGCGTGGCAAGAAGCGCCACGTCGCGTGCTTGAGTGACAGGGTTGCAACTGAGGTAGAGGATGCGCTGCGGCTGGGCGGCGAGGAGTTTGGTAATAACATCAGCATGAAGGCCAGCGCGTGGTGGATCGAGGATAATAAGCGCATCACTAGTAATATACTCCAGCGCTTGCTCGCTGGGCGCGAGAACGGCCTTAGCCTGGCCCGTGCGGCCTAGCTGCTGGATATTGCGCTGCATCTCGCGCACCGCATCGGCGTTGATCTCTACGAGCGTGACGTTATTACTGCCGATCGTAAGGCCAATCGTCCCTACCCCGGCATAGAGGTCAAGCGTGGGCTGGGACACGCCATCCTGCACCTGGACGAACCGCTGCATATCACGCAGTGCTTGCTCATAGACCGGCAGATTAACCTGGAAGAACCCCTCGGTGGCGTAGCGAAATGGCACGCCAAGAATGGTATCTTGCAAGACAGGATCGCCAAAGCATGCCAAGCGCTCGGTGATCCGACTGGCCGGCGAGCGGGGGTCAGAGTAGATAATCTCGCCGCCCTGGGCTAGCAAAGCGGCGGCTTCGTCTGGGCTCAGAACATCCCCCAGACGGTCTTTGGTATAAAGCTGCCACACGCAGTTGCCTGCTTGGTCGCAGCGGATGAGGAGCGTCTTGAGCTGGCGCGCCGTCACTTGCTTGGTGCGCAGCAGGTCACGCACCTGCCGGGCGAGTTGGTTGATATCTGGCCGAGCTAAGCTCGTCCCGTCAACGACAATCTTACCCTTGCTTCCCCGCCGAAAGAACGCGAGGTCGAGCGTCTCAGTACCATCTGGCGCACTGTCGCTATACCAACTGAGCTCAACTTTATTGCGGTAGCCATAGAGTATATCATCGCAAAAAACGTCAATTGGCTCTGGCAAGACAATATCGTGCAGCTCAAAGGCTTCCTCGATCAGCGCCGCCTTATAATGCTGTTCGCTTGCTAGCGGCATAATTTGCCATGGGCTAGTGCTGAGGTAACTCTCAGGGTCGCGCGGCGTGATGCGCTCGGGCGAAGCAGCCAGCACCTTAGTCACCACTCCTTCGACGAAGTGTGACTTCTTCTTGGTGATGCGGATAGTGACGGTCTCGCCCGGTAACCCACCCCAGACGAAGGCTTTGCGACCATCGTCAAGTGTGCCAAGGGCTTGCCCACCACCGACGATCTTTTCGAGCTGGATTGTTGCGAATGTTGGTTTTCTCATTATAGTCTAGTATACCATGTGTCGCGAGGTGATGGTGGTATCGATGAGTGGTGCACGGGGCTTCTCTACTGCCTTTGCTGCCGCTGCCAGGTGGTGATCATGGGGTGGTCGGTGTGGTGCTCGCGTGCGTGGGTGAGGCACTGCTCAATTGCTGCGTGGCAGTGCCTCACGAGGCGCTGGGCATCGTCTGGAGAGATAACGCCTGTTGCGCTAAGGCACGTTGCGGCGGCAATAGCAAGATCATAGCGGCTAGCCTGCTGGCTAATGAGGCTTGTCATGAGCGTGTCGCCGCAAGGTGTCAGGCCGAAATTGTGGATATCAAACTGCCGACCATCGACCCCGTAAGCAAAGAGCATTGCCGCAAGAGAGTGCTCTTCGCCCGGGTAGGCGATAATCACCGGCTTGGTTGTTGTCACGGTGCGCGCAAGCGTTCGCCGTGAGACAGGTTGAGCGAGTGTACCAAAGCCACGTGGCGTGAGGCTCGAGATATTGATGCAGCGCACCCGGGCAGCTGGGCAAGAATGAGCGATGAGCTCAATAGCGGCCAATACCTCTGTAGTAGCAACGTCGCCACACGCAGCTAGTACAATATCTGGGCTGGCGTGGCTGGCGAAGTTCCACGTAGCAAGACCCGCTTCCATCTGAGCTCGAGCCGCCTTGGTGGTGAGCCAGGTAGGCTGCGTGGTATCACTGGCATGCAATATATTGATCGCCTGTGTGCTCGACAGCATCATATCGAGTGCCACCACCGCGCAGTTGCTATCGGCTGGGAAGTAGACCGTTGTTGGGCCGTCTCGCTGATCAAGCACATTGGTTACCTGCTCGGCACTCTGATGCGAGAGAATAGTGTTGAGGCTCGGTAGCGATGTGCCGCTTGGCTGGCTCGATATAGCTGCGGTATAAGAGCGACTTGCCGCGCTCATGTCCTCATGCAGAGACGCTCCAATGAAGACGCTTTGCCCCCCCTGCTCGAGATAGCCAAGCTGCATACCACGTAGCGCACCTGCTGCTGGGTAGCTCATCGTATGGCCATCTGGCGCGTGTAGTGCTATACTTGGCTGACTGCCCCACTGCCAGGCTCGTGGGTTTGATGCAAAACGCTGAGCGAGCGTACCACTCTGCATCGATGGACTTATAAAAAGCCGGAAGTTATCTGACGCTGCATCCTTGGCAAGATCGGCCAGATACGAGCTAACACCGGAGAGCGTATTGCTGCGCTGCGTGCCGGGTGGTGTTGCAACGACCGCATAGGGCTCAATAGCTGGCCGGTGCAGTCGTGTGACCGACAGAGCGGGCTGCGTAGCGGTGAGCTGGGCGGTGCGTGAGGAGGGGTCATTATCGGCATGAGCCGCAGACGTATGCGGCAGAGTCTTCGTCTCGGCAAGGGTGAGATTACCTGCTGCGTCAAACAGGTTCTCTGGCTCACACCACGCAAGCACCTGAATAAGCCATGCCTGCGTGCGTGCCTGGCTCGAGTCAGCGCCATCTGCTTTGCGGTGAGCAAGCGCTGCCTGTGCCCGGGCAATGCTTGATGGTTGAACATCGCCATTATCATACTCGGCCGGCGCGAGCGAGTTCTCTTGTGCTTCGCGCTCAGCGAGTAACGCCTCAAGCTGTTCTGGAGTGTGCACAAGCAACAGTGGTCGACGGGCTTTGTGTGGGCGTGGCTGGGCTGGCTGGCGCAAAGCAGCAGTGCACTCAGTTGCCCAGGCGAGCGCAGCAGTATAGTCTGCGTATGGCTGGCGCGGGTCAGCTGTGGTGCAGTCAACGATTCGTGGCTCATACCCATAACCAATAAAAAGCGCAAGCAGCTCGTAGATGGAAAGCGTAGCGAGCAGTGTCCTGGGCCGTAGCTGAATGATCGGGATAATCGTGCCATTAGTCGCTGGGCTGAGGAGCTTCGCTAGGTGCCACGGGGTATCGTCTTGAGCAGCCGCGCTATCAACCAAGCAGTAGATCATTTGCTCTGGTTGGCCAAGTGCCCTGCCGCTTGCCTGAGCGAGTGCACCACCAAGACGAGCGTCACAGAGATGTATTGCATCAGACAATGAAGTTTGCGGGTCGTGTGTTAACGTGCAAAGCGCATCAATCCCCGCTTGTGAGCGAGCAATATCGCAGCCAGGTTGCACCATATCATAGACGAGCGCATGAGCGCGTGCTGCCGCCCATCGCTCGCGATCGGTAATAATAAGTGGCGCCGCGCCACCCGACTGAGTATACTCCGCAATCTGAGCCAAGCTAAAGCTCAGCGCGAAGTCTGCCGCAAGCGCTGCCCGGAGCTCATCCGAGTAAAGCTGCTTTATATCGCTTGGCTGTAACGGCTGGCCAGCTGGCAGTGTGCGCCAGAGTGCACGCTGTGCTAGCACAGTATAATAGGCCGCTTGCCGGTAGCGCATCGTCATCCCACCATTCGTATCCATTGCTTCTAGTATACACGCTTGTGCTTGCTGACGGAATAGGCCGAGGCGAGATTGTGCGCGTTTACGACAGATAGGTTGGTCTGCTACACTAACAGTATGAAACGACGTGTTGCTAGCCATGGCCAACATTTTTTGCGTAGCCCCCGCGTGGCGGCTATCTTACTGGGTCATAGTACCATCCGCAGGCGCGATACGGTCTATGACCTCGGGGCAGGTAGCGGTGTCATTACAAGCGCTTTAGCGCGGCGTTGCCAGCAGGTGGTAGCGGTCGAGAATGAACCACGTGTGCTTGATGCCCTGCGCAGGCATACCGCAGCCGTGCCACATGTCCGCATCATTGCGGCCGATATCCGCCAGCTTACCCTTCCTGCTGAGCCGTATAAAGTATTTGCTAATATCCCCTTTGCACTCAGTGCCGATATCGTGCGGATGCTTACCACTGCATCCACTCCACCACAGGCGATCTATCTTATTGTCCAGCGCCAGTTTGCGTCGAAGCTTGTGCCGAGCGATCGCCACTTTACGGCGGCACTGGGCGCTCAGCTGGCACCGTGGTGGCAGGCGCGGATCCGCTACCGCCTGCGCCGGACAGACTTTACACCACCACCAGCCGTCGATACAGTATTGCTTGAGCTCTTGCCGCGCACCGAGCCCTGGCTGCCTCGCAATCAGCAGGCAGCGTACAGCCAGTTTGTGGCGCAGCATTACGCCGAGCCGCGGCGCTTCGCTGCTCTGCCGCGCGCCCAGCTTGACATCAACCCTGAACGTAAGCCATCAGAGCTCCAGCCTAGGCAGTGGGTGCGGCTCTATCAAACATTCTGAAGAATTTTGGTTATGGTTACTGCTAAGCGAGCTCCTGATTATACGCGAGTGCTAGGTCAATCCAGTAGGGTAACTCTCGTTGCCCTTCTGTATCGAGATCAATGTAGCCATGATAAAGCCGACCCTTCATCAATGTGACACGAGCACCCTTTCTAGGTAAAATCTGCTTTTCCATTTCTTTGCCAATTCGCACCATGACAAGATCTTGACCTCGTGAACTAACCGTGACTGCCATCTTCCCACGGACTATAAAGGCCAAGCCGCCAAACATTTTCTTTTCCACTACTTCTTCCTCGAAGATATGAGGGGAAAGTGTATGTGCTAAAATGCTACGGATCTGTTGGGCTAGGGATTCGCTATACGTCATCACTTGTCCTTACTTTAGCATCACATCCCAGCCGATACCAAAACGGTCAATCACACGGCTATAGAATTTGGCAAAAGGTTGCTTCTCGAGGGCATAGAGAACTCGGCCTCCTTCTGCAAGCTGAGCAAAGAATTTATCCGCTTCTTCTCGACTGTCTGGGTATATAACCAACCATTGGTTGGGCTGGTGGTTATGAGAAATAGACAGATCATTGAAGACACCAACATCCTCGCCATTGAGAGTCAGATTCTCAATATCCAAAGCAATCCAGGCAATTTTATTTCGCTTTTCTACTGGAAGACTCGCTGGATCCATCATATCACTAGCTCGAGCAATCCCCTTTATTTCTGTCTGAAAAAGGTCTGCATAAAAGCGAAACGCCTCTTCAGCCTGACCATTAAAACTCAAAAATACTCCTAATTTCATTGTTGTTCCTCCGATATTTACGTCTGAGAATGCATTCCTACCAGTAGTTTATCAACTATGATAAAAAATTTCTTATTCTCAATTGCGCTTGTGTGGCAAGGGAGCGCATGACAAAAACCGGAAGGTTGATTGTAATAGGTGGATCACTCGGCAAGGGCCTACGCATGAGGATTTTCTCCTGACGGGCGCTATCTCCTGTAAAAGTGAGAGGCTCGTCACTCCCCCAGCGAAAGTTATGTTTCAAGACATAATTTTTAGTCAGGCGTAAATCCTCCAGTAATTCACAAGCCAAAAGATAGTACTGGCCATTAGGCACATTAGCAAAAGTAAATCGCCTCTCCTGACTTAGTGCCAATCCAACAACTGGCGCTTCTTTTGGCATACGAGTCTTAAAAAGCCCGACACAGCTAATACGAGGCTCATAATCAGCAGGATAAAGAAGCTCTACTGTCAGGCGATTGCCGCTTCGATAGTGAGGATCTTGATGTAAGAGTGCACCTTTCTCTTCTAGCTGCTTGATCATACAATCATAAGCCTTGGTTGATTCTTGGTAATATCTTTTTGGTGATAGCCCCGTATGGCGTTTAAAGGTGTTAGAAAAGCTACCCAGACTATCATAACCAACTTCCAGAGACGTCTCAGTCACGTTTTGCCGACCTTCTATAATCTCCTGAATCCCTTTTTCCATCTTAAGAGCTTCTTGGTATTGTTTGATAGAAAAGCCCATTTTTTTCTTGAAGGTTCTGGATAGATGGGAAGGGCTATAATGGAACTTCTGCGCCAGCTCTGCGAGGCCTACTTCTCTACCTGCACACTGACGAATGTAGATCGCTACTGCTTCCATGGTCTCTCTGGCTATAATAGTTCTCCTTCTCTATTTCTGTGTCAGTATCCTGCAAAGAATTATCACACCAACTAACGTATCTACTCAATAAAGGTTATCCATCGTGTACTTACACCACAAAGACGAAGAGATAGTGTGCCTTATTAAAGTGGCTCGTACTGATAAAACCGGTTGCTGTCGTGTGCACGTGCATTGGTGATAATATGCGCTGGGCGCGTTAGGTCGCGATGTTGCTGACGGTAGGCGCGCGTTGCAGTAAAGACAGTTTGCTGCTCGGGCACAGCGGTAACAACGCGCAATCGGTCGTTATAGCGAGCAATCATGTCATACATTGGTCGCTCCGTCTCAGTCACGGCAAGCGTCATAGGGCGATCGACGCGCACATTGTCGCCCTGGAGTTGGTCGTTAAGAAGCTTGACGTCGCTCGAGTAGTGAGCAAGAACATCTGGATTATAGCGATACGTCTCGGCATAGCGCCCAATACCAGTAAGGGTGAGCCCGCCAATCAGGAGCGTCATAGGGAGTAACCCAGCCACCCGAGCATATGGATTGCGTGGAAACATTCGGTACCAGTGGTTAATCAGCCATGCCACGCCAAATGCAATAATGATCGCCACCACCGGAAAGAGTGAGGTCACCAGCTGTGGATTACTAATCACCACGCCCAGTAACGGCAGCCCCACCAGGAGTGCTGCATAGCTGCGTGCTGTATAGTAGTGGCTCAGGAGCGAGGCAAGACCAATCAGCATAATTAAAATCATACCGACCGAGTACAATGGCTGCACGAGGTACGATTTGTTTGACGCAAAGAGCCCAAAGAGTGTGACGCCAAGGTGGCGAAGGTTTGCCCCCACATTGATCGATTCGAGCGGCAAGCCAAAGAGCTGCTTGAGTACATCATGGTTGGTGATGCTTGCGTAGATAAGTGGCAGCATCGCCACGAGGCCAATGACGGCTGCCAGAGCAAGACGGCTGCGCTGCACGCGCAGAATTGTATAACGAGCGTGCGGATGAGACACCCCCAGAATTCCAAGGGCAACAACGACATAGATACCAAGTGGCGCATACAGCAAGAGTGCCGCCAGTACACAGGCCGTCACTTTCCAGAGAGTGGAGAGAAACTTCTTCGTCCGAATGGCGCGCGTTGCAGCATAGAGCAGCCACACAGTAAGACAACTAAAAAGTATAGCTGGCGTGCCATCTTGCGCCAAGAAGAGAAACTGCGCCGTCATCGTCACGAGAATCGTTGTAATAAGCGCAATGTTCCGGGAAAACCAGGAGCGAAATAGAAGAAGTAGCCCAAGCGCTGTCACCAAGGCGATTACCATAGATGGTAGCTTCACTGACAGTGGTGTCACGCCGAGTATTGCAAAGCTTAATTTTTGTAAGCCATGATATGGCGCATTGATAACCATAGCAGGGGTAAGATTCTGGAAGGATAATTGACTGCTTTGTAGCGCGCTATCGAGCTCACCCTGCCGCAACTCACCAGGGATAAACAGTCCAGCCAGCACAACTGCCGCAATAATTGCTACCACTACAAAGCCATAGCCGAGGCCATACCGCCAGCGGTACAAATGGTAGTCGACAACTTGCTTTGCCATATTGCCCTATTATACCCGAGTTTGCGGGGGTGCTCAAGAGCGAACCGCTTGCCCTTTGCGTGTTCGCAGCACCACATACCACAGATAGAGCGAGCCAAGACCAGAGATAGCCAGGCCAAGAGCAGCACCAGCCGTCGTCTGGAGGAAGGTGTGTGGACCGAATCCATCTTGAACAAAATAGTGATGGTAGAGATATACGGCCGCTAATGCGACAAAATAACCAAGAATGGCCACACATGCTACCACCTGTTGACGATACGGCGCAATCGCTGAACGCAATGTGCGGATAATGACATAGACGGCTTGCACGATAAGGTTGATTGCATAAACAAACATAATGAACATGGTGATATACACATATGTCTCTGTCCTCTCAAAGCCAGTTGACGTGATGTAAATACCCATCGATTCAACAAAAGTGAGAAAGACGCCGATAAGGATAATCCCACAGCAGGCAAGAATAGTAGCGAGGCGCTCGATGATTCTGTGCGGTGTCTGAGTCGCTGTGGTTGTTGCTTGAGCTACAGCCATAGAATCTCCTTCATTGCAATACGGTGTTTATGGTTGTATTATAGCATAGCTCGACGGATGAACTCGCTCGATACCATAAATAGCATTTATATGAGCGACGCAGCTTCATTATTCGCTTGCCGCATTGATGCTGACCGTCCCAACTGATACCACAGGTATATTGCGCCGAGCGTGATCATGATAATACCCATCAGTACCGCGAGAGGATTGGCAAATGCCATGATATCCTGCTGTGATTGACTCTGTACGAGTGCATTGTATCCTATCTCGACACCTGCGAGTAGTGGATAGAGCAGTGTAACGCCGAGTTCAAACCCTTCTTCGTGGTAGCGCTGCCCCGAGCGACGGGTGTAAGTATGGATAAGCGCAATTGCCTCAATAATGAGGGCAATCCCGAGTATCCAGAATAAACCTACGACAACATACTCTATCCAAATCAGGAACGCAAATGGCCCAACGGCAGAGACTGCTACTGCCCAGCCAAGATAGATGAGCCACCCAGCAGTGCCAAGGAGGCCAAGTGCTCCACCAACCATCGCACAGCGAACCAGTGGTGAGCAGGACGGTGAGGGTGAAGACGATTCTTTAGTGGGTTGTGTGCGTGGTGATGTTGTGTGAGCTGCCATTGCTGCGGTCCTCCTATCTGTAATAACTATAGCATAGCATCAATCATGTCGCCTGTCGAGGCTCATAAAGCGCAGTCGCTCGGGGTGGAAGTAGAGTTGGATCTTGCCCACTGGGCCATTGCGGTGCTTGGCGATAATAAGATCAGTGATATTTTGGAACTCAGGATTGTCTGGCTCGTAGTAGCCTGGTCGGTAAATAAAGGAGACAATATCGGCGTCTTGCTCAATCGATCCCGACTCACGCAGGTCGGCCAATTGTGGCACCGGTGGCGTGCGCGACTCCACCGAGCGGCTTAGCTGGCTTAGGGCAATGACCGGTACATTAAGCTCGCGGGCAATCAGCTTGAGCCCGCGCGATATCTCACTCACCTCTTGAACACGATTGCCATTGTGGTTGCCATTGGCCTGCATCAGCTGCAAGTAGTCGACGATCACCAGCCCAAGCTGCTGGTCGTGCATGGCGCGCCGTGCCTTGGTGCGCATCTCGAGGACGCTCAGGCCTGGCGTATCATCGATGAAGATTGGCGCTTCGGCCATCTCACCCATTGCCTCGGAGAGCTTAGCCCAGTCATCATCACTGAGGTTACCGGTGCGGATATTCCAGCTATCCACACCACTGGCATCAGCGAGCATGCGGTCGGTGAGCTGTTCCTTGCTCATCTCGAGTGAAAAGAAGAGAACGGGCTTTTTCTCGATCGTTGCGACATTGTAGGCGAGGTTTGTCACCAGTGTCGTCTTACCCATGGCGGGGCGAGCTGCAATAATAATAAGGTCGGAGCGCTGCAGGCCAGCCGTCATCGTGTCGAGGTCGCGGTACCCCGTGCGAATGCCACGCAGCTGTCCTTTGTTGCGGTGCAGCTCTTCAATGCGGTCGAAGCTATCGGTGAGAATACTCTCTAGGCTCACGAGGTCTTGCTTGAGTGACTGGTCAGACACACTAAAGAGCTCTGCCTCGGCCTTTTCGAGCAGCTCTTGGGTGGTGGTGTTTTCGTCGAAGCCAAGTTGGCTAATATCGGCACTGGCTTTAATGAGCCGTCGCCGCACTGCTTTTTGGGCAACAATCTCGGCATAGCTACTGGCGTGAGCTGCGGTAGGGACGTAGTTGGTTAGCTCGGTCAGATAGGCCGAGCCGCCTACCTCGGCAAGCTGATCTTTCTTTTGCAATTCATTCGTCAGCGTGAGGAGGTCGACTGGCTTATGCCGCTCATAAAGACGCATCATTGCTCCAAAGATCATCGCGTGACGCTTATCATAAAAGTCTTCTGCGCCGACGTACTCGCTGGCATCGGCCAAGACTTCTTCGTCGATAAGTACCGCACCAAGCAAACTCATCTCAGCATCGAGACTTTGTGGTGGTACTTTGCCTTTTGGTTGAGGTGATTGGTCAGCCATCGATAGTAATTTCTTCTCCTCCCCCCATCATAGCAAGAATGGTGGCTTTTTGGCGATCTTTGGGCGGCTTACTGGTAGCTAATATGGCAATCTCTGCAGTAATGCCAAGGCGATTTAGTGCTGCGCTGAGTGTGGGGAGGGTGCGATCGATCTGCATTTTGGCAAATTTTTTGCCAGCGTAGATCGTTAGCGTCTGGCCGTCAAACGCGTGCCCTGCCTTGGTGAGGTACGTGCGCGCTCCGACTGCTCCAACCGCATCGAGAAACTGCTCCCATGGGAAGTCGATCGGTGTGGAACTTGCTGCGGACGTTTTGTCATTCGCTGAAGAAACGCTTGGTTGCTTGAGATCAGCAGCGGAAGCACTTGGAGTACCAGACTGACCAGCTGATGCCGCCGCACCATTTGTCCCCTGACAGTGAGGGTCTGAAGAAGGAGCTACAGGAGGTGTTTGCGGTGATGGTGCAGCTGGTGAGTGGGTATATGGCGCAACTGGCTCACTAACGGTAGCGGGTGATGGCTGACGATGGGGCGCAGGCGCTGTGACTGATGGCGCTGTCCGGCTTGCAAGAGCGGTAAGCAGCGCAATGCGCGGCCAACCGGCCCGCGGTACAGCCAGTAGTTTATCGAGTAATGGCAACAGTGCTGCGTCCTCTACAACGCGCTGGCGCGCGATACCAAGTAGCTGCTCGGCAAGAAGCTCAGCCGGTGTGCCAGCTGCCTCAGCCTCGTCAATCAGCTGGGCGGCGCGACCAATATCTGCCGTAGCATAAGCAGCCAGCAGCCCCTCTACTAGCTCATCCTGCGCAAGACCCAGCACCTCTGCGACCATCGCGCGGTCGATTGTCTCATCACTCAGTGAGCGCAGTTGGTCGAGCAAACTAATGCTATCTCGGAAGCTCCCCTTCCCTTGCTCAGCAATCAGCTCGAGCGCATCGGGTGTAATGGCAATCTTCTCCTGCTCAGCAATAAACGCCAAATGCTTGGCTGCATCACACGGACTAATTGCTCGGAAATTGAAGCGCTGTACCCGGCTCAAGATCGTCGCGGGGAGCTTGTCGGCGTCGGTCGTCGCAAGAATGAAGACGACGTGCTCGGGTGGCTCTTCTAGCGTCTTGAGCAAGGCGTTAAAGGCCGACTTGCTGAGCATATGAACTTCATCGATAATGTAGATCTTTTTTGGACTGCTGGTTGGTGCAATTTGCACCTTGTCGCGCAAATCACGGATATCCTCCACAGAGTTATTGCTCGCTGCGTCGATCTCGATGATGTCGAGATGGGTCGACTCGTCGGTGTATGGCAGGCCGTTGATTTCATGAGCCAAGATACGCGCGATCGATGTCTTACCTACTCCACGTGGCCCCGTCAGGAGATAGGCATGGGCAATATGCCCACGAGCAATTGCCCGCTGCAAAATCCGCGTGATATGCGACTGCCCCACAATCTCATCAAGCGACCGACTCCGATACGTCCGATATAGTGCTCTGCTCATTTGCTATATTATACCGCAGAATGGATAGAGATGCGATCGAAATACAGAAGGAGTAATTACGCCGTATAGAAGCTAAACAGTTGTGAAATGCCTGCCGAGAAAATCAAAAACCTAAACACGAGCAAGAGAGCTCTTTATTATATAAAAGCTATCGATAGCTGTAACTTTATAACGGTGCTTCCACAGCTGCCCACGTTGCGTCGGGTTTGTCTTCAGGGATAATGACAGTGACCTGATGACCAATCTCAATCCGGAAGAATGTCACACTTGCCAGCAGGATCCGGTATTCTCTCCCCTGTGCCTCCACGTAGTATGCGCCATCGTGTTGGGTGAGTGTGCCGATAATCTGTTTGCGCTCCACTCGCTTGATTTGCTTGTAGATAAAGCCGCCATCGTCGGCAATTGTCAGCTTGAGCTTGTCCCCCTCAACAAGCTTAGACTTACTGGCGTAATTGGCTGGCACAGGATAATTCTTACCGTCGGCATCGACCATCACTTGCCCGTCAAAGATTCCTTCGACTATTTTGCCCGACACTTCTTCGCGACTATTGCTTGGCACGACAACTTCGCCATCGTCACCAATAATACTCATCAATAATTCTTTTGCAGCGGCCAGGTTTGTTTCTGCCTCTTGAATCAGCGATCGTAATCGCTTCACCTGTTTCTCTGGTAGTTCAGACATATTTTCTCGCAATTCCTTGTCTGTTTTCTTAGTTATCAACCCATTATATAGCGATGGGGTGGGGCCTTGTCAAGGCGCTTGGTAGTTATCCACAGCAATAACAGGGGTAGCCAATAGTTCGTTGTAAAAATGGTACGATGCTTAGAGCGCTACGCACATGGAGTGACGCACAGCAATCCGGAGCAGTGAGCTCAACAGATTGCTGTGCGTGGGCACCTCCTTTCGTTATCGGCTGCTAATCTCTGACGGGAAACCGCGGAGCTTATCATAGCTGCAGACGGTTTTCTTGAGCAACTGGTCGATGTGAACGTTGCAGAATATTGCTACATGAGAGAGAGTAATTCCCAGTAGTCCAACGATCGACCAGCAGATCGTCCCAGCGATACTAATATGCAAGTTATAGCACACAGTAGCGATGAGACCTACTATCTCGATTATGTAGCCAGAAAAGACTGCCTGGCAGAGGCGTATAATCGCTCTGTTTTTATCTAGCGCCTTCAGTCGCAACTCCCTACTAGCAATGACTAGCAGAAAATACCACGGCAATGGCCCAATAATCAGCAGAATGATGGCAGTGACAGTCATGCTACTCATGACATTCTCCCTTCCTCGGAGATGCAAACCCTCTGCGGTCGCAAAGGGTTAATATAGATATATCAATACACGGAGGACTTGTCAAATTTTCGTAAATTAGCTACCTCGCACTACGTTTTAGCTCTAACCCTTTTGTACTGATTCCATTCTGAACCCTAACCAAAAACACACCCAAGCGGGTGTGCTGATGGTATCAATACGGTCGGTAGGGTGATTACGCCAGTTCGACGGTAGCGCCAGCCTCTTCCAAGGTCTTCTTGGCAGCTTCAGCGTCGTCTTTGCTGACCTTTTCTTTGATTGGGCTTGGTGCGTTGTCGACCAAAGCTTTTGCCTCACCTAGGCCAAGGCCAGTGAGTTCCTTAACAGCCTTGATGACGGCAACCTTTTGGCCACCAACTTCTTTGAGGGTGACGGTGAATTCGGTCTGCTCGTCTTCAGCAGCACCAGCGTCGGCGGCTGGACCAGCGACAGCAACTGCAGCAGCGGCTGGCTCAATGCCGTATTCGTCCTTAAGGACATTTTTGAGTTCGTTGACTTCCAGAACGGTCAAAGCAACCAGTTCTTCGGCCAGTTTTTTCACATCTGCCATGATGGATTCCTTTCGATAATGTGCGGTAAGATTATCGCACGAATTATTGTCTGCATAGTGCAAACGTTAGTACAATGCTGCGCTTGGTTACGCAGCTGCTTTGGCGTCTTCGATGCCATCGAGCAACGCATGAAGGTTGCCCGAAAGTGCGTTGGTAGTGTCGTGTACTGGCGAGAGCAGCTGTGCCACCACTTCGGCTACCAGCTGGTTCTTGCTTGGCAAGCCAGCCAGTGCAGTGACATCGGCTGTGTTGAGAGCTTCACCTTCGCCACTAAAGCCAGCAACCAACTGAACTGTTGGATGTGTCTTAGCAAACTCGTGTAACACCTTCGCTGCCATCACCTCGTCATCTGGCGAAATTGCGTAGAGCAACTGCCCAGCCAGGGCCGAAGTGTCGGTATCTTTGTAGGTGCCATGCTGCGCAAAGGCAACACGCACGAGACGGTTCTTCACCACCTTAATGACAACACCAGCTTCGCGAGCCTCGCGGCGCAACGCCTGCAGATCTGCCACACTTGTCCCTTGGTAGGTCGCAACGGCAGTGCCCTTTGCTTCTGCGAGAAGCTCGCTCATTTCAGCCACCAAAGCTTGTTTTTTATCTTTGGAAATTGCCATAAGATAAAATCCTTTCTTTGGAGTTGTAATACCTATGCACACCGAAAAGGAGTGCAGTATTACTGGTTTGTTGTTGTATCCGACCGCATTGTTAACGTCCGACATATGCCGCAAAAAAATCGCCTCTGCACGATTGCAAAGACGAGTCTCGAGTTTCGTACTAAACGCTAGCGCAAGAGGCTAAAGCGTATCCGAAATTCCCTCGGTAGCATACTTATCGGCTGCTTTGTCGTGCATAACAGCCCGCTACGGTCTTTGGCAATGTCTGGGAGAGATTATAGCAGATGGTGGTAGGTTGATGCAAGGCGTGGAAAACTATAACTATTTGTGTCAGCATGTAAACAGAGTAAAGAAGTAGCTTAGCTGTGCAGTTGTGCTTGGGTAAGCATCGCGTCGATTTTGCGGTTCGTATTGTTAATGCGGCTTCGGCTTGGCTGGTGCAATGTTGTTTTGCCAAAATCTTGCTTACGCCTGTTGAGCTCACTCATGCGCGTGAGCTGCTCTTCTGTTGGCTGGAACTGGTAGCCAAGCTGCTTGCCGAGTTTATATAAGATATGCGCTGCGACACCATGGCGTGCTGCTTTGCGGTCCTCCTTGGTGAGAATCTGGACTTCAAAGGGTAAAATGCCTGAGGCTTCATCCTCGTAAAGGCCTGTCATCTTAGCAACGCGAAAACCTTTCTTGTTATCTTCCTTAAAATCAATATACTCTTCAGCATGAGTACCCGGATACCGAGCCTCAAATGCAGCCTTAATATCCTTGATGAATTGAGTGTCTCCCTCTACCTTGAGTATCTTGTCTCGGCCTGGTGCAGCATATGGGGTAATAGTGTAGTTATCATCCTCATTGGTTGAAGTTTTGTTATTTTGCGCAGTTTTATCTTGTGACGGCGTAACAATATTGTTATTGTTGATCATATCCAAGAATACATCAAGTAGTTCATCGCGATCCTCTGTAATGAACGTAATGCCATCGATATCGAACGGCACTTCGAGTGAGCTATCTTTTTCTGGTGGAGATAGTGAGCGAAGTGTTTGTGGTGTGATATCACTAAATTGTTCACAGAGCTCGTCGATGTATTGAGTCTTCAAATCGTCCAAAATCTTTATCGTTTTTGCATCATATGCCTGCAAGGCTTCGTATGATATGAATTCTCGCCCATCCTGGCGTTCTTTCTCTTTAGCTTTTACACTATTCATCTTGTCATCATACGCTTGCAGTATGTCTGGTGAGATAGAGGCGCGGATTTTTTGATATTCTTCTCTCTTTTGTTTCTCTGCTTTTTTTGCTCCTTCTGCAAGCTTACGTGCGAGAGAGCCAACAGACTTGAGCCGCCATACGGCTCGGAGCTCAGTGTGCCACTTATAACTGCAGTTACCATTCCCCACGACAATATTATGGTTCGATTCTTGGCCAAGGACAAGCTTGCTGTCACTTCCGCTTTTGTCCGTTTTGCCAATCATACGCGCGAGAATTTTTTCTGTAATGTTGCAATAGTTTTGGTTGCGCTCTTCGGCAGTGATGACTTGGTCTGGGCTATCGATATCCGTAGCGCCTAATACACCAAACTCCGACAGTATACGCTCAGCAAGGTCCACAAAATGCCCTTGACCAGTGTTACGCAGCTGCAGACATATTACTTTGCTTCGCAATGCCATTGCCAGTCCATCAAAACCAATAATCTCGCATAGTGGTGCAAGGAGTGCTTCGCTCTTGTATGCTAGCTCATAGGCCTCTGACGTATTATAGCGAGTATTATTAAGCTTATTGAGCGTATTAACAGACTCCATGAAAATTGTCGAAAGCCCGACACTATCCCCTGCATCCAAAAGGTCATCTAGATCGAGCATATTCATTGGCCGCTGCCACAGCTCTTTCATGAGGGTCTCTGCCTGCATACGATCACGTGTTGCAGTCTCGAGACGTTGGTTTTGCTTTTGCTCATCTGTAAGATATTGATTCTCTGCAGAATTTTGAGTGTAGAGAGAGTCGACTCTTCCTTTTGATTTCTCGAGTTTGCGAACTTTTGTAATGGCCGCGTAGAGAGATTCTTGGCTTTGGACGTCAGGATCTGCTGGTATTTTTTCTTTATTAAGGAATCTACTCCAGAAGCTCGATAGTTGGCCTGTATCCTGCATCATAGAAACAATGTTGCTAAACTTTTTGTATGCCTCCACTTCACCCTCTTTTTTATGATCTGTGAGCATTTTTTGGCGGAGGCTAGCAAGATTCTCTGTTTCAAGCAACTCATCACGATTGCCTGCTGCACAGAGTAAATATACAGTATAAGCACTGTGGTTGCTATATTTTGCAAATAACTCCCCAGCGAAGTCTCGCATAAGGCTGAGGCCCGACACGATTTGCTTTGTTTCAGATTCTGGTATGTTAGTGAGATTAAGCGCTTTTTCGTATATGTCATATCGATCTTTATCAAAGCACACGTTTGTCTCGTGTGCTGCAGTGCTATTTGTTGGTCTGGCGGCCGTATGCTCTCTCGTTAGATTCAACACAGTGCATACAACTGTAGCAAAGTTATCCAAAAATCACAAGAGTTGACCTCTGAGGAGTGTGCTTCTATCTATTATGAAAAACAGATGGTATTTCTATGCCAAATAGCCTCTCAGGGTATTCTTCAGTAATGTTATGAGTTAATGATTGAGAGAATTTCACGCTGGATTTCGTGCGGCGATTTGTATACACCATCATCGCTCATACACTGAATTATAGGCACCTGATAATCTCTAGCGAGAGCACCATAACCAGCACAGACGCGTTGCTGGAAGTCTGTACCTTGTAATTCAAAGGTGTCCGGCGTAGTAAGTGCACCTCGCTGCTGGATGCGATGCATACGCTCCTGCTTATTATTAAGCATGAGGATAATGAGACAATCAGGCACAAGATAGCGCTGGCTGGTAAATAAGGCAGTAACCTGCCGGATATGCTCTTGACTCAGACCTTCGCCATACCCCTGATAGGCGAGTGTCGAGAAATAATTGCGGGACGCTAGGACAGTTTCGCCCCGCTCCAGCGCTGGTTGAATAATCTGCTGCCATAGCTCGCGCCGTGCAGTACTCAGCAGAGCAAGATTGATCTCTGGATCGCGACGGATATTGCCATTCTTGATAACGGTGCGGAGGTAGTGAGCAATCGGCGTAGTCTGGGCTGGGTCGTTGCTGCTCGGCTCCTCGACAACTGTCACTAAATGGCCGTGAGCTCGATAGTAGTTAGCAAGAAGCTCTACTTGGGTCGATTTACCAGTACCATCAATCCCCTCAATGACGATGTAGTTGCCTTGGCGCTGAGTCATTCACATAACCTCTTATTTTCATTGCAAAATACCCCCATTCCCTATATATCAATCTTTCGTAAAACAGATTCAGACGGTATACTGCCCTTTGTAATATAATCTGTGAAGATCTGTCCAGCTTGTTCTCGGGTAAATACCTCTTCTGGATGAATACGTATCGTAAATGGTTCGCCATCGCGCTGCCAGGTGAGTGGAATGAATTGCTCTTTATCAGCCACTGGCTTTCGGGCAATCACATAGTGGATATATGGATACTGAGCTGTGTGATTATCTGGATCTGGCACGCGCACTTCTATAGTCATGCCGGTATTCGACCCAGCACATTGCATGTAGTAGCCATCAGCCAAGCTATCCTTTGGCACATTCTTTGGATGGTCAATACCATCTGGCAAGGCCCACACGCAGATACTAAAGCAGCGGTTGCCATCAAGGACAGTTGGGTCAGCAATAGCCTGGCTCACCTTTTGTGCAACCTGCTCTGGTGTCTGTGGCTGCAAAAATCGCTCAAGATAACCAACACTACCAACGAACGAGTAGACATATCTTTTCATAAGCACCTCCGTTACTATGGTGATGAATGAATAGTATGAGAGTGTCACCACTCATTCCATCATATCATGCATAGGTAGGCACATAAATAATACTGCCAGCTTCCCCGACTGGCAGTATTATGGCGAGTGCTATACTCTTATTACTAGTCGAGTTTGTGCTCAACCTTGATGCCAGGTCCCATCGTCGTTGCAGCTGCGATGGACTTGACATATACACCCTTAAGCGAGCTTGGTTTTTGAGCTTGCAGGCTGGCGAAGAAGGCATCGGCGTTAGCACGAAGCTTCTCTGTACCAAAGCTTACCTTACCGATGCTGAGGTGAATCGCGGCTTGCTTGTCTACGCGGTACTCCACCTTACCAGCTTTTGCCTCAGTGACGGCAGTTGCAATATCAGTTGTTACGGTACCGCTCTTTGGGTTAGGCATCAGACCCTTTGGCCCAAGCAGACGGGCGTATTTACCAAGCTTTGGCATGTACTGCGGGGTGGCGATCAAAACGTCAAAGTCTAACGTGCCTTTGTCGAGTAGCTTGATGATAGCTTCTTCGCCAGCAATGTCTGCCCCTGCTTTGGTAGCAGTTGCAACCTCGGCTTCTGGCGCAAAGACAGCAACGCGGACAGTTTTACCTGTACCGTGTGGCAAGACTACTGTCGAACGGATATTTTGATCAGCCTGGCGTGGATCAACACCAAGGCGGACGTGCAGCTCAACACTCGCATCAAACTTAGCAGGGTTGGTCTCGGTCGCAAGCTGGAGTGCTTCGTCTAGCGAGTACACCTTATCTTTTTCAACCTTCTCAGCTAGCTTACGATAGGCCTTGCCGCGGCGCTCAATTAGCGGGCGAACCTTTGGTGCGGGCCCTTTCTTGATAGCTGCATCGACATCACCCTGAGGTGTTGTATCGCCAGCCTCTTTGCGGGCTTCTTTCTCAGCTTTCGCCTCAGCCTCGTCGAGAGCCTTTTGGCTACGCTTACCAGCCTTTGCAACAGTAGCTTCGCGCTGAGCAATGACATCCTTGTCGTTTGCTGCAGCGATGGCTGCCTCAATCTCTGCAATGGTATTTTTTTCTGAAACATCGAGTTTCAGCTCTGCTGCTTTTTCAAGCAGATCGGCTTTTTTTGCCATAGTATCCTTTCTGTGGTGCAAGCGGCTTGGGTGCCTCCCACGATTACTCATTAACCTTTCTAGTATAGCACATATGACCCCGCAGCATGAGACAATAAACTTGTACAATGCGAAAATAACAGAGTAGTTATTTTGAGCACACGTCACCAATTGTGCTATAATGAGAGACGTTGTCGGGGTGTGGCGCAGCTGGTAGCGCGTACGGCTGGGGGCCGTGAGGTCGCAAGTTCAAGTCTTGTCACCCCGACCATTGAATCAACACTCAAACCCACGTCATGGAAGCCCCATGACG
>JAUMZP010000006.1 GCA_030528025.1 Candidatus Saccharimonadota bacterium
TGGTGCGCTTCAGCAAACTCAACACAAACAACTGGCCACCCCTCCTCGCCTTCCGCGCACGCCTTCTCGCCGGTGAGGTCGCTCCGGAATCGAGCACGACCAGCGTACCGCCTGCTGCCGAGGCTGGCGATACCACGACCGTCCGCCGCATCCGCGACGCCAGCGCCCGTCCGATCAGCGCGGCGAAGAAGCAGCAGATCGTCGATCTGGCCCGTACAGGCATAGCTGTCAGCCAGGTCGCTGCCGAGGTCGGCGTCGCAGAGATCACCGTCCGCGCCACGTGCCGCCAGGCCAAGCGACCGCCCCGTCGCAAGCGACGCTTCACCGCAGATGACCTCCAGCGTGCCCAGCAGCTCCACGCCCAAGGCCGCACCTACATCGACATCGGCCTGGAGCTCGGCTTCGGGCGGGACACGGTCAAGAAGCATTTAGCGGCGGCACAGTAAAATACACATCAAGAAAGGAAAGCCCCGGCATTGAAAATGCCGGGGTGGGATGTGGTCTTCACGCCCTGTCATCCTTGTTGCGTCTGAACGTGAGTAATACTAACGTCAGTTGATGCAGGCAACAGTATATGACAGTTCCTACAATAAGGTGAACGACAACATGTCCGTTCACAAGGATAGTGCGGTCTACACACCCAAACACCGTCCCCGTCAGAAAGAGCGGGATGGTGATGACTGTCGCTCGTGTTGTGTCTTTCATCGCGGTAGCCCTTCGATCGTGCCGCCGCGGTTTGCGGCAGTCGAGCTGGCCATCGCAATGCACATGAACAGTTCGACCACAACAATACGTCAACATTATATAATATAACAGCGATCATTCATAGTCGAGTCTGCATGGTAAAATATGTCTGATGCTCGCCTCCCTACGAGCGAAGGAGTTCCCATCAATGGCAGGAACCTCAAAAGAAACCTCATGGCAGTTTGATCCAAAAAGGATCGTCGAAGGCATATTTGTCACAACAATTGGCGGGATATTGGTAGCATGGGCTGTAGGTGTAATTGGGCTGAATCCATCGGGTAATAGTGACGCAACACCTTCCGCTGTGGTAACCACTGAACTTCCCTCAAATGCGACTCCTAGTTCCGCCTCTGGATCGTTGGAATCGAATGATACTGTTCCGTCTCCAGAAGAGACCATCCCGCCTTCCCCGTCCGAGTTGTTGCTGGCAACAGCCACGCCGATCGGGACGCATGACGATGTTAGCGTTGATGAGACTCAACAAATTGACGGACAGCAGTATATTCACTCGCTCAACCATCGATGCAAAGCCTACTGCAACAAAAAATCCGGTGTCGGTAGTATCGAATTTGACCTCGGAGGGAAGTACCAGACCTTCGAAGCGGCGATCGGGGTCTCAGAGACCACAGAAGACACGTCACAAGTTGGCACATTCGTGGTGTACGTAGACGGCGTTAATAAGGGCACGTGGCAGGTTACCTTTGGTCAGCACGAAAGTATTTCCGTAGACGTGTCGGGAGGGATTCGCCTCAAGCTCGAATCATCTCGTGATGGCGATGTCGGGAATCCTCCGGCAAATGGAGCTAAAGCTATGTGGGGTATCAAGCCATATCTTCCTGATCTGGTCTGGGGCACACCGCGAGTCATTAGCTGAACGAGTATGCTCCGAGCATTCTCTGCTGGAACGACCGCAGTAGCGCCTCAAAGGAAGCTTGAGAACAGTTTCGGCTGGTTTATCCCACCAAGGATGGACTGAGCGTGCCTCTACGCTGCCTGCTGCGCCAAGTCCGGGAACTTTGCCTCGACCAGGCGCAGACGGCGGTCGAGGTTGCCGTAGAGCGTTCCGTCGGCAGTTTCGCGGCTGCCGGACTCGTGGAAGAGGCTGCGGCGTAGGCGAGCCATCTCAGCTCGTAGCTCATCCTGGCCGGCTTCCAGCTTGGTTTGCCCTGCCTTGAGCTCGCTAAAGCGCTCCTCCCACTTGTAGTCGAGGTCTTTTATCATGTCGCTTAATACCTTATAGTCCTTGTTGATGTTGTCAAACTGCTCATCCACCGCTTTGAACTGCTCGTCGATCACATTGAATCGTTGATCGATTCGGTTACTGAGCGCTGCTATTTGTTGAGATAATTCTTCATTCGTCATACTTCTATTTAACCATAGAGGCAGGGAGGTAACAATGGAGAGAGTGCTTGATCGGTTATACGACAATAACACACTTGCGCGGCATGGATGATTGTCCCTCCGCATTTTCGCTACCTGGGCGTCTCATCAGCCGTGCAGATCATCTGCTCTGTTTCTGCGCCACATACCGCCGACACCCACACTCGCCACACCGCCCGTACACCGTCATGCTCGGTACGAGTCGCGTGCGCTGGCGCAGGGCATGCTGCGTGATGGCATGCCCGCAGGCGCACAATGGCACCTGGGCCAGGCACTGTGGTGGCGGACGGACTCGTGTCTTCTTGCCAAGCACGACGCTGCCGTCGCCAAGGAGGACGTACGGAACCAAGGGGAGTGGTCCGCCTGGCCGATCCTTCTTGAGCCACTCGTAGTACCTCCTGGTGATACCTCGCCGGCTTTCAAGTTCATAGTCAGGGAGTTCTCTATCGAGCGGACGTGGCTGCGGTACGAGCAGTGGCAGGTGACGGCCCGGCTCGATAGTTTGGTCGATTGTCGCCCACACG
This sequence comes from Candidatus Saccharimonadota bacterium, assembly GCA_030528025.1. Classification (GTDB taxonomy): domain Bacteria; phylum Patescibacteriota; class Saccharimonadia; order Saccharimonadales; family Saccharimonadaceae; genus Saccharimonas. Next base: position 2,649 of record JAUMZP010000006.1, read on the forward strand.
GTGGAGATAGCGAGCGCCTTTCGGAGATCACCCTTGGAGTTGATGCGTTTGGTGCAGACAGACCAACGTGGCCGCAGGTGTGCGGGCATGGCACCGACTCGGCTGATGTAGTGCTCAACGGGGCCGTAGTTGGTGATGTGAACGCAGCAGCCTGGGTCGCCGATGGCAGGCTCAAGGCCTAGCCGGAGTCCCTTGGGCTGGCGGATAGCCGCGGGCACCGTCCGGAAGAGGAAGACGCTGGCAGCAATCGCGACGGGGACAGCGCTAACGATCGTGGCCCAACTGGCAACCGTATTCAGCATGACCATCCTGTCCGCTTGGGAGAGTGCAGGCCAGCGGCGGCACTGGTGCCCTGCATGAGGTGTCGCCGTCGCTGACCATCCTGGCGTCATCGCGTTCGTCTGGCGTCGTGCAGCGGCTCGATCATCGTAGGCCGCCCAGCCACGCCAGCCCTGGGCTCCCGCGCCTCTTCAGCATCGCACTCTGGTAACGACGCGCGGTCGGCCAATTGCGCCTACTCCCCGCAAGCAACCTGCATTTCGTCGGCAGCGGGCAGTCATTGGCAGCGGCAGCTCGCTCGGCACGCTACCCGGCTAGAAGGCGAGGATCGCCCTCACCGTCGCCGCCCTGCACACCGCCAGTCAGCCCGTCATAGCGCGCTTTTCTTACGGCCGCTGCCTACTGCAGCAGCTTCGCATCAGCTCCGCTTGTGCTCATCCTCGACAGACCTGCCCACAGTTTCGTGGGTTGATACGACGCTGCGCGAACCTGTGCGATTGGCGGATGTGCGTGGCACTACCGCTCAGCATAGTGCTTAGCCAAGCGCCTATTGATGCACACCACTTCAGCAATGCCGCATTTCTCATGGGAGCCGTCTATGAGCCGAGGGGCTAGACACACCCACCCACACTTTGCACGATGTTGCTGCATGTCACGACGTCGTCACAGCAGTTCTAGAGATTGGATCATCATGTCTGCCATCTTCGCATCTCTCGACAATCGCTTCAGTGTTGCCAGCTTGCGGCGGCCCAGTCAGGGCTTGTACGCCAGCACCATCACACCCGAGCAAGTCGCGCCAAGCCAGCTGGCGCGCATGGCGGCGCTCTCCGTCACGCTCGTGCGCATCCCCATCATTCTCTTTGGCATCGCTGCCCTGAACATGGGCTGGCAGCTCATGGCCTGCACGTCATTCGTCGCCTTCGCGCTGCTGGACTACTTCGATGGTGTGGCCGCCCGCAAGGTAGGTGAAGACACCGCCTCACGCCGGCTGGGCGATGTACTGCTCGACCGCGTCTCCATCCACACCGTCATCCTCCTGACCTGCCTGTACTACGGCGGGGGATGGGCTGCCTGGAGTGTGCTGCTCCTACGTGACCTGCTGCAGGGCGGCTTCTCCTCCTACCTGCTGGCCAAGTACCGCGTCATCATCATCGGGGCCTACTGGCACATGTCGTACGGCATCGCCATCCTCATCTGGGAGTGCGCCTACGTCATGACGGGCACCGTGTCTCAGGCGCTCACCGTCTGCACTGCCGCCATCGTGTACGCCACGGGGGTGGATTATGTCGCGCGCTGCTTGAAGTTGGTTCGCGCATGAGTTCGATTATCACTCGGGTGTGTGACGCCATAGTTGCTGTTATCGGAAGCATTTTCTCTGAAGAGGACAAAGGGAAAGGGTTAAAATATCCAACGACACACCCTCTAACGCAGGCGGATCTTGTCGGCTGGTACACTATAGGGACAATCTTATCGTATTCTGCCTTCCTTTTAATTGTAGGCGACAAGTATCATATGCCACCGATCAAGTTCTACGTAATTTGGATTGCTTTATATTTGCTATTCTGGGGGTCGATGTATGTTGAGTATATTCCTGTTGCATTTAACAAATGGAATAGCGGCATAGACGAATTCAGCAGAACCATTAACGGCAAGGAGTCGAGGAAACGATATCCAATAAAAAAATGGCGACCTCCTCGGATAGAACAGCACACTAATGAATTCCATTACCCTAAAGGTGTCGCAATACGAGTATTTCTTTTGGTGACGACCTCAATAATTTTTTCATGTTGGTTCACTCTTTACTCGGGTGGCCCGTTCCAAAGCGCATATTCGCAAGTGATCATTGCATATCCACTTTTTGCAACCAACGTTGCAAGGAACCCTAAATCACTCCTGGCGGTGTATTTTGGTGCGATTTTTTGGATGGTGATGTTTGAGACGATCAAACACTATTATGTAGTCGGTCACACAACGCAGAGCTTTTGGTGGTATATTATCGTATCGGTGATTGTGATAGCCATGTCGGGCTTAATAGCTGCAGCCAACAGAAAATATGAACGTGAAGAAATTGAAAATTCCCCAAGAGAGGAAAGTATGCACCTTTCGTGAGGAGATGTTGCACTCTCCTACCTGGTTCCGATGAAGTTCTTAACTAGGAGCGTAGACCGGCTACTACTGTAGCGCCGATTGCCGTGCAGCAAACCGCCGCCAGCAACGCTCTCCAAAAGTTAGGGTCTCCTTTGTCGGCTCCAATACATAGAGCGCAAAACAGGACTCCAAAAAAGAGCGCCACCAAGGGAACTATTTCAGCTGTGCGAACTTTTGTAAACTTAATACGCATGCTATTCTCCTAACCGGAGAGTGCAACACTCTCAGTATAAAACTATTGTCGAGTGTGAGTCAATTATTTTCGCCTAATTCTGACAATTGTTTTTCATGCTGAGTCACATTCTGTGAGAGCCGCGATTGTCGTTGGAATGGGTACTTTCCTTATCATACGCAAAACACAACACGGAGCGTTATATTCTCGGATGGCTCATTGACTATTGTGTCTACTTGTCACTCGTTAGCGGCTCGTCCGCAAGCACAAGCGCTCCGTCTCGCAACCAACCAACAACAGTTGTAGCCAATAACAGAACGCTGCGCGCAGTGTTTTCGTCGACGTCTTGCTGCTGATCACCGCCGTGTCGATCAGGCTGGTAACCGATAGTAGCTATTACGTCAATAAAGACTTCGATGCCAGGCTTGACCCTTGTCTTACCATTGGCTTTATATTCTCGATCTGGCAGTTTGCACTTCCACTTGTCTGGTGCTTGACGGAGCACGCTGGCCATACTCCCAATGGTTGCTTTGTCGTTCTTGGGTGAGACGATCGGTTTGAGCAGCGTCTCGATGGCCTTGATAGCCCTACCCCAGGCGTCACTCAAATTTGGTTCGCGTCCGAAAGCAAGGGACCATGCTTCTTGCATGTACTGCGATGCCTGGTCGTCGGGCTGGGTCACCTGCTCGTACTCGTTCCAGAGCGCGGGCTCAATCCGCTCCACCAGACGGTTGCCATCAGGCGACACGCGGAGAACGTGGCCGGCAGATTTTAGAATGTACTCGAGTGCCTCGGCCTGGCCGAAACCGTGACCAAGGAGCCAATCTATGACGTCGAGTGCTGTGTATTGATCGTGGCCAGTCTCTTCCAAGCATGCTCGTATAGCGTAGCTCGCTCCTTGGTATTCAAGATAATTGCCGGCGTGCTCAAGCCTCAAGTCGATACTGAGCCCGCATACAATAGATGTATCGTCGTTAAGTGCGCTCTCTATCCACCTCATCGCATACTGCCAGAGGAAGTCTGGCACGCCATCAACTGGAGTAAACGGTTGGCGTTGACTTCTGCGCACAGATAGAGGTTCCCAATTGTCGTTGTTCACAATGTTTTCCTTGTATCGAGCTCTAAGACGCGCTGCTGGTGATCTGGAGGATCATCGATGGGATATTAGCAATGAATCCCGAAATTGTTGGATAGACAATGACAGTGCCTAATTTACGCCATCGCTCCTTCCACACTGAATCTGTCGACTCACCAGCAGCAGCTTTGGCTGCAGTTATGGCATTGTCGGTTGCATAGACTATATTCTCAAGATGGTATTCATCGGGATTCTCCAAGCAGCGTCGCAGATACTCGATAGTTCGCCGCAGATGCTCGCGAAGTTGATCGCTGAGTGTTCTGTCGGCCTCCAGACCCTCTGCGAGCTCATTAACCAAGTCTATGAGTTGATCATGAAGAGGAGCTATCAGATTAGGAGTAAGAACATCCACCATTTCGGCCAGCATCTCTAGAGAATCGAGCGCGGCTTGCGGGCATACTTCCTCAGGGGTGTAGGGTGACCCCCATGACTTCCCAATATTTAAGGTGCTATCAACCCAGATTGAATAATTGCGCTGGAAGGGGCCGACCTTGCGTCCCATTTGATCTAGGGTTTCGATTATTTCTTTGATGTCAGCCAGCCATTTTGCTGACTCAATAAGTGCCGTCCGATCGGCGTCGTTTATGATTGAATTCTCGTCATCGGAAATATGCCATCGTTCTAGTAAAGATATGTTTCCGGTGTTGACCGGTACTTGTTGAGTCTATCGAAAAGAAGTGCTGCTGGATTCATTTCTGCTCCATTATGCCCGTGAACTTATGTTGTCATTATCTGGACGCCGTAGTTTACGTTCACCCCCTCCCTGTCCCTCGCGCGCCCACTCTCGACACGCTCGCCTATACCGTGGCCACTCCGTTCGCCAGTGGAAGCCGTCGTGGGCTGGGCAGACTGGCTCGTCGCACAGGATCTGCTGGGTGATCCAACCGAACCTGGTGTCGGCGTACTGGGTGGCGCGTTCGCGGAGGTCTCGCCACTCCGTCGCTTCGTCGAGCGGCTGGCGGCTGTGTAGTGCCAGTCGCCAGAGGTACCGCAGTTCCTGGGACTGCTCGCTGATGTCGATCGTGCCTGCGCCGTTGCGGGTGAGATCGTCGGGGATCTCGCCGCGTGCTTTGAGGACATGGCACCTCCGGCAGAGCCCCTGGAGGTTGCTCAGCTCGATCGATCCACCGTCGATATGATCGACTTCGGTCGCCGGCCGCGCATTGCAGTTGACGCAGCGTCCATTGTTCTGCGCCAACACCTCTTGACGTAGTTCGTCACTCAGCCGCGGTCGGGTGTAGGCCAGGTCAAAGGCAAGGAAGGTGATCATGTTGCTGAAGATGACCAGCGCGATCAGTGGGTCGGTGCTGCGGCCATCGCGTATCGCCTGCCGGACGTAGCGGATCTTCTCAGCCTGCTTGCGGCAGTGCTCCGAGCAGAAGCCAACGTACTTCTTGCCGACCTCGGTCGGGTTGAGCGGCGCAAGGCAGCTGGCGCACAGTCCAACCCTCCACTCCTGCTCCACGGGCACAGGGCACGCCTTCTCTCATGCAACCGAACCAAACACCTCTACTGGGACGGCCAGCACAACTGTATACTAAACCGCAGCATTAGCGCAACAACTTTGTCAGTATCCCACCGAGGAGTGGCGGTAGTGGTGGGTGGAGGGTCACGGTTGCGTTGCACCTCATCGAGTTGTGACAGCAGTACCTACCAGGAGCGAAGATCCCTTTTCGATCAGCACACCCCCGATCTCACAACTTCTTCAACTCTGCACTACTTCTGCAGGAACTGAATCACCTCTACCTACAATCTGCTCTGCAAGCGGTTTCAACTCTTGAACATGTCTGCCTGCGAGACGTTGCGGTCTGAGCAGGCGAAGACCGCAACGTTGGTGGTGTCGACCAGTTTTACGCAGCAGCATAACAACCTATACTCAGGAGTGACGGTCGCCTGCTGAAAGCAGGATCGCTGGCTCAGCGATAGGTAAGGTGAGATAGTGGAGAGAGACATCCAGGATGGCACGATGGGACAGTGTATGATATACCTACATCAACGTCACTTTTACGATCCACAAATCAATGCTCTATTCCGATAAGAAAGCCTCACTGCGTGTCGATGGTGTCCATCATGGAAAGGAAAGCAGAGTTGTCATGATCTATTATCATTATAAGCGTTTTTTAAGAAAGGGGATCGTTTGATTCATGGTTTATGCTGAGATCTCTTATCTGTAAGTGTGTTGGCAGCAGGAGGGCGGTTTCGTGATATATATCAAGGTGAGGCTATATGGAAGTATAACAGATCTTTCAATTATACCGTCTCTCGCCAACATGAGCGTGGGTGAATCATATGGATTAGAGGGCCGTTGGAGTTGTGATGATCCTCCGATGACTAATGGCAACATCACTCATCCTATATTAGATCTAACTACAAGGAATGCAGCCGCAGCAGCTCAATTAGACTACAACATTCGAGGAATTTCTCATCTATCTATTACTAACTCGTCGGAACTGGCTTCGCACGACTTAGTACTTGACATACGGCAAGGTTTGACAATACATTTTTACGCAACTTTCTTTATGGAATGTGAAGACGGCCAAACCCCGTTAGTTGTCCCCGATCATGATCTTATCGATCAAGCGATTTGGGAACTGACGCAAATTGATCTATATACCGAAGAATGCATAATTCAAACTGTAGTGCCAGACGCTTGTTATGAAGCCGAGGTCGCTAAGATTGCGGATGAGTACTCATATGCAGCCGCTAGCATAACGAGTGACCATGCGACAATAGCGATCGATGATGCCTCATCGAGAAAGATAGTAATAGTGGCTCGCTCAAGTAGTGTTGCCATTTCTGATGAGAGTGTCTGGTACAAATACTGGCAGTGTCGCTCGGCATATCGGGAACTGCTGCTACAAGCGTCTGAACTGTCGGAGAATATTACTCCTCTCCTAGATGAAGCAAGCCATATTCCAATGTCGCATAAATCCAGTAAGAAGATTGCACGGCAAGGTCTTGCCGTGCGGGCAAATGTCGTCGAAGCAACCGACATGCTCAGGTCGTATACTTTAATGTCAAGTACTCTGCGAAGGTTTAGAGATCAGCTTATGCTTGATGAACGAACGACCGCCAATGCTACTGTGTCGCCTTTTAAAGGGGAATTTTTGTGGAGTAAGATATTACACGAAGAACAGCGACTTTATATCCAACCTTTGAGTGCAGTGGAGACAGCGATAGGACAACTAATTAATTCAGCCGAGTCAAGGCTCGCAAGCCTAGAAAGTATACAGCAAGCAGCTTTCAACTATCAGATACAAAGGCAGTTGAGAACGATGCAAATTATTGCTATAGTTATCGCTATACTAGGCTTGTATGGTATTATCAGATAGTTACCACTACATGGAATAAGGAGTACACATGCCCCGCACCCAAGCAGCCATCATCACAATAGGTGACGAAGTACTCAATGGCAGTACGCTCGACACGAACTCTCACTGGCTTTGCACACAAATTGCGGGCCGAGGTGCGCTGGTTACGACGGTAGTTACCGTACATGATGACCCAATTGCAATAAAAGACGCATTGGCATACTGCATGCGTACGAAGCCAAACTTGATCTTTACTATCGGCGGTCTCGGCCCGACGATTGATGACCGAACTGTTGAGTCAGTTGCTCAGGCCCTTGAGCTACCGCTTGAGGTCAATCAGACTGCAGTTGAGTATGTGCAGCAGCGCTACCGCGATCTGGAATCGCGAGGAGTAGTTGATCATGATGTGTCTGCATCGGCAAGGAATGCACGCCAGAAAATGGCGGTGTTGCCCACTAGCGCGGTGCCCATCTATAACCCCGTTGGGGCTGCACCAGCCGTCGTCATCAATGTGGACGATACGATGTCTGTTCTGTGTCTGCCGGGCGTACCAGCCGAGGTTCGTGCGATAGTTAGCAAGCACGCATCTGATATCTTGGAGCGCCGCCTCGGGAGCGGATTTTTAAGAACGATGACGATCATGACGAGCACGAATGATGAGTCAGTCCTGGCAGAAGCATCGGCGGTGCTGACTGGTGAATTCCCTGATGTGTATGTTAAGACGCGTCCGATTCGCAAAGAGGGTGGGAAGATTGGTGTCACACTAACGACGTCTGGAAATGACCAAACAAAAATTGGCGTTATGCTAGACGCGGCGTTTCGAAGACTAACAGCTCTTCTTGAGGGGTACGGCATCAGTATTGTTAGGTGTTGTGTTGATGATGCAGAATAGTGCTCAAGTGGAATATAAAGCTGATGGCATTACCTGGATTGTATGTAACGGTAACATTGCGGAGATATCGGCGGACGCTATAGTGTGTGCCGCGAATTCAATGGGGTTGATGCGGGGAGGCGCCTCACAGGCATTAAGGATTAAGGGAGGAGATGTTGTTGAGGATGCGGCAAGGCGCTTAGCTCCGATACGAATAGGAAGTGCAGTCGTTACCACCGCTGGGCAACTTGACGCAGAATGGGTTATACATGCGC
>JAUMZP010000007.1 GCA_030528025.1 Candidatus Saccharimonadota bacterium
GCACCCTCATCGCCCTGGCAACGGCACTGGACATGCGGGTGGAGGAGCTGGTGGGAGAGCTAAGCGAGTAGGTTGCGTCTCCTAAGACAGCTGCAGCAACTCGTGGAACTGCTCATGTTGCAGTGGCAGATACGCTCCATCGTCTTGACTGCTTTGACCGAGATTTCTCTGTAGCGCTGCATTCACTATCATAGCCAGTGCAGTATTATTTTGAAATACTCTATTGGCGAGACTGACTACCGACTCATCGGCGAACCTGTCGAGTACGTCCTGAATTTGCTGCCGTTCGGACTCATCGGCAATCGATGCGTTGTTAAGCGTGCGAAGCTCATGGGCGGCAAAAGCAGCAGCGTATAGAAGCGTGGCAAAGCGTTGTTGTGCTTCCTCATTGCTCATTACAAACTCAGGATCAGCCGTCACGGTGGATAGTTCAGTCAACGCATCGGCAGATGAAATTTTCGCCAGAGCTGTACTATTGATCGCCGCTTCAATCTCCTTCTGCTCCTCTTGAGTCTTCTTATTGAGCAGCGATCCGAGCCTTGCCTTCAATGATGGATACGCCGTGTCGCCCCACCAAGTCTTAATCTTGGGAGCAACCGCCGAGACAAAAATGGTGCCTGCGATGGACACTCCCGCGACTGCCAACATAGCAACTGCAGTGCTCAAATCGGGGGACTCATTCGATTCATCATCCTCATCACGATCAACTTCAACCAGCTCAGCCTGCCCACTTACCTGGTTGGTCTCATCGTCAAGAACGGCACCTCGGAACGCCCCTTCGGTGCTGTTCGAGCGTGCGAGGTGGGTTCCTTCAGGGATGATGGCGCGGTAGAGCGGTTCCTCGTTGGCCATGGTCTTCTCCTAATTTAGTTTGAATAAGCAGCGAGCTGAGACGTCGGAAGGTTCGGCCTTCCCACCGATGCTGGCGCCTTCGCAAGCATAGCGACATGCACGTGCGACTTAGCTTCGCCGCCTTTTTGCCGGCCGTACCCGAGGCAATTTGTCGACCTTTGGGTAGGTGTAGCGAAGGTCGCCGGTTAGGATGTTAAATATACCGCCTATAAGTTGGTTACCTTGTGTTTGCAAAAGCTATCAGTGACAGGCCGCCTGTGCCGCGTCATCAACTTGTAACTCATCACCTCGAACCCACGAGAGAGAGCGGGCGCATCCTCCTTGGTCAAGAAGGATGCGCCCGCTCTATCGCAGAGATACTGTCGTACTTTGGTGAGGTCAGTTTCAGTTAGCCCTTCGGTGGGTGAGGATCATTGCCATAGGAGTTGCGCTCACCAATGGTGCCGTCTCGCTTCTTGATAATGTGCTCACTATGGAGTTTCTGCGCCATCTCGCGTCCCTTGGCTTGTGCCTCAGCCTTGGTGTCGAATGTGTTGCTAGCCCGCTTATTGCCTAGGACGCGATTCTTCCATCGACCGTCCTCGCTGTATGTTTCGACATTGGCTGGCACGGTGCTACCTCCTAAGTCGCTTTAGTGTGGCTGAGTATAAAGGAATGTCAAGCGATGCTGAGGTCTGCACCCATGTCCGCAACCAATCTGTTATATATCAGTCGTTCAAATGTTCGATGCCTCGAATAAGTGAGACTTCGCCTGCCTTCAAGAGCATTTCACGAGCGACGATGTAAACTTTGCAATGGTCAAGAGGCCGCAGATTTCTGCTGTGGTAGTTCTATGACGACAGTTCCGGCAATATTCTCTGGCATCGTCATGACAGTGAAGTCATAGTCAACCAAATCGCGTAGCTTATCCCCGAAATGAGGCTCATGAAGAATCTTCTGCAAGTTGCGTACATATTCTGGTGGTTTTTTGTTTAGAGGGCTGAGGAGCTGGTTCAGATCATCATTCCTGTGATTTGCGGATACGGTGCTTGGATGGTCTCCAAATATTCGAGAAAGGCGATCGGCGTATTCTGGTGCGATCTTGTTGAGACGATAGTCTTGTCGCTGAACAAGTTTCATTTCACCTATTTCCTTACGTTCGAGCTCTTTTAATGTGTCAAGTATTCTATCAACAATCATGTCTCTTTCTGCGACTACACTCGCTATATTCTGAACAACAGTCAGTACACCGCTTTGCATTTTCTGGAGAAGCGTTGCTAGTTCCGGAGGGACGCGGCCTTCCAGTAGGGAAGTCGGCGAAAGTGGCATGGAGGAAGTCACTGTTTCTAGTGGTTTTGAACCGCAGTAGGTTGTCGCGGCGTCGACGATCTTACCTTCTAATGCAACACATGCTGGCATTAGTGAAATCGACCGCTGGTTACAAGATTGGCAATTTTTGCCTGTGTGGCTAACTCCGCAACTCTCCCACCTTCGATAATGGCCGGTTCCAAGATAAAGGCCATATACTGGCAACAAGCCTAGGGTATTGGCTGCCTTTATTAACATATCACGTTGCGAGACTTGTTCTTTTCCGCTCTGATATCCAAAGTCAAATTTCCATCCACCTTTTTTCCCGATTGTGACTCTTTTGGCCTGAACTAGCATTCCATAAGAGTAGAAGTCGTCTACCCACCACCAGATCCAATCAGAGCCTGCGTGTGCTTCATCATGCTGATTGAATTTATGTACGACCACCGCGCTTCCAGCTTCTGCGATCAGAATGTCGGTGATCGTAGTTTCTCCCCAGTTTTGATTAATTGTCTCCATCTTGCTCATGTGTTTCACAGCCTCAATGCGTGCTGATCTGAATGCGTTTTCTATGCTTCCCATGAATATAATGCTCCTATTGTTGTCGAGGTGCGGAGATGAGACAAGTGATAAAGTTTAATGGTGGTAATAATTCGAATTCGGTAAGTTTGTATGATTGTTGCCTGGGTTGGTTCGCTGCATTCTGGGCACTGCTTATTGTATCGCAGTCTAAAGCACGAGAAAATCGTCAGGACGCTCCAAGCACCTCCCGCCACAAGGGTGACTCCCACCAGCCGGGTAGCTTGAGCATGGTCATGGTTGTGCCGGAGATGGCGAGCGCTTGGCCGTCTGGTAGCTCGAAGAGCTCGTGTGGCTCAAGGGCATGGCGCAGGGTACCGACGTGGTCGATTGACACGACACTGTTGTAGTGCTGCGCCCACTCTTCGAATGAGTCGCCGATTTCGCCGATCTGTTGCCCCTTGATCAGCATGTTGGCGCGTTCCATGCGAAGAAAGTTCTGGTCGCACAGGCCACGGATGCGTGGATCGACACGCTCGACGCTCTGTGCTCGCCGTGTTGCCGACTCGATCAGGTCAGTCGTTGTGATGCCGCGATGTGGGATGGCTTTGAGCGCTTCGTGATCGACCGTGACGTTCGTGTGGTAGCGGTTGACCAGGGGAGTGAGCTGGGATACACGCTGCAGGTAGGCGGCGTCGCGGTAGCCCCCCAGGAGCAACTGGCTGCCTCCCTCCACGAGGCCGTAGCCCTGGCCGGGCCAGATCGCGTTCATGCGCTCGATGTCTTGCACGCCGAGGACGACCGTGATGCCGTCGCCGCCGGCCGTGGACATGAGTTCGGGCAGGGTATGGATGGGGGCGATGTTCGCCACCTCGTCCAGAGCAAGCATGCACCCGGTTGGGCGCTCTTCTACCGCCTTGGTGCGCCACTGATTCACCAGCGCGCCGACCAGCGCTGCAACGAAGGGTGCGACGATCTGTGTATCGCTAGAACGTGCCTGCAGATACAGCGTCGAATCACCGTCGAAGAGTTCGGATAGCGTGAACTCATCGCGTCCATCCGGACAGCATCGCTCGATCGACGGCAAGATGACGTTGCCAATCACAGACATCACATTCTGCCGAGTTTCGTCAGAGATCTTATCTTTCGAGAGAAAGTTCACCAATGCAAGGCTCGCAGGATGTGTTGCCCCTCGCTTCCTCTTGAAAGCATTCTTAAGGGTGCCCATCGAATCAAATACGTCAGTGTCTGATTTCGAACTACGTAGCCGCATCTTACGCACCAATTCTGCGAACATGCTAGCAGGTTTACGATTTAAAGCGCATGCCATCATGACTGGTGCCAAAGCCTGGATAGCTGCACCCCGGAAGAAGTCGGCGTTGTTGACGGTGTGTTCACCTACCAGGCTAGCGGATACAAAGAATCTGGCGCGCTCCTCAGCAACCTTCCAGTCTTTGCATCCCTCCAAGAAGTTCCAAGACTTGTAGTGGGTGGGCGATGCCGGATCAAGCGCGACGTGCACCACGTTGCCGCCTGATGCATCCGCCAGCTGCTGGCGGGCGGACTCGGTGACTTCGATGATGTCTGGGTGCTGTTGCTGTCCAGGTGCCCGTGTCGACGTACACACGGCAAGGCCTGGAAATGCGGCGATGGACTGGACAAACACGCGGGTCGACTTACCGGACCGAGGAGCTCCTAGTACAGCCAGTGTTTGCTCCTTGGGGAGGTAGATCAAGCTGCCGTCGCTATCCTCACCAAGGTAGGCACCCTTGCCACTCGAGAGCAGATCGCGAGACAGGACGAGTAGATCATTCATAGCGAGAATCCTCCGCTCTCTGAGACGTCATCGTCGTCATCGGCATCGATATCATCATCGGCATCTATGTCAGTTGCATCTGTATCGATATCAAGGCCATCGCTGTCGGCGTCAAAGGCGACATCTGCCGGCTCGTCGAAACCTAGCTCGTCGCCAGCATCTACTGCGCCGTCCGACAAGCCCTCCTCATCTACCGCCCAGTCATCCATGGAGAGAAAATCATCATCGATGCTGTCAATGTCAGTGTCGTCCGTATCCAAGAAGTCATCCTGAAGGTCGGTGGTGTCATCGAGAGCCGATGGTGAGTCTTGCGCCGCCATGTCTGTATGCTCATCTTCCGATATAAAGTCGTCGTCAAGTGCCGCGTCGCTGTCGGAGAGCGAAGCCTCTAATTCCGCGACCTCGGCCTCGGATACGAAGTCCAGCTCGTCATCCTCGCTATCTACTGCCCCCGACTGATCCTCTATCGCAGGCTCAGCGGACGGCACAGCATCCAAGTCGACATCGCCTTCATCTTCTATGCTGGCAGCGTCTTCAAGAGCGGCGACGTCTTCGACTGCCGCCTGTTCGTCGACGTCTAGCGAGCCGTGGTCAACCTCGGCACTCTCCTCAGAATTCTCTAGCGATAGATCGGACGACGGAACGTCGCTCGCATCGGACTCCGCTCCAAGCTCTCCATCAGCACCCGCCTCACTCTCCACACCCACGTCATCGCCGTCGTCCATCTCAGCGTCAGCGAGAACGTCTTGGGCACCGTCGACGCTCTCGGCTGCGACTGCCTGATCAGCCATATCCGACTCATCGCCAGAAAGAAAATCGGGGCCAAGCTCCCCGTTGTCTTCCTCGCTGGCTACATCCTCGGCACCCACATCATCTTCAGACGGGACGCTATCAAGGCTGATCTCGCCACTTTCGACGGCCTCGTACGCCACCACGTCAAGCGCAGACGGAGACTCATCCTCCTCCTCCACAGAGAGAGCATCTGCCTCTCGATCCGAAACGCCATCGGCATCTACCGCTGCCGCATCACCCACAGACTCCGCCTGCTCAGCCGGCGAGACGTCGACTGCTCCGGGCTGGTCTCCCGTGTCGAGTGAGTCCTCGCCGGCGTCAGAGAGCTCATCTGTGCCAGGCGTATCCATTTCGACAGCTTCGATACTTCCGGCTTCGGAAGAGTCAAAGGCTGAATTAGAGACAGAGTCGTTCTCTTGGCTCGTAAGCCCAGAAGCATTCAAGGATTCGTCGGTGGCTTCCACAGCATTGATATCGGCAGTATCGAGACTTGATGCTTCTACATCGTGAGACGTGACGGGTTCTGCAACTGACTGCGAGGAAGTAGCAATCGAGTTACGATCGACCGACGTACTGGATGATGTTGCATTACCGACGGATGCATCATCCAGCAATGTTGAGTTGACCGCATGCTCTATCGGTACTGACTTTTGTGTATCGATGGATGGCACCATACCAGAGGAGGATTGAGAGGCTACTGGTACGCTCGTACTCTGGTCATCTGCATTGGTGGGTAAAATCGTTTTTACTGCAGGTACAGGTTTAGAGCTTGTGGGCTGCTGTACTTTAACCTCGTTGAGCTTCAATGTGTCGCTAGCCGGCTGGATAGCATTCGATGCGATTTGCTTGGTGTCGACCGGTATGATTGATCCTGTGGTGAAGAGTATTCTGGGACTCTCGTGACTTTTACTAAGTTTCCGACCAAAGTAGTCTGCATGGCGGTGATTTTTCTGGGTTACATCAAAGGATGTTGGATCCCTGTGGTCTGGGATGATGTTACTTGGAACTACGACCACCTGTTCAGTATTCCCGAACTTACGACCGTATATCCGCGTGGGGCCGCCGTGCTGATTAGCTTCGACTATGATAGAAGGTGAGGTAATAGTTTCTCTTGTCGTTTGAAGATACTCTTGCTCAC
>JAUMZP010000008.1 GCA_030528025.1 Candidatus Saccharimonadota bacterium
CCCTCCATCGCTGGGGACGCATCCTCAACCTAACTGGTGCCACCACCGACTGGCTTGACACCAGAGAGCAGGGCGAGCGGCTTCTCGAGCAGGCCACCTTGCTTGAGCCAGCCTTCCATCCAGCTGCCCAGGACGAGCTACGCCGCTGGATTGCTGATGAAGCACGTACGTTGAGGGCGGTGTATGGGTGATGAGCCACCAATACCACCACACGAGTACTCACCAGAAGCCCACCTGCCAGGGCCGTTTGAGCGCCACCCCTTCACGCCAGAGCAGGCTCGCCACGTCGCCCTGATGCGAGCCATCGCTCAGGAGCTGACCAGCCGCACCATCATGATGGTGGAGGTAGCCAGGGATGACGAATGAAAACCTTCACTCGCATCGCACTCCATACCTCCGCCATACACCCGAGCATCGACATCTGACGACCGTTATTAATCACAGTTTAGTTACGGCAATCTTCGACAACTCCACATCATCACCCACCCATCGATAAGCGTCGCCAAGACAATCTGTGCCACAGCAACAGAAAAACAGACCTCTTATTGGTGATACTCGAGAAACGAGTCAAACCGACTTGTCGGCCTCCCGACTACTTGGCAGGCTTACATCACAGGTTCGTCACAGCATCCCCCGTGGCGATTCCAGCGCACGCATCCCTTACGGCTGGAACGAGGTGAAGCCGAACATGATTAGCGATGTACGCACCCACACGACTGCAAAATGTGGGCCGAAATTACCCACATCTCCGAGGCAAGAATCCTGTCACTCTGCCACGTATAACACTCAGCAGTTAAGTAACGTTCGACCACACAGCCTCGAGGCTACTCATCCAGAAGAACGGACGCAACGTCATCTTCTGAGTAGTCCAGATGCTACTTCATAATACACAGCGCCGTGTTATTACACATAGTCGAACGCACCTCGCTATTTACTCGCTCCTCAAGCGTTCAGTGGATCTGCACGTCAGTAGATGTACCCGCTTGTAGCGTCTAAAAACTCACCCTCACCCCGACACAAGAGGCAACCACCCCGAGGAGACGTCATGGAACAAACACATGACACCCCATCTCACGACGACGAAGTACTAGACAACGTGATTCCGATCCATGGTGACGAAACCGGGCCCGACGATGATGACAGCAGCTCCGGAGCCGATACAGAAGTGCTTGACGTCGGTATCACTGAAGAGATCCTCACTACCGATCTCATTGGCGGAATTCGCGGCTATGTCGACATGAGCCGCAAGTACCTCGAGTCCAGCACGAGCAGCATTACACCAACGCAGCTCAACGACTACATGGCGGACAACTATGAGGACTCGCTGACAGAAGAGCAGCGGATCGCCATGGCGGAATTTGATGTACTGCTCGCCAAGCACGGTCAGACTCCTGCCAGGAGCGTTGAGGGCATCCTCGGCAAGACGCTCGACAACGATCGACTCGCCAAAGCCATCGAAGCCCACAAGGACTCACTCCGCATCATCTGGCAAAAGGCCGTCCGCCCCATCCTTCGCCCAACCATCAAGACGATCGTCATCGTCACGATCATCGGTATGACATTCTCGTACTTCGTCGAGACGTCAGGCACGGAGATGTACACCATTCTCAAGCCCGTCAACAGTCTGCGCCACTTCATTTTCGATCCCATCTGGGGCACCATCGTCAAGAAGTTCCCACAGGCCAACACATGACACGCTCTTGACTTATATCCCAGTTTTCTCCATACTAATGGCATTATCAACATAATCGGAGAAACTGCGATGAAAGTACTAGAAACAACGAAGGAAGGGGCAACTGTTCAACTAACGAGAGACGAGATTCGCCTTATATCCTCATTGACATTGGAAGTATTCTATGGGGCATTCCGACAAGAGTGCGAAAGCCTCTGGGTGACTGTCGCCATGCCTATCCCATTTAAACGCGCTGGTGATATAATGCATCAGTTTAACGAAGTCTCCCACACTATAGCAAAGATGAGATAATTGTATTCACAACATGACTATCTAGTACCTGGCAGCGAAGCCCAACTTGCTGCTATTTCAGGAATTGTTGACCATGCGTACGAGAAGCATGGAGATGACATTCCATGGGCTAGTCGCGAAGAATTTGGCAACGCTGCGATGAGTGATCTCAACAGCGCCGACCACGTGTATGAGTTTATAAATGACAACGGCGAGTTGGCCTTCTTTTTCACCAACTCAGAAACTCAGATGGTCGGATGGATCAACACATCAGACCTAAGTAGTTCAACATACTACAGTCCGGGGCCAAATTTCGAAGAGTACATAATGGAACAGATAGAGAACAAAGGCTTCGATCGTGAAATTTCTACAGAAGAGCTACAGGGGTTCCGTGGTGAAGTAGTACTTGAGGATCCACAGACGGAAGAGCAGGCTATCGAGCAAGAGACTCCAGAAGTCACAGCGGAGGCTGTGCCTGAGACCTCTGTAGAGCCTGAGGCTGTCGCGGATGAGCCGGCAGTTGAAGTCTCCGACGAAGCACCGTCGGTGGATGCAGACGCGACTGAAGGGCCAGAGCGGTGACTGATGCCTCGCCGCCGATCCTCCAACTTGCAACCAAACTCAAAAAGAATCATCACGCGATCTATCTGGGCCGTCGGGACGGGCACCCGATCTTCGGCAGCAGCGAGGATCATCTGCTTGTCATTGGCCCACCGCGTTCCGGCAAGACGTCGCGTATTCTCACGCCAACGGTTGCGTGCCACCCAGGGCCGGTCATTGCTGTATCGACGCGGCCCGACTTGCTGGCAGACAGCGTCGCGGCCCGTCGTACCATCGCAAGCCACTACGGCGGCACCGTGCAGCAACTCAGCCTGGCTGGCTCACACATCGAGCCAGGACTGGCCACTGTGCGGTGGAATCTTACTGACGGCTGCGATCAGTGGGAAACAGCACGCGACCGAGCAACCACGGTGGTCGCAGCAGCAGTGCCCCCAGCGCACGGCACCGACACCATATGGCGAGACTCCGCTTCCGTGGCCCTGTCGGGCTGCCTCCATGCCGCAAAGTTGCTCGGACATTCCGACGCAAGGATGGCTAGTTACATTCGGTCAGCCGACCTGCATTACTACCAAAATTCTATAACTAACAGGTATCGCAGGAATGATACGAATCAGCGCCATCCAGCTGCTCAATCGTTTGACTGGTTGTCGAACGACCACGTCATCGCACCGAACACCCGTAGTTCTGTGTTCTTTGTGTTGTCGCAGCAAGTGCTCAGCGCTTTTGACTACAAAACGGTAGAGGCAGAACCGCAGCGCGCTAACAAGTTTGTGAGCAGCGCAGCATCCACCATGTATCTGACAATCCCCTACGAGCGACGTCAACAGGCTGCGCCGCTCGTTTCGGCCTTCATTGAAGCAGTAGTAGCTGCATGGCGCCAGCAACGACGAGCCCACGCTCGGAAAGACGACGCAACGCTGCTACTGGTGCTGGACGAGGCAGCCAACATTTCACCATTACCGTCGCTCGCAGGACTGCTAACGAGTGGAGCGGGAGATGGTATTCAGGTGGTCTTTGCTCTGCAAGAGCCTTCTCAGTCCAAAGCATGGGGAGATGACGCCGGAGCCGTCCTCAGTGGTAGTCGTCTGCTGTCCATCCTGCCAGGTGTCCGCGATGAGGAATATCTCGCCAATCTAGCGCAGCTCTCGCACAAAGAAGTAGCCTACGACGTCAACGTCATCGTCTCTCCAGAGTGGGTGGGAGGCGACCGCTACGCCACTGCAGAACGCCTCATTCAGGAACGTCAGTACATCGAGCGACAACTACGAGGCGAACCATCACGCCGACATCATTTCTTGCGTCTCAAGGCCGCTCAACCGGTCGCCCGCCAACGTCATCGCAGCCGCCCAGCAGATCGGCAGCAACGCCACTCAGCTCAGCACCGGTTCCAGCGCC
Organism: Candidatus Saccharimonadota bacterium; assembly: GCA_030528025.1. Lineage (GTDB taxonomy): Bacteria > Patescibacteriota > Saccharimonadia > Saccharimonadales > Saccharimonadaceae > Saccharimonas. The sequence continues at coordinate 3,920 of JAUMZP010000008.1, forward strand.
ACTGCCCAGTCCTTGTCTCAGAAGGCAGATGAACTGCAGTCCGTCACTGCTCCCTCACAAACGGGCGAGAGCGCCGCCCAGCAAGTTCGCACCGCCAGCCAAGCTCTCGAGAGCTGCGCCGCCGCCATGAGCCAGCTCAGCTCCGCCGTCGACGACTTCGTCCAGCACGCACAGCAGTAGCCCCTCATGCCAGAAACCATTAGCGAAGGGGCAAAGCAACAGCTCCTCCAACAGCTACAGAAAGCACTTGGCTTGGTAGCCGACGCCGACACCAGCGCCCACGACGTAGCTGCAATTACCCAGAGCGCCGCCGACGGCCATCAACTCACCGAGGTGATGTTGCAGCAAATGGCGGGAGTAGAAGGGTACCTGAACAACTGTCAAGTAAGCATCAACGACGCGATAGGTAATATCGAAGCAATTCCACTTGACCCACCCCCAGAAGACTAACACCAAGGACAACACGAAATGCCGCACAACTTTCAGGAAGTGATTGACGAACTCCATCGAGGCCGAGAACTACTCACTTCAACCAGTGGCACACAAGGAATACTCAGCCGACTTAGCGAAGTTATCAGTGATGTCTCCAGTCAACTATCCAAATACTGCAGTGACGACGCCTGGATAGCGACGATCAACCTCAAGACAGCTCAATACATCATAGACAACATCACCAGAGGTTGCATCACTGCATACAACAATGCTAACGACGAGCTAATCATCAGAATTCAAGGTCACCCCGCTGTTGCCAACACCGTAACCCAAGCTATAGGCACACTAGCAGTGCGCCAGTACGTCACTGAGGTAACAATATTAAAAGCCTGGGTAACTGAACAAAAAGAACGCTGGAGGACGAGAGTCATTGACCCCACCACCGACAGCGTTTATGGCCTAACCGCAGGAAACTTAGCCACAGACAAACGCACCAACCACATTCTTTACGGCCCCTTAGATGACATTCAATACAAAGAAAGGCCGGAGACTATCAAAGGGCACTTGTATCCGGGTGTGAGTGGCAAAAATGCATTCCCTAAAGAGTGGACAGCCCAGAAAATAATGAAAGTTACATCACAGATAGTAGTCAACCCGTCAACGAACTGGAAAACCACCATCCCTACTGACGCAACACTGGAAAAAGCCAGACAACAACACGAACATATCAGAACGAGATGGAAAGCAAAGTTCATGGTCGACGAGGTTGAAGTAAACGTCATCGTAGAGCCTTCTGGTGAAGGTATAATAACCTCGCACCCAACAGACAACTATAGGCATAAATAATCTTGGCAAATCAATTGGAGCGTGTTATATTATATCCATGAGCGAACAAGTTAAACAAACGATAGCACTTTACAATTATATTGACGAATCTCCTTACTTGTCTCAATCACAAGCCGAAGATGCGAGAGAATACGCCAGGGTCGGCGAGTGGGCAATTTCACTAGAGCACATATGTCTCTGCGTCGCCTCCAACTTATCTAAGCAAAACAAGCACTTGACAGAAACAGAAATTAAAACACTCGAAACTTTAGCTACCATCGTAGAAGAAGAGGAGGGAGAGGCGTTTCATCGCGACTACTTTGACTTTGTTGTAGGATGCTAGCCATCAACACGAAAACTAATCTGCCTGAAGCAATCATTCACACAATAAGGCCTATTCACAGCATCCGGCAAAGGTGCTTTGACCTGCGCAGATGCTGGAGCCGACCAACCCTGTGAATAGACCTCAATTTAATTAACTGGCGTTAATATGCACTTCTATACATGGCGTAACTGTGAATAGAATTTCTACCCCTCAACAGACAAGAGCCATTGATTACTACCAGGAATTCGGCTTCAAACGGAAAGAATCGACATACCAACTACGCCAAGATGTTGCGCGCGTTCGGCAAAAATGATGAAGAGGCAAGTGATAGCCTCAGCCTCCTGGCATGAGCCTTACTTTCGACGAAGCTGAGTCGATTCTCTCGCAGCAACACTCGCAATGATCTGCCTATCT
>JAUMZP010000009.1 GCA_030528025.1 Candidatus Saccharimonadota bacterium
ACGACCACAGGGGCTGTTTCTCAGGGTGAGGGTTTGTATAGCGATGCTGTGGTGCCTCCGGCGGGACTCGAACCCGCACGCCCGTAGGCAGCGACTTTTAAGGTCGCGGTGTCTACCGATTCCACCACGGAGGCGTTCTGCGCCCCAATGCTTGAATAAAAGGGGCGTCAGTACAGCTCCGCACCATTGACCCTAACAACCTGATGGTGCTGCTGGACTTCCGAAGGAAGCTGGCCGCCGGTGAGGGCGGCCAGGCGTGTACCGGCCCTAATGTAGCGCATCTGCCGGCTACTGACGGGTCGGATGGTGTGGTGGGCGATGCGGACGAGTCCAGGCCGTCTCACGGGGTAGATACGGCAGGGCCAGAAGGTGAGTCCCTGCAGCGACGATGCACCGCACTGGCCACCAGCGTGGGGGAGCGGCCGAACGGTGAGACTGATGCGCCCGACACAGCGTCACGGTCACCGCGTGTGGTCGACCGCATCAAGCAGACGAAGTTCCGACCGCTCACACCCGAGCAGCGCCAGCAGGTGATTGACTTGTACCGTGCCGGCGTCCCCGTCAAGGAGATCGTCCGGCAGACGGGCGTCAACCGCTCGACAGTCTACCGGCTGCGCGGGCAGGCAGGGCTGGAACGCCACCGCCGCTTCACCGACGAAGACCGTGCCCAGGCGATCCGCCTCCGCCAACAGGGCCTGACCATCGCTGAGATCGCCAAGCGGCTGGGCTTCAGTGGTATGACCATCGGGCGCCATTTGGCGGCTGCTCGCGAGGACTGACGGCAGTGGTGGGGTGAGAGCGGTGCCTCTATCGTCGAAGAGCGCCCAGAGCCATCTGGAGCGCCGATAGCCTTTGCTGCCGGCTGGATCGAGGTTGTCATACAGCGACTGGCACCTCACGATAAGCCGTCTGAAAACTGCAACAATGGCCGTTGTGACACGTCGTGGATAACTACACTCAACAATACGCATTCACGCTATATGTGTTGCGTCTCACATTGCATGCAAGCCTCTCCCTACGCCCCAGCTAGATAATATTAACCCATGGTCATTTACAGCGATAAAGACACGGCATTGGAAGAAGCTGCTTACGGCGAAAATACCACCAGTACCATTGATCGCAATTCGGCGCTGGCGTTGATAGGAATTCTCAAACAATTTAAAGACGTTAGTTCAACTTTATCTTTCGAAGACACTACGAAACTAGTTCTGTCGACCGGACGGGCAGGAGACAGGGATAGGTTTCCCCAGAGCGAAGACTTAATGCCCGGCTTAATTAATGGCGATAAAATTGGTATGGTAAAGGCTCTGAATAACATCCTAGATGATTTGATCGGTCGTTTACGTGAAACAGTGCCAATCAGGCCACTAGGTTTCTACTCTGGTGATCTTATTACCGTAAATATGGACTATAGTAACAGCACATATTATGTATGTGTTGCAAACGGCAAAGTCAAAGTTCCTCTAAGTTCTAATGATACTCCTAGCACCATCACCTTAGAGAGAGCTATAGAATTGCTTACATCAAAGCGCTGATATAGATTCTCCGACTAGCGCTACTGTAGGCGGCCGCCAACCCCTGCCACCTGCAGCAACGCAGGGCTCAGTGATTATTCGTCAGTGGGTTCTTATGGCGATCTTCCAAATTCACCTCTCTGCGATAGCGTTCCAGTCCGCTTCCGTAAGCCAGTCATGGATCTGTTGACGATCTCTTTTCACAACAGGAAGGAGGTTAGCCAGAAAACGTGACTGCTGCTTTCTGCGCTTTGAATCATAGTCGTCCGGCACGATATTGCTCGAAGTCACGAGCACCCCATGCCGTGCCCTAGAGAGCATAACAGCAAGCGTCCGCGCTTCCTCACCCATCATGGCAGAATTATCGCCAGCCTGTATCGCCTGGTAGCTGGGCAGGTAGTCTTCCTCAAGACCAATGATCACCATCCAGTCAAACTGTTGGCCCTTGCCAGCGTGACCAGTAAGCAGATGTACTCCAGCGCGAGTGATAAGTGAATCATTGTCACCAATTTGGATGCGCCTCAGGATAACATCTGGATTTAGATCCTTCTTCAAGAGATCCAAGCACCAGTCGACTGCACTCGAGAGTGCAGTTCGCTCATCGGGATCTTGCTCATTGTCAAATGATACAGCTTGACGAAGGAATGCCAGCTGATCATCTGCACTGTGGAATTCGGACAGCGACAGCCCTCTCAACATGTTGCGAATCTTCTGCGCTATAGACTTATCGAGTACGCCGTCATCCCAAATACAGTATGGGAGACCACTAGCTGCGATCACTTCGTCGACAAGTTGGCGTCTCCGCTTAAGGCGTGCAGAAATGCCGATTCGTTGTTGCGGGGCGCGTCCTTTAGATAGGATCCAGGAACAGAGGTTTTTAATGTATTTTGCCTCTTCCTGTGCACGATCGAATTGTCTGTAGGCAGCCAGCCCACCGCTTGGCCAAGATTCTGGGTTGGCCGCCGTCAGCACCTGTCCACCAGTCAGACTATTGAGTGAATTCACCGCAGTTAATACGGCAGGCGATGAGCGGAATGACTCAGCAAACTCGATGGTTTCGGAGCATTCGATTTCGAGTTTCTTTTTGACATATTCAGGCTGAGCGCCGGCAAAAGCGTAGATGCCTTGAGCTAGGTCGCCTGCGTAGGTGGTCTTCTTGTAGCCAATGCGCTGCACAACCCGCAGTTGCTGCGGCGTTAAGTCTTGGAACTCGTCGACGATGATTGCCCCAAAGTGCTGCCGATAGAGTGCTGCCACCTCATCGTTGGCAAGGATCAACTCAGCCAACCGTGGCAGATCATCGTAAGTCAAGCATCCATCTTCTTGCCGCTGTTTCTCGACCGCCAGTGCGTGTCGATTGCCAGAACGCTTAAGTTCCGCTAAGACTTGCTCATCGGTCAATTCTTGGCGTTTTGCCGACCCAATCTTGCTCTGTACGTTATTGATCATTTTCCAGCCCAGGCCTAGTTCACGACAACGCTCGCCAACCCAATCGCTCTGCGGCATTGTCAGTGCCGTTGGGTCGAGGCCAATAACGTTGCCATGAGCTTGGATGATTCTGGCAGAAAGCCCATGGAAATTGCACACTGTGACCGCTTCACGCATCTCGCGCGGCGTGAGATAGTGGCTCAAGCGGTCGTACATGTTATCGCGTGCACGATTAGTGAACGTCGTCACCAGGATGCGTTGTGGAGCCTTGACAGCTTGTTGATCGAGCAAGCCCTTTACGCGCAACGCCAAGGTCTCGGTCTTGCCGCAGCCAGCCGGTGCGATGATGAGAAGCGAAAGCCCAGCATGGTCTTGCACTTGCGCTTGTTTTGGCGTTACATCCAGCATTTCAGGCGCTCTCAATATCGTTGAGCAGATCCACGATGCTCTTTATTTTTTCTGCCACCGTTTCATCAAGCATACCTGCAACCATTATCGCACCCTGAGTCTTGTATTTGCTTTTACTGCGCAGAAAAGCTGCGATATCGTCTTTGGTTGGCTCACCATTTTCGCCATTACATTTCACGTTGCCGATTTGATTTTTACTGAACGCGCCGCTATGTTGCATAGCGTCCCATAAAACGTTCTTGCTGAATGCTTTTACGTACTCTTCTTCGAGATCTCGTTCGGAGATCCATATGGAATTTTTGTCAAAATCACACTCTTTTACGCCGACACTTTTCGCGGTATCGTCAACGGCATCTCGGTCTATCAGCAATGAAAGTGGGACTTTGAAGCCGTCTCTCCCAAATAGTTGCCAGACCACCTTCATGTCGCCAGCGCCTTCTGCTTCGATGACGCTGACTCCGAGACGATCAAGATCGTGCCCAGTTAGTTCGGCGATTCATTCGAGGATGATCCGATCAGCCGTACCTTCAACAGCCACAACATGGCGCGCTGTCAAGGGCTCTAACTTATCGCGTACCCACCAACGGAGCATTGCGCGTTGATCATCGTCAAGAATCCGCGACTTTGGTTGAATAACTTCACCACCTTCGCGGATCGACACAATCAGTTCGGGATCGAAAGCACTGACAATGTCAGGCGAATGAGTCGCGATGATTTTCTGGTTACTCCCATTCTTCAGCAGCCGAGCCAGGCTGCGCTGGCTGCTGGGATGGAGGTGGATCTCAGGCTCGTCGATCGCAACGATGTTTGCACCATTTGAGATCAGGTCGTACAAGGCAATCGCGTAGATGGCACGCTTGCCGTCTGACTGCTCGCTGATCGACTTTTTGTTGACTTCAAGGCGCACCCCCTTTAGTACGTTACTGTCAGCAGCAGCCCCAGGAACGAAACTCAAATCGCCCTGTGCAACTCTCTCTGGCAACGCTGTACTGAGCTGATCAGCCATCGCACCGCGGAGTTCCGACAGGGCAACTGAGTTTTGAAGTTTCTCGCTAATCTCTTTAATTATCTCTTCAAAGTCGGCTTGCTCGTTACCAAGTTCCACATTAGTTAGCACGTCATCCAACAAAGAACGCCGGTCATCGCTCATGCTGCGTGCACGATCATTGGCATTGAGCAGTGTCCACCCGATGGCCTGTAACTGTTCCCGAGATAGCTGCCGTCCGGTATTTTTGTTCGGTACGGCGCGTGTTACGGAGAGTGTTTCAAGATCGTCGAAGCTGGCTTCAAGGCGGATCGTTAGCGTCTGCTCTTTTTTGCCGTTTGGGTCGACCGCGATCTCATCGGGAAATAACGCTTGTTCGGTATCCGAGAAGCCACAAAGATCGGCTTCGACAGCAAAGGGATGATCTGGCTCGCGAAGATCCTCAGGTGTGATTTGGTTGTACAGCTGCCCGGTGCTAGCACCTAGCAAGAGGTCAAGGCAACGCAGCAGCGATGATTTGCCAACGTCGTTTGGGCCGATGAGCACCATATGCTGGCGAACCTCCAGCTCCAGATCCTGGAGACGGCTGTGGTTTTCAACTTTGACTCGCGTGAGACGCATAACGTTCCTTTTTGCTTTACTGATGTATTTGACGGCTTAACGAATATATTTTAGTTTAGGTGATGCTTGCCCTTGCGTAAATGTCTCCATTGGTCGTCATTGCCCCTGTACGAAGTAACACGCTCACAAGATAACGCTCTATCAAGCCTCCCCTGTCGTGTCGTGACAAAAATGCAACATTCTGCAGCTCTGAGACACCTACCTTTCAAAGTGTACTATAAAAGTGCTAAAATTAATAATGTAATGCAAGATGTCGAGTCTTCTCCCCACCACCGCCTCCGTCGGCTTAAGGCCGCCCTGCTGGCCGTCTCCTTCACCCTGGCCGGCATCCTGCTCATGATGCTCAACGCGTGGCTGACTCCACTGCAGTTGGGTGACTGGCAGTGGC
>JAUMZP010000010.1 GCA_030528025.1 Candidatus Saccharimonadota bacterium
TCAGCGGTTAGGTGTCAGCAAGGATACGGTAAGGAAGGTGGTGCGGGGTGAGTGATTGGAGACTAAACGTAGGCGCATATAGCCAAGTGCCATACGACTGACCCCCAATCCTTACTACCGATACCGATACACAAAAGCCCCACTCTCCGGATCAAGACAGAAATATTCTGTTTGTCCATTAAACATACACTTCGCATGCGGTGCAGAGATTGCTTGGTCAATCAAGGACGAAGCCTCGAAGCGAGCTGGCGTCGGCAAATGAATTGGCCAGCCAGGGCCATACAAGAATGCGGTACTCATGATATCCCCTTTGAAGGCTTCTTTGGTGCCGCCAGGGACGTCTTTATTTATGGCGGAGAAAGGGCTCCATGGCGTACAGTTTCCTTGTTCAGAACAGTTCTTGTGTATGATTTGTGACACTACCTCCTTCCGTTTCTGTGCATTATTAATTCGCCCCACTACTGCTCCATCGTAATCCTTCTGAATCGATAGCTGTCGAACATAGCCAGTGTCGTAGACAATCGTCGCATTATCAGTCGCAACTGGCTTTACCCGCTGCTGAAAGATGGTAGTAATGTGATCTTCGGGCCGCATACCAAGCAGGCCGTAGACAATGCCATAGTGCCAGACGACGAAACTAGTAGTCGCAACAATAACGATTTTGGCTAGGCGACGCCAGGATGGGGGCAAAGCTAGAATCGATAATGTCATTCCACACTAATATTATCACATTTATTTGTTCTATGTCGATGATTGTTGATCGTTTGCTAGCGTTTGCAACGCTGTTTACTGGTAGCATCCGGCAGAATAGACGGTGAACTCTTGAGCCTCTCCGCGGGCTGCGGCGTCTTTTTCTGCCGTATACGGGTAGTCGAAGTCATAATAGTCATAGACGAGAAAACAGTGTTCGGATGTACGGTACAATGCGAAAGCGCCCACAGCCACATAGACATTTTTGTCGTTCCAGATCGAAGTGAATTTATCGACCTGCCTAAACTTACCGACGGGCATGTGGTAACCAAAATCCTTGAGCCACTGACGTTTGCTGAAGAATGCCCAGTCTATGATCACATCCACGCCGGGATTTCCGTCTTCTTTGTAGTAATGACTGAGAAGAGAGTCTGCAACTCGCGCGTCGTCTCCGTCGTAATCAATCTTATGTACTATTGGCCAAGTGCGAGGGTGGTCAGTTGCGACTCCTGCTGTTGGGCTATTTCCTTTCGGTGAGTTGCAATCCGGAATTGTCGAACCGCCCCCATCGACTGATAAATATGCTGCAGATACCCAGGTCTCGTCTGTGGTGTAATACCATCTATCTGAAGGTTTTCCGTCGGGGCCGCTTACAGATTCACCTTTAGTCCAACATTCTAAAGCCAAAACTGTGTTAGCGGGGTAGAGTTCATAATCAAAATGTTTGGCGGTAGGGCCTATTCTCCCGTTAACATACTCCACCCCAGAGTTATTGTTCACTTTAGCCGTGAAAATCGGTGAATGATTTGGAGTGGTTGTCATCGATTTTTGTTGGCTCTCTGGACACATTCTGGTCACTGGTAGGTCGCTTCCCGTAGAGAGCATAGAATCAGCTATCCATCCTGAGCCGTACCCATCCACTTTGTACCAGTAGTTACTGTTGCTGTACGGGCCTCTGACGTATTCACCGACTTGATAGCAAATTAGCTTTACTGTTTGGCCGGCCTGAACCTGTCCCATTGGCTGCCTGTTGGTGTCAGGGCTCGTCCGGACGTTAGCGTAGTCCCAGCCAGGGGCGGAGAAAACTGTGGCGGTGACTTCGTCTGCTCGGGCCGGCGGTGCCGCCGTTGTTACTCCAGTTGCCATGGCTGCGGCTAGGCCGAAAAGCGCAAACCGTCTGATCTTGTTGCTCGTCTTGCTCATCGTGGTCCTCCTCGGGGATGAGGGCGATGGAGCTGTTGACTCCAGCAGACGTCCTTGCCTGCGCTTTGAGGCTATACCGCCTAGACGATTAGTAGTGGCGCACGTCACTAACTGTGATGAAACCGTAACAAATAGTGTTGTGGCAGCCAATGCTGATGGGAGATCGTTGGAGAAATGGTGCAAAACTGCCCTGGGAGCTGGCGTCTGTGGGGCCAACTTCCCAGGGCGAGTCGATGCGGTAAGAGCATGCTCAGGCGCTGGCGGCGTGTACCTGTCCGTCACCTGCGCCGCAGTAGTGGATGGTCAGATCGCAGTGACCACCGGTTTCGAGCGGTAACAGCCGAGCCGCCGCATGGAGCCGTCGCGCGGTGCCTACCCGTTGATGTCGGGCAGCGAGGCTGCCAGCAGAGGCGACTGCTTCTGGGGCCGAGCCCGATCGGAGCGCGTTTTGACACAGCCGGAGGTGCGAGGCCCGGGACATGACAAAGCTGTTGATTGCTCAACGTGTTCTGTCAGTGGCGTTGTGCCGATTTGCTGTTGCGGCTCCCGCAGTAGATCTCGCTGCATCACTGTCATTAGTGCTGCTATTCTTCATCGCAGGAAGAGAAAGCGGTGCTACGTCTAGAGCCTCACACATTGCCGTGTAGTGGTCTTGGTCAAGTTTTCGAATGGTTTTAAAATGTGTTCCACAACCACGGGTGTTTCGAGCATTTGAATTGGTTTAGCCATGTCGCATTGTTCGTTATGCGAGTACTCGTGCATCAAGCGGAGCATGTGGTTCCTGCTTGCACTGTCTTCAAGTTGGTCAATAGCGACACTCATCTGGTTCCGAAAACTGCCGATATACTGTGGGTATCGGAAACTTAAGAAACCTTCAAGTAGCCTTCGACATACATTGGGGAGCATGGCTGTATCGTAGGAGTCAATAATTCCTGTGTTCGGATTTTTCGAATTTGCTAGTGCTTCTGCTGCCCACCAGAATAGATAATGATACTCGGACCTCAATTGTGCGTAACGCGTTGGGTCGTCCCAGAGAACGAAATATGGCGCTCTAGTTTGTTCGCCTTCATCATTTCGCGAACTACTTGCTCGTAGTTCGCGAATAGAGTACTCACTCTGCTTTCTCTTGCTTTTGAATGTACTATCTAGCCCATTAATCCAGCGTCGAAAGAAGTCGAAATTATGAGTTAATACGAATAGTTGTGCGATACCTTTGTCGTCCAATCCTATACACTTATCCCAAATATATGCAAACGCACCTGTCGCAGCACCGTCGTCAACACTAGACACCGGATCATCAAAAACAACGATGCGCTCCCGTAGGTTGGCTCCATTCGATTCAATGTCCCGCAGGAAGTATAGTAGCGCGATAGATCGCTGCTCCCCCTCACTGAGATGCTCTGCTTTCTCGCCATTGCGCCGAATTGAGTACGCGTCTCCGTCAGACAGCTCGAACGTCAGCTCATCCCGTCCAAAGTGGCGCTGTAAGTCAGTTGTGAGGAGCTGAGCAAAATGAGCACGATCTTGCTGGCTGTTCTTTAGTTGCTTCAGCTCTGCTTTGTTGGCTTCGAGTTGTTCTTGGGTAGAACTGAGTTTGCTCTCAGCTTCTTGCGCGACCTCTTTGCTTACGGTATATGCTTCTCGCACCTGCTCCACGTAATACTGGACAACGTCGCTGCAAACCTGTTCCTTGAGCTGGTCGTAGTTGTCGATATCGTTGTTGTGCTCACGGATGATTGCGTTGAGAGCCTCAACATCTACTTTGCCAGACAATGAACTGCCCGTGCTCGATTCTTCAAGCGTCAATGGCTGGAATAGCTCTCCCTGCTTACAGGCAAGCTGCTGACGAAGGAACTTCAAGCGTTCCTTCACTGCTACGATGAGGCCACGAATGGCGTCAGTGCGGCCTATCCAGCGTTTTGTCCTAGCCTCGTCAAGAGACCTCGGTGGCTCCAAACCTCTTACAAACCGCTCGCACTGCTCTTCATATGTAGCGAGTTGCGTATCAAGTGTCTCAATCGTCTTCTGCACTCTCTTCAGTGACTCATCGAAATGCCGGTTCAGTCGGTCGATACGCTCCTCTGTATAGACTCCTTCGCAGAAGAGGCACCGGTCGCCTGCGCGGTGCAGCTGCATGCCTTCCTGAACCCACGCGGCTGCATGGAGGTTGCTTTTGAGTGCGTCAATGGCTTCTGACGTCACTGTCTGTGCTAGAACGCTACTTACTTGAGTAGCTATGTCTGTTAGTGGGATGCTTAGGTCCGATAGTTCGGTGATTCTGTCTGTAGTCGTTGAGGTGATGCGTTTGATTTGTTGATCGACGTCAAAATCTGACATATCTCGAGAAGGCGATTGCAACGCATCATCTAGCGCCTTTATGAACTTTGGGCGCTTGTATTTGCGTCCGTCGTAACTGACATCGACGCCTTGTAACTTACCGGCTACTTTTGCGGCTCCCTTTGTTCCAATTTCATTGCAGTTATATCCAGCTGCTTCGAGCTGCTTTTTAAGTTGAGGAATAGTTGAACTACTTGCTTCGTCGATAGCTGCCTCAAGTTCTTCGCGTCTATTTTGGTTGTCAATGTTCTCTTTGCCAAGATAGAGCAGCGACTCGGTTTCGCCGCTGTCCAGTTTAAGATTCGTGTTTATGTAATCAGCGTTGAATATACAGAGTCGTGTTGCGAGCGCTTCGTCTTGACTCCTGATATCTCGGGCGTGTTGGTTGTCATCCTTGACTGTCAGTACTGTGCCGTCACTCCAATCTCCCTTTGTAATCTCAGTCAGGAGTGCTGCAAGTGTCGATTTACCGCTGCCATTGCCGCCGTAAATGACGTTAAAGCGCGCGAAGTCAGTATTGCCTTGTTGGTGCCAGTTTTGAAAAATACGGTAGTCTTTGATTTGTTTGATTCGAGTGATTTGCATCGACGTTTCCTTATTATTCTTTGATTATAAATGATGTATTTGTATTTAGCTCAAATATACAGGCATTTTTGGCGAAATGTTGTTACGCCACCACCCCCACCCCACGCTCCATCACACTCTCTACGTCCACCCGTGCCTTCGCCAGTATCGTGCTGGCGTCATCACCAAGAATCTCTTCTATGGCCCACGTCT
>JAUMZP010000003.1 GCA_030528025.1 Candidatus Saccharimonadota bacterium
GCTCGTTCATGTCATAGCAGTGTTTCTCAATCGCTTCGCAGCAGTTCTGGCTGACAGCGAGGAGTGTGGCAGAGTCCATGTCTGGGTCAGCCTTAAGACCCTCAATGCAGATGTCTATTGCTCTCGTGTATTGCTTCATCTCGACGTAGCACGCTGCCATGCGGAATGCGATGTCAGGAACCATTTCACGCGGCGCCTTGGTTAGCGCGCGTTGGAAGCACTCAATACCTTTTTCGTACTTCTTTGTGAAGTAGAATGTGACGCCGCGTACTCGGTAGACATCCACGGTGTCTTCACCGAGCTCATCAAGAACATAGGCCTCGTCTGCATAGTGTTTTGCTTCTCGCCAGTTTTCCTCCGCTAGCTCGATCCATGCAGAGATCACATGGGCGTTGGGGTCGTCACCATGCTCGTTTCGTGCCTTGCGTGCGGCAATGCTGGCCGCTCCGGGGTCGTCAGCGAAGTAGTACGTCCAGGCGCGGCCGATCCAGTCGATATCCTGCTCAGCCACTTCAGGCAGTGCTCGCAGAGAGCGATCGTATGCATCGCGCGAGTCTTCGTTTGAGAACACGTTCGAGGCGTTCTCAATCATCTTGAGCTTTGCTCTCGCCTCTTCGCCGCGGCTGCCGTTTAGTGATGCGCGTTGCCGCCACTGCATGCGGATCTTATTCAACTGCACCTGAATGTCGGGGGTGGCGTCGTCCTTGTCCAGGTTCAGTTCCTGGTAGTAATCGACCACAGCGACAGTCTGCTCATATGCCATCTCTAGGGTTCCTAACTCAACGATTCGGGATTCGGAGAGGAAAGCAAAGCGAGTGGGAGACGCATCGTTGCGCGCAGGCGCCGGTGCTGTCCTGGCTCGTATTCGCTTGGCGAAACCGAGATTAGTGAGACCGTGGCGTAATAGACCAGTATGAGTGTTGAGACTTAGAAGTAAGACCTACCGAAGGGTGCTGGTGTGTGGTATTGCGCGTACGTTGTGGTGGGCAAGCGTCGTTGTTGGTGAGGTGGCACAAGTGGTGCTTGCGGATATAGTAGACAATCTCAGAATGCGTAGCGACTGTCGTCAAGTGAGTGCATGCGCCAAAGAGTGCTGGGGTGACGCCTCGTCTCACAATGTGGTCAATCGATGAAGCGGTAGAAATTGATCTGCGTCAAAGCGGGGTGTTGAGTCATCAATGATTGAAGTGTCTGCCTGGGAGTATTTGGCTTCATTCTTAGGAGAGGTCTCGCCTGGTGTGCCTGAAAGGTTGGCGAAAGTTTGCTGATTCTCCTGGTGGGGGTGTTGACGTCTTCGAGCCGTAACTAATCTGTCTGCTGGTGCTGGCCAGCTGCGTCTGCTGGCTTCGTTGTTGAATCATTCGTCGTGATGAGGAGATCGATGTGGATCAGGCGTGCTCAATCATTGTGGTTGACGACCACGACATCATTGCCAAGGGCTGCCGCCTGGTGTTTGAGGATGCCGGACTGCCGTGGTCGGTGCGCTGGTACGCCAGCCTGCATGATGTGGAGTGGCCCGATGGCCGGGCGCTGGTGATCCTGGATCTGCGGCTGGAGGACGGCTCGACGCCAACGCAGAACCTGCAGGAGATCGAGCAGCGCGGCCTGCCCGTCATCGCCTATACGTCAGCGGAGAGCCCGATCCTGGTGCGTGAGGCGATTGCCGGGGGAGTGCTGGCGATCGTGCGTAAGTCCGGGCCGTCGAGCGACCTGGTGCGAGCGATCCAGGACGCGCTGGACGGCAGGCTGAGCGCCGGCCTGGACTGGGCAGCGGCACTGGATGCTGATGAGGACTTCGTCGTCGACTACCTGGCGCCGATCGAGGCTGACGTGCTGGCGCACTACGCGGAGGGTGAGAAGTCTGAGACGGTGGCCCGGATTCTGAGCCTGTCGAAGAACACCGTCAACACCTACGTGGCACGCATCCGGGACAAGTACCGTGCTGCCGGGCGCCCGGCCGACACCCGCGTGGATCTCTTCCGCCGCGCGGCCGAGGACGGGCTGGTGAGCTACTATGGCTGACCCGCCTCGGCGGGGATGCTGAGCGAGTCAGTTCCCCCGGTGAGTACCGGCTGCATGTGCGCCGTCTGGTGGCGTTGTTCGCGGGCCTTGGCGTCCTGGAGATTGGCATTTTGTCGGGCCCAACGGTCTACTTCACCGAGGGTGTGAAGCCGATTGCGGCCGCCATGCTCCTGGCGCCGATAGTGGTGCTGGCGGTGGTGATAGCCGGCGTGGCGGCGGGCACGATCTATCTGCGCCGCTGTGGGAGGCCTCGGCGAGACTTGCTGCGTAGAGCCGATCGGTTGCTCGCCGGCCTGCTCGCAGCACTTCTTGGTGTCTATGTTGCCGTTGCGTGTGTCCTTGCTGCGACCCAGCTACTGCCGATTGCGGCGCCGGGCGACGGGCCTCCAGGATGGCGTCGTGCGCCCGGCCAGGGCCCCAGCACCCTCTCGAGGGTGGGGTGGATCTGGGTGAACGACCGGCCCCGCACCCACGTTACGAAAGACCTCTACCGTTTTGCGGTAGGTTGTTCCCCTTATCAGCGGTCACTATCGCCCGGCTGCTGCGGGTGACAACACCCCCGGATCATTAGAAGACAGGGGCAAGACATCATGCCCACAGCAGCTGGCCCAGCCCCGGACCACCCGGGACCACCAACAAGGTAACGGGGAGCCGGACATCAGCAGACTTTTCAGGACAAGGGATTGAGTAGTCCCCACTCATCGTCCTTGTGGAGCCTGCGTTCCCATCCCGACCAGATATTAATTCCCATCAAACTGGTTCAGCCGCTATATCCCACTGACTTCGCTAACCTCTGACTGCACCCAGCGCCCACACCGGACAACCTCCTGTTCACCGGCATGCCGGAGGGCATATATCCTCAATAAATTCCCTGATGCCATCCTCCGTTGATTTGGTGTCCATAGTTTTACCAAGTTCCTTGCGGGCTAAAGAGCTGAGTACTCTACCTGGACCGCACTCGACCTGAGTCCTAACTTCAAGCTCCTGCATCACATGGAGAGTTTCTCTCCAACGAACTCTTCCTGTAAGAAGGTGAGGAGGGGCGGCCAGTTGTTTGTGTTGATAATATAATGATAATATAATTTTACACTAAGAATAAAATCTATTGAGCGTAATGAATGCTTGATAGCCCCAACAGACGAAACAAGCAAGATAATAACCTAAACTTATTGATATAGTAAAGGAGAAGCAATGAGCCAACAGTTAGAACGAGAGCGCACATTCCTCGCAAAAGAGCTGCCGCAAGAAATCAAAACAACCAAGCCAACTCGCATTGTTGATATCTATATCCCAGACATGCCAGCACATTCTCACCTTCGTCTCAGACAAAACGGCAAAACATATGAAATCACCAAGAAGACCTCCGTTGCAGTAGGTGATGCGTCCGAGCACATTGAGGAAACCATCCCTTTGACAGAGGAAGAATTCGCAGCACTCTCACGTTGCAGTGCAAAGCGCGTTGCAAAGGACCGCTACCGCGTCGTGATTGATGGCACACTCGCCGAAATTGATATATTTATCGAGGATCTGGCTGGGCTTGTGCTGATAGATTTTGAGTTTAGTACAGAAGCCGAGAAGGATGATTTTACTCCACCAAGCATTGCCCTTGCCGACGTCACACAGGAGGATTTCATCGCTGGAGGTCTACTCGCCGGCAAGACATACGATACCATTGCGCCAGAGCTTGCGCGGTTTTGCTATAAAAAGCTTAATAAAGAGTAGTTCTAGTTTATTCGTCATTCACTATAAAAATACCCACCCTGCTAGGTGAGTATTTTTATATACCACAAGTTTTCGCTCTTTTGGTCAGTCTATGAAATAAAGGTTCTTACTCCGTTACACCCAAAATCCCATCCAGAGCATAGGCGGTTGTTTCCCAGCCATTGACGGCAATGCTGTCGATGCCCATCGCGCGGACTGGGTAGTCGTTACCCCCTTCTTCGATCTTATCACCAAAGAAGAGGACTTCGTTTTTTTCTAGCCCATTAGCTTCAAGCAGCTTCTTCATGCCATAGGCTTTGTCGATGCCAGGACGGGTAATGTCGGTGCTGGTAGTGCCGCCAATACGCACTTCGAGGCCAGGCAGCTGTGCCGCTACTTTATCGCGGTAAATTGGCCGGATATCCTTGTATTTCTCTGCCCAGGCGTATTTTTCCTCTGGAGTGGCCTGCTGTCCCAAGGCAGATATAGTAATCTGGCTCTGACGATCCTCGATAATCTCACCTGCTGGGTGCTCACACCAGATCCCCATCTCCCGTGCAGTCGACTCAAGCACACTCACGATTTGCGCCTTTTGCTCATCCGTCAGATCCTCAGCATACTGCAACTGCCATTCGCCTGCGTGCGGGTCGAAACGATAATAGCGCGTACCACACGTCGGCATAGCGTGAAACTTAGCCAGTAATTCGGGTGATACATCAAGGCGGCTAGTCACCTGCTTTTGGATCTGCTTGAAGTCTCCACCAGTGATGACACATACATCATACTTCTCCAGTAAGCGCCCCAGCAGAGCCGCCATCCGGTCGCTCACGGGCGACTTCGTTACTGCTAACGTATCGTCTAGATCAAATGCAACCAATTTTTTCATGACAAATTCTCCTCTTGTAGCTAATTAATGTGCCATTATCATACCATAAAATATGACAAATACATAATAGAATAATCGGTCGCTACCATTCTACCGAGCGCAAGCCACCGGCACCATCCATCTATCGTACAAGCACGAAGCTATTTTTGCCTTTTTTGATCAAGCTTGGGCTGGTCGCTGGTTGATCACTGGTGATTTTTGCACCGTCAAGGCTAATGGCATTGTTTTTGATGAGGCGGCGTGCTTCGCCATTGCTAGCGCAGACCTCAGCCTCCACCAGAGCGGTCACCACTGATTGAGGTGAGACGGTTGGGATCTCGTCAGCCAGCGCATCAAGATCTTCCTCACGCAGTGTCGATAGGTCATTGTCACCAAAGAGCACACTGGTTACTCGCTCCACACTCTCGCGGCGCTCATGGCCATGGACGATATCGGTTACTTCTCGTGCGAGAGCCTTTTGTAGGGTGCGCGTGCCAGGGTTAGCGCGGTGGGTGTCGATTAATGTTTCGATAGTTGCTTGATCAAGTAACGTGTAGATCTTGATCAAGTCTTCGCTCGTCTCGTCATCGCAGTTGAGCCAAAATTGATAAAATTTGTATGGGCTCGTCAGTGCTGGGTCAAGCCAGACTGCACCACCTTCCGACTTGCCGAATTTCACTCCTGTCTGCTTATTAATCACGAGCGGTGCCGTCAAGACATGAGCTTCACCGCCCTCGAGCTTACGAATGAGCGACACGCCTGTCACGCTATTACCCCATTGGTCGGCACCAGCCAATTGCAGCGTCGCACCCTTCTCGCGGTACAGATGCAAGAAGTCATAGCCTTGAATCAGTGCATAGCTAAATTCACCATAGCTAATGCCTGCCCCGCCTTCGCCGATCCGTTGCTGCACAAAATCGCGGTCGAGTAGCTGCGTCATACTCACATGCTTACCGATCTGGTGCAAAAAATCGACATAATTAACATGAGCAAACCAATCGGCATTATTAACTACCGCAAAATTCTGGCCGCGAAATATCTGTCGAAATTGCGCCGTCAAGCCCTCAACACTACGTGCTACCGTTTCAGCATTGCGGAGATCACGCTCTTGCTTTTTACCGTCTGGGTCGCCAATCATCCCGGTTGCGCCTCCCACAAGCAACAGTGGCGTGTGTCCATGGTCGATGAAGTGCCGGCATAGCATCATAACGGCTAAGTTGCCAATTGTCATGCTCGGTGCACTCGGGTCAACGCCGATGTAGAAAGTGCGTGGCTCATTGATGTCATTGATATCAGCAAACGTCGTTTGGTTAATGAATCCGCGCCAGGTTAGTTCTTCTGCTAAGGTCATGTGTCCTCCACTCTTGCTTTTTCTTATGCTCGTGTATTGCTATTATTTTAGCACGAAATAGCGTGAAGTAGCGGGGCTGCGCCGCAGGAAAAGACTAGCCCTACCCACCTACATAATGCTATAATGCAGAGGAATATTGCGTGTTAGAGGAAATAAGAGATCGTGGTTAAAAATAATTTATCACATCGAGTTAGCGTCTACTCCAACCTTGCAGCCAAGCGCCGCACCAAAAAAGACGCCGAAGCCCGCCGCAGAGCGGAGTACTTGGCAAGCCTACCCAAGCAGCCTCTCAAACGGCTACTCTATCGCTTGCATCCACGCCGCGTGGCACAATTCTTATTTAGCAAGCGTGGGGCTTATGCCATCCTCAAGGTAGTTGGTGGGTTTTTCCTCGTGCTCGCCCTTATTATCGCTGGACTCTTCACCTACTATCGCAAAGACCTCGATGCAATTCGCCCAGGCGAGATAGACAAACGCGTCCAGACCACTGTTACCAAATATCTCGACCGTAGTGGCCAGCTCCTCTGGGAGGATAAAGGTAGCGGCGACTACAAGCTCGTGGTCGATGGCAACCAGATTAGCGACTACGTCAAGAAGGCAACGATCGCCGTGGAAGACCGTGATTTTTATAACCACCACGGTATTAGCCTGGCTGGTATTTCTCGCGCATTCCTGAGCAACTCACAGGGTAATGCCGTACAGGGTGGCTCAACACTGACGCAGCAGCTCGTCAAGCAAGCCTTCTTCGAGAAGAGCGAAATCGAAAAACGCGGCCTCGATGGTATACCGCGCAAGATCAAGGAGGTGATCCTCTCGATTGAGGTCGAGCGTATGTACAATAAAGATCAAATCCTGAATCTCTACCTCAACGAAGCATCATACGGTGGCCGTCGTAATGGTGTTGAGTCGGCTGCGCGCACCTACTTCCAGAAACCAGCTAAGGACCTAACACTAGCCGAATCAGCACTGCTTGCCGGCATTCCTAACAGCCCTGGGCTCTACAACCCGTACAACACCGCTGGCAATACCGCGCTTATCGCTCGCCAACACAAGGTGCTTGATAGTATGGTAGAGATGAATTATATCACCAAAGCACAAGCCGCAGAAGCTAAGAAGGTCGCTGTTCTTGATACCATCAAACCAATGGCGGACCAACTCGCCGATATCAAGGCACCGCACTTCGTCCTGATGGTGCGCGACCAGCTCGAAAAAGAACTGGGCAAGTCAACAGTCGGCAAAGGCGGCCTCACCGTTACAACCACGCTTGACTCGACACTCCAAGGTAAGCTTGAGAGCCGAATGGAGAGCATGTTTAATGGCAAACTCACGAACTCCAACTGTGGTAATACCAACTGCGCAACCTATGCTGGCTTTACCAATGGCGCAGCCGCTATCGAAGATAATAAATCTGGTCAGATCATAGCACTGGTTGGAAGTCGTGGCTTTAACCACGCTGGTTATGGGCAAGACAATGCCGCCACCGCCTTTATCCAGCCTGGCTCGTCTATCAAGCCACTGGTCTACGCTCAGCTCTTCCAAAACAAGGGCAATGGCAAGACCAACTATGGGAGTGGCTCTGTCCTCTCCGACTCAAAGATCAGCTTTGGCAGTTGGACACCACAAAACGCTGATGGTAAGTTCCAAAACAACATTAACCTCCGCCAAGCTCTTGCTCGCTCGCGCAACATCCCCGCCATCAAGGCTATGCAAGAAAACGAGCGCAATAGGCGCGGCAGTACCTGGCAAACCATTCGCGAGATGGGCGACAGTGCTTACTGCACCCAGGGTGCAGATGCCCAAGCTGGCCTATCGAGCTCCATCGGTAGCTGTGGCACACGCCTCGTCGATCACGTCAATGCCATCGCATCTTTGGCGCGGATGGGTACCTACACCCCACAATCAACGGTTCTCAAAGTGACTAATAGCACTGGCCAAGTCCTTAAGCAGTACACAGCCTCTACCAAACAGGTGATCGATCAGCAAGCTGCCTACATCGTCAACGATATCCTCGGCGACTCCAGTGCACGGGCCAACCTCGGTGGCGGGCAAGACTACATGCCACAAATGAACCGCCTCAAGGCAAAGACCGCTGTCAAGACCGGTACATCAAACTCCGAGGTCAACGGCAAGGTGGTAGCAAAGGATATTTGGACAGTCGGCTATACCCCAGCACTGTCGATGGCTGTTTGGCTAGGCAACTCTGATACGTCACCACTTCGTAATGGTAACTCACTCATCCCCGCTATGCTGCTCGATTATACCATGGCCGATGCTACGCAATACTACGTTAGCCAAAACAAAGCGTCGTACAGCGATTGGTTCTCTGCTCCGAGCGGTATCCAACGAATCAACAACGAAGTCTACCCATCGTATTACAATAAAAACTCCAACCGCAGTAGCAACACAATGTCATTCGATCGGGTATCTAAGAAAAAAGCCACAAGCTGCACACCAGAGTCAGCCCGCGTTGACATCCCTGTCACTCGGTCAAAGGACTCCTCAGGCAAAGAGACTGTTTCGGCTCAAGATGGCTATGATGCAACCAGTAATGACGACACTCATCGCTGTACCGACTCAAAACCAAGTGTTTCTGTCGCCGTAAGCTCTAGTGGGCAATCGGCGACGGTATACTACCGGCAGGGTAGTCACCCACTTCAACAGTTAGAGGTGAAGGTGGGTGACCAGCTCGTTGGCACACGTCAGGTCAACAGCGATGGCGACACTAACGTCTCTATCCCCTCCTCTGCTGGCAAAAACTTCACCGTGACTGCCACATTGACAGACAGCGTATACTACAGTGACAAAAACACCGCTCACGGCCAGCGAACAAGCTAGTGCATCTTTAACAGAGAATAGTTATAATACCCTGCACCTACGGTTGCAGGATTTTTCATAATGGAGGATTTGTTGCTATGCTCAGAATTGCACTGCCTTTGTTCGAGTAGCATGTAGTCACTTGTAACATAAGACTTATTTTGCAATGAGGATACAGTGGTTTGAGGTCTAAGATGAGAGTATGACGTGTCTAATATTGTAGTCCAGATAATAACTCTAGCCTATTTGAGATACAGCCAAATTAGGATTCACAACCACATAAGAAAGTGAGGGCTATGCGGCAACCAATAAAGGCTTCACCACCCTCACCAACTGCCGATGCAGCTCCGGCGCTCCCGCCAGCCAAGTGAAGTTCTCGTCTGAGCGCCTCAAGGCGTCGTGGTAATCCATGGGTTGGCCAGCAATATCGGTATAGACGCCGCCCGCTTCTTCAATGATGATCTGCTGCGCGACGTTATCCCAGATCTTGGATGATGGCACCAAGTAGCTCAGCTTCATGCTTCGTTCGGGCTGGATCCTCAGGGTGGCCGTCAATGCCGTAGGCAACAAGGTTATTGGCAAGGTCGGTTTCGCGCGAGACATAAATCTTCTTGCCATTACACCAGGCGCCCACACCCTTGATCGCAACGTAGAGCTCATCAAAGGCTGGTAGCGCAATCCCGCCAGCGACTGGTGTATTATGATCGAGCAAGCCAAGCATAATGCCATACTGCGGTAGCCCCGCCGCAAAGTTACTCGTCCCATCGATCGGGTCAACCACCCAGGTGTAGCGCGACCCGTTATCGACACAACCGAGCTCTTCGTCGATGATATTATGATTAGGATACTTTGAGCGAATTGCATCCGTCAGGAAATGACCGATCGCTAGGTCGGTCACTGTTAAGACTTGATTGCGATCTCCCGCCTTGACGGAGTGGGAGAGGTTGCCAAAGTTCGCCCGAGCAATCTTCGCAGCAGCGGTGAGGGTGGTGGTGAGAAAGTTTTGGTGGTTATATATAATCGCTTCCCCCCTTCATGGCATTACTACCATCAGTATAGCACCCTGAGAATCACGTATCAAAAATTAAACAATATCTCTTTATGGTTCGCTAGCTTCGCAACGACGCTAATCCGTCTGCTTTTTTACCAAATCAAGCAGTGCTGCTTCGTGGTCAACACGGCGACGTGATGACGAGCGAGTGGTTCGTTTCTTGGAGGTAGCCTGCGGATACTTCGGAGCTGTAGCGGCTCGCGCGCGAGAGGTACGCTTGGCTAGCTGCTTTGGTTGTGGTTGCTCTGTTGGCTTTGTTTTCTCATGAGTCACGCGTGCCGTTCGCTGAGGCTGGCTTGAGGCTGGCTGGTCATTTTTCTTATCTGTTTTTTCTGCTAGAACTGTGGTAGCACGGGTCCGCGCTGGTTGGTGAGAGCGCGAAATCTTTGCTGGTTTGGGCTGGGTAGATGGTTGAGTAGCCGACTCTTCTTGCGCTACTGCTTTTCCTGATGATGCTTCAGCTGAGCGCGCTTTGGCTGGCTGAACTACTGGCTTTTTGACGAGCTTGGCAAAGATCATCTTACCTGCAGCAGTCTGAAGGTTGCGAATAATCTCTACTTCACAGGTGCGACCGAGCTGGCTGCTGGCTTGCTCCACGACCACCATCGTGCCATCTGGCAAGTGCCCAACCGCCTGATGAGCATCCTGCCCCTTCTGAAGAAGTGCCAGCGTCAAGTGCTCACCAGGTAAATGTGCCATCCGGATGCTTTGCGCCAGCTCATTCATGTTGAGCACGCCAATCCCCTCCACAGCAGCTACTTTGTTGAGGTTATAATCGATCGTAAGTAGCCATGCGCCATGCTGCTTAGCTAGGCTTAGCAATCGCTCATCAACTCCCTCGCGTGCTTTGCTGCCATCCTGCAAGAGTTCTACCTCAACTTCGTCCATTGCCTGCAGCTCTGTCACAACGTCAAGGCCATAACGAGCGCGAGCTCGCTTGTCGCTATCTGCGTGATCTGCCAAAAATTGCAGCTCGCCCACCACACTACGGGGAATCACCAACGTGTCACCAATAAATCCTGTTTTGGCAACGGCTGTAATGCGACCGTCCATTAGTACCGACGTATCAACTAACAGCGCTCGCCCTTTCGTCTTGAGTGTGTTACGCGGCAACTGAGCCAGGAGATAACTGACTTCGCCAAGGGTAATAAGTGTGATGATAAGCAACACAATAGTAGATAATTGCATGTTGTTCCTTTTGTTATGTTTTTAGATAGGTAATGAGTGCGCTGCGGATATCGCGCACATCATGAACAAAGGGCGTCTTAAAGCCAGAATGCGGAGCAATTGCTTTGGTGAAGCCAAGTTTTTGCGCCTCAGCAATGCGCCGCTCAGCCGCTTGGGCACTGCGCACTTCACCCCCAAGGCCCACTTCGCCAAATACTACTACGCCATCGTCAAGACGTCGGCCAGCAGCAGCACAAGCAATTGCCATGACAACGGCTAAGTCGGCCGCCCGATCAGCCAGTTTGAGTCCACCGACAACGTTGATGTAGATATCTTTATCGGATAATTGCAATTTGGTGCGCCGCTCGAGGACAGCGATCAAAAGGTTGAGTCGGTTGAGGTCAAATCCGCTGGCTGTCCTCTTAGGATACCCGAAATGGGTTGGATTGACAAGTGCTTGGATCTCGACAAGGATAGGGCGGTTACCCTCGAGGGTAGCCAGCACTACTGAACCATCAGCATTTTGACGTTCGGCAAGCAGCGCAGCTGAGGGGTTCTCTACCACTGCCAGGCCACACTTACCCATAGCAAAAATTGCCGCTTCATTCGTGCTACCATAGCGGTTCTTGATGGCCCGCACCACTTTAAAGCCGCCGTAGCGATCGCCCTCAAACTGCAGCACCACATCCACGAGATGCTCAAGTACCTTAGGCCCTGCGATCGACCCTTCCTTTGTCACATGGCCCACCAACACTACCGCCGTCCCTGATTGCTTGGCCGCTTGAATGATAACGTTGCTGGCGTTAGTAATCTGGCTTACGGTGCCTGGTGCACTGGTGATCTCAGCCAGGCTCAGTGTCTGAATCGAATCGACAATTACCAGCTGATATTGGCTGGTGCGGATGGTAGCCGCAATATCATCAGCACTTGTGCTCGCTGCAAACGACAATGCCTCGTGCTGGTCGGCACCTAGTCGCGTCGCCCGCAGCGCCACCTGCCCAGCCGACTCCTCGCCACTGATATAGAGCACCGCATGCTGCCGAGCAACCGCATGCGCGACCTGGAGTAAGAGAGTGCTCTTACCCATGCCTGGCTGCCCTGCCAGAAGAAGCACTCCACCAGGCAAAATACCACCACCTAGCACTACATCAAGATCAGCAATACCCGTTGCAAGTCGTGCCGCTGGCTCATCCTGGCTTGCAGCGGCGGTAATTGGCCGCGGCTGTAGCAACGTACCCTGGCTAGCACTGCGTGCCACAGCTGATTTGCCCACCAGAGCTGGCGCTTGCTCAACGAGGCTATTCCACTGGCCGCATTGTTCGCACTTACCGGTCCATTTTGGTGAGCGCGCACCACACTGCTGGCAAACAAACACCGTGCGAGCTCGTGCCATTACACTTGCTCCTTAGGTTGCTCAATGCCATTAATGCTTTGGTTCAGCTCATTAGCGCGTACCGACAAGGCATTGAGCCGAGTGATCTTCGCATTATATATCTCAACGCGCTGATTAATCGCTAGCCGCTGCGCCTCAAGCGCTCGCTGACGTGCCAAGAGCTTCTTACGTGCTGCCTGGAATGATGCATCATCGCGAAAGCCGCCATTTTGGGCTCTCGCATTAAACACCTTAATATCAGCCGACAGCTGCTCAGCCATCTCTTTGTACTGTGCTTGGTCAGTGGGGAGCTGGGTAGCTTCTTGGTTGATTGCCTTGCTGAGCGCTTTGGCTTCTTGATCGACTTTATCAAAGACAGCTTGATAGGCATCGCTGCGTGCGACGATCACCGCACGGTTACGAAAATACCGACTATAGTGCTGCTCTAGCTCGCTGTTGATTGTACCAATCTGTGTGCCAATAATAGAATGAAGCTCATTATTACGCTCGCCTGGTTCGGCCTGGTCATAATACTTCACCATTGAGGCAATGACCGGATTGGTCTTGATCTTGGCGTACTCTGCTTCGATAAGCTTGTCAATCCGCTGTCGTTCGCCCGAACCAAGCCGCTCATATGCGGCATGTAATAACTCGTGTGCTGTTGTGACGGGTTCGGCGTTAGTCAGTTCTTGATTCTGTACATTGTAGACGTAAATCCGGCGCAGGTGGTAGCAACCAAGGATAGCTGCTGTGCGCTCAGTTGATTTGCAGCTTTTGTTAAACTCAGCCTTGTCCTGCAATTGTGGCTGACTCGCATAGAGCAGCTGCCGACCTTTATCGGTCAGCTCAAGCTGATCAATCACCGCTTGCATTGCACTATCGGGCTGGTACCGGCTCGCCACTGCAGCATCGTAGAGCTCCGGGCCATAGGTCAGCCCAGCCCAGGCCATACCACCGATCATCACTAGACCGACCAGTGTTGAGAGGAGGCGCTTAGGCCTTTTCGCTACGTGCGTCAATCGTCAGCTCCCCTTTTCGTACTCCAACTGTTAAGACCGACCCTTTGGTGTAGTGACGGGCCAAAATTCCCTCTGCAAGGCGGTGTTCCAGCTCGTCCTCAATCGTACGCCGCAGCGGCCGTGCCCCAAAGATGCGGCTGTAGCCCTGAGCGATCAACCGTCGCTTTGCTGCTGGCAACACCTTAACGGCAAGGCTCTGACGAGCCAAACGCCGATTAAGCTCGGCAATCTGCAAGTCGAATATCTTTCCAACCTCTGGCTTAGTAAGTGGGCGGAAGGTGATGATCGCATCAAACCGATTGATTAGCTCCGGCCGCATGAATCGCTCCAGTGCCTCACGAGTATATGACTCATTGCGTCGCTGCTGCTGCACTGCATCGTCCTCGTCGGCTAGTTTGGCATGGAAGCCGAGGCTTCGATTGTGCTGCATTTTATCTGCACCGAGATTGCTAGTAAGGATGATAATCGTGTTACGGAAGCTCACAACACGGCCAGTCGAGTCAGTCAGTGTGCCATCTTCAAGGAGCTGCAGCAACATCTGGAAGATATCGGGGTGAGCCTTTTCAATTTCATCAAACAACACCACACTATAGGGTTGACGCCGCACCTTATCTGTCAATTTGCCGCCATCGTCGTAGCCTACATAGCCAGCAGGCGCACCAACAAGTCGGCTCGCAGTATGCTTCTCGCCAAACTCACTCATATCGATCTTAATCAGCGCGTCGTCTGAGCCGAATACCTCACGAGCAAGCACGCGCGCCAGCTCGGTCTTGCCAACACCAGTTGGCCCCATAAAGACAAAGCTACCGATCGGCCGCTGGCTGCTCGCCACCCCACTACGACTGCGCCGGATAGCACGAGCAACTTTGCCAACCGCTTCTTCCTGGCCAATCAGATATTTACCAAGGTGTTTCTCAAGATTGCGCAGGAGCTTCGCCTCACTTGTGCGGACTTTCTCAACCGGGATGTGTGTCATCACAGCAATGGCACGAGCAATATTATCCTCGGTGAGTACCAGTGGAGTTTTGCGGCTTTGCTCGCGACGTGCCTGTTCAAGCTGGTCGGTCAATTGGCTAATACGCTGCTTATAGAGAGCGGCACGCTCGTAGTCTTCTGCCGCTACGGCATCTTCCATTTTCTCATTCAGTGCTTTGAGCTCACGGACATACTCGCGCTGCTTGCTTGGCTTATGTCCCTTCTTAACGCGTACCAGAGCTGCTGCTTCATCAATCACATCAATTGCCTTGTCGGGCATAAAGCGATCGGCCACATAGCGGTCACTCATATACACCGCTGACTCGATCACATCATCGCTAATCTTCACCCTGTGATGTTTCTCATAGTAGCTGCGAAGCCCCTTAAGGATTGCCACCGTATCCTTCACACTTGGCTCCTTAACGAGCACTGTCTGAAAGCGGCGCTCGAGTGCGCTATCCTTCTCGATATGCTTGCGATATTCCTCCAGTGTCGTCGCACCGATGAGGTGCAACTCACCTCGGGCTAGCGCCGGCTTGAGGATATTAGCTGCGTCCATGGCCCCGCCCTCTGCCGAGCCAGCCCCTACAAGCATGTGCAATTCATCGATAAAGGCAATAATGTTGCCCTGCTTGGTAATCTCACGAATCAGTACCGTTAGCCGCTCCTCGAACTGCCCACGGTACTTAGTACCAGCGACAATCGCCGTCATATCGAGCATAACCACTCGCTTGTCGAGCAAATTATCTGGCACATCCTCGCGGACAATCCGCTGCGCGAGGCCTTCAACGATGGCCGTCTTACCTACCCCTGGCTCACCCAGCAAAACAGGGTTATTCTTGGTGCGACGGCTGAGAATTGTTACAAGGCGTTCGGTCTCGCGTGCTCGCCCTACCACAGTATCAAGCTCACCATCAGCTGCCTTGGCGGTTAGGTCAATGCTATATTTGCTCAGCGCATTGCCACCCCGCGGCGCTGGCCGGTACTTCGTATCAGTGCGAGTACTTGTGCCACCGCGACTCTCTTCTTCACGTATATCATCAAAGTGGGCTTCGAGGTTGCGGACGATCGCCTCGGTATCTGCCCCCATTTCGCGTAGCAATACAGTTGCGCGGGCGTTATTTTGCTTGAGCAAGCTATAGAGAATATGCTCTGTGCCAAGCTCATCATGCTCATATTCCTTCGCAATTTCCCACCCCATCCGAAGTGTCAATAGAGCCGTCTCGGACAGACCAGTTGCCCCACCAGTCCGTACCGTAATATTCTTGAGCGGCTGCAGGTGAAGTGAATCTTCCGCCCGGCGCAGCGTAATACCAGCATCGGCGAGTACCTTAGTACCGAGGCTGGCACTTTGGCTCAAAATACCAAGCAATAAGTGTTCGGTACCGATATAGGGGTTGCCATACCCACGGGCAATTGCATCAGCATACTGAACGCTCAGGCGAGCATCATCACTCAAATGGCTAATAAAATCTGCAAAATCATCTTCCATGTCGTCCTCCAAAATCTGTGGCCAAAAAGCCACCCTACTCAGTATACGCTGCTTATTAGCACTCGTCAAGGTGGAGTGCTAATAATACGCAAAACCCTACTCTACTATGAGTAGGGTTGGCATGTCGCAGCGCTTTGCAATTTTACGCTTGGTTTTCAATGGCGCTAAAGAGATCATCCTCGATATTCTTGCGTGGCTTGCGCTCAGCTGGCTGGCTTGCTGCTGTCTCGATATCAAGCTCAAAGCCCGTAAGGCGGCTTGCCAAGCGAACATTCTGCCCACTACGACCAATCGCGATCGACTGCTGGTCTTCCGTTACATACACCTTGGCGTGCTTGTGCTCGCGGTCAATCTCGACCCGCACTACCTCAGCAGGGCTGAGGGCGTTGCGAATGTACGTATCGGTGTTTTCGTCGTACATAATGATATCGATCTTTTCTTGGTCACCAATCTCATTAACAACGGCGTTGACCCGTGTGCCATGCCCACCAACAAAGGTACCAACAGGGTCGATCCCTGGCACGGTACTCAGAACAGCCAGCTTAGTGCGGCGACCTGCTTCGCGGGCGATCCCCTTAATCTCAACTGCCCCTGTCTCGAGTTCTGGTACCTCTTGACGGAAGAGATACTCAATGAAGGCTTCGTTGCCACGACTAAGGATAAGCTGTGGACCACGATTGTCGCGCTCAATGTCCTTGATAAGGACTTTAATGCGACTGCCTGGCACATAGCGCTCACCTTGGATCTGTTCGCTTTGCGGCAAGATGCCAGTTGCCTTGCCCAGTTCAACGCGCACGACGCGTGGCTCAACCCGCTGAACAATACCCGTCACAACGGTACCAATCTTGTCTTCGAACTCTGCAAGCACCACCTCGCGCTCAGCTTCGCGCAGGCGCTGCAACACCACCTGCTTGGCAGTCTGGGCTGCCACACGGCCAAAGCTCGTCACATTATGCACTGCCTCAACGGTACCGCCCAGCTCGGCATCGGGGTTTGTCGCCCGTGCTTCTTCTAGGCTAATCTCTGTCGATGGGAAGTTAACTTCTTCAACGATCTCACGAATGACGAACACCTTGGCTGTACCGTCGTTGAGGTTGAGCTCAGCCCGAACGTTTTGGTCGCGCTCACCATTGTCGCGGCGCCACGCGGCAGCAATTGCTTGCTCTATCACACCCAGGACAGTCTCCTCAGGCAAGTTCTTCTCGTCTGCGATTGTGCGCAAGGCCAGTGTGAGTTGCTTGATATTAAGGTCTTCCATATTATATTACTCCTTTCTATGAAAAACTCCGACCTGCCGGCCGGATATCTACCCACCAGTGTAGCTGATAGCGCGAAGGATGTCAAATGGAATGGCGGGAGTTCTTATCCAACAATCGTCAACATATCACGGAGATCAGCTATAACCCATCGTGCATGCCTGGTGGCGGGTGAGCCAGCAAAGGTTACCCCATTGCCAGTACCACTACAGTAGCCAGACTTGGCCTTCGGCATCAGTTATCTCGCTTTGAGCAGCACACGCCATCAAGGCAGCATCTTCTTCTGGTGTGATACTTATGGCGAGATTGAGATTGCGCCAAGAGTTGTCGCGAATTAAGGTGTGATCGAGGTCGAAGACAACAAGCTTTGGCTGCATTAGCCAGGCACTCCCTGCCCAGGACACGTAGCGAGGACGCGCTGCATGGCGGCTTTTTCGCCTGTGGTGACCCAGAGGTTATATTTACGTTTAACGGCAATTTGCCGGGCAACATACTGGCAGCGAAACGGCTTATGGCTGGGCAGCCACGTCGCAGCATCGCCATCACCCTTTTGCTGGTTGGCCGGGCCATCAACCGCCAGAAGCTCAAGTGGATCATTAGCAAGCTGCTGCCGCTGCTCGCTACTGAGCTGCTGTGCACCGGTTTGCCAAGCATTACTCAGAGCAACAACATGATCGACCTGCACTGCTGAGCTCGTGCCACTCCCTCGCTGGAAGGTGATGCGCTTGCCTGTGTATGGGTCGTCGAGCTGGCCACTCGCTACTTTGCAATTGCCGCTCACCACTGCCTGCTTAAGGTCGCGTGCGAGGATGATATTGCGCGTATCGCAGCCACTCGTCGTTGCCCAGCCCGCGCCAAATTGGCTACGCGCATACCCAGTCTTGGGTGCACGACCCTTAACGGGCAATGCCTCCAGTGCTACTAATGCCTCACCATTGCCCTGTGGTGAATGACTTGACTGCGCCAACTGCCACGCTGCATATATCGCGAGCGCAATCATGACAATACCAGCAAGCAAAAACATCGTTATGACGCGGCGACGGCGATATTCCATAATCATATCATAGCATAGGGTCAATTTGTGGCGGGCTCATGCACATTCCGGTATACTAGTTTTATGCAACAGGTTACTCATCTCATCGACTTTTTTATACCAACTCACTATCAGCTGGCGCTAGATATCGATCGCCAGCAGCGGCACTTCACAGGGCACGTGACGATCACTGGCGAGACAACACAGGCCGATACGCCAATCAAATTACACGCCAAAGACCTCACGATCACCAGCGCGATGATCGATGACCAGCCAGCCTCTGTGGAGCATAATGAGGACGAGATCTCGCTGCACCTGCCAACGCTAAGTGTCAGCACTCATACCATTACTCTCGCGTACGAAGCAGCAATTACTGACTCACTCCATGGTCTCTACCCCTGTTATTATCAGCACGATGGTGCGAAGAAAGAATTGCTTATGACGCAGTTCGAGAGTCATCATGCGCGCGAGGTCTTCCCGTGTATTGATGAGCCTGCTGCCAAAGCGACCTTCGACATAACCGTTACAACTGAGCCGGGCATCACGGTGCTTGGCAATATGCCCGTCCAATCGCATCAGGAAGCAGATGGTCGACTCATCACTACCTTTACCCAAACGCCGCGCATGAGTACCTACCTCGTGGCACTCGTGATGGGCGAGTTGCAGCACATTACTGGTCAGACGGAAGACGGCGTAGAGGTGTCCGTATGGGCTACGCCAGCGCAAGCTCCTGCGAGCCTTGATTTCGCTCTTGAGCATGCCATCCGCTCAATTGAGTTCTTTAATGAATACTTCGACACGCCCTACCCCTTACCTAAATCCGATCACGTTGCAGTACCAGACTTCAGCAGTGGCGCAATGGAGAACTGGGGGCTCATCACCTACCGTGAGTCTGCCCTGCTAGCCGATCCAACCACGACGACCATCGCCGATAAGCAGTACATTGCTACCGTCATTAGTCACGAGCTCAGCCACCAGTGGTTTGGTAACCTCGTCACGATGAAGTGGTGGGATAACCTCTGGCTCAACGAGAGCTTTGCCAACATGATGGAATATCTGGCGGTCGATGCCATCCACCCCGAGTGGCACGTGTGGACAGACTTTTGCAACCACGAGGGCGCGCTGGCCTTTGGCCGTGATGCGATTGATGGCGTACAACCGGTCCAAACAGCTGTTCATCATCCAGATGAAATTAGTACGCTCTTTGACGGGGCGATTGTCTACGCCAAGGGTGGACGTCTCCTCTACATGCTCATGCATTGGCTGGGCGAAGCCGCCTTTCGTACTGGCCTGCAGGCATACTTTGCTACTCATGCCTATAGTAATGCCGAGGGTGATGACCTATGGCACGCGCTGAGTCAAGCCAGCGGGCGCGATGTTGCTGCACTTATGAACCACTGGATCCGCACTCCTGGCTACCCAGTTGTCACAGCTTCGCACAGCGGCTCGCAGCTCATGCTTGAGCAGCAACGCTTCTTTATTGGCCCACACGCGGCCGATGACACTACCTGGCAGATCCCCCTCCATAGCTCATCACCAGTTATTCCAGCACTGCTCACCACGCAGCGCACGGTAGTAGAGCACATCCTAGATGAGCCAGTCCTTCTTAATCACGGCAACGTTTCGCACTTCATCACACAGTATGACGACGCACTGTTAGAGCGTTTGCTTGGCCAAGTGCGGCGCGGTGAGCTGTCTGTCGTCGATCGCTCACTCTTACTCACCCAACAGCTGTTACTGGCTCGGAGTGGTCGCGTATCGAGCGCCAGCTTGCTCACCCTCCTCGACGCTTACCGCAATGAGACAGACGAGCATGTCTGGAGCGTAATGTCGTCAGTGGTTGCCCACCTCAAGCTCTTCGTTGAGCCGCATAGCGCTGCCGAGCAGGCACTGCGGCAGTTTGTGTGCCAGCTTGCCCAGCAGAGTTATGATCGCCTTGGCTGGAGTGCACGCCCTGGTGAGCCTGAGAATGACACCAAGCTGCGATCGACGATCATCGCGCACATGCTCTACAGCGAGCAACCTGCGGTAATTGCCGAGGCGCAGCAGCGCTATGCAGCGGGCGGCCTATTGGCTCTCGATAGCGAGCTACGTAGCCTGATTGCCAGTAGCGTTATCCACCACAGCCAGCAGCCTCAGCAACTGATTGACGAGCTTCTGGCACACTATCGGGCAACTGCCAGTAGCGACTTGCGTCAAGACATCGCCAGTGCCGTGACGAGTACACGCGACGCCGCAAGTATTCGCAAGCTCCTTGCTCTCATGATGGATACCGAGACAGTTCGTACCCAAGATACCGTCTTTTGGTTTGTATACTTGCTGCGCAACCGTGACGCACGCGACGCTACGTGGCAATGGCTGCAAGATAATTGGCCATGGGTCGAAGAGCACTTCGGCAGCGACAAGAGCTTCGACTACTTCCCTCGTTATGCCGGCAACATCCTCGCTTCGCGCCAACAGCTGAGCGAATACCAGCGTTTCTTTGCACCACTGCGCAAGGAGCCAGCCCTTACCCGTGTGATTGATATGGGCATCACAGACATCACTGCCCGCGTCGAGCTCATCGAGCGCGATGGCCCAGCAGTTGTAGCAGTGCTCACAAAGGCATAGCGAGACGCAAACCGCGCACTTGCATTTCCCGATACTATTCACTTACCGGTGCAAGCTAATCTGTCAGAAAACAGAGAATTCTTGCACTCTACCGAGTGAAGCAGTAAGAAGGTGTGATCGAACAGAAAAAGCTATAGATCTATGTAGCTTAAGTCACAATACCGTCACTACTCAACAACTTCAATCCGCACCACCCGCGGTGGGCTGCCACTGGTAGCGATCGCAATAAGCTGGAGGCTTGTATTGGTGATATTCTCCTGGTGCGCGTAGAACCGCGCGGCATAGTGCATTTGGTTGCGCTTCTTGCGCGTAATCGCCGCGAGGCCATCACCCGCATAGTCATCCGTGCGGTGCTTCACCTCAGCAAAATACAGCGTATCGCCACACTTCGAGATAATATCGATCTCGCAATATTTTGTCCGCCAGTTGCGCGCCACAATCTGATGGCCACGCTGCTGCAAGGCGTCTGCCGCAGCCGCTTCGCCAGCATGGCCACGTGTGGTTGTCGTGTCGGATTGCTGAGCAATATGTGCCTCGTCTGCTGGGCGAGGACCATCATCACGGTAGTGCTGAAGTGGTTTGAAGCTCAACCGATGCAGTGGCGTTATTCCATGGGCGGCAATCGCTGCTCGGTGCTGCGCCGTGCCATAGCCAGCATGCGCCGCAAAGCCGTAGCCAGGGTACAGTGTGTCTTGGATGGCCATATACTGGTCACGCGCCACCTTCGCAATGATTGACGCCGCCGAGACACTCGGTACCAACGCATCTGCCTTGGGCAGCGTCGTGACGTACCGCTCTAGTGCCGTCCCAGCCAAGAAGTTCACCCTGCCGTCGATCACAATCTCCGTGAGAGTAATAGCTTTCTTGCGGCATTGCTTTTGCACTGCTTTCACCGCTCGCCGCGTTGCTAGGTGGAGGGCTTCGCTCATCCCTACGTCATCCAGTTCCGCCGCACTTACCCAGCCAAGTGCATACGCCGCTGCCTGCTCTTGGATGAGTTGAGCAAGGGCTTCGCGGCGCTTTTTCGTTAATTTCTTGCTGTCATCTAGCCCATCTATTGCCACACCACCCAGTACCACTGCGCCAACCACCAGCGGCCCAGCCCATGGCCCACGCCCGACTTCGTCAATCCCGAGTATCATACTACGATTGTCTCATATTTCGTAGCGCCATGTATACTGCCGAGTTGCAGGGTAGTTCAGTGCCACGCCATACCAGCAACCATGCCAAACTATTGAGCACCGCCCTGCAGTCTATGATGTATAATAAACAACTTTTATCTCTATTCTTGTTCGTGCTTCTTGCTGATTTGTCTATTTTCTGTTGCGAGAGCATAGCTAATCTATTACAATCAAGGCATGCCATCGGCTTAGCAACTATCACTTCATCATAAGGAGGAGTATGACAAAAATGCTTTGGCACACGCTGTTTGCTACCGGAGTGATTGCATGTGCCATTCCTGGGTGTGCTGGCGTCCCCACCGGGCCATCTGCAGCAGTGCCAGTGTATACCATACAGCCACACGAGGTGTGTACGCATCAGCACCATACGGGCGCGTATACGCTTGATAAGAACAACCCCTACGGGTGGTCGTGCTACGACCTCACCTACTCGATATCGCTTTTCTCAGGCTTTACCTTCACAGACAAGGGTAGCCTCAATATGCAGGCATATTGCACGGCTCACCACCAGGGCACACGCGCCGTCCTTAGCCATCAGCAGGCTCAGCCAACCTGGCAGTGCGCACCATAAGCACTCACCTACGCAAAAGATACAGCACCGAACCATATAGCATTAACACGAAAGGATTATCGGTACCTATTATGGAAATTACTGGGCCAGCACCACTCCTCATACTAGCAGTCACGCTTAACGCCGCGTATTTTATCTTGTTGATCTGTGGCATTTGTTGGGTCATCCGGCAGGGCCGACGCACCAAGCAGATCAAACGGCACGTGGCTGCGATCGACGAGAATCTCGAGGCGATTCGCGCCGTTCTCACCGAGCAAGCAGAATCTCGCAAGACAAAGTAATAGCATCTCGTATACGACAGTATAAAAGCCACCCTCAAGCGGTGGCTTTATGCTCGTGCCAAGTCGTTCAGCTGTCTACGTATCGCGGCGAACAATCCGCTGCCACCCCATCGCGCCCAGCGACACCAGCCAGACAAGGAGCGCCCCAGCGGTGTTGGCCGCGATATCCCAGTTGGTGTCATCCAGCGGCAAGCGAGCCACACCAGTCTTCGCCACCAGCAGCTCAAATAGCTCATTCATACAGCCAAGCGCCGACACCAGCGCAAACAGCGAAAATGCCTCCACTAGCCAATACCGATGCCAACCCAGCGCATGCTTGAGGTAGAGCCATAGGCAGCCAGTAAATATTCCACCACCGATGAAGTGGGTATTAAACGCCGTGTCTTGCCCATCGATCAACGGCGATGGCACATACCACGAGATAAAGAACAACCCACACGCCAGGTACAGCAGCCAACGGTAGCGTCGCTCGTGCGTATAGCCATAATGCTGCAAGATAGGCGGTATACTACTCGCCAAGACAACTGGTATAACAATCGAGACAATGGTAAAGATACTCATACTTCTAGTATAACACCCACACCCACCATAAGGTGGCTGCTATAAGCCTGCTCAATATCATTAGCACAACCAAATAGACTGAAGATTCAGCCCCAATACAAATCCGCCCCTGATATAGAGGCGGATACAAAAGCTTTCTTATGGTAGCTATTCTACGCAGCTTCGTGGCGAGCAGCAACCTCGGCAGCCTTAGCGTCTAGCTCAGCTTGCTTGGCGTCTTCTGCAGCCTTTTTCTCGGCGGCTTCTTTGGCCTTTTCTTCTTTAAGGCGGGCAGCTTCGGCCTCGGCATGAGCATCGTGCACATTGTTAACCGCCTCGCGGTCGAACTGTACGGCAGTCAGGCGAGCCGACTTACCACTGCGGCCACGCAGGTAGCTCAGGAAGTTGCGGCGCACCTTAGCGCGGCGCATCACCTCAACCTTCTCAACAAGTGGACTGTGCAGCAAGAACGACTTCTCTACTCCCACACCGCTGGTAATCTTACGCACGGTAATGCGGCTGGTGTGCTGACCCTTGTTGTCGGTGCGGATTACCACGCCTTCAAACATCTGGATGCGCTCTTTGTTGCCTTCTTTGATTTTTTGGTGGACGCGGACCGTGTCGCCGCTCCGCACATCAACAACGGCAGGCTTCTTCTGCTGGTCATTGACTTTTTGGATCAGTGCAAAACTCATGACTTTCTCTCTATTTAATTATTAGATGACAATTCAGTTATTGATTGTACCATATTTTGTGCGCAGGGAGAAGAGGAAGAGTAGTTTTTATAATCACTACTCGAGAAATGACCTCTTCGCTGTTTTCTATAGCAAAGAGACCATTATTTCTTAGCACAGAGTCTCTATTTACGACACTTGCTGCTGGGCACGTTTAACCATTTTTTCCATGGTTTCTCGCGGGATTGGCTCTAGGAGGGTACTAGGTGGTACATTTCCCTGCACTTCAGCGGTGCCACCAACCCGTATTAGATCACTTGAGTCATCGCCAGTAATATCAGCACCAACAGGAATCCGCTCCCCCCCATTAGGAGTCTGGATATAAACATCATTACCATCACCAGCTTTCTTGGAGCTCGAACCAAATGTCTTTGATTCATCAAAGGTCAGTTCGTTACACACACTAGTACTAATTGGGCTACCGTATTTATCAAACATTGGCAGTTTTGTGTCAAATAAACGCAGTGTACCCGTTGACATATCAACCGTATAAAGCCCAACTATTTTACCCGATCCATGACCAAACCCTGTGTCTTTACGGTAACAGAAAGGTCGCACACCAACGTAGCCGTTACCTACTTCATCAACGTCTTTGACGACGCCACCAAGTACATCCACAGACCCTTCTTTGACGGCTTTTGCTAGCTCAGCAACGGAGGGCATCTTCTCCTGATTACTCTCTGTTTCGTTTGGAGTTGGAGATGGTGTCGTCTCTGGCGATGCAGAGTGTGATGGTGATGGTATCTCCGTTGCTTTGTCGGTAGAGTGAGATCGCTTAGGCTGTGGAGTCTTTTTGTCCGCTGGCGCTTCGATGGATGGATTTGTGGT
This sequence comes from Candidatus Saccharimonadota bacterium, assembly GCA_030528025.1. GTDB lineage: Bacteria > Patescibacteriota > Saccharimonadia > Saccharimonadales > Saccharimonadaceae > Saccharimonas. The sequence goes on from JAUMZP010000003.1 coordinate 24,864, forward strand.
TGGTGTTGCTGACGATGTTGCTTCGGCAGCGGCAGCAGATTGAGTTGGTTGTGCTTCGTCTCGTGGTGCTTTTTCAGGTGAGCCACAGCCTGCCAAGGCGCTAGCTCCTATAGCACTCAAGGCAATAACAGACAATACTTTTTTCTCTGCGCGACCCCAGAAACTTAAGCGCTCAGAACTTCCCTTCATTTCTCTTTCCTCCTCTTTCTCTGTATCATCACTGGTGGATAATGCCTATTTTGGATTTATAATCTAAACTATACCGCACTTTCGTATATATAGCAACTAGTTTAGCTGGTGGTGTTTTCTTGGGCTGCGCTTGCTCCACCTTCGCGGCCATTCACTACCTGTTCAGCTCTGTTCTCGTACGCTTGCTGGAATTTATACTGGAGCACACGCTTGGCGGCATCATTGCGCACTAGGTCATACATTGTATGCGGGTCGTATACATAGAGAGTAAGCACAAGCGCCTCGCCAGCAGACGGCAACGCACGATTGCGCAGCTGTTTTTTGTTGATGAGCCCAGCCTGCCGAGCTTTGTTAAGGAATATCTCTAGGTCGTACTCAGAAGCGTACTGGCTTCCCATCTCGGGCAAATCTTGAATAGGAAATACCTGCTTGTCTGCATTATCGTTGGCACTATTTTCTCGCAAACTATCGATCAGTGGCTGTGCAAGCTCCACGAGCTGCTCGATCTGGACGCGCACTTCTGCACTGAGGGCAACCTCTGCAGCGCGGAGGGCTTCTTGCTGTTCTTTGGCTTCTGCTGCTTGACGGCCAGCGGCAGCACGGGCAGCCTCGAGTGCTCGCTTTGCTAGTGTATAGTCGACGTATGGCACGCTGCTGGCCAAAGCTTCATTTTCTGCACTACCAGTGGTTAGTGATGCCTCGCTGCAAGTGGTGTTGGCTGCTTCATGCGCTGCAGCTGTAGTATCTTGTGGCGTCCACTCAATCATCTGAAGCCGGTGTTTGGTATGGTGGCCACTTACTGACCTCTCTTCTGTTAGTCCTTGCTTAGCAATGTCTGCCGGCACCGCACGGTAGACGGTAATTGACTTACGTCGCCGACCACGCTCATCAATGGTATATCGCTGCCCACGCTGCAGTACAAGGCCGCTATGCTCCAGCTCTTCTGTAATAATCATGACGGGGCGATCTGATCTTTGTGCACTGTATAGTAAGATACTCGCTCGCTTATACCGCTCAAGTTTTGTTTGCACTTTGCTTGGATCATAAATTGCATCACCTAGCTCTTGCACTGTCCATACTTCGCCTGCAGATTCTACAAGAACCTCCGCTAGCCGCTGGCTGGCGTCTTTTTTGATAAACTCTGGTGTCATACGGCTACCATATCCCCGCTTGCTGCCTGAGCGTGATGTTCGGTCATCATCAGGAAAGACATCAATGTACCCAGGCTCGTTCACCTCACCAGCTGATTGCGCCTTCTCGACCGCCTCTTTGCCCCAGATGCGAATCGCTGCCTCCTCAGACATGACTGCCAAAGGTGGCTCCGTGAGGCCCATATAATATGCCAGCTCGGCGTTGATCTCACCAATCCTATCTTTGACGATTTGGCACCGCCGCTGTACGTCTTTGCCAAGCCGGGTTTTTCCATACATTTTATCAGCCTGCTTTGTTGCTTTATTGGGCGCCAATGGCGCATAGCCAAGACCCGTTGCAGTTCTGATCGCTCTATCTTCTGCTGTATAGCCGCCCTTATCCATTACTCGCCCTTCTTCTTCTTCGGCTATTTCGGCAAGCGTAGCCTCGCATATTGCTCGCTCCTCTTGGTAGCGTTGGAGAACACCTGGTGGCACCGTACTCCTCTCGCCAGTCTGCACAAACTCCTCGAGCACTTCTTGCTGGTCGTTTTTAATTATCCGCAGATTTTGCCTATCAATGTCCTCCTCATATTCGTGTTCCGATTCCTTCGCATCACAAAGGGCTAGCTTGACTTCTCTGTAGAGTTCATTATCTTTTTTGATTACAACTTCTATTTTTGTAGATGCATACTCGGCACGAGTATCGTGATGAGATGGCTGCAGGTCTATAGATCTTTTCATATCACTCTGTATTATGAGCTACTGCGGCTATGCAGGGCTCCTTGCTCGGTTTGTATCATGCATCATATAATAGCATTTGGCGCGAAAGCGTTGCAATAACGGCTGTTTGTCCTCGTACTACTCCTTTCTCTTTCTTGCCTATGTGCGATATACTAGAGTTTATGGATTACAACAAACTTGCACTCGACCTACACAAAAAATATAAGGGCAAAATCACCACCAGCCTGCGCGATAGTGATGAGCTAGACCGCGATAAACTTAGCAGCTACTACAGCCCCGGCGTGGGCGCAGTCAGCAAGGCAATTGCAGATGACCCCACTACTCTGCCCACCTACACCTGGACAAATAACCTCGTAGCGGTCATTAGCGATGGCTCGGCCATCCTAGGCCTGGGCAACCTCGGCCCCAAGGCAGCCATGCCAGTTATGGAAGGCAAGGCACTACTGTTTAAGCACTTTGCTGGTGTAGATGCCGTGCCAATCGTGCTGGACGTACACCAGCCAGAAGAGATTATTGCCACGGTTAAGGCGATTGCGCCAAGCTTTGGCGCGATTAACCTTGAGGATATCGCCGCACCTCAGTGCTTCGAGATTGAGGAGCGCCTCAAGGCCGAGCTGGATATCCCCGTCTTCCACGACGACCAGCACGGCACTGCCGTAGTGGTACTGGCTGGGCTGATCAACGCCGCCAAGCTAACGGGCCGGAGCCTGGCTGATAGCAAATTCGTCGTGGTCGGCGCTGGCGCTGCTGGCACCGCTATCATTAAGCTGCTGCACACCTATGGCGCTCGGCACATCGTGGCGGTTGATAGCAAAGGTATTGTAGGCAGCCACCGTACCGACCTCAACGCCGAGAAGACTGCTCTGCTTGCGTACGTTGATGCCTCGCAGCAGGGGTCGCTGGAAGACGCCATGGCAGATGCCGATGTATTCATTGGTGTATCACGTGCAGGATTGCTGACTCCAGAGCTCGTCGGGATGATGGCCAAAGACCCAATTATCTTTGCTCTGGCTAACCCGGTGCCAGAAATCATGCCAGACAGTGCCAAAGCAGCCGGCGCTGCCGTCATTGCCACTGGTCGCAGTGACTTCCCCAACCAAGTCAATAACGCTCTGGCCTTCCCGGGTATCTTCCGTGGTGCGCTCGATAATGGCGTGCAAAAAATCACCGACGAGCACAAACTTGCCGCCGCCCAGGCGCTGGCAGTGCTGGTCGATGAGCCCACAGCAGACTACGTTATCCCCTCACCATTTGATGAGCGCGTAGTGGAGGCTGTGGCAAAGGTTATTCGCTAGGCTGATATTTATACCCGTCAAGGTCTACATTCCTAAATCTTGCCTCCCACTTTGTATACCTCATGTAACCTCGTAGAGTACTGGGTATATCGGTGAGTTTTGCCGCGCAAGAGACAGTAAGCCCAAGAAATAAAACTACGTAGCGTACAAAGCTACGTAGTTTTATTTCTGCATGATTTCTCTTTAGATGCTACCTACGCGCTGTTTGCGCAACTCTCGTCGAGAGCGTCCAGTAATTTCTGCCAATGTTGCCAGCTGGTGCTGCTTATCACAGACACCGATCAGCATAATCAATTCATGCACCTGCATCGCTGCAAGTTGCTCACGCACACTTGCAAGTCTATCGTCCATCTGGTTGACGCGCAGATTCGATATGTAGACACGCATCACATTGTGCTTCGCGTCCTTACTATAAATCACAGGGTGCGGGTAAATCGATTCGCCGTTTTTATCAACGCTTGAGAATTTGCCAGCATGAATTAAACCACCGTCCGACATAGCCACCTGAGCATAGTGTGTGAGACGTTGCTGTACATTTGGTGCTATATAATCCCACGGTGTTGACCTGTAGCCGTCCATCCGACGCTCAATTTCTTGCAGTGCTTTGCTACGGCAATCAATCACAAGCGCCCCAGGTACACTATCGACAACAACTTTACAACTCACCGTACTATCACGACCGTCCACCTCAAGCCATGGTACAAGCTTGCGCGGCAAGGTAAGGTAATCAAGCGGCATGCGTTCGGTTTCTGCACGAGGATGTAGTAACTCTGATACTGGCAGCGATGTGACATTATCTGGCTGATTCGCCTTGTTAGGCAGCAGACCTACTGAGTCTTCCATGCTGCATCGTTTATTGCGAGATATATTTGGCAAATCGTGGGTTGCTAATTGGTCAGCTGTCGGTTGATATGCTACCAATGCATTGGCTAGCCGTTCAGCCGCCTCGGCAATGATCTGTTCCGTTTGCACATCAATTAACTGACGATCAGCGTGCTGTGCACTCTTTGGCCAGAGACGATCAACCAAGCGCTGTGCTATATCGTGAGTTATCGCCTTATCCGATCGATCGAACCATTGTAAGAGCGCGATTTGCGTCTGGCTAATCTGTGGTACATGCTCTGTGAGGTAGTGGCAGAAGGACAGCAATGTATCAGCCGGTACCGTTGTGTGTTCCTCGTCTCGTGATTGTTCAAGCTGCCGAGCCTGCGTAACTAACGCCGTATGTTCTGTTTGTAATGCATCGAGATGTTGACTCTCCGGTTTACAGATCGCAATTTCGTCATCGTAGCATGGTTGCTGTAACTCATCAAAGGCTATCTGTTCGCACTGTGCCACCGCCCAATCAAACGCCTCCTGAACTAACTTTTGGTATATATCGTTAGCTGCCGATGGCAGCAGAGCTTTATCCTGCTGCCATTCAGTACGCTTTGGGACAGCCGTATGACACCAATCTGGCACCTGTACTATTCCGCCAGCCATAAACACTGCCTTAACGGCGCGCACGCTTCGCATCGCTAGCTTATCGCGCTGCTTATTGATGTATTGCTGTGTACGTTCCGCTGCTGCCGGATATAATCGCATATTTGTTGTACGCCACGAGTTAGCTTCGCCCAATAGTGCATGACGCACACAGTATTTATACCTCTCACTGGTAAAGCGGTACTGCCGAAGCGTATGCTCAGTATTTTGCATAGCTATAGCCGCCTCCTTATGCTGTTGCATCATGAGCGATAAGTGCTCAAGTATACCACCAAAGACTGTAAAACTCGCATTGAGTGACGCTATATCTTCTTCTAATTGCTGTGCGTTTAGACTCGACTCACGCTCACTAGACGGCATTTTACTAATATTGTCTGGTAGCGTTATGCTAAGCTCTTCTCCACTAGAGTTACGGTCTATGACAGACACTTGAAGTGATTCGGGTTCTCGTGGATAATCAATCTGTTCATGCGACATGCCATAGTATAATACGCAAAAAATGATACTTTGTCAAAAATCCGCTATATAATACATAGCACAGATCGGCCCTAAGTATTCTTCAGCAAGATAGCGCGTTATATCACCCGCCCGACTTCCTCAAGCGTTGTCTCGCCGCGCAGAGCAGCTAATACGCCAATCTGTTCGAGGGTGAGCATACCTTCGCGCTGGGCGGCTTTTTCGATGACGTCTGGGTGGACATCAGTAAAGTCTCCGCGGATGAACTTCTGAATACCTGGAGTGACGATAAGTTGCTCCATAATCACCATGCGACCCTTGTAGCCAAATGGCGCATCGTCACACGGGACTGGCCGCCAGAGTTTGAAGGTGTCTAGATTAGGATGCTCTACCTCTTCAGGGATATCAGCAAGGACTCGCTTGACATAGCTCCGCGTAGCATCGTCTGGCTCGTAGGCTTCCTTAGTTTCGTCCACGAGGCGCCGCACCAAACGCTGCGCCACCACAAGGCGGATAGCGCTAGCAAAAATCGGGTTCACGCCAATTAGGTCGATCATCCGACTAAAGGCTGCACTACTACTATTGGCGTGGAAGCTCGACATCACCAAGTGGCCAGTAATCGATGCTTGAATGGCCGTGCGCGCCGTATCAACATCGCGGATCTCACCTACCATCACGACATCTGGATCAAGACGAAGCACGCTGCGCAAGCCCTCACCAAAGCTCCCGCCGGCGTTGGTATTAATTGGGATCTGCGAGATGCCAGCTAAGCCATATTCGATTGGATCCTCCAGCGTAATAATCTTACGATCGGTTGTGTTGAGGGCATTGAGCATGCTGTAAAGCGTGGTAGATTTACCTGAGCCCGTTGGCCCAACCATCAGCACAAGGCCACGCGGATGGCTGATGATTTCATCAATCTGCTGGCGCTGCTTGGGCGGAATACCCAGCAAATCAAGATTAAGCAAACTCTCATCAAAGTTAAAGAGACGCAGCACAGCATCCTGTCCATACATGGTTGGCACAGTCTCAACACGGATGTTGAGCAAGTGCGTTGCGTTGCCATGCGTTACGTCCTTTTGGATGTGGCCAGACTGCGGCTCCATCGAAGCACTCGACACACCAGCTCGGCTGGCGAGCTCACCCATGATTACGCGGTAGCGGCTCCGGCTGATCGTCGCTACGGGGTGGAGTGCACCATCGACACGGAGGCGAATCCGGATGTCGTGACGTTCATTCTCAATGTGGATGTCGCTCGCACCAAGCATATCCGCCTGGTTGATCAAGAAGTCGAAAACCTCCTCACTACTGACTCGCCCAAGCGTCTGGCTCACCTCGGCAATGGTCTCGCTGTCGCCCGCTTTGGCAATCTTGATATCATCGTAGACGATCTTCTTCGGTGGGTCGAAGCGGTTCATCAGCACGCGGTAGGCACTGAGACTAATCAGATAGAAATCGACAGGCAACCCCTGGTCTTGATAGGTACGCCGCGTCCGCTGAATAACCGACTGGGGTGTTTGTGTCGTAACGGCAAACTGATACGATTCCTGCTCATTACCGTCAGTTAGCGGCAGCATATAGAGGTTGTGCATCTCCTCGATCGTCATTAGGTCGCGCGCTAGTGGCAGCGTCTCCTCAATGGGGCGCATATCGAGGTATTTGAGGCCAAGAATGCGCGAGCGTTGCTCGGTCGACGCCTCATCTTGCTGGCGACGACGTTGTTGGACTTCATCTTCATTCATCCTTCTTAGTGTAACAAAAAGCTCGTGGTAAATATAGGGGGTACGTCTAAAGCACTTCAGGTATAATACAACTATGCCAGAGATTATTGTTATCGCGCACAACATCCGCTCAACGCACAATGTTGGGGCGATCTTTCGTACCTGCGAAGGATTTGGTGTGCAGCGACTTATCCTCAGTGGTTACACGCCCTACCCCGATCTTGCCCTTCAGCCAAACCCACCGCACTGTGCCTACCAGCCTGAAGAGACAGTGCGAGCCGACCCACGTTTGCCACACATCCGCGAAAAGATCACCCAGCAAATCCACAAGACGGCGCTTGGGGCCGAAGCGCTCGTGCCGTTCGATTACCAGCCAGAGCTCGACCTTGAGCAGTTTGCCGGCTATCGCATTGTTGCGCTTGAGCAAGCTCCTACCTCTGTTTCTCTCCAGCAATATCAGCCAGCAAGCAAACTCGTCCTTTTGCTTGGCGAAGAAGTCCATGGTATTCCGGCCGAGACGCTCTCGCTTGTGGATGACATCATCGAGATCCCGATGTACGGGCAGAAGGAGTCGTTTAATGTGTCGGTTGCAACTGGTATCGCGCTCTATGCGCTCACAACCGCTGGATAGTTGCAGCGTCATATGTACCCATTTTGTTTGCGTTGTGGCAAATATCGGGTTATACTGGCAGCAGGTGGCACGACCAAGCCACCGCCCACAACTTGCCTGTGCTTGAGCTTATTTCCGCTCGCCTTGCAAGTATCTGGCCTCGCGCCACCCTGGTCGTAGACGCTACTGTTCGAAGTAAAAATCACACGCGCAGCTAGCAGACTCCCAGGGTGGCGCGAGTCACCCCCCTACGCGAGGACGGTGTTATTTAACAACAACGCAGTCTCTACCGAGGATTTGTGCAAGCTCATCCTGCAATCGCTGCTGCGCGTCAACCCGGAACGGTAGGCGAATCGCCGATGTTTTGTCATCACCGAGCATCATAATAATATCGTGCTGGCCCGGGTGCTGTGTACACAGCTGCTTAAACTTCGTAAGAGCAGCCATATCATCGGGGTTCTTGACCCGCACATAGACCGTTGGGAGCGTATCAAGCGGTTTGGGCGGCGGCCCTACTGGTACTGATGCGGCTGCACGTGCCGATGCTTGTGCTGAGCGCTGGGTATTTTTTTGCGATGATGACCGGCGGCGTGGCGTAGCTGCTGGGCCGGTTGGTGCAGACATCGTGCGACCAGTTGCTTGATATTCAGCTAAGTCTGTATCGGTCACGATGGTGATTTCATTGGCAATTAGCTTTGCTTCATCACCAAGGTTGCCATCGCGATCGCGCGCGCTCACCTTGCCGCTGGCAGTGATTACCATATCTTGTTCCAGCTGGCCAGCAAGCTTCTCATACAGATTCGGGAAAATGATGATCTCGCTCTCACCCGATTTGTCCTCAACCCCTACAAAAGCCATCTTGCTGCCCGACTTCGTCACAATCGTCCGCAAGCGCGTCACGAGACCACCGATCGTCACCGTCTGGCCGTCGATCTGTGGTGAGACATTGCGCAGTGGCACGGTCTGCTCAGCAAAGAACGTGTCGTAGTGGTCGAGTGGGTGCGCACTAATGTAGAGGCCAATCAGCTCGCGCTCCCACATGAGGCGCTCTTTGTCGGTGTGTTTGACGGGCGCTGGCTTAAGCTCAATCGACGGCATGACCTCTGTAGAGCTGTCGGCTAGGCTACCAAAGAGATCAGTCTGGCCGCTCAACGCTTCCTTCTGTAATTTGCTGGCAAAAGCAAGGACATTCTCAAGATTAAAGAGAAGATCGGAGCGATCGCCCAGCGCATCAAAGCCACCCGACTTAATGAGCGACTCCCAGACCCGTTTGTTGCACTTGCTGGTCGAAACACGCTTGGCAAAGTCCTCCACCGTAGCAAACTTCCCATCGCGGTCACGCATCTTGACGATCTCTTCCACTGCTCCCACACCAACACCCTTCACAGCTGCCATACCAAAGCGGATCTGTTTCTTGCCCGGTACCACAGCAAATTCCTCGTATGATTCATTGACATCGGGGTTGAGTACCGTTAGGCCCATATGCTTACACTCGGTGATCTCGATCGCTAGTCGGTCGACGTCATCATGGTCGCTTGTCATCAAGGCTGCCATAAAGGCATCAGGGTAGTGCGCCTTGAGATATGCCGTCCAGTAGGCGATGAGCCCGTAGCATGCCGCGTGGCTTTTGTTGAAGCAGTAATTGGCAAACTCTTCCAGCTGCGTCCAAAATGTCTCGGCCATCTCGCGCGTTGCTCCACCGACCTTCACTGCTCCTTCGACAAACTCCGGCTTAACCTTCTTCATCAGGTCGATCTTTTTCTTACCAACGGCCTTACGTAGGGTGTCGGCCTGCCCACCAGTAAAGCCGCACCACTCTTTGGAGATCTGCATAAACTGCTCTTGATAGACCAAAATACCATACGTGTTCTCAAGTGAGCTCTTCATCCCCGTGTGAAGGTAAGTGATCTCCTCCTCGCCGTGCTTGCGCCGAATAAAACTATCGATAAACTGCATTGGCCCTGGCCGGTACAGCGCCACCATTGCAATGATATCCTCAAAGTGCGAGGGCTTGAGAGCGCGCAAATAACGCTTCATCCCAGCCGACTCAAGCTGAAATACCCCTGTTGTATCACCCCGCTGAAAAAGTTTGTACGTTGCTTCGTCATCAAGTGGTAGCGTGGAGAGGTCGATTGTATCACCATAGACTTTGCGGATGATCCGCATTGCATTGTTAATAATCGATAAGTTCGATAGGCCAAGGAAGTCCATCTTGAGCAAGCCAAGATCCTCTACCTCGCCCATCGGGAACTGCGTCGCCACCACACCTTTCTGCGCCTGCTCAAGCGGGATGTATTTAACGAGCTCGTCGGGCGCAATCACCACACCACACGCGTGCACCCCATGGCTGCGAATTGTCCCCTCTAACTGGATAGCATAATCAAAAACTTGCTTGGCGGTTGGGTTCGTCTCGTATTCGTGCTTAAGGTCAGGGTCTTCTTTGGTGCTGACTGCCAATGGAATGTGCCGCCCCTGGGCGGGTGGTGGCACCATCTTGGCCAGGCGATCACTCTCAGCATACGGCACCTCCAGCACGCGCGCAACATCACGCACCGCCGCCCGAGCCGCCATCTTACCAAAGGTGACGATGTTGCTCACGTGATCGTGGCCATACTTATTTGCGCAATATTCGATCACCTCATCGCGCCGCGTATCCTGGATGTCGACATCAATATCAGGCATGCTAATGCGATCGGGGTTAAGAAATCGCTCGAAGAGTAGACCGTACTTGAGCGGGTCAAGATCAGTGATATTAAGCGCATAGGCAATGATCGATCCTGCGGCGCTGCCTCGACCTGGCCCGAAGACAATCCCCTGGCTCTTGCCCCAGTTGATGAAATCCTGCACAATGAGGAAATACCCCTCATACCCCATGCTTGCCATCACACCTAGCTCCATCTTGGCCCGCTCGCGCACGTCATCAGCCAAGGTAGGGATGATCTGCTCGGGGAGCTGATCAGCAGTATCTTCGGGTTTTGCACTATTGTAACGCTGGGCTAAGCCACGATACACCAGCTTGTGCAGGTAGCTATGCTCACTCGTTTCACCCTCAGGTAATGGGTACTTTGGGATGAGGATTTTACCTAGCTCGATATCAACATTACAGCGGTCGGCAATCTGCTTGGTGTTGGTAATAGCCTCGGGTAGCTCTCTTCCCCAGCGAGTAATGATATCGCGCGGGTCAGTCAGGTGGAGCTCGAAGTCTTTCAGGCTCATCCGCTTTTCGTCACTCAAGAATGAGCCCGTTCCCACGCAGAGCAATATCTCATGCGCATCTTGAAAGTCGTGCGTCAAATAGTGGCCATCGCACGTCACAACCAGAGGGATGTCCAACTCCTCAGCCATACGGCGCAGACCTTCGTTAATCTTCGCCTGCACATCCCAGTGCGTATTGGACTCGGGGTGGCCATGGTCTTGCAATTCCAGATAGTAGCGATCGCCAAAGACACGCTTATACCATTGAGCGATCTCGACTGCCTTGGCATAGTCGTCATAGCGCAGCGCCTCACCAATCTCACCACTTGCACAGCCACTTAGGACAATCAGCCCTTCGCTGAGCTCCTCTAGGAGGTCATGGTCGATCCGCGGCTTATAGTACATCCCCTCTAGGTTTGCCTTCGTACTCAGTCGCATCAGGTTATGGTACCCCTGATTATTCATCGCAATGATAGTCAGGTGGTAGCGCATTTTATCCTTAGCAGGGTCACGGTCGAAGCGCGAGCGAGCGGCAACGTACGCTTCAATGCCAAGGATCGGCTTGATGCCCACTGCCTTGGCTGTCTTGTAATAGTCAAGCACCCCGCTCATTGTCCCGTGGTCAGTGATGGCTGCTGCTGTCATACCATACTCTTTGACAGTACTTACAAGGTCACCAATCTTCGTTAAGCCATCAAGCAGTGAGTGATGGGTATGGTTGTGTAGGTGAACAAAATCCGATGGTTGCAAAGCTGGTAATGAGTGAGAGGTCATACTTATCTAGTATAGCAAATGAGTAGGTGGTGACGCCAACGCCGGGGTGCTTGTGATTGGTAAGAGATTGTATGTCAGAGTTCTCGCTTTGTTGGCACTAACCACCCCCCTATTGTCCTATCAGGAGAAACGTAACGACCAGTCACATATAGTGGGTGGCCTTACTTCTGCACGACACGTCAATGCCGCGTACTCATCACCTTGATAATGCTATCGATAAAGTCCGCCAGGCTTGGCACCAAGAGGCCGATGGCATTTAGCAGCCAGATAAACAGCGCTACAATAATCGTTCCGCCAAGCACACTCCCTAAGCCAAAAAATATCCCGCGGATGAAGTTCATTCTGTAGACTTCTGCGCGGTTTCGATGAAAATCATAAAATAAATCCTCGAGGGTAGCCTTGCGTGCATCGGTCTCGTTGGTTTGCTTAACCTGCCGTGCAAGCTCGGCAACTAGCCCAGGGTGGTTATGTTGCTCACGAGTCACTGGCTCATCCGATGAGTGCTGTAGTGGGGACGATTGCTTTGTCATAATAATGATAATTGCGAAGATGCGGCAAGCATTCTGCCTATGAGGAGAATATTCACCGCATCCTTTGTCGCCTACTGGCTACTTCTTGTCCTTTGCAAACTCATCGCGAGCACTGCGCAAAGCGCGGCCACTGCGGTCATGCAGGTCACGAGCGGCATCACGTGCATCGTAGTATGCCTTCTCGCCCTTAGCACGCAGTTCGTCGCCCTTTGCAGTAGCATCTTGCTTGAGCTCACGTGCCTTTTTCTTGAGGTCGGCTCGCGTCTCTTTGCCTGACTTTGGCGCTGTCAAGAGCCCAGCCACCACACCAGCGGCAGCACCGATTGCTGCACCAAGCACAAATTTACCTTTCGACATTATGTCCCTCCTTTATCGATTACGTTTGGTGGTAAACAATTTTTTGATCGAAGACACAGCGATCTTAGCTAGCCAAAACGGCGAGGTAACCCGAGTAATATTATCAGTCGTTGCCTCGAGGTTTGCTGCCACGCGTTCAGCCGACTCAACCACAGCACTAATCCGCTGGGTGATGCGGATCAATATGATTGTCAAGACGATCGCAAGCACCAGCAGCAGCGCTAGCAATACCGATAACATGATAACTAATATCTGGGCCCACTCCATGCGGTATCTCCTTTATGTTAGTAGCATATGATCTATGCCTGGGTATCAGTATAGTGAATCCGTAGGTATTTTGCAAACTCTGGACCAAGCACTGGGTCTTTGAGGCCAAAATCCACAACGGTCTTAAGATACTCGAGCTTATCGCCAGTGTCATAATATGTACCGTTGGTAATCTCCACACCAAAGAATGCGTGATCGTCATCAATCATCCGCTGCATAATAGGCTGGACAGTAAACTCGCCATGCCCATCAAAATGCTCCTTCGCATGCTCAAGGTAGCTAAAGAATTCGCCAGGCAAAATATAGCTACTGACACTAGCGAGGTCAGATGGCGCATTAGCCTTGCCTGGCTTTTCAACGATGTTGCTCATCTTAATAATGCTGTCCGATAGCTGCTGGCCAGCCACAACACCGTAGCGATCAAACTCAGCATCATCGACGATCTTTTTGCATGATAGTACCGCACCATCGAGCTCTTGCGATGCAGCAATCATCTGCTGGAAGCGGCTTGGACTAGCAGCAATGAAGTCATCGGCAAAGGTATAGATGACAGGCTCGTCGCGGTTGATGAGGTGTGCTGCACAGGCCAGCGGCGTTGCGTTGCCGTATGGACCCTTTTGGCGGATGTAGATGAAGTTTGCCATCTCCGAGAGCTGCTTGACGGTATCGATCAGCGGCTGTTTCTTCGGCCCACCAGCTCGGAGGTTGGCTAGCAGATCCTCATTTGGCACATCAAAGTGGTCTTCAATCGCACGCTTATTGGCGCTCCCCACGATGATAATGTCGCGAATCCCCGCCTGGACGAGCTCCTCCACCACATACTGAATGATCGGCTTATCGATCAGCGGCATCATCTCCTTAGGCATGGCCTTCGTCTGAGGCAAGAACCGCGTACCAAAGCCCGCGGCGGCGATGATTGCTTTTGTTGGTCGTTTCATTATGATTCTCCTTGTATATCCTTTAGTTGCTCACTTCAGCCTCTCGCGAATCAGTTTCTGCGCCAGAGCTGGATTGGCTTTGCCGCGGGATCGCTTCATGACTTGCCCGACGAGGTAGCCAATTGCCTTATCCTTGCCGGCCTTGATATCAGCAATGGATGCCGCACTGGCTGGGTCATTCATCACCTCATCGACAATCGCGCCAATCGCCCCCTCGTCTGATACCTGGAGTAGGTTCTTCGTCTCAGCAATCGCCTCAGGCATCTTACCAGTATATTGCTCGTCAAATAGGTCGAGAAAAAGCTCCTTCGCACCAGTTGAGCTGACTTTGTTGTCCTCCACCAATTGCGAGAGCAGCAAGAGTCGCCGCAGCCCAACAAAACCCGATTCAACCTTACTCATATCCATCAACTCTTCTGGCGTGGAGGCAAACCAGTTAAAGATCCGCTTGACAAGCCGCTGATACACTGACTCATTGATGTCAAGCCATTGCAAAATCGACTCAGCATTATGCTCGAGCGGGTAGATATCACTGAGCAAAATAGCCAGTGGCTGATGGCTGAGCACAGTATTAACCACCGAGTTATCCAGGGCAAGGCTCTGCCACTGCGCACGGTATTCGCCTGGCATCGTCGGTACGTCCTGCTGAACACGAGCAATCTCTTCGTCCGTTAAGACAATTGGTGGAATGTCTGGGTCGGGCATATAGCGATAGTCCTGTGCATCTTCTTTGCTACGCTGGCTCGTGGTGATGCCTTTATCGTCACTCCAGCCACGGGTTTCTTGCACGACACGCTCACCGCGCTCGAGCAAAGCCGCCTGACGCGCAAATTCATACTCCACTGCCTTTTCTACACTGCGGAAGCTGTTGAGATTCTTTACTTCAGCACGCGTACCAAGCTGATTTGAACCCTTTGGCGCGATTGAGATATTAACATCAAAGCGCATATTACCATGGTAAAGATCGCCGTGTGTGACGCCAGCATAGGTCATGAGCTTGTGAAGCTCTGCTGCGTAGGCACGGGCCTCGGCTGCTGAGTGAATATCAGGCTGTGAGACGATCTCGATCAGTGGTGTACCCGCCCGGTTGAGGTCAACCAATGAGTAACCATCGTGGTGTGTTAGCTTGCCAGCATCTTCCTCCATGTGGGCATGGTCGATCCGGACGCGCGTAGTACTGCCATCATCGAGCGGCACATCGACATAGCCCGCCAAGATAATTGGCTGGTACATTTGGCTTGTCTGGTAGCCTTTCGGTAGATCTGGATAGAAATAATGCTTACGATCGAAGCGCGAAACACGAGCGATTGGCGCGTTGAGTGCCTTGCCAGCTCGAATAGCAAGATCGACAGCGTGGCGATTCAGGACTGGTAGCATACCAGGCAGACCGAAGTCGATTGGATGGACTTTGCTATTAGGCTCGGCGTTGCGGGCGTCATTGTCTGCCGGGCTGAAGAGTTTTGTGTCTGTTGCCAGCTGTACGTGGCATTCGATACCAATCGTCACTTCATATTTTTGCAAAACATCGTGAGAAACTGCCATAACTATATCGCTCCCAAATCCTTTAACCCCTGTTTGTACGCGGCTAATGCCCGCAAGGCAATCTCGCGCGAGAGCCGCACATTAGCCTCATGTGCCAGCTTGTTGCGCACCTTGTGAGCACCCCATACGTGGTTGCTATTACTCCATTGTTCGCGGGCCGACTTCATGCGCTCACCCATCGTGTCGCCAGCAAAGCCACGTTCGCGGAGAGCAAGATCGAGCAACTTATCTGCCTCGAAGATAGCCAGCTGATACGTGCCAATGTTGGATTTATCGAGGCTGTTCTCAATGGCAAGCCAGCGTGCTTGATATTTCTCGACATTGAGTACTTTACCGCCCTGGCGCGTCAGTGCAACAACGACGACCAAGATCGCAGCAATGATAATAATACCCACCAAAAGGATCGTGACACTGCCAGACATTAGGCGCTCCTTTCTGTAGCTGCTTGGGTTGCCACAGCAAGCAGCGTTGCATCACTCTGCATGGGGCCAATTAACTGCGCACCGATTGGCAAGCCCGCCTGGCTCACTCCAGCTGGCACATTCAATGCAGGTAAGCCTGCCAGACTGGCTGGCACTGTCATGATATCCGCAAGATACATCTTAAGCGGGTCGTCGCTGTTTTCACCAAGACCAAAGGCAGGAGTTGGCGCTGTCGGCAAAAGAAGCATGTCGTATTGCTCAAACAGAGCGTTAAATTCGTTGATGAGCAATGTCCGCGCTTTTTGCGCTTGGAGATAGTACGCGTCGAAGTACCCACTACTCAGTACGTAGCTACCAATCATAATGCGTCGCTTATTCTCTGGCATAAATCCTTCGTCACGGCTCCGACCATAAAGCTCGGCCAGTGTCTTAACTCCCTCAGCACGATGGCCATAGCGTACGCCATCGTAGCGCGCTAGGTTGCTTGAGATCTCAGCCGGCACAACAATGTAATAAATAGCAAGGGCATGCTGAAGCGTCGGCATACTGGCTGTCTCGACGGTATGGCCATGCGATCGCAGGGCGTCGGCATACTGGCTGACCGCCTGACGCACCTCCGCATCGACACCATCGCCCATTGCTTCGTTGATGATACCGATCTTCAGCTGTTGCGGCGTCTCTGCCGCAGGCGCGAAGAAATTGGGCAACGTCGTCATATCTTTCGGGTCTTGGCCAGCCATGACGTTCATCACCACAGCAATATCCTCAGCACTGCGCGCAAAGCAGCCCATCGTATCAGTGCTCGAGGCCATTGCCACGACACCATAGCGACTCGCTGTACCATAGGTTGGCTTGATACCATACACGCCATTGAAACTGGCGGGTTGGCGAATTGAGCCTCCCGTATCTGTCCCTAAGGCAAATGGCACAATGTCGAGCGCCGTCACTACAGCTGAGCCGCCACTACTGCCACCAGCGACTTTTGTTTTGTCGACAGCGTTATGCGTAGCACCAAAGTATGAGTTTTCTGTGCTTCCACCATGCGCAAAGGCATCGAGGTTGCTCTTGCCAATGCAGATTGCCCCAGCTGCTTCAAGCTTATCTACCACCGTTGCCTGAAGAGGTGTATCAAAGTTCTCAAGCATCTTGCTAGCTGCCGTGCTTGGTGCCCCATACGCAAGATAATTATCCTTAACGACGAACGGCACGCCAGCCAGCACTCCAGCGTCTTCGCCCCGAGCCAGTGCCTCATCAATTTCTCGTGCCCGCTGCAGCGCCCGCTTCTCTGTCAGGCTTAGCAGGGCGTGGTATTCCTTAGCATCACGCGCCCGCTGCAAAGCCGCTTGCACCTGGGCAGTAGCCGATATCTGACCTTGTTTGATCTGAGCAACTCTCTCTGTAATATTCATATCACAACACCTTCGGTACTTTTACACAATTATCTGCCTGCTCAGCTGCTAGCCCCAATAGCTGCTCGCGCGATACGTCGCTGGCATCTATTGTGTCGGGTCGCCACACATTAGTCAGGCCAGTTACTTGGTAGGTTGGCTCGACACCAGTCGTGTCAAGGGTGGATAGCTGCTCAATGTAGTGCAGGATATCCTCGAGGTTTTGGCGCAGCGCGGCAACGTCGGCTGAATCACCAAGACTAATCGAACTTAATTGTGCAAGGTGCTGCACATCTTCAGTGGTAATACTACTCATTATGGATATATTGTACCACATTCGGTGCGTGGAATTGCTATATATCAATTAGCAGCGAGTAATACGTCAGTAAGAAGTATGGACAGCACAGGGTACAATGCTAATGCTAATCTACTTCCAACTTATCACCCTTAGCTCGATTGCAGCGCCAGCAGAGTGCTCGCAAATTTTGCTCGGTCGTGATACCGCCTTTCGACACTGGCACAATATGGTCAACTTCGAGCAAGAGGTGTTTCTCATCCCGGCGCGAGACATGGCACTTCTGGCATTCGTAGTTGTCTCTGCGCAAGATAAACCGTCTGAGCTTTGGCGTCATAAGCTGACGCTGAAATTGTGCAGATTTGCGATATGCTATCTGCTGGCTGAGATATTCTGCCAATTTTTGGAGCTTTTTCTCTGTGAGTGTAATATCGAACGAGTAGTTATTGCGCTTGGCGGGCGAAGTGTACTTAAATGAATATGTGAGGAAATAATTCTTTTCAAACTTAGGTAATGTATTCGATCCAAGCTGCTTCATTGTCATTTTCTTGAAAATATAGGCTCCAACGTACATTTTGGCATCAATGAAGTCCATAATTTCGTTGTATTCGCTCCGCAGTATTTCCTCAGTCTTTTTAATTGTGTCGTATTTCTGGAGGATTTGCTCGAGTATTTGCACTGTCTCCTCGTTTATTGTACGCTGCGCAAAAAAATATTTGACAATATAGCGATATGGATCAAGCTGCGCATTTTTATATACCGTGAGTGTGCTATTTTTCACATGCGTATGCGAAAGCCTCGACTGCTGCTGACGAATAAAACGCTTGGTTTCGGGCAAAAAGGCATTGAAGTCGTTGTATTCTTGTATTTGCTTGGCAAGCCTCTGCTTGACACTTTGAAACTCGACTGTTTTGTAATAACCACGCGTCCTCCAAAACACGATACAATAACAAACGATAAAGAATATCACGGGCAGGCAGAGCAGTATTACGTTGCAGACAGCAAGTCCAATAAGGATTGACCATCGGATAAACTTCGATCGACGATCGATCGTCGCCAAGAAATATATCACATACTCTGGCAGGACGTGAGTATCGCATATAGG
The DNA here is from genome assembly GCA_030528025.1 of Candidatus Saccharimonadota bacterium. GTDB lineage: Bacteria > Patescibacteriota > Saccharimonadia > Saccharimonadales > Saccharimonadaceae > Saccharimonas. The sequence continues at coordinate 43,304 of JAUMZP010000003.1, forward strand.
CATACTACATCATATTATACACTCTGTGCGCATGACGATCGTGGGTTTACTCAGCTACTGCTCTACAACTTACTCTTCACCTCGGCGATCAGATCTCGCAATTCGGCTGCTCGCTCAAACTCAAGATTGGCACTGGCGAGATTCATTTGGCCAGTCAGGTCTTTGATAAGGCTCTTATATTCGTCCTTGGGGATTTTACGCAGGTCAAGTTTGGGCGCGTCATCTTCTTTTTGCGGGATGATGGAGCGCAGACCTTCGTCGATTGCTTTATTAATGCCACGCGGTGTAATGCCATGTTCGCGATTATATGCCTGCTGAATTTCGCGTCGGCGTTTGGTTTCGTCAATCGCTCGGCGCATACTATCGGTGATACTATCGCCATACATAATTACCCTACCCTCAACGTGGCGAGCTGCCCGGCCAATTGTCTGGATGAGGCTGCGCTCGCTACGGAGGAAGCCTTCTTTGTCAGCATCCATAATCGCCACCAAGCTCACCTCTGGCAAATCGATCCCCTCACGCAAGAGGTTAATCCCTACCAGGACATCATACAGGCCCATGCGCAGATCGCGTAGAATGTCGCCGCGCTCGAGCGTGTCGATCTCACTGTGAATATAGGCCGTCTTGATGCCAAGGTCGGTCAGATAGGTAGAGAGATCCTCAGCCATCCGCTTAGTGAGCGTTGTCACGAGCACGCGCTGCTGGCTGGTGCGCTCGCGAATTTCTGCAATGAGGTCATCTACCTGCCCTTCAGTTGGGCGAACTATAATTTCTGGGTCGAGCAAACCAGTAGGACGAATCACCTGCTGAGCGGGTGCGGAACTGCGCTCTAGCTCATAATCGCCAGGGGTAGCAGAGACGTAAATCACTTGGTTGATATGTTTATCAAATTCATCAAAGCGCAGTGGACGATTGTCTAGCGCGCTTGGCAGGCGAAAGCCATGCTCCACCAGCACTTCTTTGCGAGCGCGGTCACCATTATACATCGCGCGCACCTGGGGGACGGTTACGTGACTCTCGTCGATCAGCATCAAGAAATCGTCAGGAAAGTAATCGAGCAAGGTAGCTGGCTGCTCACCCGCTTCGCGGTTGGTGAGATAGCGACTATAGTTCTCGATCCCCTTCACGAAGCCAGTCTGCTCAAGCATTTCCAGGTCGTACTTGGTGCGCTGGCTCAAGCGCTGCGCCTCGAGCAGTTTGCCGTGCATCTCAAACCACTGCTCACGCTCCTCATACTCCTGCCGAATCCGATCAATCGCCTGCTTGATTTTCTCCTTAGGCGTTGCATAGTGGCTACTAGGAAAGATAGTAAACTCCGCTGGCTCATCGAGGATCTCGCCAGTGAGCGGGTTGATATGCGTAATCCGATCCACCTCATCCCCAAAAAATTCCACCCGATAGGCTGTCTCTTGCCCCGCCGGAAAGACATCGACTACATCGCCCTTGACGCGAAAGGCGCCACGTGCAAAATCGATATCATTGCGATGGTATTGGATATCCATCAGCTGGCGCAAGAATTTGTCCTGAACGCGCCGCTCACCCTGGCGCACCGTGACGGATAGCTCATAGTAATCGGCTGGCGAACCCAGGCCATAGATACAGCTAACACTGGCGATAATAATCACATCGCGGCGCGTTAGTAATGCATCAGTCGCTGCATGGCGGAGGCGGTCGATCTCCTCATTGATGGCTGAATCCTTCTCGATGTACGTATCACTGCTGGCAATATATGCTTCTGGCTGATAATAATCAAAATAACTGACAAAGTAGTGTACTTCATTGTCTGGAAAGAACTGTTTGAACTCACTAAAGAGCTGCGCCGCGAGCGTCTTGTTATGCGCCAAAACAAGCGTCGGCACGCCACGCTGAGCGATAATATTTGCCATCGTAAAGGTCTTACCACTACCCGTTGCGCCAAGCAATGTCTGCTCGCGCTGGCCAGCCTCCAGGCCGCCAAGTAGCTGAGCGATCGCCTGTGGCTGATCGCCGGTCGGTTGATAGGAAGAACGAAGCTGAAATGGTATGTGCGTCACACTCCTTAGTGTAGCATAGCGTGAGCCTTAAATCACACTCTGGCGATTCATCTCAGCAAGGAGTTTGTTGTACATTGCTTGCGGGTCTTTGGCGTGATTAATCGCCCCACCAACGCTAATCACGTCGGCACCACCCTGGGCAATATGGAAGACATTATCTACCGTCACGCCACCATCCCAGCCAATCTCGACCCGAGGGTGAATAGCCCGTACTAGCCTGATTTTCTCCAGCTGCATCATTCGCGCTTTGCCACCAAACTCACCCAGCTTGCCACTGACGATCGACACATAGTCGGCCGTTTCGATATACGACGCTACCGTCTCGGGTACCGTCGTACGCTGCAGGGCCACCCCAGCATGAATACCTGCTTGCTTGACCTGCTGCAAGACAGGGATCAAATCTTCTTTGACTTCGGCATGAAAAATAATTGTGCTGGGCCGCAGCTTGATCAGTTTCTCAACGTACACGCTGGGGCGCGCCACCATAGCGTGAATGTCAACCGTCCACGACTGAGGCCACCACAGTTGGCCGATCCCTACCGTTTGACGGGGCGCAAATACGCCATCAGAAATATCAATATGAACCCGCTTGGCAAACGGCATAAAATGCTCTACCGCGACCTTGTATTCATCAGTTTTTGTACTCAAAATAATTGGTGCTATGACAGCCATGCAAGACATTATACGGCGTCTGACGTGTGTTGTAAAGACGGCGACGGCGTTCTTTCACGTTTGCGAGAGCTAAGGAGGGAGCGTTAGGCCGACGTGCGCGAAGAGTAGGTATTTGACACTTCCTTAACAGCATTTAAGAAAGCGTCATCAAAGTACTCGTATTTCTTTTTCTTTGTCATATGAATTAGGGATTCCAATTCTGTCATTTCTTGCGAGGATAGAACATTGTCGCCTCTTCTACCTCAATATTTGTTAAGTATGGGCTTTTGTCGATGTAGTCTTGTATTGCTTTTTTAAACTCATATGTATACTTTAGCACAATATATTGGACAGTTAAGCAACTACAGAGCATTCTTTATAGCAGACCTTTCACATAATAATGCTCTACAAACTCGCTGGGCAACTCCCTGCCTGTGGCCGCGCCATGCCAGTGGTGGCGTAGTAACGAATGTCGGTGAGATGGCGGTCGGTGGCTTGAACGCAGAATTTGGTAGCATCGGCGCTCAGCGTAACCTGCACAGCTGTGTCGCTTGATGGACGGTAACCAACTTGCTCAAGGTTAGTGCTATAGCTTGCACCGCTAGCACTGGCATTGGCGTGGTGCGTCTTGATCGCCTCAAGTGCACTGGTGGCTGCCGCACGCGTTGCGACATCGACTGAGCGCCGGCGATAGCCCGAATACGCTGTCATAGACAGCGTTACGAGTAAGCCCAGGATCGCAATGACAATCATCAGCTCCATAAGCGTGAAGCCCTTCTGGCTCCGCTGCATCCACCATACTGCCCTGCTTTGCCTCATTATACTTCTCCCTCCATTAGCATAAGCATATTTAAGCATCACTATAGCAGGTGGAATGGTCAAGGGCAATAGCACTTTTCTTCTTGGCAGTATATACTAGGTTTATGGTGACCAAACAAGACGTCCTCACAAAAGCCCGCGGCCTCTATAGCGAAGATCAGCTGTACGAAATCGACCATGCGATCGACTTTGCCACTCAGGCACACCACGGACAAAAGCGCAAAAGTGGTGAACCCTACATTACCCATCCACTGAGCGTTGCAATTATCCTGATCGACTGGAGGATGGACAGCGACACCATCATTGCGGGTATTCTCCACGACACCGTCGAGGATACCGAGACATCACTAGACGACATTGAGTCACTTTTTGGACATGATGTATCCTTCCTCGTTGATGGCGTGACGAAGGTGAGTCAAGCTCGGGCTGGTATGCGCGATCTCGACCACTACCTCCCTCAGACAAAAGATAACCTTACCAAGCTGCTTATTGCTGTGGGGCAGGACGTGCGTGTCGTCATCATCAAGCTGGCTGATCGGCTACACAATATGCAGACGTTGCAATTCAAGTCGCCCGAAAAACAGCAAAAGATTGCCAGAGAAACGCTCGAGGTCTTCGCCCCCATGGCCGACCAGCTAGGTATGGGGCGCGTGCGGATGGAGCTAGAGGAGCTTGCTTTTAGCTACCTTGATCCTAAAGAATACAAGCGGCTTGAGAAGGTCATGAAGCAGCGCCTGGGCAAAAGTACCCGCAAGCTTGGTGTCGTCCGCCTTGAGGTTGAGCAAGCACTCAAGGACGAGAAGCTCGAGTTTGAGATCAATGGGCGAGTCAAAAGCCTCTACAGCCTGCATCGCAAACTTCAAAAGCGCGGTAGTCTTGACAATATTTATGACCTGATGGCACTGCGCATCATTGTCCACACCAAGGAAGAGTGCTACTTAGTGCTGGGCATCCTTCACTCGCTCTACCAACCGATGATCGCTCGTATCAAAGATTATATTTCCATCCCCAAGCCAAACGGCTACCAGAGCCTCCATACAACGGTCATCACACCCAATAAGCAGATTGTTGAGTTTCAGATCCGCACGCGCGATATGCATGAGTACGCCGAGCGCGGCCTTGCCGCCAGCTTCCATTACCAACAACAAAAAGACAGCAAGGAGTATCTCAAGGGTGACTCCAGGCGTGGTGTGTCAAATCTACCAGCTCAGCTGCAGTGGATTACGCAATTGCAAGAGATCGCCGCTCGCCTGCGCGCTGGCGAGGATATCCCTCGCGAGCAGTTATCAATCGATCTCTTTGGCCACCGCATCTTCGTTTTTTCTCCCAAAGGCGATATCTACAACCTCCCTGAAGGAGCTTTGCCACTTGACTTCGCCTACGCCATCCACTCCGACATTGCCAAGCACGCCTATGGCTTCCGAATCAATGGCAAAATGGAGTCATTCGAGCGGCCACTTGAGAATGGTGATGTCATCGAAGTCCTCACCCGCAAGCTCTCCTACCCCAAGCCAGGTTGGGCACAGCTTGTTACCACCAGCCACGCGCGCGACAAGCTCCGTCTCCAGCTCAACAAAATCCGCGTTCAAGCTGTTAATGGTGCCATCAATCTGACAGATAAAATTATGCCAATTAGTAAGCCTGAGGCTGCTTCGAAAAAGCCAAAGAATAAATAACTGAGGTAACGTTAGATAATTGCCGCGCGTCTGGACTCAAATCTCTAAAGTTATCGATTTGCCGCAACCTTGCTTCCTTCACCACCATTATTATCCAACAGATATGGGTAGCCTATTGTGATAACCAGCCTGCGAGCCTCTGACTTTCTTGATAAAGCAATATTGTGCAAGTACTATCTGTTTATAGTAACCTGAGAGAATTTTAGAAGTTGAAGTAAAAATACAAAATACCCCAGTGGGGTATTTTGTATTTGCTTGAACATGCTATCTAGCGTTCATTCCAACGCGCAATAGATTCATGGATAATCTGCTTAGCACGCGCGGCGTCACCGAAGCCCTTCACGACAGTAGTGCCAGGCTTCTTGAGGTCTTTGTAGTGATTAAAGTGGTGCTCGATTTGCTTGAGCGTTGCAGCAGGGAGATCTTCGAGCGAGTTGATTGCATCACCTGTGTTGCGGTCATCTGCTGGCACGACGATCACCTTATCATCCACCTCGTTATCGTCTACAAACTCCAGTACGCCAATCACCTTGCCTTCCAAAACGACACCAGTTGTCAGTGGCTGGTCAGTGATGATGAGAGCATCGAGCTCATCGCCATCTTCATCTAGGGTTTGTGGAATAAATCCATAGTTGGTTGGCTTAGCAAAGATTGCTGGCTCGACCCGGTCGAGCTTCATCACTGCGAGGTCGCGATCCCATTCAATTTTGTGGTAGCTCCCCTGCGGAATCTCCACCACCACATTGACGATGCCAGCGTCAACATCGCCGGGCGTCAGTACTTTATTAAAATCTGCCATTTATATTAGCTCCTTTCTGTTGCTATCTGTTTTATTTTAGCAAAATCTGCTCGGTAATGGCAAAAGAAGATGCGCCAGCGGTGCAACCTCGCTCTGCAGGCACATTAATTATCATCACCAACTCATTTGATGGTATAATACTGCTAGCATGTTAATCATTGGTCATCGTGGCGCAGCTGGACTCGCACCAGAGAACACTATCGACGCTATGGCAGCGGGCGTTGCGGCGGGCGTAGATATGCTTGAGCTAGATGTGCGATTGACACGCGACAGTGTGCCTGTGATTGCACATGATAATCGCCTGCTACGTACCCACCACCGAAATGAGTCAATCAGCCATCTAACGTATACCGAGTTGCAGACCCTCACCAGTGAGCAGCCTATTCCATCGCTCCTCGCAGTGCTAGACCGTTTTTTTGGCGTTGTGCTACTCAATATTGAGCTCAAAGGGCACGGTAGCGCCGAGCCAACATATCAACTCCTCACCCGCTACATCACATCGCCAGATGATTGGGATAATGCACTACTCTCGTCATTCTCCGTACGCGAGCTTCGGCAACTTCGGCAGCTTGCGCCTCAGGCCAATCTCGCTCTACTTCACCGCAATAATCCCTTTGCATTCTTGGCCTATCAGCGAAAGCTCGACTTCACCGCAGTAGGGTTTCATCGCTTGTATGCACATCCACTGGCGATAGAGATTGCACGTCGGTCGAATCTCTTTACCTACGTCTATACAGTTAATCGCCCAGGTGCCTTGCAGCAGCTTGCCGAGCGCGGCATCGACGGCGTCGTTACCAACTATCCAGATAAGTTTCTTGCTGAGCTACAGCGCTTTAGTTAATAATATCCGATAAAACACAGTACGCCTGTCGTGCGAGATGAGGAATATTGTCTGAATCCAACTAATGCCTCACTTGGGTGATGCGAGATTTCTCCGTTCCTTTCTGTGGACGAATATTACCACTATCCACTTTGATACAAAGGAACAATAATTGGGCAAGCGCCTAGAGGATTTATCGAAAAAGGCGACCAAAAAGAGCAGACAGTAGCCCTTCAGTGCAGTTGACAAGCAACCTCTCTAGGTATATCGGCTTCATCTTCATACCAGTAAAAGATCAGTCATTACGACTGATTTTTACTTTGTTAGATAGAAAGGAGATGCTGCTCAGGAGCTGAGAGCTGAGATTTGAGATTTGAGATTTAGGCTCTTAGCCACCCCACACTAGCACTATCTATTCTACACTTTGTGCTGCTGAATATACTCGCGGATACTCAAAGCAGCTGTCGCGCCTTCGCCCACCGCTGTAGCAATCTGCATCGTTGCGCCACTACGCACATCACCACTGGCAAAGACACCAGGCATTATCGTCTCAAGATGTTCATTGGTAATAATCAGCCCTCGCTCATCGAGCTGGACGGGCGTACCCTGCAAAAAGCCTGTGTTCGGCTTAAGGCCAACAAAGACAAACACCCCATCACAGGCGAAGGTAGTTGGCTGGCCATTACTGATGGCTGCAACACCAGTTACCTTGCCATCCTCTGCTATAATTTCGGTCGATTCGGTATGGAGATGGATGCTAATTTGTCCTCGCTCGATAAAGGGCTGCAGGTCGGTCTGGAGGATCTCACTCGCTTTGATTGTGCTCCGCACCAGGAGGTCGATATGTTCCGCAAAGCGAGTCAAGAACATCGCCTCTTGCAAACCAGAGTTGCCACCACCGATCACCACCAGTCGCTTGCCTTTATAAAACGCACCGTCGCAGGTTGCACAGTAGTGTACGCCGCGACCATACAATGCATCTTCGCCAGGGATACCAAGCTTGTTATATGCACTACCAGTGGCAATCAATACCGCACGGGCACGCACATCCTGCCCGTCAACTGTCACAATCGTATCATTGCCATCTTTGCGGAGGCTCGATACCTCACCCAGCTCAATCTGCGCCCCAAAGCGCTCCGCCTGGCGCTGCAGCTGCTCGGCGAGGTCGAGGCCTGCTACGCCATCAGCAAAACCTGGGTAGTTATCGATCTTATCGGTAATTGCTGCCAGGCCACCAATCACTGCTTTTTCGTACAATACCGTCTGCAGGTTCTCACGCGTCGTATATACCGCGGCAGCCAGAGCGCTTGGCCCCGCGCCAATCATGACAACGTCGTAGACTGGTGTCTGGGTTGGTTTATTGTTATTGGTAGTGTTGTCCATAGTTGCTCCCTCCTTGGCCTTCTTGGTATGCCTTCAATAGTTCTGAAGTATCGATCGTAGCTGGCTTTGGCACTGCCATCACAATGAACTTGAGTGGTGTATTGGCAGGAATGTCATTGCCTTGGCCTTTCTCGCCGTATGCTTTATCAGAGGGGATGGTTAGCTCACGTACTCCACCAAGGCGCATCCCCTTGATGCCTTCCTTCCAGCCAGTGATGACACTCGCACTCTTGAGCCCACTCTCAACGGCAAATGGTGCATCAAGCTTGCCGTCTTTGATAGATTGATCAAATACCTTGCCTTTCGGGTTCCAGCCAATGTAGTAGGCCGCAAATGCCGTATTATCCTTGATTTCCTCACCATCACCAACTACCAGATCTTCACTAGAGAGCTCCTTCACGCTATCCCGATCAAACTCACCAACCCGGCTCGTATATTGGCTAAAAGTTGGGTAATATTTGTTTGACAACTCTTGGGCTTGAGCAGCTGTCTTGGCTTGGTAGTCCTTCATGAGTTTCTGGTATTTTTCTTGTGCCTTTTGCGCTTTGGCTTGGTCATTTTTGTAATTCTCTGAGGCAAGAATCATTGCCGCAAATGACCCCAGCGTCCCGATAACCGTCGCGACCAAAATAACAATAATAATCCAGCGTTGTGTCTTGGTTGTTGCCATAACTCCTCTTATTTCATCGACTAATCTATCTTGCCCAGTATAGCACACTTGTCAGTATGACTGCTAGATAACAGAGGTCACATTGATAAATGCTGGTTCGTTTGCACTGCAGTTATTTCGCCAGCACTATTACCCATCATCACCTTGCGCTGCGCAGAAACACCATGCGAACAACCATCGACCAACACACCTCTTGCAATGCCGATTTTTCTCAGTATACTAAAAAGCGATGAACCGTCTCCACACCTTATTTTCGCCCCTGCTTGCCCGCCTAGCTATTGGTGGTGCGACCACGCTACAATCAGCGCCAGTTGAGAAACTTGATGGTGACCTCACACCCAATATGCGTGCCCTGCGCCTAGCAATGAGCATTGCCGACCAGCTCATTTCAATGGGCACACCAGCCCAAAATGTCGTTCATATGGCGCTCAGTATTACAGACACCTACTGTACTCGCAAAGTACATATCGACGTTATTTCGTCGCAACTTATTTTATCGCAAGATCGAGGTAACGATTACGAACCACTGACGCTTCTGCGCACTATCCCACCGCGCGAGATCAACTACCAACATATGCAATGCCTCCAGACCCTGGCTGCTACTATTGCCGAGGGGGCACTCACCCTCGATGCTGCCGAGCGCGAGCTCGATGCCATCCTTGCCAAGCCACGACGCTATCCACCTTGGGTAATTTATCTGGCAGGCGGCGGGCTCAGTGCTGGCTCAGCCTTGCTCTATACAGCGTCACTACCAGTGATTTTTGCTACTTTTGTGATGGGTGTGACGATTATGTGGCTGCTAGGCCGCTTAAATCGCATTGCTCTTCCTGTGTTCTTTACTCAAATCATCGCGGCGAGCGTTATTACATTGGTTGCAACTATCATCACGTGGCTTGCCACCAACCATTATCTCGATGTTCTTGGTATCATCAACCCAACCATCATAACCGTTAGCGGTATTGTACTCTTGGTGGCAGGGATGATGATCGTTGGTGCTTTCCAGGATGCAATCGACGAATATTACGTGACGGCGACAGGTCGACTACTCAAAGTGGCGATGATGACAATGGGCGTGGTGATCGGTGTGATGATTAGTCTGTATACAGCACGGCGTTTTGGGATTGAATTTGTTGCCACACCCGATCAGTTGCAGCTGACCGGCACGATGTATCAGTACATCGGCGCAGCTGCTATTGCTGCCACCTTTGCCCTCGGCAACCACACTCAGCCAGTCGGCATCATCCTAGCTGGTGCAACTGGCATGCTTGGCTATGATATATACCTCGCCATTACTGGCTGGAGCATGTCTGCTATTGCGGCCAGTGCGGCGGCAGGCTTGGTAATTGGCTTTATTGCGACAACCGCTTCCCGCTTGTGGCATATGCCCAGCCTTGCCATCGTCAATGCAGGAATCGTTCCACTTGTGCCAGGCGTCACACTCTACAATGGGCTCATGGGCGTCGTGACGACTGGCTCAAACGAGGCAGGTCTGCTAGTGCGTGCTGTCCTCATCGCTATTGCCATTGCGGCTGGTGCGTCATTTGGCGTACTGATTGGTCGGCCCACGCGGCGGAGCTTTCTCCGCCTACGCAATCGCCTACCACAGCGTCGCTTGCATCAGCCTCATTCGCCAAAGTCCACACCCTGAAACAGCGCATGCTGCTCGGACGCAAACACTGTCCGGATGATCGAACGAACACGCTCGGCACTCAGCGTTGCTTGGCTACTCGATAGCGTTAGGCGAAATGTGGTGGTTTGATGTGATGCATCAGGGGTTGCTTTGTAAATACTCAGCGGCGTGAGACCGCGGATCGTTACATCTGGGTATGTTTCGCTAGCCCGAGTCATAGCGCTCGAGACTGCTTGCATGAGTTCATCATAGGTAACCTCTATGCTTGTTTGGATCGAGATATCGCGGGCGGTGGTAGGGTAGCGACTAATTGGCTGGTAGTGCACCGCCGTATCGCGCCATACCTGCTCCATCACATCAAGGCGAAGTGATGCCGCTGCAGTATAATCAGGTAGCTTGAAATGCTTCACCACTGCCGGGCGCAGCTCACCAATCACACCAATAAGCTGCCGCTCGGGCTGGCTAGCCGCCTCACTACTTTTCACCCAGATATGAGCCGAGCGATTGATGTCAAAAGGTACATACACTGGATCATCTTGAGTTGCTGTGGCTGGCGTGTACACGAGAGTTAGGCCACTATCATGCGCCAGTTGGTCTAGCGTTGCCCGCACCCGGTAAAAGGCGGCACCAGCCCGAGGCTTTTTGCTACTATATACAAGATCGATCAGTGATTGTTCAGCTGGCAGACCATCCTCACCCATTCGTGCCTTCGTGTGACCCTTGCCGATTTCGAACAACATAAATTCGCCGTGCCCTGCCTTGATATTAGCGTGGACTTTATCGAGTAAACTCGGCAGCACACTCAGGCGGTAGTACTGGAGATCCGGGCTGAGGGCGTTCGAAAGCCGGAAGGCCTGGGCTGGGTCTTGGCCTGCGCCCCTCAGTACGCGCTCGTGCACAAAGCTGTAGCTCAGCACTTCATTGGCACCCGCCCTGGCCAGTGCCTCGCGCACAACGTGCTTCAGCCCACGGCGGGGGTTCTTGCGCACTGGCTGAATACGGCGCATAGGCAGCTGGCGTGGCACAGTATCAAAGCCGTGCAGCCGGCCAATTTCCTCAACGATATCCTCTTTAGTTTCCAGGTCTGTCCGCCAGAAAGGCACCTGCAGGCAGACATAGCCAAGTTCTTTCTCTGGGCCATGACTGTGGATTTCAACGTTATTGAGTAAAGTACAGATGTCGTTTTCGGTAAGGTGAGAGCCAAGCCGCTGATTAATAAATCGACTGGTTATATCTATGGTTGCAGGCTCGTACTTCCCCGTAAAATAATCATCAAGAATTCCACCATGTTCACTCGTAAATACCTTGATATCCACTACGTGGCTCGCCTGCTCGCCGCCCACCATACCAATAAGCCGGTTCAGTACAGCCGCATTCTGTAGGGGCGACTGGCCTTTATTAAAGCGGGTCAGGGCATCGGTAAACACGCCGTGACGCATGGCCGTTTTGCGCACCGCATACATATCAAAGGTAGCGCACTCCAGCACAATCGTGGTGGTCGTGGCCGATACCTCAGTGCGGCTGCCACCCATAATACCGCCCAAAGCCACCGGGCCCTGCGCATCGGCAATCACAATATCATCTGGTGTCAGTTCAATTGTCTTGCCACTCAGCAGCGCTAGTGTTTCGCCCTGCCGCGCCATACGCACGCTAAGCTGCCCGCCGTGGAGTGTATCGTAGTCATAGGCATGGGTTGGCTGGGCCGTCATGAGCATCACATAATTGGTTGCATCCACAATGTTATTAATAGGCTTTGCCCCCATCGCCACCAGTTGGCACTGCAGCCAAAACGGGCTCGGCGTGACCTGCACGCCGCGGATCGCCACCGCCATAAAGCGTGGCACAAGCTGCGGAATATCGTTCGAAACTGCGAGCGGCACACTATCGCCATCGCCAAATACCTGCTCCAGGTTATACCACGTAGGGCTCGTAAATGGTTGGCGGAGAATGCCAGCAATCTCGCGTGCCACACCCAGCTGGCCAAAGCAATCTGGCCGGTGGGTAAACATCTTGTTCTCGATATCAAGCACATAGTCATCCAGGCCAAACAGCGCGGCAAAGTCAGCCCCTGGCTGCAGGGTCTTACCCGCTAGCAGGTCGCGTGGCGTCAGCGCCACAATCCCCTCGTGGTCGGTACCAATTGCCAGCTCATCAGCCGCAGCCAACATACCCTGGCTAAGTACCCCACGGAGCTTGCGCGCATCGAGTGTGAAGGGCTTGCCCTCGAGAATACTGGCTGGCACCGTGCTTGCAGGCGGTAGCCACACGGCCCACATACCAGCTTGTACATTGGGCGCACCGCACACCACCTGCACCAGGCCATTTTCATCGCGCGGCACATCCGGCACTACCATGCCGTCATCAATTTTGGTCACGCTCAGGCGGTCGGCATTGGGGTGCTCAGCGCACTCCACCACGCGCACCACGCGCGCGCCGCAGTAACGCTCAGCTAGGTTCTCTACCTGCTCCACACTACCAAGCTGCTGATTAATACGCTGCACCAGCTCATCCACCGGTGGCAATTCAAAGTTAATAAGTTGTTTTATAACATTAAGGCTGACTTTCATACTGGGTTATAGTATACCATCTCGAGGTAAAGCTGTGCTACAAACCGTATTCTCTTTCGTCGTATACCAACACTACTACCTATAAAAGATACGGTCTACCGTCTTATCTCTCAAATATCCAAATGCTCCACTGGCTGCTCCAGGCTCTGTTGTAAATTTTGCACAGCGCGCTCTGGGATATACGCCGCGAGCTCATCGATCGTATCGACAACCTCCATTCGCCCCCATTGTTTGACTGTCGCTGGATTGTCGTTGGTTTGCGTGCTACGCTGCGTGCCTGTAGACCAATAGTTCCAGTCGGCGTCATTGCGCTCATAGTACACATAACGACCCTTTTGCGTAAGGTACACTCGTTGTTCGCGAAGAGCTGCTTTGTCCTTTGCTATTGCCCTGTATATCTTACGACCCATAAAAATCTTATGCTGATACACGCCATCCTTGCCAACGCGCAGCTGTATTTCATGAAAGCCATCGTGTGTTGCTTGCTCCCGCTCAACTAACAAACGATAACCCGCCATCAGTGCTGCAGATAGACTCATACTAAGGCCAGGCAAAGTCCCTTCAATATAGCGTTCGTCGTTGTGCGAAAAATAGATTGTTTTATTGGTCATCGTACTTCTCCCTATATGTATAACTATACGTATATAGTATCTATCTTCTATGGTGCTGTCAAGGTTGCCTGATAGTGCAGTGTGTTACCCATGTTATGTTGACATAAAATAGCGATACTATCCAGAATATGCTACATTATCCGTCTGCTTATGCTACAATTACAAAAGCATACAAGAACATAATCTGGAGGTTTATATGCATACCGGTATTCGACGAATGGGTCAGCGTAACTGTATTTATAGCGCGCTCCGCCAAGAATTAATGGACACGATGTTTCAGGACAAGGTTGGGTCATACGACTCTTCTCGCTACGAGGTTGATCTCAACAAGCAACACTTCGCCATAGTATCAGACATAGGCAAGGTAACGGCCAAGGCACACCTACTTGCATCTATCGCCGTCGAGCCACCAACTCTCATGTGGGGCTACGCGGATGAGCTTGCACAGTTTGGCAAAGCGGTCGAGCTCGCCCACAAGGTACGCGAGTATGGTCTGGAGCACAAAGAGAATGATCTCGTTAGCCCAGAAGTTAAATATACCTTCCTATCCGATATAGACCAGCAGCTTGTGATCGCCAGTGTCGCGCACGATATCGGCTTTGCTGCTATCACTATCTTTGGCACGGATTATTACTACTACAGCTCACCGATTCGTGGTGGTCGCCGTGTGGTGCTTTTGCTTGAGAATATCTCTGAGCCCGTACCGCCCATTACACTCGACTACTTCTACTCACGCCTGCCACGCTATTTGCAACAGGTGGATGACATTGCATGGTCGCTGGAGGGCTTTGTGGAACTGATGCCAGGTTGGAGTATTGAGATGAACGACGATGATAACGGCATCCACCACGCCCGTGTCACCGATGATAATGGCACAAGTATCCGCGTCAGCTACCAATTCGATGAGTATGAGCGGCTAAAGCGGCTTGAGTTTAATCACGACTAATATTCGCTACCAGTGATATACCAAAAACCGCATTTGTATAATAATGCGGTTTTATTGTGTTTTTTACATCAATACGACCTCTGTTGCTCTCTTATTGTACTGGTGTGTGCTCGCTTCAAGATATATAACCAGTGTTTGTAATTGACGCAATAATCCAGCATACTGGAGAGTACTAAAGGAGGACTGACATGACAAAACCAGACTATATTAGCCTAAAGAGTTGGGTTGTTGCTGGCCTGTTGAGTGTGACAGGGCTTGTGGCAGCAACAACATTCCTGGCACCGAGCCAAGCGGCCGCGAGTAGCGATTTGCGCTCAGCTACTATAAGCCGCAAGAACTACAACGAGGCAATGAGCAGCATCGACCAGCAAATCAAGCAAGAAGAGAGTGACAGCAGCATTCGCCCAGAGTGCCGCACATACACGAAGACCCATAGCAAGCGTGCTGCAAAGGCCATCCTCATGATTCACGGCATCAGTGGCTGCAGTAACGTTTACCAAAAGTTGGCAGATGAATTCTACAACCAAGGCTACAACGTCTACGTCCCACGCGTACCCAAGCATGGCTACACAGACAACAAACGCCATGGCGAGATCTCTACCAAAGACATTGCCGACTTCATGAAAACAAGTGCACAGCAAGTGAGCGGCCTGGGCGATGAGCTTGGTATTGTTGGTCATTCTGGTGGTGGTGATATGGCGACGTGGCTTGCGCAGTATGGTAATGGCTTCTTTACGAATGTGCTACTGCTCGCCCCATTCTACGAGCCAGCAGCTAGCCAAGCCCCTAAGTGGCAACTACCCGTCTTGCGCACATTGTATGGCTATAACATTCTGCCAGATAAGTTTAGCCCAAGTGGCTTGTCATACCGCGCACTCGGCAAGTATCTCATCGTCAAAGAGAACTTCAAGAAAAACCTTGCTGCACCGGGCCTCAAGCGCGTTGCGACAGTGACGAGTGAGAATGATGACGCTGTCGATAACGGTTTGGCGGTAAGCATTCCGCAGCGCATGGCTCAAGCAAACAATGCATCATTCCAACACTACAACCTGCCAAAGCGACTCAACATCGGTCACAATATGGTTGGGTCAACTGATGGTGGTATGGCTACCTATCACCAGGCAGTCTACGCGCAGTACCTCAACCTCTATGAGGGTCGCCAAACTGCCGAAATCTAGCTGGCTCTAGCCACCCATAATAAAATACTGCAGCTCAGTCAGCTGCAGTATTTTTATTATATTTTTGAGAATGCGAGCTTCAAATTTCTTAGCTACCTTCTCCCCTATTGTTTCTATTACAATAGACTATTGATTGGCCATTCTGCTGAGGGTATCATGTGCGAAATTAAATACTCTCTTAGTACAATCAAGGGGAGTGTAAGGAGAAAACTTCAGGAAGAACAGAGAAGTTTAATATCGCAGACTCTACCGCTGCTCGGCAATCAGCTCACGCTTCAGCCGGCATAAGCCACGCCAGCACCGCACGCAAAGATACCCATCAAAGAGCGCAACGAGTACTAGCCCATAAAACTCAGGCTGCTGCAAAACAGCTGGCGATTGTACGAGTTTGTATCCGATATAGGCAAACAGCAGTACAACAAGCATCATCAGCAGCCCCATACGCTGCTTGCTAATGCGCTTCACCATTGCCAGGCGAGACTCGTTATCGCTAAAGATATCGTCTTCTTCGGCTTCACTGCTCGGCCTGCGAAACACATGGAAGCCATTGGCCGATGCAACATACTCCCAGCCATAGTCGGCATAGAGCTGCTGATACTGTGTGTTTTCTCTGTGCCAGGTGAGATCCTGAAAGTCGATTTTGTACGTATACTGCGCCGCCGGGCATGGCTCAAATATATAAAAGAACGGGACAATAAAGCGTTTGAGGGCATATCCCTGCCGACGCTACTCAGCAAAAAACGCCTCCTCCTCCCCATACTCGGGCAACATGTAGTAGCGACACATGATTCGTGACATTCAGTTATTTCCTTCCTTTGCTATTGTTATACAGCCGCTCGATCCGCTGCAGCTCACAGGCCAATATCTCTTGGCCAAGTGGTGTTATGTGGTAGATTTTGCGCTTGTCCTCTTCTCGTACGAAGCGAATTATACCGTCCTTCTCCATCTTGGCGAGCGTGCCATACATTGTGCCAGGGCTAATCTGCACCTGGCCGTCTGTCATATGTTTGACACGCTGACCAATCGTATAGCCATGCATCTCCGCCTGCAAACAAAATAGGATGTAGAACCCTGTCTCGGTCATCGGTGAGTAGATTCTTCGTAGTTTTGCTTGGATCATGCACGCTTCCCTCAGGGATATATTATACTCTGTCTAGCTGTGAGTTGCGAGCACAAGAAGTATCGTTGCGAGGCTATTCTGGAGGAGGTGTACACCCATTGAAGCATAGAGGCTCTTCTTTTGCTCATAGGCTCGGCACAGGAAGAACGCCAGTGGCAAATAGCTAATAATCGCCAGACCATTCTTGATTCCTCCTGTGAGTATGTATGGTGCCACGTGTACAAGTGCAAAGAGTACCATTGATGCTGCGTAAGCAAGAACACGAGATTTTTGCAATAAGCGAGCAAAGATAACTCCCCGAAAGACAACTTCCTCAACGATCGGCCCAAATACCACCGCCATAAACACCGCATACCATAGCGCTCCACCAAAGAGGCCAACAAGCGCCGTTTGGTTTTGGTTAGTCACCTGCAGCGCGGCAAGCAGGAGTGCTACCGGCATCGTTGCAAGATATGCAAAGAGAAAATACTTGATGACAAACCAGCTATTCTTGCCTGGTGCTTGCCGTGCAGTGCGCCATGCAGCAGCAAGTTCAGCTCGTTTCTTCATTACAATATAGCCAAGCAGAAGCACACTTGCTACAGCATTGATGATGAGCCCAAGCACACTTGTCGATGATATAGAGGCAAATCGCTCCAGCACATACGACAATGCTGTCATACCCACCATGTAGCCAGCAAAGTATGCCAGCAGAATTTTTACGTCATCCCGTCGTTTCGTTGTCTTATCCATTAACTATCCTTTCTCGATTAGTACATCGAAGTCATATGTATCGTAGTGCGATATATCGTATATTCTTATTGTATACCGTAGCTCGATATAATGTCAATAGTATGTTCTTTTATATGACGGAATAGTCTTGATATGCAAAAACCAGCAGTGTGTTCTGCTGGTTTTTGTAACTTACTTATCGGCTGCGCTCGTTATTCCTATAGATGCTTCATGCGCCACCGCTCAATCGCCTGCGACCGGCTCAGCATAAATGATAGATTGCCAATCAGTAGCAAGCCAGCGACAGGCGTCAGTATCAACGACATGCCGATCACCTGTGGCGCAGCAACAAAGCTATAGGCTATGCAGACACCATTACCAAGCAGTGTAGCAAGCGCCGTGACGCTACCAGGCGTCCAGCTTCGATACTTCGCTGCATCAACGAGATGCCCAACCAAGTGCAGCATATTTGCAAGAATAACTGCACATACCAGCGCAAGTGAGTGCAGGGCGATTGCGCCGCCAAGCAGAGCCAGTGCAACAATCGACTCTTCAAGAATGATGATGGCGACTGTCTCTGTTGATGGGTATGCTGTGCGATTCGATATAATCATCTGCCCAGCAAATGCCGGATCATGCTCATGACGCCGAATCCACGGCACAAACCGAGCAATCTCCTCCAGCTCATGAATAATAAATAAGCCAAAACCAGCAAAGGCTACTAGCACCTCCATTATTGCCTCCCTTCGTATGTATTAAGATATGTTCGGAAAACCTCCTCACTATGAGCGCTCACCCCCGGCGAAGCGCGCCGTGTCATGTCGTGGCCAATATTCATGCTGGCAGGGAATTTTTTGTATTGGAAGGAAGCATTATTGTTGGTTGCCATTTTTTGCGGGATGTCGTGCGCGAGGTCTGGGTCGATATCGTGATCCCCTTCACTCACGACCACACCAACATGCTTGAGACCTGGTGCAGCAAGATTGGCTTTGTAGTTTTCTTTGAGCGTTACATACTTTGCTAGAGTGCGATACGACAAGCCATTCACCTCATCATTACCACTGTAGCGGTCTGGTAAGATATTATTGCCGTAGAGGTTGCGCATGAGCGGGATCTGCCACTTGGGGGCCTGGCTAGCCGATGGTTCATAAAATGGCGCAATGAGAAGCACCCGCGAGAAGAGTCCATTACCATACTGCGCAAGCCACGTTGCCATATTGCCACCGCCAGAGTGGCCCGCCACCCCAACTTCCTCACCAAGGCCGCTGACCTGGCGAGCACTCGTGGTCATATAATTGACCATGTCACTAAAGGAGATCTGGCTATGGCGCTTCTTGCTGGCATAGCCATGCTGTGGCACGCGCGGCGCGTAAACGTTATAGCCCTGCTCGTAGAATACATTGGCAATATCTGCCATATCACTAGTGCAGCCACTGATGCCGTGGATAAGTAAGATAGCTTTAGCTGTTTTCTTGCCATGTGTCTTGGCAAACGAGCGGCATTCATTGCGCAGACCAGCCTCTGCTGTATCCTGGGTAATTTGCTGGTTGATAGCCGCCATCGAGCCATCATAATCCAGTCGTTTGATGTCTGCTGTGCGTAGTTCTGCCTTTTGAGCGGGCCACAAGAAGGCAGTTGCAATGGCAACCGCACTGACCGCAACGATGCCGCCAATAAGTGTAGCGATTACTTTTATAATTCCGGCTTGGGGTGAGGGAGAATCTTTCATACGCTATAGTATGGCGAATAGTTGCCAATATAGCAAGACCACCCTGCTGAGAGAGTGGTCTTGCTCGCAATCTGATGCCTGTTGCCTATGATTCTGCTTTGCGGCCCGCCACTAGCAGATAGAGGTTGCCACCAAGCGCAGCACCGATCAAGGTACCAGCAATCACCTCAAGGCTCAAGCGGCTATAGCCAGTTTCGCCACGGCTTGCTTGTGCGCCAGTAAAGCTACTGTCTGGTGCCTCTGTTGCAGCGATAGCCACTGCTGGGTTGAGTGTTGCACTCTTTGCACGCAATTCGTGTGGCAAGTGTTTGATATCTTGGACTGACGATGTGTCCACCGAAGCCTGCACCTGAGTCAGCAAGCCACCAGCCACGATAGCGGCAGCGGCTAAAGATAGACCGATCCCCACTGCCTGGCCTGTTTGCTTGAGCTCGGCCGCGCGCGATACGGCAGCCGCAATACCAAACATCAGCACTGCTGCGCCGACGAGCTCAACACCAAAGACCGCCCAGCTAAAGGTAGTAAAGTGCTCAAAGCTGAGCTTGAAAGCGCTCCCGCTTAAGCCGTTCAGTACAACGACAGCGAGTGCCCCACCAAGCAGCTGGGCGATCCAGTAGAATGGTACCAACGCTGTCTTGAGCTTGCGCATTGTCCAGAGGCCAAAGGTGACCGCTGGGTTGATATGTGCGCCAGACACTGCACCCACCGCCACAGCAATCACAAGCAGTGTGAGGCCAAGGTAGAGTGGTGCAAATTGAGTTGCCGCACCAATTGCGGCAATGGTGAGCATAAATGTACCAAGCAGCTCAGCAAAAATAACGTTGAGTAAATTGCTTGGTAGAGCTGGCTCGCGTCGCTTATGAACAACAGTCTTGGTGGCTGATGTGGTCGATGCAGCCTTTACGGTTGGTACAGCCTGAGGCTGGGAGGCCGAGTCTTTCGCGGCCGATTTTTTGGTCGAAACGGCTTTTTTGGTAGCCATACGTCCCTCCTTCACTAGTTGATACTACGCCTTTAGTATATCACATCACCCTGTTCATCGGCGATATCAGATGTCGATTACGTCAAATAATGCTATACTAAAGACATGGGACAATATATGAAACAAGATCAAACGCGCAGTGAGCTGCAAGAGCGTATCGCGGCCGATCTCCGCGCTAAAGCAGCTGCCAGCAGTCACACTGGTGATGGCACCGCACCAACAGGCGGTGAGACCGGCGTCGAGCAATCCGAATATCTCAAAGGTACCAAGCAAACAACCACACTAGCTGGGGTGTGGCTGGTTGTTGGTTTTCTTGCACTGCTTACCTTTGGCTTTTTTGTTGCACTAACTATCAATGGACAACAATAACGGAGTGGCAGTATGACAGACCTTGACGCTATCCAGCAAAAGCTACTCCTAGCTGTGAGCCAATCAACCACCCCGCGCGAAGTACTGCGCCACGAGGAATTGCGCACACTGTATGGACATATCACATCACTCCCCCCAGCGGAGCGTGGGCCATTTGGCAAGCGTGTTAATGAGCTCAAGCAAGCCGTGCAAACCGCCATCGAGCGCCGTCTTGAGGAACTTGAGACTGTTGAGCGCACACCGATTGACGTCACTGCACCGATGGATATCAACACTGCTATTCCAGCATTACTGCCAACAAACCAAGGGTCAATCCACCCCCTCATGCAAGAGATCGAGCGGATTGCCGATATCTTCTACCGCATGGGGTTTGCAGTAGAAGAGTCACGTGAGATCGATGATCAGTTCCATATGTTCGAGAGCTTAAACTTTCCCAAAGGCCACCCTGCCCGCGACGATTACGACACCTTCATGACCGTCGAGACAGACGCGCAGGGCGACCGCCTGATCGCGCCAGCTCACACCAGCACCATGCAAAACCGCGTCCTGACCACCTATCGCCACAATTTGGATGCGGGCAAAGCAATCGCCGCCATCGTACCCGACCGCGTCTTCCGTAATGAAGATCTGGATGCTCGGCACGAGCACACCTTCTACCAGGTGGAGGGTGTCTATGTAGCTAAGGGGGTCAACGTTGGGAACTTGATTGCAACCTTGCAGGAATTTTTGCAAAGCTACTACGGTAAGCAGCTTGATGTGCGAGTCAATCCCTTCTACTTCCCTTTCACCGAGCCAAGCTTTGAGTTTGCCCTGAGTTGCCCCTTCTGCGAAGGCAAAGACCCCAGCTGCAAGGTATGCAGCGGTGAAGGCTGGGTTGAGCTGATTGGCTGCGGCTTGATCCACCCCAATGTACTGCGGGCAGCCAACATCGACCCCGATACCTATACTGGCTTCGCCTTTGGCTGCGGCATCGACCGCCTAGTGATGATGAAATACGGCATCGAGGACGTGCGACATTTCGAGAGCGGTAAATTAGATTTTTTGCAGCAGTTTTAGTAGAGAGTTAGTCATGCGCAGAAACAAGTTGCCCCGTTTTTAATGCTGATATAAAACAAAGCATATCAGTGTTTCACATTCTACCTTTGTGGGCGTGGGTGCTATTTCTTGTTTTGTTTTTGGGTGGTCTTCACGAGAATGGCTCACTGCTATCCATAGGGACTATCCTCACTCTCGTTGGTATAACATCTGCCATCTCTTACATTATCAAAAAACGGCGCTACCAACTCACAAGAACGGATAAGAGAATAGCTATACGGGTCTATGATTACGATTGTAGTGGGCCTCATTATAACTGGCATTGTAGCTCAAAAAGACCCTATATCATCCACGCAAAGTTACCCTTCTCGATCTAGAGTAAATCAATCGGCAAAAGCAGCCCCCGAAAAAAAGATTCCAGAGCCACCAAAAGTAGATGAGACTATGGCTCAAGACATTCACTACAGAGAAGGCATTAAAGATAAGGTCACGAAAGTCATCGACGGCGACACAATTATCACCGACAAACATAGTCGTGTTCATCTCATTGGTATCAACTGCACCAAAAAATGATCATGCTGAGAATCCTCAATGCTTTAGCACCGAAGCCGCCCAGAAGTTAGCCGAGCTTACTGCCAATAAAACCATCTACCTCGTGAAAGACTCTGCATATACCAAGAATAACCAAGAGCTTACCTCTAACTCTTTTTATGTGTATTTGGACAATGACACAAATATCGCCTATCAACTACTGAAAGATGGTTATGGGCGCGAAAGCTCACACAATTATCAATCATATAAGTGGCAACAAAAATTTAAAGAAGCCCAAAATGATGCTCAGAAGAATACGAAAGGCCTCTGGAGTGAGAATACCTGTGCAGGAGATACAATATCAGTAGCCGCTAAAAGACAAAGACGAAAAGAGGCTGAAGAAAAACAGCATCAAAAAATAAAAGCAGAAGGGCAAACACAACAAAAGCTCCGCGCCGCAACAGCTACACAACAGACACAGCAACCAGCCCAGCCACCATCAAACCCAAATATCCAATTCCGTAGCTGCAAAGAGGCACGCGCCGCTGGCTATAGTCATATACATCGTGGACAGCCAGGCTATAGTCAGGCGCTAGATCGAGACAATGACGGGATTGCCTGTGATAGTCATCGGTAGTGAGTATAATTTCAGCAACAGTCCGAAAGATCACTGCCTTATACAGTGATCTTTTGAACATCTGCTATATAGCTGTCTACCGATTAATCATCAACGGCCAACTCAGCTCGACACTCTTCAGCTTCTTCAGGCTGTTGAGCGGTGTAAGATCCTTCACCTCGGTGTTCTTGAGAGAAATAAAAGTGAGATTCTTTGCATCTTGAATGCCTTCGAGGTTCTTTATTTTCTCCCACGACTCTGCGCCATCACGCGCGCTGAGGTCGAGCGTGGTTAGCTTTTCCAGATCTGAGGCAAGCATGGGCTGTGCATCGCCGCGCTTTGTATGGGTCGCTTGGGCGATGGCTTGGTTGAGCTTGTTGCGGAGACGCCAATCGGGCACACTCACCACCGCGTCCTGTGGCTTATCAGCAGCAGTCTTTTCTTGGTAGACCCGCACATAGTCGACCTGCATATCTTTCGCGACTTCATAATCCTTAGGGCTAGCCTTCTTGTATGGCTCATTGAGGCCACCAACCTGGTGATTCAAGCGAATAAAGAGTTTATTAGCTGCCTTGGCAAAGGGACAGTTTGCATCATCTGGTATCACGTGGTGTACCATGCGCCCATCATAGTAGAATTCGATCGTTCAATCCTTCTTATTCAAGACGCCATAGGTATGGAAGGCAGTTTGTGTATTGCCGACAATATTCCGATCGAGAACGTGCTGGTGCTGGTGTGAACGCTCTTTATTCCCCTGGCATGGCTGCGTATGAACATTGGCCTGCAGCCAGCTTGGGTCGTAGCTACGCGACTCGAATACGTCGAGCTCACCACTGGTTGACCAATTGAATGTTGTGCTTGTGAGCCAAAATGATGCCCAGCTTGCTCGAGCACCACTGTTCTTGTTACCCTCTGGCAGCTTAATAGACGCCTCATAATAGGTACCTGGACCCTAGGCATGGGCGACACTTTTGTCTTTCCAATCGCTGAGGTAGTGCGAGTTGACCGTCCCTGTCGAAAAGGCGGCATGACCGGCCTGGCATGATCTGCCATTTTTATCATGCTACGTTAGAAGATGGAGTTTGCCGCCATACTGACGCACCATGTCTGTCCGAAAGCGCCCTTCCATACCCGATGCAAGGTCAAAACAGCCTGTCGGTACAGCCCATTTGGTTGTGTCGAGTTTATTACCGTCAAATTCATCACCCCACACTTTTTATAATGCGCCTGTACATCACGCGGCAGATGATCTACTGCCGATGCTGACTGCGCTATGGCACAGTTTGTACCCATTATAGCGCACGCCATGGTTAGCCCAAGCGTCAAGCCAGCTTTGCTTGTTTTGTTGCTCGTGTTGCCAACGTATCCCCTCCTTATGTTCGTTAGCTGTTCTTATTTAATCACAGCTACTCTGCTTTGCCAAACACAAGACAATAACTTTATCCATATTTTTTGCAAGCGAGATAGTCTATTTTGATCATACACATCGATCTGCCAGAGGTCATTTTTTGCACGAAGAAGCAATATATGGCGTATGTATTATACTCCGAAATACGTTGTGGTTTTTGCTACGATTATTGCTACCTCTGTTTGACAAATCTCACACGAGGTATCTTCGTAGGGCTCTATTTTATCACCCTGTGGCATGCTTGTATTGGGCCAAGGCCCGTCAGATTGATCCAGCAGCTATTCATCCCCACGCTGAGGTCGTTCGAGCAACTGTGGCTCGCTCTGGCGTTCACCGCCAGCAATGCGCACGACATCTTTGTCCATCTTACCTAGTTCGCGATAGGTTGTGTTGTAGTGTCCAACCGTTACAGCGAGGCTCTTGCCCATTTTGCCCAGCAATTCATCAAACTTCTTGATATGCGTCGCAAGCTGGCTAACCCGTAGCTGAATATCCTTGGCTTGCTCTTCGATCTGGAGGCTACGCAGCCCCTGCAGCACTGTCTGCAAATATGCCAAGAAACTGGTTGGGCTAACGATAATCACCCGTCGATCGCGAAAAGCATACTCAATAAGATCGCGGCTTGAGCCACCTTGCCCTACGTTGTTGATAAGCAGATCGTAATACAGTGACTCACTGGGGATAAACATAAAGGCAAAGTCCATTGTGTCTTCATTTGGGCGAATATATTTGCTCGTTTCATCGATGCGCTGCTTAAGGTCAAGCTTAACGCGGCCAAGTAGCTGCTGGCGCTCGTCTTTACTTGTGGCATTGATCATCCGGTTGTAGTTCTCGAGGCTGAATTTACTATCGATCGGCAACACGCGCCCCTTGTCAAGAAAGATCACCGCATCGACCGCCTCACCATCAGCAAAGCGATATTGCATCTGATACTGAGCCGGTGGCAACACATTCTCAAGCACACTCTGCAGATAATATTCACCAAAGACACCGCGCTGCTTGGGGTTTTGCAGAACGTTTTGCAGTGTCTTAAGCTCATCTGCTACATCGACGACGCGTCGATTAGTCTCATCCAGCTTCGTGAGGCGCTGCGTCACATCAGCCACCAGCTTAGCACTCTCGGAGAGCTGCTTCTGGACTGACGTTTGCATAGCAGTGCCTGACCGCTCGAGCTTATCTCCAACCGACTGCTGCATAGCGGCTATCGTGCGCGACAACTCCGTCACGTCGCTCTTGAGAAGCGCCACCGACTGCTGATCTTTGAGCTCATTAAGCTTCGCCAGCAGCAGACTCAGCACTGCACCGCAGCCAACGAGGACAACGATAAGAATAATTCCAAGCACAAGAGAGAGTTCCATATCTCTAGTATAGCATTTCCCTAGAAATAGCCACTCATGTTGTTTTTATTAAGCGGGGCGTGTCAGCTTCTTATGAGTGTGTCTTTCTCATTTAACACAAGAAGTAGAGTGTCGTAATGAGTTTTTCAGCACTAGCGCGAGAAGTCTGATATTCTCAGGGAATTACCTTTTTATTATGTATTCGCTAAAGGGAGTGACGTAAGAGTTTGCTAGAACTTGAAATTCAGACAAGGGAGCTGCGCAAAAGAGGGAGAATGGAAATCGCTTCATTTGAGCATGGCAAACGACCACCAAGCACCTATTGCGGAGTTTGGAGATATCTACAGTGTCGCAAAATATATCAATACAATGATCGCTACCATTACACCAAGTGTGACTGCTAGGTTGCGCAGGCGCGAGATCCACGAAAACATGCCAATGCTCAGTGCCATCAAAATCGTAATGGCTGGCACCACGACATACCATGACGATGCTGCCAGCCACGTAAGCACTGGCCAGAGACCGACTGCTGTTGCAAGCATAACAAGAGCGGGACGATACACCCGGCGCTGCACCAAAAATATAAGCCCGACGATCACTGCCACAACCATTGCGCTCAAGACTGTATAGAATGTGGATGTGCCACAGCTTACTGGATTGGCACTACCAAGGCCACAAACCGCACCAAACACCCCGAGGTTAGCAACGAGCAGCAGCACTGCACTCGTCACCACGCCAGTAATGGCCGCGCCTATCATAATCTGCCCCATATCTGGCCACGATAAATTCACAAAATGCTCGGTGTCTTCGGATGTATCGAGCACACCGCCCTGAGCAAAGGGGTTATCAATTGCTCGGCTGTGGTTGAGCCCATCATCAAGCACTGTCTTGGTGATGGTTGCCGTTTTGGCAGTTTTTGCTTTTTTAGCTTGGCGCGCTGCTTCCGCAACCTCATCTGGGTCGGCGGTGCGTGCGTATATCTGTTCGTCCATATTATCTAGCTCCAATTCCTTACTGGGAGCTATTATATTATGTTTTTGCCGATTTTGCTAGTCTGCGCCAGAATTTTTTGTGATGTGGCACGTACCACACAGCGCCCAGCAGCGCAACGGCCACCCCACCAGCGACATCGAGCGGTGTATGCACTAGTGCCGCCACGCGGCCAAGACACACCAACACCGTCATAACAAATAGCGCTACGGTGAGTAGCCGTCGGCGAGTCACATACCATACCGCTAGGGTAAGAAACATCGCAAAGAGTGCGTGATCGGATGGAAAGCCGGGATTATTGAGATAGAGCGCACCCGGGTCAGTGCCGAGCTTTTCAAATGGCCGGAGCGTCTCGGGTTGCCAGAGCGCACCAATAACCTTCGCACACCAATAGGACGTCAGGCCTGCCATGAATACGCGTATGTAACGTTGGTAGCGTTGGGCTTGAGGTGCACGAAAAAACAGTGCAAAAAGAGCTACAGCGACAATCGGGATCATAAGCCCATCAGCAACCAAGCGAACAATGGCATTCATACCCCTATTATACCACTGCTCGGGGGTTTTGTGTGATGGATTTAATCCACATCTAAGATTACTTTTGTATCTGTCGAGCAGGCTGCTGATTTGCCTTCGGGACATCGAGCAGCTTCCCAACCGCATTGATGATCTGTTGGATGACTGTTGGCTTGGTCGATTGTTCCATCTTCGGACGTGCTGGTGGAGCTTTGATAACGTTAGTTGGCGGCATGTTGATCGTATGAGCTGGGGGTCTTTGTACTTCAGGAAGTCGCTGTGGTTTTGGCTTGGTTTGCTCCTTCTTCTTGACATTGGCAATCACAACATTGATACGGTCATCGTCAAGGACTTTTTTGTATGACACTTCTGCGCTGTTGCCACCAGTGTATTCTCCACCAGCTTGCTGAGCAATTTGGTTAGGATTGCAGGCTTCGGGATTCTTAACACTGCAGATGCGGGCAAGTGGGCATGCATTACAGACCGCTTGGCCAATCCGCTCCTGCGCAATCCGCCGCACATTTTCTTGCCAGGCTGCAATTTCCTCCGGCAAGCGCTTGGTTGGTGTTTTAGCAAGCTGCTCACTCATTCGAAAAATACCTCTGTTGCAATACATTTACTCGCAATACCGCGCGCAGTGAGCCCCTGCCGCATCGCTCGCGTAAATGAAACTGAACCACACATCAGGTAGTGTGCTGCTGGGTTGATACACATATGGAGGTCAATTCGCCCCTGGTATATCTTAGGCGAGACTGTTGCTTGGCGTGTTACGAAGTGGTGAAGCGACAGTTGTGGGTAGCGCGCCTCATATGCAGCAAGGTCGGCCGCAAAGACAATATCGTCGACGGTCCGATTGCTATACATGAGCTGAATATTCCGATGTGGATCACGCGCGCATTCGCTCTTGATAATACTCCACACCGGACTAATACCGACTCCAGCGGCAATCCCCACGAGTGGGCGATCTGTCAGTGGATTAAAGTACCCATACACCGCCGAAAAAGTTAGCTGGTCGCCCACCTACCGACTACATAGGTAGTGGGAATACTCACCGCCAATATCTTTCACGGTAATGCTCAGATGTGTTTCGCCAGGCCAACTCGATAGGCTATATGCCTTACCCTCGGGAGTGTGCGACTTTGGCTTGATAACGGTAATGTATTGTCCGGCGGTATAGCA
This sequence comes from Candidatus Saccharimonadota bacterium, assembly GCA_030528025.1. Lineage (GTDB taxonomy): Bacteria > Patescibacteriota > Saccharimonadia > Saccharimonadales > Saccharimonadaceae > Saccharimonas. The sequence continues at coordinate 71,607 of JAUMZP010000003.1, forward strand.
AAATGGTGCGTCACCTTGGCATCAAACACCAGCGTTGCTACATCGTGTGTGTACTGAATCACTTGCTGGATTATCCCTGTATAGTACTGCATTAGTGCACCACGCATTCTGTTACATAGCGTTGCATAATGTGCTGAGCCTGGGCCATTTCCTCATCAGTAAGGCTCGTTTCATCGCAAAAGCGGCTGCTCACCAGAGTATCGCTTGCAATAAAATGCTGCAGGGCAAAGCGCTGTGCGCCTTACACCATCTGCCCGACCGCATCGAAGTCTGCTGGCTCAAGCTACCCCCCGCACAATCGTCGTGCGAAACTCGTGATCGACCCGGCTTCGGATGAGGTCGATGCTTTCCATAATCGCATCGGTGTCAATTGGCCGCGCAGCAATTTCTACGTATTTCTCCAGTGGCCCCTTAATATCCATTGCTACAAAGTCGAGCAGTTGTTCATCCAGCATTTGGCGTAGCATCGCCGGGTGGGCCCCATTGGTATCGAGCTTGACGAGGAAACTGAGCTGCTTGATAGCCCGAATGAAGTCAGGCAAATCCTCACTCATCGTCGGTTCGCCACCACTGATCGCGACACCATCAAGCAAGCCAACCCGCCGCGCAAGAAAATCAAGAATCTCCGCCTCAGGGATACAGTCAATATACTGCTCAGGTAAGACGAGTTCTGGATTATGGCAGTAACCGCAGCGCATATTGCAACCAATCAAGAAGACTGCCGCACAGGTGTGACCTGGGTAGTCGACTGTACTGAACTTTTGGATACCACCGATCTGAACCATCACCATCCTCCCTTCTTTCTATTATTTAAGCATCGATTGTATCAGCTGCTTTGTCGTAGTGGTAGCGCAGCACAAACTCTGCTTGCTTGCCCTTATTCCACTGCTGCACAGGCCACAAATAGCCACCACCCGCGAATATATCTCACACGGCTCCTGGCACTGTGGGCACGCCTCATGTTCCCCACGCAAGTAGCCATGATTCTTACAGACACTAAAGCTCGGACTGATCGTAAAGTATGGCAAGCGGTAATTGCGGTAGATCGTTCGCACGAGCCCTTTGAGCGTTGTAGGGTCATCCATTTGCTCACCAAGGAGGAAGTGGATGACAGTGCCACCAGTATATTTGGTCTGCAATTCGTCTTGGAGATCAAGTAGCTCGAAGAGATCGTCGGTATAATTGACTGGCAAGTGAGTGCTGTTGGTGTAGAACGGCGCTGGCACCGCGACACCAATGCCATTGGCAAAATGCGCTGTTTCTGGGTAGTCGCGCTGGTTGATCTGCGCCAGGCGGTAGGTCGTGCCTTCGGCTGGCGTTGCCTCAAGATTGTAGTTATTGCCAGTTTCTTCTTGGAATTTCACGAGCGTCTCGCGCATTAGATCGAGCGTCCGCTCGGCAAATTCCCGCCCTGCAGCCTGACCGATGTCCGCGCCAAGGAGATTAAGCGCTGCCTCATTCATGCCAATGAGGCCAATTGTCAAGAAATGATTCTTCCAGTATTCACCAAAGCGCTGTTTGATATCACGCAGATAAAACTTGGTATAGGGGTAAAGGTTGGCATCGGTCAAGCGCTCGAGCGTTTTGCGTTTAACTTCGAGACTATCACGCGCTTGCTCTATAAGGTGGACGAGACCAGCCCGAAACACTGCTTCGTCACTCGACTTCAGTGCCAAGCGGGGCAGGTTAATCGTCACCACACCAACTGACCCCGTCATTGGGTTGCTCCCAAACAGGCCACCACCACGATACTCTAGTTGACGATTATCAATCCTCAGGCGGCAGCACATACTACGCGCGTCTTCTGGGCTCATATCACTATTCACAAAATTACTAAAGTATGGAATGCCGTATTTTGCACTGGCTTCCCACAGGTTGTCAATCACAGGATTATCCCAGTCGAAATCAGCCGTGATGTTATACGTCGGAATCTGAAAAATAAAGACCCGTCCGTTGGCATCACCCTCCGTCATCACCTCAAGCAGCGCCCAATTGAAGGTATTCATCTCATCCTGGTAGTCGCCTTAATTGCTCTCTTGCATCTCTCCGCCAATGATCACAGGTGTGCCTGCCATATGCTTAGGACATTCAAGGCCAAGCGTGATGTTCGTAAACGGCGTTTGGAAGCCAACACGTGTCGGCACATTAACATTAAAGATGAATTCTTGCAGTATCTGCTTTACCTCATCGTACGCTAGTCCATCTGCTCGAATAAATGGTGCGAGCAAGGTGTCGAAATTGCTAAAGGCTTGAGCACCAGCTGCCTCGCCCTGCAGTGTGTAGAAATAGTTCACGACCTGGCTGAGTGCTGTGCGAAAATATCGGGCTGGCTTACACGAAATCTTGTTTGGCACACCAGTGAAACCCTGCCGAAGCAGATCCATTAAGTCCCAGCCCACAATACACACTCACAAGGTTAAGATCGTGAATATGGAGGTCACCGGACCGATGAAGACGACCAATCTCTGGGCTGTAGATTTTGTTTAGCCAGTAGGTTTTGCTCACCTCACTTGAGATGTAATTATTAAGGCCCTGGAGGCTGTAACCCATGTTGGAATTCTTGTTAACTCACCAGTCAAGCTTGAGCAAATATTGGTCAATCAGGTCAACATGCGCACTAGCAGCAATCTCGCGCAGCTTTTGATACTGATCGCGATAAATAATGTACGCCTTGGCAGTCTTTTTATATAGCGAGCGCAGCAAGGTATCCTCTACCGCATCCTGCATCTGCTCCACGGTGAGTTTATCATCCGCTATAGTCTGCTGCGCCTGGGCAATCGCCACCTGAGCTAACTGATAGGCCCCTTCCTCAGCAAACTCGCCCGTCTCCAGGCCAGCTCGTTCGATTACTGCCATAATTTTTGTGTCGTCAAATGCCACGATGCGCCCATCGCGTTTGGTAATTGTGTGATACATACCCCTCCCTTTACTTGCCGTGACAGCACACGCGCCACGGCATGAGTGTTTATCCTTGTTTTTATGATTGTATAAGCATCGGTTACTAGTGTTATAGACACCATATATAGCGCTTACTATGCACTATACTACTCTATATACTGTAGGTCAAGCGTGATATTCACAGCGGGTATACTGGCACAACCTCTGCTATATGAAGCATGTGACTGTGGTCGGAGCAGTTTGTTGTTATTTTTATCCAGCAGCTACATGCCGGCATCACAAATCACTGAGCCGATCGATTACTGAGCACAGACCCCCAGTAGGTCACACACTACGCGCTATTGATCCACCTTCGCAAGCATGGTACAATACAGAGGCACCACGCGATGATGGGCCGTCGCCAAGTGGTAAGGCACCAGGTTTTGGTCCTGGCATTCGGGGGTTCGAATCCCTCCGGCCCAGCCATATAGCACATACATCAACCCACCTTTTTGGAGGGTTATTTTTATATAAAAGAAAGCCAAATAAGCCAGAAACGTCTTTATTTTGTATGCTCGCAGCACGTGAGAAAGATGTGCAACCTTACTGCTCGAATGTGATATAACATTCCAGCAGAAGACCAGGAGCCAGCAGCAATAATCAAATGAACTTATAAGGTATAAGGTATTATTTTACATTATTTGCTTCGTTTGCTTCGCGTACTGCAAGCACCGCCGCCAGGCCAACCAAGCCCGTAAATGCTACCGTCCACCAGCCATTGAGTAGTGGTAAGGTCGCCCCAAAGAGGCCCGATTCACTCATTGGTACAGCTAAAAAGCACCACAGTGCCATACCAAACCACACTGCGCTCACGACAAGCAAACATGCCTGCGAAATACGGCGTGACCCTCGCGACATATCCATCGAGAGCAAAAATGGCAAACTACCGAGCTCAAGCAGCGGCAATAAGCCAGCCAAGAGAGCAGCCATTATGCCCCCGCCAGCCACATGCCAGCCGCTCGTGATATCGACAAACTTCTCAAAAGTAAAGAGCTGCGTGATGATCAAAAACATCACGACGATACCAAGCGCAAGACGCCGCCAATACGCAGGATCACGCCGCAAATGCTCTGGAAAAATCGCCTGAAATAACCCAAGCCAAAAATGAATCATACGCTGCTTCATAACCTTATCATATCAGATATTACCCTGTTTTACACGCATTTCCTTGCACTTGTGCCACATGTTCGCTACTATAGAAGGAGCGAACGTTACAAACATAAACATTTATATACATACTTGTATCAGTCGCTCTCCGATATATCCACCACAACAGAACGCCCGAGTGCTTATGACATGCTCGGGTGTTTCTTTTGTGTGTACAGGGCTAGTCATCTACTGGGAGCGAATGCTCTGCACGCCAAGCCGCAATGTTGCCGTGGTGGCCACTGAGCAATACCTCGGGTACCGCCATCCCCTGCCACACCTCTGGGCGCGTGTATTGCGGAAACTCCAGTGTCTGACCATCGCTAAAGCTCTCAATCGCTGCGCTCGTCTCGCCGCCAAGGACACCAGGGATCAGTCGCACAATCGAGTCGATAATCGTCATCGCGGGCAGCTCACCACCAGTCAGGACATAGTCACCCACTCGGAGCGCTTGGTCAACCACCTGCATGATTCGCTCATCATACCCTTCGTAGCGCCCACAGATGAAGATATAACCATGGTCAGTCTGACTATACTGCTGCGCAAGTGCCTGGCGCCACCGTTGGCCCCGCGGCGTCATGATGAGCACTTTGGCAGTCGGGTCGCGCTCTTTGGCGTGCCGCACTGCTTCCCAGAGCGGCTCAATGCGTAGTAGCATACCATCGCCACCGCCGTACGGTGTATCATCGACCGTTCGGCGAGGGCCGAGCCCAAATTGGCGCAGATCAATCGTCGTTAGCTCCGCTAAACCTCGCTGCTGCGCCTTCCACAGCATTGAAGCTTCAAACACGCCGGAAAACATCTCCGGAAACAGGCTAATTACTTGGAATTTTTTCATCTCTCCTAGTGTAACAAATTACCGCAGTACCGTCTAACAGATATTGCGAGAGGTTCAGGTCTTTACGCTTATGTTTTTTATTTGTTATACTGGTTATGCTATGGATTTTGGATCGGAGACAGATAACACGACCGCGCAGCGCCTCGAGCTATCGAGCCGGCGTACAACCATCACGCCGCTCAACGAGAATATTACACTCGAGCAGTTCGACGGTGAGGCAGCGGTGTCTCGACACCTTGTAGAGCCAGCGATTGCCAATATCTCGATTGATACCGAAGCCACCCGCCACGATCCGCGCCATACTCACGGTTACAATCCACCAAGGTACCAACCCCATTATGGTTTACTGATTGTGATCATCGGCGTATTACTTTTGCTTATTGCTGGCATTGCTGGCTTAACGAATATTTTGAGCCGGCTGCGATAATGTCTCTTTGGCTCGTTCGCTTTCACGAAATATGCCAATCCGTTATTATGACAACCCGATGAAGTACATACTTTTACAGGATATTCGGCTTAGAATGCAATTGCAATCATCGGACCCATGCCAAGTACAATATTGACAATCCAGTGAGCAATTACCATCGGCGCCAAACGCTGCTGCCGATAAACAATAATACCTGCCGTTACACCCCATGCCAAGAACATAAAGGCGTACGAAATCATACCGCGAACGTCTCCAGCAAACATCATGTGTTGCAAGCCAAAGAGTACACCCTGGATAAGAATGGCGATTACAACACCGAAGCGCTTCGCTAGACCACGTTGTAACCAACCTCGATAAATAATCTCCTCAATTGGGGCATTAACAAGAAATACAACTGCACTAAAGATACTTATGACCGACAAAACACTTGACGGCAGCTGCGAAGCGGACTTGGTAAATACCTGCTCGAAATGCGAAAACATTTCCACACCAAACATGAGATATATCGCTGCCACAAGCATAATTATCATCGGAATATAAGTAACAAAGAGCCATAGTACACTCCAAGCAATATCTTTCCCAAGACGCCACTTTTCAAACCCAAGATATTTCCACACCGAGACATGACACCGCCGGAATTCACGCCAAATGACAATACCACAGATAATATTAGCAAATGGAAAATAAATCATATCAAGTGGTGGAAAATCACTACTGATGCCTGTAAATTTGAGTACGGCATATGTGATAGCCGCTAAGATTGCCATAGCAACCAAGCGAACACCGACGAGACGGAATGGCTGAGCCTGTTGAGTAGTAACGATATCTTTCATAATACGAGGCATTGTAGCATAGACTACAGTTATGCAAATATATACTTCCTTTGGTTGGCTGTTACACCGCTTAATATGCATTCCGGTTAGGTGTATTTGCTACTTCAATCGTAAAGTAATATCTCGCCATTTCGAGATACAGCTACTACGATAACTGACAATGAGGTAATAGTATTATGAATAGACTACTCAATACACCCAACAAAAAAACTGCCTCCACAGCAGTTTTCTTGCACAAATAAGGCTCTCAAACCTTGTTGGTTTGCTCGCAAAGAGCGTTTATTTTTTCTCGCAGTTCGTTTCTGAACTGGTTGTATTATATATCAAGGTCGTCGAGTTCTGCAAGCTCTTGGCGAGACTTTTTTGCAAAATCCGATTCGCTCTCATCATCGTTATCCACTGTATCAGTGGTTAAGTTATCCACAGACTGAGATGCTGCGGTGTGTGGCTCATCATTATTCACCACCTTAAGGTTGTAGCGAGCACTGTTCTTCGTGCCAAGCGCGCGCAGCAAGGTACGTAAACTCTGTGCCGTACTGCCCCGTCGGCCAATCACACGGCCGAGATCCTCCGGGTTGACGGTGAGTGTCAATAAGACACCCTTCTCGTCGATCACCCGATCGACCACCACGTCGTCTGGATGTTCCACCAGCGACTTTACGACATATTCGACAAACTGTTGATCAATCGTCGCCATAGCTTTCTTCTTTCCCTCCTTATGCTGTCATTCAGATTTATTGTGATTGTGCTTTCATTGTAGCATACCAGCTGGATTCTACCAAAATACGACATATGGCTAGGGTGCTGAGTTGTCTGATCCTTCTACTAGTCTTGTCCTGGAGTACACGCAAAATATTACTGATCATTACAAAACTGCTCCACGATACGTGGAGCAGTTGGCGTACTTGTTAGTAAGAGAATCCGCTCTAGGCTTCTGCTTCTTCCTGAGGTTAGTGCTTGCGCAGCTTCTCTGGGTTGCGGACTGCCTTGTGCTTGTCGCCAGCGGGCTGCTTAACCCACTTTGGCAGCGATACACCGGCAGCAGCCAACAGTTTGACTACTCGTGGTGTCGGCTGGGCACCATTATCAAGATACTTTTGGGCAAGCTCGGTATTGATATGAGCCTCTTTGGTATGCGGGTTGTAGTTACCAACATAGGCCACTACACGGCCGCTTGATGGGTGGCGCTGAGCCTCTTGTACGGCGAGCCGGTACACTGGGTAGGCTTTGCGGCCAAGACGTTGCAAACGAATTGCGAGCATAAATAAAACTTCCTTTTCTTGACTTATATTTGCGTTAGTTCGTTCTGTACAAGTCTACACTGTTTGGCTGGCGATGTCAATTTGTTACTTATCTGCAGGTCAAAACTCGTCTGAGCTCTTGGCTGACTCTTCTGTCTTCTCTGTTTGAGTCTCTTGCTGCTGGTAGGCTGCCAGAGCAGCGCGAGCGGCCTTTTGCTGGGCGGTTTGCTTGCTAGGGCCAGTGCCGCGGCCCATCAGCCGGTCATTGACGAAGACACCAAGCGTGAAGGTTTTGTCGTGGTCGGGGCCATCCTCTGTCAAGACACGGTACACTGGCGTAGCATTGTCAATCCGTTGGCTCACCTCTTGTAAATGACTCTTGGGGTCGCGCCACGAGCCATCGGCCAGGATGGCGTCAAGTTTGCTAATGGTATGCTTGGCAATAAACTCAGCTGCCGCCTCGTAGCCTCGCTCCAAATAGATTGAGCCAATCACGGCTTCATACGCATTAGCCAAAATCTGGCGATGCGCTCGCTTGCTCCCATGCTTCTCACCTCGGCTCATCCGAATAAGTGAGCCATAGCCAAGCGCTTCGCCCGAGTCGGCATTGCTCTCTGTATTGACCAGCGCTGCGCGCCAGCTCGTCAGGATACCCTCTGGCTCGGCATAGTGTTGGTAGAGATAGTCGGTCACTGCAAGTTCCAGCACAGCGTCGCCCAAGAACTCAAGGCGCTCGTTGTGCTCAGTAACGGATTTTTTGTGCTCATTGACATAGCTGCGGTGGGTGAGTGCAGTAACTAAGAGCTGAATATCGTGATATTCAAACCCGAGCGCTTGCTGTGCCCACGCTTGATACGGGCCAGTTGGCATGCCAGACATAGTAACTCCTTTCGTTTCTGTCGTTATAGACGCTCCTCTCGGATGCGTTTCTTAGCTTTGAGCATAAGCTTGGCAATATCTTCGTACTCGATGAGGTCAAGTGCCTTACTAAAGGGAAACCACTTAATACCATTCATCCATTCTTCTTTTTGAATCTCATTGCCGCTGGTGCGGACGCGGGCAAGGTAGATCTGTGTCGTCATCAGGACAAGCTTTTCCATTCGGCGGTAGCGAAAGTGAATCTTGCCCAGCCAGCCCAGCATATCAAGGTCGTGCAGCCCAGCCTCTTCGCCAATCTCCCGGCGAGCTGTCTGCACGGCAGTCTCCCCTTTCTCAATATGCCCTTTGGGGATCGTCCAGCGATCCTTAGCATCCTGAATTAGGAGGATTTCGAGTTTGTTGTCGCTATTGTAGCGGAATACAATGCCGCCAGCCGTCGGTTCACGAACAATTTCCTGAATAGACGGCTTGCGACGGCCAAAATATTTTTTAAACCGATTGAAGTGTCGGTCAAAGTGTGACGGTGTTGGCATCGTCTGGTGTCTCCCCAGGCAAGTTGCGATAGGCGGTGCCGAGTACACCGTTGATAAACTTGCTTGAATTATCCGAACCAAACGCTTTAGCAAGCTCCACTGCTTCGTTAATCGCCACCTTGGGTGGAACAGTTGCGCGGCAGTGCAGTAACTCGTAGAGGCCAAGTCGCAAGATATTGCGGTCGACACGAGCAATCTGATCAAGCGGCCACTCTGGCGCAATTGGTTGTAAGTGAGCGTCAAGCGCGGCCTGTGTCTCGATCACCCCAGCAACGAGTGTATCGACAAAGGCTCGATCGCCAATGATCGACTCATAACGCTCAAGATTGCGCGCCAGAATCTCTTGTGGCACGGCCTGCGGATCATTCGCCTGCTGGCGGAATTCATATTCGTACAATGTTTGGAGTGCAACTATACGCCCAAGATGACGGTTCGAAGCCATTTGGTTGGTTCTTTCTTTTGTTAAAATTCTTTGCTATCGACAAAAAGCTAGCGAGCTGCTTTGGCAGCGCCAGTCTCGCGCTTGGTCGTCTTGACCTTGACTGGTGAGGTTTTATTGACCATGCGAGCAAGCTTAAGACGCAGGTGGCTGCGGCGCAGACCGGTTTTGCGTGGGCTACTCTGTTTTTTTGGTTGAGCCATAGTAAAAATCTCCTTCTCTTTAGGCTGACGTAAAACTTGTAGCTATTATACGCTAAAAGCGCAAAATTCTCTAGTGTTTGCGCCGTTTTGTATAGAAAAATATATTCGCGGCTAATTGCCAAGCGAGCTATTACGCCTTGTTACCCTATCAAGAACACGCTCGCTACGACGTCTAGGTTTTGGCTTTGATATGACAGATATCTGTCATATATTGTATGATATGGTACATACTATTAGTCTCAGTAAGGAGCACCTATGGCAATAAAAATAGATGGAGATATTAACCGATATATCAAACTGGTCGGACGAAGCGACGAAAGTATCGAGAAGGACGTTCAACATATTATTAGTATCTCAGGTGACACCCCTGTCATTGATGAAATCGATAAAGATTTAATTGGCTTTGACTCTACAGAATCCTACTGCTCATTGTATAACTCTGGAACAGAGTTTCACTGGAAAGATGGAGTACTTAGAGCAGTCACCTTGTACACTCAACAAGATTCAGAATACAAACCGTATGCCACTCCACTGTTTGCGGAATTTTCCAACACCGCAACACGAGAAGAAATTATTCGCCATCTTGGAACTCCTGACAATGAAGCAAAGAAGAATTCCACATGGGTGCGCTCAGCTTGGATCCAATATGACGAGCAAGGCGGTAATTGGGTGCACTTCGAATTTGATAGCGATATGCATTTGAAGATGGTGACAATCTGTGTGCCTGTAGGCTAAACGTAAGAAAACTGATCCACCAGCATAATTACATCGCTGCTTTGACAGACTTGTAGAACATGCCTACATAGTACGAGACTGTGACCGCGCAACCCAAAACAGGGCGCTCCATGAGACGCCCTGTTTTTTACGGCACGATCAGTGAAGGTGGCTATTTCTAGACAACGACGCTGACGAGCTTGCGTTTGACGTAGATAACCTTCTTGGGCGGCCCAGTGAGGTATTTTGCGACGCGGTCATCTGCTAGGGCCCGGGCGGTGATATCGGCTTCGCTGGCGTCTGGCGTGGTAGTGAGCTTAGCGCGAACTTTGCCATTGACTTGCACAACGATGGTTATCGTATCGTGGACAATCTTTGCTTCATCCCACTCTGGCCAGGCTGCAAAATCAAGCTGGTCACCATAGCCAAGCTGCTGCCATAGCTCAGCGGCCATGTGCGGCGCAAAGGGCTGCACCAACTGGATCAGTGTCTTGAGCGCTGGCTGCCACTGCTCAGTAAAGCCAGTTGTCTTGAGCTTGTAGAGGTCGTTGACGCACTCCATGAGCCCAGCAATGGCCGTGTTGAAGCTTAGGCGGTAGATATCACTTGTGACCTTTTTCGTTGTAGCGTGGATGATCGACTCAAGCTGTGCAGCGTCGACCTGCCCAGGCGCTCCGCCCTGCTGCTGCCAATCATCAAACTCTTGCACTAATGTCCAGAGACGATTCAAGAAGCGATAGACGCCAGCAATTCCTCGGCTACTCCAGCTCGAGTTCTCGTCGATCGGCCCGAGGAAGAGCTCAAAGGTACGCAGTGCATCTGCCCCATACCCCGCATCAATCACCTCAAGCGGGTCGACAACATTGCCAAGGCTTTTGCTCATCTTGCGGCCATCCTCGGCTTGAATGAGGCCATGGTAGACGAGTTTCCGCACTGGTTCGGCAAAGCTTGTGAGGCCAAGATCGCGAAAGACGTGCATCCAGAAGCGCACATAGAGTAAGTGAGCCGTCGCATGGTCACCACCAACATACATATCAAGCGGTGCCCAGTGGTTAGCCAGTGCTGGATCCCAGGCCTGCATAGCATTGTGCGGATCGGTGTAGCGCAGAAGATACCAGCTGCTGCAGGCATAGCCATCCATTGTGTCGGTTTCGCGCTGAGCTGGGCCGCCACAGGTCGGGCAGGTTGTCGCCACCCATTCTTCTTGGGCGGCAAGGACGGATTTGCCATCACCACGCGGCTGGAAGTCTTGCACTGCCGGCAAAACAACAGGTAGATCTGCCGCTGGCACTGGCACAGCACCATGCTCGGGGCAGTGGATGATCGGGATGGGTGCGCCCCAGTAGCGTTGGCGACTAATCAACCAGTCGTGCATCTTGTAGGTTACCTTAGCGTGGCCACGATCTTCCTGTTCGAGCCAGGCCACGATCTGCTCACGAGCATCCTCGCTGCGCATACCATCAAACGCGCCAGAATTAACGAGCACGCCTTCGCCATGGTAGCACTGGTCAGTGTCTGGGTCATCGTCGGGCCGCTCAATGACGGTGACGATGGGCAGCTCGTATTTCTCGGCAAAGGCAGCATCGCGCTCATCATGAGCCGGGACAGCCATCACTGCACCAGTGCCATAGCCACCAAGGACATAATCGGCCACCCAGATGGGTATTCGATCGCCCGTCGCTGGATTTATGGCATAACTTCCAGTAAAGACTCCTGTCTTATCCTTTGTGTCATTAGTGCGCTCAATCTCCGATTTCTTGACTGCCTCGGCAATATAGGCCAAGACTGCCTCTTGGGCGTCACCACGTGCGAGATGCTGCGCCAGAGGATGTTCGGGTGCCAGCACCAAGAAGGTCGCACCAAAGAGCGTATCGGGGCGCGTCGAAAAGACGGTGATATCGGCGGCGTCACTTTCTGCATCTGCCGCGGGCTTATCAAGGGCGAAGCGGATCTCTGCTCCCTCGCTGCGGCCAATCCAGTTGGTCTGAGCTTGCTTGATCTTATCTGGCCAGTCGAGTGCGGGGATGTCGGCCAGGAGCTGGTCGGCATACTCTGTAATCTTGAAGAACCATTGCTTCATTGGCTTCTTCACCACCACTTCTTCACAGCGCCAGCACCGGCCATTGATCACCTGCTCATTTGCCAGCACGGTCTTGTCTTTCGGACACCACCACTGGAGTGAGTCCTTTTGGTATGCCAGGCCCCGCTCAAAGAGCTGCGTAAAGATCCACTGCGTCCAGCGATAATACTCTGGGTCACTCGTGTTGATCTCCCGGCTCCAATCGATACTCGCGCCAACGCGGCGAAGCTGAGTAGTAAAGTTAGCAATATTGGTCGCGGTCGTCTCTTGTGGCGTTTTGCCTGTCTTGATGGCGTAATTCTCTGCAGGGAGGCCAAAGCTATCCCAGCCCATTGGGTAGAGTACCTCGTGACCAAGGCTGCGCCGGAAGCGCGCCACTGCATCGACAATGGAATGCTCCATAAAGTGCCCTGCATGCATCCCTGCTCCGCTTGGGTATGGGAACATGCCAGTCACATAATACTTTGGTTTAGGAGAGGCGTCATCCGCCCGGTAGCGCTGGTCTTCTGCCCAGTGCTGTTGCCATTTTGGCTCGATTTCTGCAGGATTGTATCGTTTCATGTCTTTCATATTCTACCATAGTGGGCGAGAACAAAGACAACCCCGCTTCTTTTCTCGAAAGCGGGGTTGGGTTTATATGTGGCGTTTTGTTTACGCTTCGCCGGTGCTTGTTGATGATGTATCGCTGTCGTTATCTTTACTGGTGCTACTGCCTCGCATGAGCTCACTATATGGGATGCTCTCGCTTGGCTTGCGCAAATCAACCTTTGTGTCATTGACGTTGATCGTCACTGGCTGCTGAGAAGACTGGCTAGTTGGCTTCATGACAATGCGCTTCACATCGTGCGAAAATGGCGACACCCAGAGTTCAAGATCCATCTGGCTCAAGTCTGGCCCAGAGATAGCAGAGTGTCGCTCTGTCTTGATGGTCCGGCCGTTTTGACGTGTCGTCACACGGGTCGACGTTGAGTTGCTGCAGCGGCGAAGCAGTTCGCCAATACGGGTGTTACCAAGATCACGGCTAAGCAAGCGTGCTTCGTGGCTCGACGGGCTCGCTACTGTGACCTTGTAGCCCACTGCGCCGTTATCGAGCGCTGGCTTATTTATCTTTTCTACTGTAAAGACATCGCCGTGCTTACGCAGTACCGCAGCGACTTCGTTTCGGGCTTTGGCATCATACAGGCTATCAACTGCCTCTGTGCACTGCTTGGTCGTTGTGCGGTTTGAGCTCATCTTAAGCATCTCATCTTGCGTCATCTTAACCCATTTGCCATCGATTTTTTCGATGATAGGCAGTGCTTGCTTGGTATACTGCTCGCGCATCTTGCTCCGCGCAGTATCTTTCTCTTCATCGGTCATGCTCGAGGTGTTATAGCGCTTCATAGACTGGTCGATCATGGTATCAATATATTTTTCATATACTTTTTTGATGCCATTGACGCGGAAGTAGGTTGCTTCGCGATCCGCATAGATCTCGGCCTTGACAGTAATCTGGCCAACCTGTGGGAGGTCCATCGTTACCTCACCGTTACCACCAGCAACTTGGTTGGCATATTGCAGATTCACTCTGTAGGTGACCTTCGATGGGCCTGAAGTGCTAGTACTGCTTGGTGTAACATCACCGCCCATGCTATACGACGCTTGCCGTGCAGTTACTAGATTTGCCACGCCATCTGTGACTACCTTGTGTGGGTTCTGATACCAGAAGAAGTACAATAGCACACCAGCAATAAGCGCCAGCAAAGCTACACCACCACCGACAAGGCAAAGAATCAGCCCAAGATGGGACTTCTTAGCTGGTTGAGCACGCAAAGCTCCTGGAGTCATGTGTGGCTGATATTGAGGCTGGGGCTGAGCTGGCTGCATGACCGGAGTAGCTGGCTGCTCTGGCATCGATTGAGTAGCCGGCTCGGCTACTGGAGCTGGCTCTGCAACTGGGGTTGCTGGCTTATTAGCCTTGGCCGGAGTTTGTTCTGGCTCATTTTTTGGCAACGTCTTGCGCGTTGTGCTGCGCTTGGTTGCCTTTAGTTTTTTCTCTGTTGGCATAGATAGTTCTCCGCTTAATACACTAGTCTCACACGTAAGAATATACCATAAATCACGTATTAACGCTACTGGCTTGCCCCATCAAAGAATGTCTCGTATTCCGAAAAGTATGGCGCTTTGATGGCCTGCCAAGCGAGCGATTGACGCACCAGCTCGGTATCTTCGCTCAGGACACAGAGGATCTTAACCGCCTCTTCAAGGAATATCCCACCTTGTGACCCCTTAGCAAGAATCACTGCACCAGGCCGTGCCACCGAACGAACAAATTGCCCTGCCTCGATCGCATTGCGGCATACCTTCACCTGGCAGCCACGCCGACGGGCAGCAGGCGCAAGATACTTCTCTGTCTCGCCGCCAACCGTCACCACCCAATCAAGCAAATGCGAGTCGCAGGCCATGCCTAGCTTCTCGTGCTCGGCCTGGCTCGAGGCGCCCAGCTCATTCATGTCACCAAGGATGGCGATCCGCTGCGGTGCCTGCGCAAAGCTATAGAGTGTCTGCAGAGCAGCCAGCGCAGCAGCCGGGCTGGAGTTGTATGTATCGTCGATAATTGTTGTATCGCCAAGGCCCAACAGTGGGTTCATCCGCCCAGGGACAGGCTTGATCAGTGCAAGACCCTTCACTACTTCATCTGGTGTGCAGCCATAGAGCAAGGTCGCCGCAACGGCACCAACGATCGGCCGTAGGCTGTGCTCTCCTACTACATTAATGGCCGCCGCGAATGGCTGAGCAATGTTTGGTGGAGCAATAATCCCCCCACGATAGCCTACCTCAGCATCAAAGTTCTGCTGTTCGAAGCGATACTCAGCGAGGCCAGTTGTGCCATATGTACTAAAGTGTGGAGTAGCAATCAGGTCAGCAAAGCGCCCCTCAATATCATCACGGTTAATCAGCACTCGGCGTGCATACTGCGTCACGGAGAGCTCCTCTTGCGCGACTGCTTCAATTGAGCCAAAGAACTCCATATGCTCTGGCGTTACTGCCGTCACTAAGGCAAGGTCGGGCCGGAGGTAGCGGCCAAAGTCAGCAATCTCCCCTGGCCGATCAGTGCCAAGCTCTTGGACAATCACATCAACGTCAGCTGGCTGAGCAATCCGCCGACGGGCTGCTGCAAACACCTTGAGCCAGGCACCAATGCTGTGTACCTTGCTGGGGTAGGTCACGCCAAGAATGCCACACGGTGCTGAGAGATTGGTGTTATGGTTGTTATCAAGCATGCGCACACGGTAGCGCTGCGATAGCAAGGTAGCCACCGCTCGCTTAGTACTCGTCTTGCCCACGCTCCCCACCACAACAATTAACTTGACCTCTGGATGAGCTTGAAAATACCGGCTCACATACGTCTCGAGCCGCTTTTGGATAAACTTTTTGAACATATCTTTATTTTATCAGAAACAGGCGGGAATGCTACTGGTTGATTCTCCCGCTCGTTTGTGCTTGAATAGAGGGAGTCGTGGGGATATAGCTCAGTTGATAGAGCGCAGCATTCGCATTGCTGAGGTCGAGGGTTTGAATCCCTCTATCTCCACCAGGTGTTATTATATTTTTATGGCGACGAGCAATATCCCGTCGCTATTTTTATAATTCATAACACAAGACAACTGTCAATAAAGTTAGTGGCAGTATCTAGTGCCTCCACCACCGCCACTCCGCTGCCAAGTTGTCTTGTTGAAAACTATCGAATTCAAGATCCCGTAATTTTGGCAAGAGTGGGCGGAGGCGTTCTTCGAATCCAGACATTCTGTCACGATAAGTTGAGATTTTACTGATGAAGTCTTTGTCGCGGATAGCACCACGTTCTATGGATCTTACGAGGAATGCGAGAACGCTCTTCCCTTCGTCGAAGCTTGTTGCATAGTTATCATGGTGCTCCCATTCGTAATCCTCATCAAACCAGTCGGCTGAGTACTTCGAGACGTTATCAGTTAACTTGACTAGCCAATCACTAAACATGTAATCCATGTTCTTGCAGATTTTGTCTTGAGCAAATTGCGACTCGATTCTAGATTCGAGTTTCGTTGTGGCGTTTTTTATATCACTACGAAGTAAGTCATAGTTGATCACTTCGGGAATTCTAAAAATACGCCTACGATCCACTCGTTCGAACACTTCAGTCACTAACTCTGCATGAATAAGATCTTTAAGATAATAATTCGATGGGTTACCGCCTCCCAATAAACTCGAGATAGGACGTAACTCTGCAACACACCGATGATACGCGTCGTTTGTCACCGCTTGGAGCGTCTAATCCACCAAACGACTCTGACTCCACCCCGGCCTTATGTTTGAATTATTTTTTTCGTAGCTTTGGTAGTCTTGCCATGATAGCCTTTTGCTTCGTTATTATTAATAAAAAATAAGCGAGATATATCCTCGCTTATCTCAGGCCTTAACTAATGCTGATTGTGGCTCAACACCAGAAGGGGAATAATCTCAAAATGGTGGATCTTGCAGGATTCGAACCTGCGACCTCACGAATGTGAATCGTGCGCTCTAGCCAACTGAGCTAAAGATCCATGGTGGAGCATACCAGATTCGAACTGGTCACCTCTTCGCTGCCAGCGAAGCGCTCTAGCCAAATGAGCTAATGCCCCGTCTGTTATAGACTATAGCAAAAAATCACCTCTTTGACTAGAGGTGATTTGCTAGTAGCTGCTACGCGCCCACCCTGGGGCACAATGTTTGTTTTGGCACGATGTTTGTGTTTGGACGCAACGGTACCCCTTTTTGCGTACCAGCTTGTCTTTATTATGCACCACCCTTTTACAAAACACAAGCAGTTCGCCGATTAATTGTTGCATTTTATGATCAAGCTGTTTTGGTTGTTATATAGGTATCTCAAGCGTGTTCTTTCCCTCCTATATTTACAAAAGCAAAACACCACCTATCTTGGTGGTGTTGATGTGTCGCGAGGCATCATATCTGGTGCGGACGAGAAGACTTGAACTTCCACGAGCGCAATGCTCACCAGCCCCTCAAGCTGACGCGTCTACCAATTCCGCCACGTCCGCATATCTCGCGACACTGTTGATTATACCGCATGTTAGGGGGTTTTGTAAACATCTCGCGTTATCACTGTCCAACGGAGGACGTCTGCGTAGCGATCTGCACCAGAGACAAGGGTATCGCCCTGCTGGATAGCCTGGACGCCAGGGCCTGTCGCATACACACTAGCCGACCGATAGAGACCAATCGCCGGCACGTCGCTGTACCACTGTTCGGCAAACGCTTTGTACTTGGCAGCACGCAGCTTTGGCTCAAGGCGCGTACGGGCGCTGGCCAATGCGGCATCTGCGGTGCGACTCGTGTAATTGACGAAGTTATAGCCCTGGTAGCCCGTCTGCGAGGAGTGCCAGTAGGCATAGACATCAGGGTCGGCACCAATCGCCAACTCGTAGAGCAAAACATCGTAGCTTCGCCCCTGCAATGTCCCTTGGACAAAGGTGGAGGACGCTGCCGAGCGGTCAATCACCTGCTGCGTCACCGCCACGCCAAGCTGCTGCCACTGCTCTATTACCTTAGCCAAAACAGCTTCGTACTCTGCACCCTTAGTAGTGGTGATCATAATCTCCAGCTTTTGGCCATCTTTGCTGCGAACCTTGCTGCCATCGGCGAGCTTCCAGCCTGCTTCATCCAGCATCGCAGCGGCCTTCGCTTGGTCGTGCTTATCTGCAGATGGTGCATCGATACCGCCAAGCTGACTAGGGATAAATGGTCCGTCAAGATGCTGCACGCCCTCACCCAGCGAAGTGCGAATCGCAGCGGTGTTAGTGCCTAGTTGGAGGGCTTTGCGAACCGCGCGATCTTTAAGGATGGGATTGGTATTATTCATGAGCAAATACACCCCGCGATCGGTCGGTACAGTGGTTGTGGTGTATTGGTTGCGTGGAATATCTTTGCGCATCACAACAGAGAGGTCGGTTGCGCCACTCAACTCACCAGCTTGCAAAGCTGAGACGATATCTTGCTGCGTGCTATAAGCTTGGAGCTCGAAGCGATCGAGCTTGGGTCGGCCACCATAGTAGCCATCAAAGGCAACGACATGCACGGTCTTTGGCCGGCGAGCATTGTTGGTCGATTGCAAAATCTGGAACTTAAACGGCCCACTACCAACTGGCGAATGATTAAATGGTGCCTGGCGCATTGAGCTTGGCGTTGCTGAGCCTAGCATATGTTCAGGTAAAATTGGGAAGGTCAATGCATGGGGGAAGGCAGCATACGTTGCAGGTAACACAAACTGCACAGTAGTATCATTGACTGCCTTGGCCTGGACGTCGACCCAGTTGACACGCAAGGGCGAGCGCACCGCCGGGTTCTTGATGAGGTTGATCGTGAAGACAACATCCTTAGCAGTAAGCTTATGCCCATCGTGCCAGCGGACGTCATCACGCAATTGAGCGGTGTAGGTTTTGCTCGCTTCGTTATAGGCAAGACTCGTTGCCACATCTGTGTGGAGCGAACCCTTGGCATCGTAATGATAGAGTGAAGAGAACATGAGTTGGCTAGCCGAAAGCTCAGCACTGCTGGTTGCAAAGAGAGGATTAAGCGTCTCAATCGGGCCAAGTGCCCCCTCTATATACGTCCCGCCAGTCCCGCCAGTTGCCGTTGTTGCGTCGCGGCGGATAAAGATCTGAGCAATAATACCAAGCAAAATCACTGCAATGAGGACAAGCCACAGCACAACCCGCCGCCGAGCTCGACGCAAACTCTCGAAGCGGCTCCCTAAGAACTTGCCAACGTGGCGCGTCGCGCTATCTTCGAGCTGCTTGAGGTCACGGCGTGGTTTCTTGCGGCGAGATGGTACCGATTTCGCTGCTTTGGCTGCCCGCAGCGATTCATCCTCCTGAGGCACGACTGCCGACGAGGTTTCACGGCGCTGGAGGTGCTTCTCCTGCCGATTCACCATACCCTACCCCGCAGACGGCAACAAGAGTGCCGCCAAAATAGACCCAACAAAGGTAACAGCCAAAAAGATCGTTGCCTCGAAGAGGTTCTTGTCTAGGCCGCGCCGCGTGGTATAGAGCTCACCCGAGGCACCAAAGCCTGCACCAAGCGTCGCCCCGCGCTGCTGAAGCAGAATAGCCAAGATCATCAAGATGGCCGAGCCAATCATTATTGTTTGTAGAATACTATCAAGATTCATGTTGTTCCTCCTGCGTGCGCCCATAATTTAGCTCGAGCGCGCTGCTTACTATATAGTTTACCAGACTCATGATCAGGCCTGTCAAGATGGAATGAAGAAACGTCATCTTGAGGCCTGGTGCCAGTATCAGTGAAATATAGACCATAAAGCCGTTGACAACGATGGTAAAGAGACCGAGCGTGACGAGAATGGCAGGAAGCGATAGAATGATGGCAATCGGCTTAAAGACTGCATTGACGACTGAGAAGATGAGTCCAGCCAGCAAAAACACAGCAATACTCATATCGGGTTGGACACCGATATAGCCTGTACCAAAGATACGTACGGCAATCCACAGCCCAAGTGAATTTAGCACCCAGCGGATAATAAAGGCAAAAAATTGTCGTTTCATTTGCTCTAGTATAGCGGTTTTTTACCATTTTGTCGATAAGCTGGCGCTGAGATTATCGTGGCCGCTCGGCGTAATGAGAATGTCATCTTCAATCCGGACACCAATGCCTTCCTCTGGAATGTAAATTCCTGGCTCGACGGTAAGCACCATACCGGCGCGCAGTACCCGCGGCGCACCCAGGCTGTCGTGTGTATCGACGCCAAGCCCGTGGCTGGTAGCATGCGGATAGTAACGCCGGAAAGTAGCTTGATCGTGGCGATCACGTAGAAGGCCAAGCTGCTGTAAGGCGTCGCGCATAATGTCGTCACTCTGCTGGATATAGTCAGCCACGGGGAGATTTGGCTCGAGCAGCTCTATGATGTGTTGCTGCGCTTGCACCACCGCAGCATGGACATCCTGCTGGCGCTGCGTCGGTTTGATACCATAGGTGCGAGTGATATCCGCGCAATACCCATTGACCCGTGCCCCAACATCGATCAGCACCATATTCTCAGCAGCAAGCGGCCCTGCATTATGGCTATAGTGCAAAGTGCAGGCGTTAGCACCACCAGCGACAATTGGACTATACGCATGGCGGGCATTGCGGTGCCGGAATAGGTAGTCAAACTCCGCCTCGCACTCATACTCATGCTGGCAGTCTGGCAAGCGCTGCTTAGCTACCTCAAAGGCCTCGATAGTCAGCGCAATTGCCTGGCGCAGCGCAGCAATCTCTTCCGGCTGCTTGATAGCCCGCAGTTCACGCAGCTGACGGAGACACGATTGTACTGAGGGAAAGATCCGCTGTAGCACTTTGCTCAGGTCGCGTGAGGCGGGGTTGAGCATAAAACCATAGTCGGTGCGATCGTTCACTTCGTATACAACCGTATGGCGCTTGGCAAGCTGGCGCAGCTCTGCCTCAAAATCGTGGGCGTCAATCACTGCATCAGCACCGCTGATCCGCTTGGCTTCCTCACTGCTGAGTTCACCAACGAAGGTCTGCTGCACCGCGTCGAGATGAGGCCGCACGAGTGTTGTGCGGCTCCGTCGTCCATCGATAATCAACTTCCAACCTGGTCGTTCAATTCCACTGAGCCACCAAAAGTTCGACTCCTGCTGAAACGGCGCTGGCTCATCGCCACTGCCCTGCACTTCGTCATACGCAGTCAATACTGCCAGCCCACCCGCAAGCGCATCAATGCAACGCGCTCGATTCTGACGAAAGTCGATCATGACCGCTTAATACCTCGTAGTACTTCTGTCAATTCTGCTGGGAAGAGGATCATCGTCTTCTGGCTTGGCTCGGCACTAATGCGCTCAAGTGTCGTGAGTGTACGCAAGTTGATTGCCCCTGGGGTGTTAGCAAGAATCTGAGCGGCTTCTGCAAGGGTCTCTGCAGCGGCTTTTTCACCATCGGCATTGATGATGTTGGCCCGGCGCTCACGCTCGGCTTCGGCTTGCTTAGCCATAGCGCGCTTCATATCGCCTGGCAACTCGATGTTCTGAATCTTCACGTTCTCAACGTCAATCCCCCACTTGTCAGTTTCAGCATCGACAATCTCTTTGATCTGCTGGCTAAGCTCTTCTCGCTTGGCAAGCAGGTCGTCCATGTCAATGTTACCCGTCACATCACGCAGCGCTGCCTGAGCAAACTGACTGGTAGCGTAAATATAGTTCGTCGTCTCGAGGACGGCTTTTGGCGCATTAATGACACGAAAGTACACCACAGCGTCCACACCAACCGTCACGTTATCTTTCGTAATGACCTCTTGCTTTGGCACATCGATCGGCGTCGAGCGGACATCGACCATCATAATCGTCTGAAAGATTGGCACCACTACGCGTAGGCCTGGTGCGCGCTGACCCGAGAAGCGCCCAAGTGTTAGCACCACACCGCGCTGGTATTGATTCACCACCCGAATCCCGCTCAGCATGAAGACAATCGTCGCCACGATGATGCCGATAATGATATATTCCATATTCCTCCTTTGGACTAGCTTATTGCTTTTATCATACCACATTGTGGCAAAATAGCGAGATGGGGTCGTCTTGCTACCTCGCAATAGGTAACTAGGAAATCAGCTATAGTTCGAGTACCGAAACCGACAACCCTTCGACGTGCCAGCCCATTTCCGGTATACTAGATATAGTTATGCCTGAGCCAGATTCATCATTGTCATCACACCAACCGCTGGCCGAGCGACTACGCCCACAGTCGCTCGATGCTGTGATAGGCCAGACACACTTACTGGGCGATACCGAGATTTTGCGCCAAATTGTCACGAAGAAGCAGCCTGTGAGCCTCATCTTTTGGGGACCACCGGGCACAGGCAAGACGACGCTGGCGCGGATTATTGCTCGCGAGGTGGAGGCTGAGTTTATCGAGCTCAGTGCCGTTACCAGTGGCAAGAAGGACGTCGAGCGGGTTATCCAGCACGCCCGGCAAAATTGGAATCTTGGCCTGCGTACGATGCTCTTTGTCGATGAAATACACCGCTTTAATAAGGCGCAGCAAGACGCTTTTTTGCCTCATGTTGAGTCGGGGCTGATTACGTTGATCGGTGCGACGACTGAGAATCCAAGCTTTGAGGTTATTACACCACTACTGAGCCGGATGCGCGTACTCGTCTTGCAACCGCTAAGCAAAGACGAAATTCACGCTATTCTCCAGCGCGCCATCACCACCCTAGGCAAGGCAGAGTCCGTCACGCCAGAGGCGCTCGATTACCTCGCCGAGCTATCGGGCGGCGATGCCCGAGTGGCGCTCGGTAACCTTGAGCTTGCCCTGAGTCTCGCTGAGACAGTGACGCCTGATACCGTCACAGCTGCTGCCCAAAAGAAGCTCCCTGGCTACGACAAGCAAGGCGAGATGCACTATGATGTGATCTCGGCCTTCATCAAGTCGATGCGGGGTAGCGATGTCCGCGCCACCCTTTATTATCTGAGCCGAATGATTGACGCTGGCGAAGACCCAAAGTTCATTGCCAGGCGCATGGTGGTATTCGCCAGTGAGGACATCGGGCTGGCAGGTAATGGTGCGTTATCTCTAGCGGTCGCGACCTTTCAAGCGGTGGAGCGGGTTGGCTTGCCTGAGGCCCGCTACAACCTCTACCACTGTGCCATAGCGCTTGCCCGTTCAGCTAAATCGCGCGAAATCACCGACCTCATGCACGAGGCAGAGGCTCTTGCTAGCCGCTACGCCGATACACCAGTCCCGCTCCATCTGCGCAATGCTCCCACCAAACTCATGAAGGAGCTCGGCTATGGCAAAGGCTATCAGTGGCAGGCAAACTTCCAACATGAGAAGGGATTTTTGCCAGACGAGGTAGCCCAGCAATATAACGGCACCACGTAGCAACGTGAGACTCGTAGTGCCTCTTCTTCCAAGACTTTCCAGGACTACTGCTGCGCTACTCCGAGCTGCTCATCTTTGAGTGCTGCGTACACCCCATTCGTCCAGCCAAAGCCATCTTGCAAAGGATACTCCCCGCCGCCGCCTGCACTGGCGGTGACAACATCGTACTTCTCGACCATTTTGCGCTTCTGGGCAAAGACAGCTTCATTGGTGGCAAGCCAGCGGTCGCGAATGGTTGCCGCCAGTGTGTCATAGCCGTAGTTGCGCAGCCCCACAATGGCAAACCACTGCAGTGGTGCCCAGCCGTTGGGGGCATCCCACTGCTGGCCATTAGTGATGAGGGTTGAAAGGAGTCCACCTGGCTGCAAAAAGTCTTTCTCGAGCCGTTGCACTACCGCTGCAGCTTGCTCATTGGTTGCAATCCCCACATATAGTGGCGTCACTGCGGCGAGCGTGAGTCGCCCCGTGGTCTGACCAGTGGTGATGGCATAATCCTCAAAGAATTGCGTGGTAGGTTGCCAGCAGTAGCGGCGAATTGCCCGAGCTCGGCGCTCGGCCGCTGCCTCGAAACGCCGCGCCAGGCGACGTTGCTTGATGAGTCGGTAAGCCTCGGCGATCGTCATTTCGAGCTGGTAGAGGAAGCAATTAAGGTCGACCGGCACATACTTTGTTGTCTCAATGGTCTGAATCTGACAGGGGTCGGCAAACCACCGGCTGCTAAAGTCCCACCCGCTCTCGGCTGCTGCCCGCAGATCGAGGAATGTCCGCGTTGTGTGCGCTGAGGCTGCGTGATGCGCTGTATGGACATCTTCGCGATGCGACTCAGGGCGCGGTGTGGTGCGGTTGTCATAGTAACGATTGAGTGGCGTGCCATCAGGCATAACAGCGACGCGGAGATACGCTGGGTACTCAACGGCCTTGGCTTTCGCAATCTGGCGACGACCTTTCATCCAAAAGCGATACTCAGCAAGAAGGCTTGGCAAAAACTCTGCATAGACCCGCTTGCCTCGGTGACGTGCCAGTAGCTGTACCATCGCTGCAAACATGGGTGGCTGCGACCGACTCAAGAAGTATGTCCGATTGGCCGTGGGGATCATCCCAAATTTACGTAGCATATAGGTGTAGTTGCGTATCATGTGCTCGATAGAGCGCCAGCGCCCATCCGCCGCTAGGCCAAGCATAATGAAATACGTATCCCAATAAAACAACTCATCAAAGCGTCCACCTGGCGTCATATATGGATATGGTAGCGCAAGGAGCGAACCCCGATTCTTGCGATTGCGCCGCTCGAGCTGCCGCCAGAGCTGACTCACATGTTGGCGCGCAGTAGTGGTATCGGTTGGTTGGTAACTCGAGGCTGGGTATACTGTGGTAGAAAAATGCTGCCCAACGAAGGTCGCGAGGTCGAAGCCGGGCTGGCGACGCTGGCGACGATACCGTGCCATAATCGTCCGGGCTGGCTTGGTGGGTGTCATATCGACAAACGCCTTTCCGTCACCATAAATTTGCTGTGTCTGCACCTCATCAAAGAGCTCACTCAGCGTCTCATCAGGTGAGCTTGGTGTCGGGCGCACGAGCTCTACCGTCTGCACCGCAGCGGCTTTGGCATTCTCTCTGGTATCTTTGGTAAGGGCAATGATTTTCGCAGCAAAAGCGCGGCGGACGTTGTGCATGATAGGCGGTTTCTCCCTATGGTGTTATGGTTGCTGTTTGGCGGCGCGTTTGCGCTCGTTGGCGTCGAGGTATTTCTTGCGGAGGCGAAGGGCGTGCGGCGTGACCTCAAGGAGCTCGTCATCTTCGATAAAGTCAATCGATTGCTCAAGACTCAGCTGGGTGTGTGGCGTCAGCTGGACAGTGCCGTCGCTTGATTTGCTGCGCATATTGGTAAGGTGCTTGGCCTTACAGACATTGATCTCGAGGTCGTCTGGGCGGTTATTAAGACCAACGATCATCCCGGCATAGACATCAGTTCCCGCTCCGACGAAGAGCTCACCGCGCGCTTCGGCCGCTTGCAAGGCATATGGTGTGGTCGTGCCTGGCTCAAAGGCGATCAAAACACCGTTGCGCGTCCGCGGCAATGCACCACTAACCGGCTGATAGCCGTGTGGCAGGCTATACATAATCACTGTTCCCTTTGTATCTGTCAGGAGGCGGTTACGCAGACCAATCAACGCTCGGGTCGTAATGATATAGGTCATCCGCGCTGCACCGCTAGTGGTTTGCTCTTGTTTGCGGAGCTCCGCTTTGCGCTTGCCAAGCTCTTGGCTGACAACGCCGACAAACTCAGGGCCAACCTCAACCAGCAGCTCTTCAACTGGCTCTTGCTCACTGCCATCCTTGGAGATCGTCACAACCTCTGGCCGCCCAACCTCAAATTCGTAGCCTTCGCGGCGCATTGTCTCGATCAATACACTGAGGTGAAGCTCGCCTCGCCCCGATACTACAAAGCCAATACCAGACTCCGCCACCCGTAGCGCCACATTAGTCTCAAGTTCGCGCTGGAGACGATCGCCAATCTGCCGGCTGGTAGTGAATTCACCCTCGCGACCTTTCATCGGGCTAGTATTCGGTCCAAGATACATGCTAATGGTGGGAGCCTCGACTGCCATGACAGGTAGTGCCTCTGGTTGGTCGCGGCTCGTGAGCGTCTCTCCAATGTGTGCCTCGGCTGCACCAACGATGTAGACAATGTCGCCCGCGCCTGCCTCGCTCACTTCTTCTTTGGCGAGGCCGCGGCTGATGAAGAGCTTATCGATCTTGGCATTGGTAGTAGTACCATCCGTCTTGATAAGCGTTAGCGCTTGGCCACGCTGAGCCACCCCACGATGGATTCGGCCAATCGCATATTTGCCAAGAAAGGTATCGTACTGGAGGGCCGTCACGAGCATTTGGAAAGGCCCATCTGCCACCTGCGGCGCTGGGATGTGCGAGATAATCGCTTGAAAGATCGGTGCCAGGCTGGCTGGCTGGCTCGCATCACTTGGCAGTGTCGCCCAGGCTTTGCCTTCGCGTGCTACGGCGTAGTACACCGGGTATTTGAGCTGCGACTCGTCGGTAGCAAGCTCGAGGAAGAGATCGGCCAGCTCATCCTCCACCTCGGCAATGCGCCGCGCAGGTTTGTCGATCTTGTTGATAATCACGACCGGTGTTAGACCAAGCTCAAGTGCTTTGCTCAAGACAAACTTTGTCTGTGGCATCGGGCCTTCCTGCGCATCTACCACGAGAAGTACACCATCAGCCATGTTAAGCGTGCGCTCCACCTCACCACTAAAATCGGCATGACCGGGCGTGTCGATGATGTTGATCTTGTAGTCGACTGCTGACTCAGCATCGGTGGGCTGGTAGTAGACTGTTGTCTGCTTGGCAGTGATGGTAATGCCGCGCTCACGCTCCTGCTCGCCACTGTCCATGATGAGAGTCTGAGCCATTTCGGCTTGATTACTGCGGAATGTATTGCTCTGCTTCAGCAAGCCATCAAGCAGCGTTGTTTTGCCGTGGTCGACGTGGGCAATAATTGCAATATTACGAATATACTGTGGATCTGTCATAACATAAAATAACGGCCCGAATTATATCAGACCTTCCTTACTGCTTATAGTATCACACTAGCGGCTGGTTTGCCTAGGGTAATGTGCATAATCGCGGTGCATATCATAGAGCCTCACCGCATCATATCTCATCACTGTGCGACCACTGTTATTGTCAGGCGATCGAGCAGGTCATCCACTATCTCCGCCGTAGCAATTCGACGCCAGCCGCGCGCCCCAACGACCATCCGTAGGTCATCGATCATGTTGACGATGGAGGGCACAAACTGTTCTCGATAGTCAACCGTCTGCAAACGCTCTAAGAGGCGCTGCCAGCCACCCTGGGCTCGAATCATCCGGATCATAAGCTCATACAAGTTATAGACCTGGGCCGAATGATCCTCACGGCCAGTTACGAGCAGGTACTGCCGCTGGGTATAACGCCCGCTCGTATATTCTCTATCATATCTGTGGTTATAATACCCATACGTTCGCTGCAGCAGCGCAGCAGTATTGACCTGGATTGCATGAGCAAGCTCGATGAAGACAACTGCCTGAGGGTCACCCGGCTCGAGATCAATCGATATATCAATACTATACTCCATGACGTCCGCTTCCCACTCCTCGCGCTGAGCAATGATGCCACGTGGCGCTGCCTCGCCTAAGCATTGCAATACGTCGATATCCTGAGCATCATACCATGGCTCGGTATCAAGCTGGTGCAGTGCCTCGTGGAGAGCAAGCCGGTCGTGATAGGTGAGCGGATAGCCCTTCTCGGCAATGATCTGCCGCAGCGCACAGTCGATCATCGCATCATCATACTCCGCCACTGGCTGGCGCAGCTGGGCTACAAAGCGCTCGGCCTGCATAGTGTAGAGCGTCGCATCGATCCCCATCACCCCAGCGTCAGAATAGACGATTCCATAGGCTTGGTAGTCAATCGCCTGAAACAACCCTGCCTCAAACAGCTGTCGATGCAGCGTTTGCATCACCAAATGCTCGTAGAGGTGTGCCACGAGATGATCGCCACACAGCTTGAAGATATGAAACGACTCCATATCTGTATTATACCCTACTACTCCACATTTTGCTCGATTATGCTATACTAATTATATGATGCTACAAAATGATACACAATGTTCGTCAAGTGATCGCCCCGCAGTACCCCTCCCACGTCCACTACGAGTGGCAGTTGTTGCCCCACCGTGGCTCGCTCTACCCATCAAAGGCTATGGCGGTATTGAGCTCGTTGTCGAAGGTTTGGTGCGTGCACTGCAGCAGCGCGATGATGTCGAGGTAGAGCTCTTTGCCAATGGCGCACGGCGGATGCGCAACGGCACGCCAACCCACTCATACTACAAGCGCGAGCTCTTCGATACCATCGACGACCCCTACTACGATGCACCACTCCAGGCTCTCCAGACTCATCTCAATTTTACCCTCCACGCCATCGAAGCCGATGGCCATTTTGATATCATTCACGACCACAACCCCTACATTGGGCCAGCTTTTTTCTCACCAGTGAGCCGCATACCGGGACTACCACCAGTGTTGCATACGTTCCATGGGCCACCATTTTCTACGCCGCAGACTATTGAGGCAGGGCAAATGGATAATCGCCCACAGCTCAAATATATGAATCCTGGCCGCCTCTACATGACGTGTATCTCAGAGGCAATGGCACGCAAAGCCCCACGTGAGATCCGCCCTCATTTACTACCAGCCGTGCACAATGCCATCGATTGCAGTGCCTTCCCCTTCGTCTCACGCAAGCAAAATTACTACATCACCCTTGCCCGCTTTACCCAAGACAAAGGCCAAGCTACCGCTGTAGCCTACGCTGCCCAGTACAAGAAGCGCCTCCGCATGGCGGGCACCGTTGCAGGGATCGGCAGCAACCGCAAGCTGCTCCTCGAGCTCTCCAACCCACTAACCAACTACCGGCGCAACGAAGAATTCCGCTACTATAGCGACCACATCCTCCCGGCCGTCCTCAAACATCGGCGCATCACTTATGCAGGCAACCTCAGCGGCAAGAAAAAACTCGACTTCGTGGCCAACGCCAAGGCGCTACTCTTCCCTATCGAGTGGGATGAGCCCTTTGGTATGGCAGTCATCGAGGCACTGGCCTGCGGCACACCCGTTGTGGCGATGAAGCGCGGCGCCATGCCCGAGATTATCACCCACGGCGTCAATGGCTTCCTTGCGAGCAACCAAGACGAGTTCTTTGCCTATGCCAACCGGGTAGACGAGATCGACCCAGCCGCATGCCGCGCTAGCATTGAGCAAAAATTCTCTGCCAATATTATGGCGCAAAATTATGTCGAGCGATATCAGGAGGTGATTGCTAGAGCACGGTGGTGAGTGCGCACTGTTATTGCACAGTACATCACTTACTTCTTCAACCCCATATCTTTATAACGGCAGTATATAGCCGCCAGTATAAGTGCCATTACTATAAAGAATATGACAATATGAACTGCAACGTCTGGTGTCTTACCGGAAATGCCATCACCAAATGCAATGTTGATAGAGTGGTAGATCAACAGTGCCGCCGCTAGTAGGCATGCATTGTAGGCTATTTTATATCTGTATTCCATGAGTGTTGTTGCTTTCGTTGCATGTCGCATATTGAATATGTATACCCTTATTGTACATTATTAATAGAACCAATTTTAAAGGGTGTTTGCTACTAACTGGTAGTAATACACGGTAAGCTATCCAGCTATGTCAATTCAGGCTATTCACCTAGTTGCATTTTTGCAATAAAAAAGCACCTGGTAGAGGTGCATTTGTTCGTATTTTGTATGGTGCGCTTCAGCAAACTCAACACAAACAACTGGCCACCCCTCCT
Source organism: Candidatus Saccharimonadota bacterium (assembly GCA_030528025.1). GTDB lineage: Bacteria > Patescibacteriota > Saccharimonadia > Saccharimonadales > Saccharimonadaceae > Saccharimonas. The sequence continues at coordinate 101,169 of JAUMZP010000003.1, forward strand.
CGCCTTCCG